>JBMLSG010000072.1:1911-4915 GCA_049240625.1 Lacibacter sp. | reverse complement strand
AATCATATGAATCTATTGTGCCTCCTCCTAAGTTGTTGGGCGTTGCAGTAAATAGCACATTGGTTCCAAAACAAACGGTATTTCCGGTAGATGAAGCCAAAAGAAGTGTTGGTGTTACATTTGGGTTTACAGTCATTGTTATCTCATTTGAACTGACCGATTTACCGGAGCAGGTTCCTCCGTTAATTGTAATGGTACAACTAACATGATCTCCCTGTTCCAAAGTAGAGGATTCAAAAGTGTTTTGATTGGTGTTTTGAACACTGTTTCCATTGATTTTAAAGTTGTACAGTATACTGCCTGTTACATAATTTGTGGCAGTTGCTGTAAAAACGACCCGTGTTCCGGAGCAAATGGTGGTCCCAACTGAGGATGTGAGTGTAACAGCCGGTGAGGTTACTTCCATGCTTACATTCGTGTTGGTAGTTGTAGAGGATGCCTCGTTTTTAGTCAGACATACTCCATTTGTTACTTCAATATCACAGGAAATGATATCGCCATTTTCGAGATTGGAAGTGTTGTACAAATTGTTGTTGCCATTTTGAACACTGTTTCCATTGACTTTGAAATCATAATTTACAGATCCGCCTCCTGTATTTGCGGCAATGGCTCTAAACGTAACCGGACTGCCTTCGCAAATAACATTTGATCCATTTTGAATCACGACACTGGAAGTTGGCGTCAGTACTGCATTTACTGTGAGTGAAGCGTCATTGGAATTAACTGTACCATTAATATTGGTGAATACCGCCCGGTATACATAGCCATTCATGGAAGTGGATGTTCCGGTAATTTGCAATGTTCCTGTTGTAAATCCACTGTACACGGTTCCTTCGTCCATGTTGGCAGTAATATCTTCATACACTCCTCCACCGGCACTTCTTTGCCATTTCACCGTGGGTGTTGGTATTGAGGATGATGCTGACGTAAAACTTGCATTCCCGGGTGCACATACCGATATGTCTATTGGTTGTGTAGAAACGGCAATTGTTCCTGTAATATTACCAACGGCAAATTCACCAAAGCCGGATATGTTTGTTCCTGAAATAGACGTTGAAGTTGGTGTTCCACTTACAGTAATTGATGACCAGCCTGTAGTTTGATATCGACGAATCACATAGTTTGCCGGGATGGAAGTTGGGTCATTGTCACTATTGCTGTAATTAAAACTAGCATTGAAAGAACTCATTCCGGAAACTGGAGTACTTTCGGTTACAGTCCAATATCGATTTAAACTGGAATTGTTATTAATACCTGATGAACCAATATTGGGTTGATCTCCTGCAACTGTTTTTACGGTAATACTTCCGGTTGATGAAGAAATACTTCCATTTAAGGTTAAGTTAACAGGCGCATAAACCGTTCCATCTCCTATTTGGAAGCTGATATTACTTGTACCTGTTTTAATCCATTTTCGAAGATTGCCTTGTATGTGACTGTTTGCACTTCCTCCGCTTACTATCGCATCAGTCCCTAAAATCACCGTATTACTTCCTGCAGAAAGAATGCCTGAAGTCAGGGTTAGGGTGCCAAGAACCGTTAGATCCTGACTACTCAGAATAATCGGATTCGTACGGTTGATAACGAAATTGAATAATTCAGGTACAGAATTAAAAACATCGGTAGGTATTGTAAATGTACTTCCTCCCTTGTTTCCGGAAGTACCAAAAACAATACTTGTGTTTGTATTCGTGATCAGTTTTCCAATTGTGTTACTGCCATCTCGTTCAATTGGAATGTTTCCATTTTGAAAAGTGATGGTGCGGTTTGAAATGTCAAAATTTCCTGAAATTAGACTCAGTGTTCCGTTAATGATCAGATCTTGATTTCCCAATTTCAATGAATTGTTTCTATTGATGTTCAGTTGATTCAGTACAGGTGTTGTTGTAAACAAGAGGTCTGGCAGTGTAAATTCATTTCCTCCTTTATTGCCGTTTGATCCAAAACTAATATTGGTGAAACTGTTCGTTGTAATGCTTCCATTTGATCTTTGTACCGGCGTATGATGATTTTGAAAAACGAGACTGCTTCCGGAGGCATCCAGTACACCATTGGTTAAGATTAAGCTGCCATTCATAATCAAGAGATTATTCCCAAGGCCTATTCGGTTGGTGCGGTTGATGGTAACTTGATTGACTTCGGATCCACTTGAAAATAGATTGTCCGGAAGATTACATGATGCACCTCCGGTATTTCCGGACGTTCCAAAGACGAGATTAACATTATTAGAAAGAGCAAGAAATCCTGAAGTTTTTTGAATGGGAACATTTCCGTTTTGAAATGTCAGTGTTTTGGCTGCTATATTCAGAGCCCCATTTACTAAGTTTAATGTGCTGTTGATCGTGATCGAGTTTGTTAACGAAACACCACTTGTGTTTTCGATTGTAAGATTATTGACTATAGAAGGTAAGCCAGTACCTGTCACTTGAGCAACTGATCCATCAAAATGATAATTCCCACTCGTGCTGTACGTGCGAGTACCATTTAATTGAATGGTGCCGCTATTGCCTGTGGTCGTAATTCCATCTGCATGTGCTGTTATTAATGTACCATTGTTTGTGAAATTTCCGGTACCATTTAACACGGATGTGCCAAAGTCAACGATAGAGCCGTTGTTTATTGTAAATGTATTCGTGGCTGTTCCCAAAAAGATTGAAGTAGAAATGGTGCCGCCTGTTTTGTTAAATAATTGAGCAGAAGTTCCATTGAAATTTACATTCATGCTTGTTGTACCAAATATTACGGCTGTTGAACGCAATGTTCCTCCACTCATGTTAAAATCGCCTGAAATATTAAGCTGAAATGTTTGATTGCTCAATAAACTATAAGCTTGTACTATTCCTCCACTCTGAGAATAATTTCTTATTGAAGTTGTGCCACTCGGAAGATTCAAGCTTCTGGAACCTGTACTTACGACTGATAAGGTTTCGGTAACTCCAAAACCACTGCTAAGACTTACGTCATTTGAATTTTGCGCTGTACAATTCCAGGTAAAATTTTTAAA
>JBMLSG010000072.1:0-1811 GCA_049240625.1 Lacibacter sp. | reverse complement strand
GTGGTGGTATAGTTAGTTGTATAGGAAGCGGAGCCGCTGATGACGGAAGCGTTTTGTCCGTTTACGAATCCGGTTGCGGTATAGGATCCAGCTCCTGTGACCGTTGCTACTGCCGTTCCATATGAAACGGTTTGATTGCTGGCGGTAATGGTGAGTAGAGCTCTATTGATGGTAATGGTACCGTTGGCTGCTGTAAAAGAATAGTTGGTCGCACTCAAGCCTGTTATTACGGGCGTAATCGTGATGCCTGTAGTTCCTGCATTAGTGGTGGTGGTATAGTTAGTTGTATAGGAAGCGGAGCCGCTGATGACGGAAGCGTTTTCTCCGTTAACAAATCCGGTTGCGGTATAGGATCCAGCTCCTGTGACCGTTGCTGCTGCCGTTCCGTATGAAACGGTTTGGTTGTTGGCTGTAATGGTTAAAATTACTTTGTTAATAGTGAATGCTGTAGAACTTGAACTGGCTGCTTTGTAAAAGCCGTCTGTACTGGCAGCAACTGTAGCAACTACCGTGTAGTTGCCGGCATTGGTGGGAGCTGTTGTGCTTGGACCATAACCTGTTCCGGAGTAGCTGAAAGAATAGCTCGTCCCTGTGCCAGTATTGGTGGCAACAGATGGTCCTTGAGTTAAACCATTATAGGTATAGGTGCCAACGGTAATTGATACGGATGGCGTTACTCTTGTATCATTGCTTACAGTAATTCGATTGCTTAAACGGAAATAAGTTGTGTTGATAAAGGTTGCACCTGATCCGGTATTTCCCCAGGTGCCGTTTGCGGTTCCTAATCCGCCTAATGTTAAGTTCCCAACCGTAACATTGGCGCCTATATTAACCAACGTGCCACTTGAAACCGATAGCGCTCCTGAAACGGAGCCCAAAGCATTTGTATGACTGATGGTTAAAGCACCTCCATTGAGCGTGGTTCCTCCTGAATAGGAATTATTACCAGATAATACAAGTGTTCCACTTCCGGATTTTACCAAAGCTCCGCTGGTACTGATGGTTCCACTGATTGTTAAATCGTTTGCACTTGTTGTTTCATCGGGAACAGTGAATGTTCTTGTACTTCCGTTGTTTAGTGCAACCGGACAACTGATGATAGCTCCTACTCCTGAACCTGAAATTTTTGTAATTGTTACGTCTCCACCAAGAGTTAATAGTCCGGAACCGGTGATAGATGAAGCGGATGATCCAATTTGTAACTCCATACTTGCTGGAGCATTCAAAGAAAATGTACTGAGTGCGAGTGTTGTACCGGCATTGATGGTAAGCGTCCCATTCATTGTGGTATTTGCAGCCAAAGTCTTTGTCCCGTTACCTGATGTTTTTAAGTTGTTGTAACTGTAATTGCCAATTGTTTGGTTTGAGCTTGTACCACCTGTTCCATCACCATAATATTCAATGGTGCCCGTTGAGGCAACAAGAGTTCCTCCGCTCATGGTTCCACCAATTTTCAAGGTGCCGGTGTTAGTGAAGACAAAGTCATTATTAAGATCATTCATGGTAACATTCCCGGATACTGTAATAGTACCTGTTGAAAGCGTAACCTGTGAAGTTCTGTTGCTATTGCCGGTAGCGGCAATTGTAATGGAACTACAGGTCAAAGATCCGGATCCTACAGCAAGCGTAATATTGTCATTGTTACCGGTTCCGGCTCCTATTGAAACGGTGCCGGAAACTGTTATTGAATTTGATCCACTGACTGTTACCGTATTGGAATTGCTCCCGCCGGAAATGGTCAGGGATTTACAAACCGCTGATGTATTAACGGTTACATTGAAGTTGTTGGGTATTACTACATCATGTGCAGA
>JBMLSG010000071.1:2611-9918 GCA_049240625.1 Lacibacter sp. | reverse complement strand
TCTGGATTTTTGCGGGTCGACTTGTAAATGAAAAGGGGATTCATGAATTGCTGACAGCTTTTCAAACCATACAACAACAGTATCCGGAGGACCAATTGTGGTTGTTAGGTGATGAAGAGCCTCAACGTGATCCTTTATCGGCAGAAGACATTCAATTAATGGAAAAACATCCATCTATCATCCGTTGGGGGTTTCAAAATGACGTTCGTCCGTATTTTGCAGCGGCTGATGTTCTGTTATTCCCAAGCTATAGAGAAGGAATGCCCAATGTTCCCTTGCAGGCCGGAGCCATGGGATGTGCATTGATTGTTTCAGACATTAATGGTTGTAATGAAATTGTAACTCACAATGAAACCGGTTTTTTGGTTCAGCCCAAAAATACTGAGCAGTTGTTATCTTCCATGCAGATCATTCGTTCGCAGCCGTCAATTAAAGAACAATTTGCAAAAGCAGTGAGGCTACATATAGAAAGTCATTACAACCGCAATGTAGTATGGAGTCTGATTTTGAAGGAGTATCAATACTGGATGACAAAACTTCCTAAACGAGATTTGAGAAGTCAATAAAACAGCTTCAGAAAGATTTCTTTAAATTTAGCACGTGAAACAGCAAAAATATTTAAATCAACTCTACCGTGTGGGACTCAAGCGATGCTTGGATATTGCTGCCAGTTTTATCTTGCTGGTTGTTTTCAGTCCGATTTTGCTTTTGATTACTATCCTTCAATTGTTTTTCCATAAAGGGAAGGTTTTATTCAGGCAACAACGACCAGGATATCGTGAAAAGTTGTTTTATATATTAAAATTTAAAACCATGTCAGATGAAGTTGACTCAAACGGACAATTACTGCCAGATGTAAAGCGCTTAACCGTATGGGGTTCTTTTTTAAGAAAAACATCCTTAGATGAATTGCCACAGTTAATCAACATCTTAAAAGGTGATATGAGTTTGGTGGGGCCGCGTCCTTTGTTGGTTGAGTATCTGAGTCGTTACAATGAACGGCAAAAAATTCGTCACTTCGTGCGTCCGGGTATTACCGGATGGGCACAGGTTAATGGTCGAAATGCCATTTCATGGGATCAGAAATTTGAATTGGATATTTGGTATGTGGAACAGCTAAGTTTTTGGCTTGATATTAAAATCTTGTTCAAGACCTTACATAAAGTTTTCATTGCTGAAAAAATCAGTCATCAGGGGCATGCAACAATGCCCAACTTTAAGGGCTCATCAAGTAGAAACGAATAAATATGCTAACGTCTGATAGTTGAATGTCTTCACCTAGAGGGATTATATATATTTGTCAATTGAATATTAATAAATGTTTAAAACTAAAAAATGATAGTACTTGGACTGAATCATGGGGAAATCAACTCATCTGCTGCGATTGTAAAAAATGGTAAGTTAACAGCAGGATCTCCTGAAGAACGTTTTTTACGAGAAAAACTGACCAAAAAATTTCCGCAACGTTCCATACAATTTTGCCTGGATTATGAAGGAATTCAATTGAGTCAATGTGATTTTATTGCTCAGGCCTGGAATCCAATGGCAAGTCAAAATAAGTTTAGCCCTTACGTTTCGGCGATGCGAACATCCAGTCTTAGAGAAGACTATTATTATGGCATAACGGACAATCTGTTTAACATGGTGCAACGGAAGCCGCAAGACTGGGTTTTCATGGATTACCCAAGGGAAACGGGCCTTCCACCTGTATATTTCGTACAACATCATCGCACACATGCAGCGGCATCTTTTTTTCTTTCACCCTTTGAGGAGGCTGCTATTTTAACTGCTGACTTCAGAGGAGAATTGGAGTCTGTTACAATGGGAAGAGGAAGAGACAATAAACTCGAACTGTTTAAAAAACTGGACCTCCCACACTCGATTGGGATGTTTTATGCCGCTTACACTGAGCTTCTCGGTTACAAGCCTGATAGTGATGAATGGAAAGTCATGGCGCTTTCGGCATACGATATAGAATGTGAAAAGGAATATGAAATCATCAAATCAACAATTCGCTTGACGGATGATGGTCTGTTTGAATTAGATCAAAACTATTATCAGGGAGTTGTAGATGTGCTTCCTGGAATCTACGCTTCCAAGTTACGGGATGCATTAGGAGGCAGAGTAGGGAAGAAAGGGGAAGTGCCCGATGAATGGCATATTAAAATTGCCAAGGCGATGCAGCGTGTATCGGAAGAAATAGCCGTTCATATGCTCTCACATTTACATTCAATTGCAAAATGTGATAGTCTTGTTGTAGGAGGAGGCTTTTTTATGAATTCAGTTTTTAATGGCCGAATTGCGAACCTTACACCCTTCAAAAATATTTACATTCCTTATGCTCCAACTGATGCAGGAAATAGCATTGGAGCTGCATTTTATGTGGCCCATCAAATTAAAAACGAACCTCGTGTTGTTTGCGACAATCCAAGTTCAATTGGACCTGTTTTCAGTGACGAACAAATTGAGGAAGTATTGAATCGTCGTAAAATTTCATATAAAAAGGAAAGCAATATGGCACGTGCTGTTGCTGAAATTTTAAGTCAGGGTAAAGTGGTCGCATTTTTCAACGGAAGAATGGAATTTGGTGACCGAGCTTTGGGTTGCAGGTCCATTTTGGGTGACCCGCGAAATCCTGAAATGAAAGATATAATCAATGGCCTAATTAAGTATCGTGAAGCGTACAGACCGTTTGCCCCGTCAATTCTTGCTGAAAAAGTACATGACTACTTTTTAGTTGAAGACGGATTTACATGCAATTACATGGAAAAAGTAGTTCTGTTCAAGGATGAAAAAAAGAAAGATGTTCCGGCAGTTGTACACTTTGATGGTTCTGGCCGTGTGCAAACGGTTTCGAAAGAAACCAATCCTGATTATCATATGGTCATCAGTGAGTTTGAAAGGATAACCGGAGTACCAATTGTCTTGAATACGTCATTTAATATCAACGGTGAACCAATAGCTTTAACGCCCGATGATGCGCTCAATACTTTTTTCAACAGTGGAATTGAACATTTATTTTTATCAGGCTACCACATCAGAAAATTATAGTAGCTGAAAGCTACGTCAAACTAAATAGTATTAAGATTGAAACGAATCTGGTTATCCCCCCCGCATATGGGCGGACAGGAACGAAATTTTGTTAACGAGGCATTTGACAGCAACTGGATCGCTCCACTAGGTCCGAACGTAGATGCTTTTGAGCATCAATTGCGCTCCTATACAAAAACAGAAGCAGCTGCAGCCCTCAATTCGGGTACAGGCGCTTTGCATCTGGCCATGGTGTCATTGGGTGTACAACCGGGTGATGTGGTGTTGTGTCAGAGCATGACTTTTGCCGCTTCGGCGTTTCCCATTACCTATCTGGGTGCCGAACCTGTTTTTATCGACAGCGAGCCTGTAACCTGGAATATGGATCCTGAGTTATTGCGACAAGCACTGGAAACATACACGGCCTCCGGAAAAAAAGTAGCCGCCATCATTGTCGTTCATTTGTATGGAATGCCGGCCCAAATGAATCCGATTATGCAATTGGCCTCACAGTATGGAGTGCCGGTACTTGAAGATGCGGCGGAAGCACTCGGGTCTCTCTATCTAAATCAACCCTGCGGAAGCTGGGGAACGGCCGCAATTTTGAGTTTTAACGGGAATAAAATTATTACCACAAGCGGCGGCGGTGCTCTGGTGAGCAATCACAATCAACTGGTGGATCATGTAAGGTTTTTATCAACCCAAGCCAAAGATCCGTTTCCGTATTATGAACATTCGCAAATCGGCTACAATTACCGTATGAGTAATGTTGCCGCCGGAATTGGAAGGGGACAAATGCTGGTGATAGATGAGCGAGTTGCAAAACGCAGAAAAAATTACGAAATTTATAAAGAAGAGTTATCGGAATTACCGGGACTGGTGTTTGTGCCGGAACCAGAAGGCTTCTATTCGAATCGTTGGCTTACAACTGTGTTGATTGATGAAGCCTTATCTGGAGGCGTAACCCCGGATGGGATTCGGTTGTATCTGGAAGAGCACAATATCGAATCCAGACCACTCTGGAAACCCATGCATATGCAGCCCGTTTACCAAAACGCAACGGCTTATGTAAACGGTGTTTCGGAAGAATTGTTTCGAAAGGGCTTGTGTTTGCCCAGTGGATCCTCGCTTACTTATGAAGAACAGCTGCTTGTTTGTGAACATATAAAGCAATGCTGGAATGCAAAATAAACCACTTAAACTTACGCCCGCCCGTTTTGTTCTGGTGGTCGACATGTTCATCATCACACTGGGATTGATTTCCGGTATGCTGCTGCATTATCGTATTATTGCCATTACCGAAGTGCCCTTGACTATCGCCATTGCACAGTCTCTCATACATGCTGTTTTAGCTGCTATATTTTGGTTCAGTTTCAGGATTCACAAACGAGTTATTCGACATTTTCATGTTAAGGACTATGTGCAATTGATTTTTGTTTTGTTATTGCTGCATATAGTGAGTTTCATTGTACGGTCTTTAATGCCCGGACGTGCTTATTTTGCTGCCGATATATGGATCCTCAGTTTCTTTATTACAGTGGTTTATATTTTGACCAGTCGGCTGTTTATCACGTATATATTTGAGTATTACAAACGGACTCAGAAAAAAGATACGGATAAACGGTTACTCATTTTTGGAGCGGGTGCTTTGGGCATAACACTTAAAAAATCAATTCTTTCACATCCAGAATCAGGGTTCAGAATCATGGGCTTTATCGATGATGATTCTAATAAAATTGGTAAAATTATTGAAGGATATGAAGTTTACAGTGCAGCTGACGATATAAGGAAAACCATAGTGAAATTAGGCGTTACCGATATCATCCTTGCGACCAAAACGCTCAATCCGGTACGTAAGTCGCAGTTTTTAAATGATACCATCATCTTTAACATTCGCTTTCGTGAATTACCTGCACTTCAAACCTGGTTCGATTCACGGTTCAATCTTAATACCATTCAGCAAATTGATATCAACGATTTATTAAACCGTGAGCCGATTCAATTGCAGAACCATGAAGTGGCACGACAACTGAAAGAAAAAGTCATTTTAGTTACAGGTGCGGCGGGTTCTATTGGAAGTGAACTGGTGCGCCGACTGGCAGAGCACAAGGCCCAACAGATCATTTGTCTGGATAGTGCCGAAACTCCTCTGTACGAATTGGAACAAGGATTGAAACGCACCAACTCCAAAGGCAATTTTCGGTTTGTATTGGCCGATGTGCGCAATGAAGATGCGATAGCTGATGTGTTTCGCGAATTCCATCCTCATTTTGTGTTTCATGCAGCAGCCTACAAGCATGTTCCCATCATTGAGAAATATCCCGGAGAAGGGTTGCAGACCAATGTGATGGGTACCTGGATCACCGCCAATATGGCTGCAAAACACGGTGCCGAAAAGTTTGTGTTGGTTTCCACAGATAAAGCCATCAACCCAACCAGTGTGATGGGTGCCACCAAACGGATTGCCGAAATGGCCACCCAATCGTTACAGGAACGATTTGGCGAAACCGAATTCATCATTACCCGTTTTGGGAATGTACTGGGTTCCAACGGCTCAGTTGTGCCGTTGTTCAAAGCGCAAATTGAGCGGGGCGGACCGGTTACCGTTACCCATCCCGATATGCAGCGTTATTTCATGACCATTCCCGAAGCCGCACAACTGGTTGTGGAAGCCGGTTTGATGGGCAAGGGGGGAGAGGTCTTTATTTTTGATATGGGCGAACCCGTTAAGATTTACGATCTGGCGATGAACATGATTCGTCTGGCAGGATTGGTTCCGGGTGTGGATATCGCCATTGAATTTTCGGGTATTCGTCCGGGTGAGAAAATGTACGAAGACCTCTTTGCCGATCAGGAACAAGTGGAAAAGACGCATCATAAAAAAATCATGATCGGGCGTGTACAAAAATACAGCTACCCCGAAATGGTCCAGTTTCTGGAACAATTACGTGTTACCCGTAAGGAAGGGGAGAACAGGAGCATACGGGAGCTGATCCATTCCATAGTGCCTGAATATCAGGGCTTACAAACAGACGTTGTTGTATAATAGTCTTTTTTTGTCTGAAAAATAGTTAATTTCGATTCTTCAAAACCGCAGATACTGTATGAAGCAAGTCTTGATGGTGACAGGTGCTCTCTTTTTTTTAAATGCACTACAGGCACAAAATCCACGTTTGGCAATGTACGAAGCATCGCCACTGGTGGTCAATCCCGCTTATGCTGGAAAGTTTGATGCCAAGTTTCGTGCAGGCACCCACGTGAGTATGATGAGTTGGGATTCCGCCAAGATGATGCACAACAATGTCTTTCTGGATTTCAGAAGTAAATACGATAAAAACGATCCGCCACGTTCCTACTGGGGAGTGGGATTGAATTTTTACCGTTACGGTCATGCCACATCGGCCATTACGGCGATGTTTCCTTCCTTGTCTATCGCTTATCATACAGCTATGGACAAGCGTTCACGACATACCGTTGATGTTGGTTTCCAGGCCGCTTTTGCCAGTGGAACTTATAAGCGTCTTGGTACTGAGGCTGAGCCGAAAACTTTCAATTATAAGCCAGAAATTTCCGGAGGCGGATTTACGTACAGAGCAGCAGATAACTTGGATACGCCATCAACTGCTCTCAGTTACACTGATTTTTCGATTGGCCTTAATTACAACTATAAAACGACTCGTTTTCGATTTGAGTCGGGTTTAGCAATGTATCATCTTCTTTATCCGGAAAACGATCTTTTGCAATCTGATCCTGATAAGCCACGACTTCGTCATAGAGGAGTCTTCACTATGAGTTTTGGTTTTGATCTGGATCAATCGCGTACTATTTATGTAAAGAGTATGTACTGGGCTGATGGCTTATTTTGGTTGAGCAGTTCCAACAAAGATCGCGGAACGGATGAATACAAAGTGTCTGCTTGGGCCGGTGTGGAGTTGCACAAAAATGCCAATAAGGATTATAAAAAGTTTAAAGTGAATTATGGTTTGCACACGCGTTCATTCCGGACGATTATGCCACTGGTGTCTGTTCTTTACAACGATAAGTTGAATTTGCGTGCGACCTATGAATACCCCATGAACAGTAAGAATTTTGTCGCTTACCGTGCAAAGCGTATGGAAGTAGCGTTGATTTATTTGTTAACCCCCAAAGGCAAGGTGGTGCCTTATACCGAGGACTGATTGGTTGATGATTCAAATAAATTACTGCCGGTTTTTCGAATCCGGCAGTTTTGTTTTAGTGTCCTTCAAATTAATTTTTACTTCATTGCGAGTATGCAG
>JBMLSG010000071.1:0-2511 GCA_049240625.1 Lacibacter sp. | reverse complement strand
GCAGTTTTGTTTTAGTGTCCTTCAAATTAATTTTTACTTCATTGCGAGTATGCAGCCTTGTGTAAAGCATTGTGGCGAAGCAATCTCATTAAAGGGTATCGTTTCTTATTCAAGAGACTGCTTCGTTCCTCGCAGTGACGCCTGGTAGGTGGACGGCACATATACACGCACGTCATTGCGAGTATGCAGGCCTTGTGTGAAGCGTTGTGGCGAAGCAATCTCATTAAAGGTTTTCGTTTCTTGTTCGAGAGACTGCTTCGTACCTCGCAGTGACGATCGGGAGGTGGCGTTTCAGTTGGTCCCGGGGTCGGCTATGCCACACCCTGGGTGGACGATTCAAACTATTTTGTTTTTGAATTGCTGAAATTTCTTAATTTGAGGTTCGGTATCAACAAAACAATCCATTATGACTCCATCTGAAACCCCCTATTGGTATGCGGTTTATACACGGCCCAATATGGAAAAAAAAGTGACGGAAGCATTGGCCAACAAAGGTTTGGTGGTGTATTGCCCTTTGCAAAAGGTACAGCGTCAATGGAGTGACCGCCGTAAAATTCTGGAAATCCCCGCTTTTAAAGGATATGTGTTTGTTTACATCCACGACAGCATACGCTGGCAGGTTTTGGCGGCCAATGGTGTTTTGAATTTTGTGTGTCATTGCGGGAAACCCGCCCGCATCCAGCCCAGGGAAATTGAAATCATCCGGTCGTTTTTCAAAGATTTTGAACACAGGGTTTTGCAGGAAGAAGCCATACAGGTTGCGGATATGGCCCGTGTAAATAGTGGTTTGTTGATGGGCATGGAGGGAGAGGTGGTTTCCTTGCACCACCGTTATGCCATACTGACGGTTCCTTCACTGGGCTTGGCCATGAAGATCAAGGTGGAACGTGAAAGTCTGGAACTGATAAAGCGCAAAGCGGGTTGAACTGTGTATTGTCAGAGAATGGGGCAGATCTAACCAATTCATTATGAATGCCTACGGGTAACAGATGTTAATACTTATTTAATAAAAAAATGTTCGATTTTATTTTTTTTATTAAAAAAAACATATTTTTATCATCCAACCGTGAAAACAACGCTTTAATTTTCCTGCTGAAAGCCATCTTAAAGTAACCAACTACATTCAGTATCCTTCGAAATCTAACAGGAATGTTCATACATCCCAATGTTTTTTGATGTATGTTTTTTCGCCTATGAGAATTCCGGTATGGTCAACACAATAAAAATCTTTTGACTGAATCGGATGGAACCAAACAAGTGAAGTTTTTTATATCGATTATAATCACAAATTGATGCGTCTAAAAGAAAAGATTCATCTTTAAAATTGAGAACATTTAAATGGTTGTTGTATGAACAATTTTACCCGATCTGAAATGTATTTGAACCTCTCTTCATCTGCAAATGCTTTAAGGAAATTTTTCTCCCGTATTGCACTGTTGTTTTCATTAGTTGTTTTTTTTGATGAAACCGCAGTAGCAGGTGCAGGTTTTTTTGGTAGCGGTCAGGCTGGTGTAGTAACTTATTCCCTTAATGGCGCGGCAGATGTTAACTCAAGGGCCTGGGGAACCAATATTGGTTCAGCCCGTTCATTGATCCTGAAAGGGGGGTTTGTCCACACTTGGAAGGATGGATCGGGTAACATATGTAATGGAAAAATATTTTACAGGGTTTACCCGCAAGGGTCGGCTTCCGGCTCTTTTACACAAATTACATTAGGGTTTAGTGCCAATCATAGCTTCACGACCACTGCAAACGGCGGTAATATTAGTTCCACAAATTCCGGTGATCAACGTTGGGGGGATGTGAGCCAGTCAATCAATTTGGCTCAATTAGCCACATCAAGAGGGGTATGGGTGTTGGAAGTATATTTCCAGGCAGATGGAAACGGTTCGGGTACATCAGGGTGTGCAACAACATTTACGGACAATAACAGCGGTGCTAATTATACCATCTTGTTTACAAAAGAAATCAATCCGGGAGCAGAAACCGGATCGCCTTTAGGAAGTAATGGTTGGGATTTGGAAGTCAGTTTTGGTCAGCCTACATGGAATTTGGGCGCAACCGTAAGATCTGGATCCAATTCAATTAATCCTGTAACAACTACTTCAAATGCGCGTTATGGAGCTCATAACACCTATACCGTTCAGATCCCTGGTAGTGGTACAAATTATATACACGCATTAGGTTGGTTTAGGAGATCTTCAACAATAAGTGGTTCTCCAACTGTTACAATGCAAGTTAGTACAACAAGTGGCACAGTTTCCAGTGGAACTGGCGTTGGGGCAACAACAACTTTTCAAAGAGCTACAGTTTCTGCGTCTGCCACAAATGGAGCAATTTATTTTCCTCGTTTTTCGATAAGTGGTTCTTCAAACGCATCGTATTTCTTAGATGACATCATAATTTACACATCCACATCTTCGGGGGTTGATGTCACGAAGCCCAATGCGCCAACTGGTTTAACGGTCACAAGAACCAGTACAGGTAATAATATTTTATCCTGGACGGATG
>JBMLSG010000070.1:5209-7290 GCA_049240625.1 Lacibacter sp. | reverse complement strand
ATTAGCTTTACCAATTTGTTTAAGCGCGTGAAGAATCAGTCCGGCTTTTGTTCCGGCACCAATCATATTTTTGGGAGTCGTCGGCTTTAGGAGAATTTCCTGTTTGCCAAAAAGAATCCTCTTTTTCGGACCGCTGGTGTACAACTCAATGCGCATTGGTATCTGTGTAGACAAGCCCAACCGATTTGCGGCATAGGCTCCCGTTGGTTGTACCTCAATGGCCTCTGATATTTTAATTGCCTCTACAACTTTTTCTGCCGAAGGCATGATTGCGCCAAGTTTCGGATGAACCTCTGGTAAATCATAAAGGCCATGCGCCAACCTGCGGATGATTTTTTTTTCTACTAAGCGGGAAAGCGCAGATGTTACAACACTAACATCATCAGCTTGTGAGGTAAAATATTTTGATGTAAAGACAAAACCCGTTCCTTTTGCTTTAATGATTGCCAATATTTTACTTTCAGTCAGTTGCATAGTCTCTCTAGTTCATATTTGGTGACAAATTTATACTAATATTTGTCACGAACAGAATCTTAATAAGCTCGTCTGGCAAATTCCTATAATACTCTCTCCCCCCACTTCTTTTTTATATGCTCATTAAATCGCCTGGCGGTATCGAGCTTGCTAACACGGATGTATTTCAAAAATGAGCGTTCGGATTTGTGACCGGTGATTTTCATGAGATCGATGGTAGGAAACCCTTGCAGATAATGGTTGGTGGCAAATGAACGCCTCGCTGTATGTGATGATACCAGTTCAGCCAGGGGCTCTTTAGGACGGGTGCTTAATCGTCCCTTTTCAGTAAGCGATGCCAGTTTGCAAACTTCTTTAATATAGTCATTGAAGTTCTGGTTGCTGATGGCACGCGGCAATAGGTTCCCGGTAGCCTTGTATTTATTAAATATGTCAAGTATCACAGGATTACAGGGTATGATAACCAGCTCTCCTGTTTTTTTCGTCATCATTTTAATACAATAATCATCATCCATTTTTACAATATGCTCCGGACGAATATTGCTGAAATCAGAATACCGGAGGCCTGTCCATGCACCCACCAGGAATAAATCCCTTACTCTGTCAAGTTTTTTATTAGGAATCTCTGCCTTATATATTTTATCCAGTTCGGCTTCGGTTAAATATATCTGTTCGGTTTCCTTTTCGCTATAACTGAATTTTTTATGCCGGAATATCATGTTATCGGTATATCCCAGATCAACCGCCTCGCCCATGAATACTTTGATAATCGAAATGTCTTTGGCAATAGTATTGACCCCAAGCCCTTTCTTCTCCAAAAATGAAGTGTAGGCATAAAAGAAGTTGAGGTCGATATCCTCAAAATCAATTTGCTTCTTGCTGTATTCCTGATACTCTTTCAGATGCTTGGTAACAGCATGATAGTTTTTCAAACTGGATTCACTTTTATTTCTTCCTCGGAATTTTATTTCCCCTTTTATAAATCTGTCCGTAAGTGAAAAAAGGGTTGGCTTAGTTACCGCATCATCTTCTTCGATTTCATGATTCTTGTTGATGAACTTCTTCATCGCTTCTTTCAGAACTTCCGGCTCCGGTATGCCTTCTTTCATCATTTCGGAATAGGTCTTCAGACAAATTCGCTCCAAGTTGTCGAGCAAATCGTTGAGGGCAAACTTCCCGTCAGCCGTGGTTGCCTGTTTGTTTTTGACCCGCTGCTTCTTGTCGTTCCAGTCGCCCGGACGAATGGTTTGGCCGAAGGAAAAGAACAGTCTCCGTTTGTGGTACACAAACTGGAGGTATATCACCGAAAAACCATTTTGGTCTTCGGGCTTTAATCTAAAGTGAACTACGGGTTGTCTGGGCATGTTGGTGTAGAATTCGTACACCAAAGATAATAGGTTTCACTAAAAGTTTCACTAAAACTATTATTTGATGATATTTCGGATTTCAATCGAAAATTATTTTATATTGATTTTCAATTATTTATTGCTGTTTTGATATTTTAAATACCAGCCGAAACCAAAAGGTTACTGTTCTCCCCCTACAGCAATAAAAAGCCCATAACTGATTTAATTGGTTATGGGCTTTTTTGTTTGGGGATGGTTTCA
>JBMLSG010000070.1:0-5109 GCA_049240625.1 Lacibacter sp. | reverse complement strand
GGTTTCACTAAATCGGAAGTGGGACTTTTGGGTAATGGACAGAAATATTTTTCAGAAAGCGTTACCCCCCTGGAAAGAAGTTGTTGTTTTAACAAGCATCATTGCTCCCAAATGATGTTTTATCTCTTCATTACACACGACGTAGTGATGAGAACAAAGGGAAGCCGACACTGACTTATAATACTAAATTGATGTTTTTGTCAAGACCTTCTTGTAAATGTGCTTGACATCATTCAAAAAACGCAATACCCCCTTCAAGTTTTCTTATACGCTAAGTGCTTTCTTCAGGGGAGACGTTCCTGAGAAAGAAGGTGTTTTGCTTACTATATCTCGGTTCATGTGGACACGAACCGAGGCGGGATACACCCTGTTCTCTCTTTTCTTTACAGAATGTATCTTTATTCGAATGCATTCGCCCAAACACTGATTTTCAAGATGGAATTGAACATTAAGGGCCGGGTGGATGCAAACGGCAAAAATCAACCTGTAAAATGAAACAGTACGCTCCTTTTTTTACGATTGCCCTGCTCTCAATCAATTTTTGTTTCGGGCAATCTTTTGATTTAGGAAGCTGGAATATCCTGAACTTAAAATATAAACTTGATGAAAAATGGAGTGCTTTTGGTGAGGCACAAATACGATCCACCAAATTCTATAATAATTTTCACTACTATGAGTATAAAGGTGGACTTGAATATAAACTCCATAAACAGGTAAAACTGACGCTGGGAGCCGGCAGTTATCAAACTTATAAAGAAGGGGGCAATTTTAAGTTGCCAAAAAATAATGATGAACTGAGGATTTGGCCACAGGTGAGTCTTTATCAGTCCATCGGCAAACTAAAAATCGAACAACGATACCGCGCAGAACTACGCTTTACAAGCAATGGTTACAGAAATCGTTTTCGGTACAGGATTGGAGCATCCTTTCCATTTGGTAAAGAAAAAAACAAATACAAACCGTTTCAGATTAGCGCAAGTGAAGAACTCTTTTTTACAAACAAAGAGCCTTACTTTGAACGAAACAGACTGTCCTTTACCTTCTCCTATAAACCGTCCAGAGCGGCATCCTTACAAATTGGATACCTCCATCAATTTGATTATAAAATCAACGACGAAACCGGTCGTGACTTCCTCCAGATAGGCTATTTTATTGAACTACACCACAAAAAATCAAAAAAATTAGACGTTGATACCGATATCAAAGACAATTGATCTCCTTTGCATTTCCCATCCACATTGAATCATGTTTTAAAATGACTTCGGTCAATTTTTAAATTTATAGAATTTGTTCTTTTGTACAAGTTAGAGTTGAACACACTCTTGTCAACTTTCTTTGAATAACAGTTTGTTAAAAACACAATACACTGGAGCAACATGAAACAACTATTAGTTCCTACAGACTTTTCTGAAAACGCAATGAAGGCTGTCTGCTACGCATCAGAAATTGCTGCAAAAAAGAATGCGATTGTTCATTTACTGCATATTATAGCACCGGACAGTTATGTGAGTGTACCCTTTCGTTCGCAAGAATCGTTCATGAACGAACTGAGGATGAAACATCAGGAAGAACTTAGGATAATACAAACATCTATAGCTGAAAACTACCCCAATGTGAAAACTAAAATTGCCGTTTCTGATGGCCTTGTTTCTGAAAGCATTACCGATTATGCTGCTAACAATCAGATTGATTTGATTGTTATGGGAACAACAGGTGCTACCGGATTTAAAGAAGTATTCATGGGTAGTGTGACTTCAAAAATTATCACAAAAGCAGCAATACCGGTAATTGCCATACCGCTTCAATATGAAATGGAAGAACCGGACAATCTCCTTTTTGCCACCAATCACTTTGAAAAAAATAATGAGGTGCTGAATCCCATCATTGATATGGTACAGCTCTTTAATACCGTATTACATGTTGTGATCTTTGCAGACAGTGATACAACAGATGCCGCTGCATACCTGGATCAGACAAGAAATATTCATCATTATGCTGACTTTTTAAAAACTGCTTATCCGGACATAGACCTGAAAGCAACGCTCTTGGATGGCAGCAAATTTGAAAACAGTATTGAGGATTACATTCAAACCAATAATGTAGATCTATTAGCAATGGTTCATTATCCAAAAAGTCTTGCGGAGCAATTTCTGAAAAGAAGCAGGACCAGACAAATGGCTTTTCATACAAAAATTCCATTGCTTGCCATTCCGGGTAAATAAGATTATTTGTTAGCGGCAAAACCGGAAAGGTTGATTAACTCAGATTTAATGCTTGAATCCTTTCTTTATTCCCATTTCAAGAATTGATTTTTTGCTTCCCTGAGGAAACAGCACCCGCTGCATCTGTTACAAAAGACTAATCACAAACCACATAAAAACAATCTGAACAACTACTTAAACCATGACCAACAACTCATCTCCCTTTGTTAAAATTGAGACCGACCGAAAATTTATTCTTGATTGCTACCTGGAAATGTTGTCCCGGATTCAGGAGCATACCGTTGCATCCATGATCAGGCAACACAATCAGAATGTATCTGCTGAAAGAAATGAACTCAGCAGTGAAAAAATCATACAATCACTTAGCATCTACTTCCAGCTGATGACAATGGTGGAAGAAAATGCAGCCACACAATACAGAAGAAAACTGGAAGACCGGGAAACCATTTCTACTATCAGAGGGTCCTGGGCAGAAGCACTTCACAGGTGGAAACAAGAAGGCGTCAGTGAAGAGGCCATGTTGAATGCAATTGCCAACACGAACATCATGCCGGTACTTACAGCGCATCCCACCGAAGCTAAACGAGTGTCCGTAATTGAAATACATCGTGAATTGTACTTACTCCTGGTGCAAAAAGAAAATACAGCACTAAGCAAACTGGAACAAAATGCAATAAGGGAAACGATCATTATGCTTTTGGAACGTTGGTGGCGAACCGGAGAAATCTATTTGGAAAAACCGGATATACGCGATGAAAGAGTGAACGCATTACATTATCTGAGTACGGTTTTCCCCCGAGTCCTGAATCTAAGTGATCAGCAATTAAAAAGTTCCTGGAATGAATTGGGTTTCAACCCTGTAAAAATGAAAAATCCCGATCAGTTCCCCAAAATCCATTTCGGAAGCTGGGTAGGAGGCGACCGGGATGGACATCCGTTTGTAACACCTGCAATAACGGAAGAAACGTTGTTGCTCCATCGAACAAAAGCACTTGAACTTGTCAAAGACCAATTGATTCAATTGGTTAAAAGAATTTCTGTTTCAGCTATCTCCAATCCGGTGCCGTTTCTTCTCATTGAAGCCATTAACAATAAATCGAAAGCATTGGGGGAAGCAGGACAAACTGCGATACAAAGAAATCATTACGAACCCTGGAGGCAATTTGTAAACCTCATGATTTGTCAGATAGACAATACGATTGCGGAGCATTTCACCGATTCAAATACGTATTACAAATCGGCCAAAATGTTGGAAAACGATTTGAAATTTCTAAGAACGATTTTAAATCAAAATGGATTGAACAGTATCGCGGAAGGAATTCTGTTTCCTGTTGAACGAATCGTTCAATGCTTTGGTTTTCATCTTGCGAAACTCGATATCCGACAAAATAGTGCCTTTCATGACAAAGCCATCACACAAATTTTAAAAGGATCCGGTTCTAAAGACTTTGATTTTGAACAATGGGAAGAGAGTAAACGCATCGGTTATCTGAACCAAGTATTACTCAGTCCTTCGCCTGTTACCGATTGCACCGTTTCTTATGGAGCTGAAGCAGATAATGTTTTGGATTGTTTCAGAACTGTCCGCCAGCACATCGACCGTTATGGTGCAGACGGAATTGGATCCTTCATCGTAAGCATGACCAGAAATGTAAGTGATTTGTTGGCGGTCTATTTTCTGATGCGTGAAACACAATTATTAAACACATCCATTAAAGTTGTGCCTCTGCTGGAAACAATCGGCGACTTACAAAATGGCCCTTCCATCTTAGATCAGTTCCTGCAACATCCTGTTACAAAAGACCGTTCAAGATATCTAAACCGGCAACAGGAGGTGATGCTGGGCTATAGCGACAGTAATAAAGACGGCGGAACCATTGCCAGTAAATGGAATTTATACAATGCAGAACAAAAACTTTCAGAAATCGGAAAGAAACACAACACGGATGTTTACTTTTTTCACGGAACCGGGGGAACGATTAGCAGAGGCGGCGGAAAGTACCACCGATTTTTGGAAAGCATGCCCGAAAACACAGTGAACAATACCATCAAAATAACTGTACAGGGCGAATCGGTTGCCCAGCTCTTTGGAAACCCAATGACGGCTACCTACAACCTAAACGCGCTTGCATCCGGCGTGGCGAAGCATTGCATTCAAAATCAAAACAGTCCCAAAGAGTTGCACTACCCAATAGCCTCTATGAATTTTCTCGCTCAAAAATCCTTTGAAGAATATAGAAGGCTGATTGAAGCTCCGGGATTTATTAATTTTTACAGTAAAGTAACCTGTATCGATGTTTTGGAAAAAAGTAAAATTGGATCACGTCCTGCAAGAAGAACGGGAACCAGAACCCTGAATGATTTACGTGCCATTCCCTGGGTATTTAGCTGGAATTTATCCCGCATTGCATTAACCGGATGGTACGGACTTGGAACGGCTTTGAAAGCATTAAAAGAAGAAAAACCCAACGATTACCTGCAACTGAAAGCGGCCCTGAAACACTGGAATTTCTTTAAATACCTGATGATTCAAACCGAAACCAATCTCATACTTTCCAATATCGAAATCATGCAACAGTATGCCGTATTGGATGAAGACACCAATGAACGGCAATGGTTCATGAACAGCCTGCTGAAGGATCATCAAAATGGGTTTGAAATGATCGACGATCTTTTTGAAAATCCTGCTTCAGTCAGACGCAGTGGTCAGTACGATAACTTAGTCTGGAGAAATAAGCAACTGACGGTACTGCATCATTTACATATACAATATTTAAAAAAATGGCGCAGCATGGATGATGAAAACGCAACTGAAAAAGAATCTGTATTAAACCAATTGCTCAGTACCATCAACGCCCTATCCAGCGGATTGAAAAATACCGGGTAA
>JBMLSG010000069.1:0-6561 GCA_049240625.1 Lacibacter sp. | reverse complement strand
AATACTTTTGTAACACCAAGCGCCTTAACAGTTCCAGTCGTAAAGCAGGTTGAATTTGCTTTTACGGAAATTGATCCTGTTGTATACGCAGTAGTAAAGGCAACAACTATGGTATTGGTTCCTTGTCCTGATACTATAGATGCACCGGTAGCAGGAACTGTCCAGGTATAAGACTCGGCATTGGCTACAGCCGGGGTTGTGTAAGTAGCTGTACTTCCAATAAACAAGCAGTTGCTTGTGGGGCCAGAAATACCTGTTACACTTCCTGGTTTTACTTTTACGATAGTTAAGGTTGCAGCATTCGAAGTATTGCCACAATCATTTTTACCAACAACCGAAATAGTTCCGGTTACAAAAGTAGAAATATAGGTTACTGTAATTGTACGTGTACCTTGACCAGAAGTGATTGTTACACCTGCAGGAACCGACCAAGTGTAGCTTGACGCATTGCTAATTGCAGCGATACTATAAGTATGTACTACAGTTGTAGAGCAATTAAAAATGTTCTTAGTACCTGATATAGCACCGGGAGCATTCACTTCATCACAAGGAGCGATTAAACCATTAAATGCTGCATCGGTAAACGAAGCACCGGTTGAAGCTAAAGGCTGTGATCCGGGACGATAATCAGGATTCAAATAATCATAAGGATTAACTAACACATTTGCTGTAGTAGTTAATGAATCATTTTTAAACAATCCTGTTCCTGATCCAAAAATTGAATCACGAACTGCTACAGCAGTTCCGGGTTCAGTAGCCAGGAAGCAACCTGCAACTAAATTGTTTTTAAATTTGGTTACACCGGTTTGAAGGTTGGCACGAACAGCCGATCCATCCATAAAGACACCATAAGGATAGTCTGTCAGGATGCTATTGAACAGTCTTAACCCTGTATTACGACGAATACGGGCAGCTCTTCTGAATTTATAAGTAGACGGCCATGAACTTAAAACAGTTCCTCTGAAAGGACCTATTTCAGTTACATTACTGAACAAGGCTCTTGTTTGAGGTGTATTAGAAGAACCGGGACCATCATTATCAGATTCAAAACCTTCAGAAGTAGATCCTGAACTTTGATCAGAAATATTCGGGTCACGAACACCCAAAGCAAACTGCACAGATCCACTGTAACCAAAATCAGTATCCCATGTATCATCCAGATTTCT
Source organism: Lacibacter sp. (assembly GCA_049240625.1). Lineage (GTDB taxonomy): Bacteria > Bacteroidota > Bacteroidia > Chitinophagales > Chitinophagaceae > Lacibacter. The sequence continues at coordinate 5,395 of JBMLSG010000069.1, read as the reverse complement.
GTAAGCAACCAGATGTGCACAGTTTACTGTACCGCCAAACCACTCAAACGCATCATCATTTGTATAGGAAACTTGTACATAATCAACTGTAGTACCACGACCTACAGCTCCGAATGTAATACCATTGATTTCCTGGTCAGTGGCAAAAACATAACCACCAAATTCTACACGTACATATTTCAAAACGCCGGAGTTGTCATCATCATTAGGTGAAGCACCACCGCCATATTCTGTGTTGCTTGTCACCGCAATACCTTCAATATTCGCTACACCACCGGGTCTGTTCAATGAAGCTCTACCCAAAATGATTAAACCACCCCAGTCACCAACACCTCTTGATCCAGCATCTTTACTGGAGGTAAACACAATTGGATTGGAAAGTGTACCCTCTGCAATCAGTTTAGCATTTTTTGTAATGATCAATGATGAGTTTGCAATGCTTGCATCACCGCGAATGACGGTTCCGGGCTCAATGGTAAGTGTAACTCCTGCAGCTACATAAACCAATCCTGAGATCAAATACGTATTGGAAGCAGTCCATGTCGTATTTGTGGTAATGGTTCCTGTAACAGTTACTGTAGGAGCTGGATACGTTGTATTGATGGGATCCCAGTTTGTCCAACCATCTGTCCACATAGTAGAAGGTGAAGGAGCAAAGGCACCACGGAAAGTAACTTCTTTAATGAAAGAAGCGGAAGTAGTGATGATTTTACGATTGTTAAATGCTGCATCCGAAAAATTAACACCCGACAAGGCAGGAGAACCTGATGCCGGACGATAATCGGGAGCTAAATAGTCGTAAGGATTTTCTAAAATTCCACTTGTACTTACAAGAGAGTCGTTTCCAAATTGATTGAATAACGAATCTCTAACGGAATTCAGCGTACCGGGTTCTGTCGCACGGGTAGTCCCTGCAATAATGTTATCCTTAAATACAGTTACTCCTGTTTGAAGATTCGCTCTTACAGCAGAACCATCAATGAATACGCCGTAAGGGAAATCGGTAAAGATACTGTTCAACACCTTGATTCCTGAGTTACGACGAAGCCTTGCGCCTCTTCTGAACTTAAATGTAGAAGCCCACGAACCAAGTGTTGTACCACGGAAAGGACCAACAACCGTTACGTTACTGAACACACAGGTTGTTTGTGGTGTATTGGTAGAACCGGCACCATCATTATCAGATTCAAAACCTTCTGAAGTTGAACCTGAACTTTGGTCAGAGATCTGTGGATCACGAACACTCAATGCAAACTGCACTGATCCACTGTAACCAAAATCGGTATCAAAATCATCATCCAAACAACGATAAGCCACCAGGTGAGAAGCATTAACTGTTCCACCAAACCATTCAAACGCATCGTCATTAATGAACGAACATTGTACATAATCAATGATGGTGTTACGTCCCACTGCACCCAATGTAAGACCATTGATCTCCTGATCGGTAGCAAAAACATAACCACCATATTCGATACGAACATATTTGAGGTTTCCTGAATTGTCTTCATTATCGGGGCTAGCACCACCGCCATACTCTGTATCAGCTGAAACAGCAATACCTTCAATATTGGCTGTACCACCGGGTCTGTTCAGAGTACCTTTACCCAAAATCATTAAACCGCCCCAATCACCGACACTTCTTGAACCAACAGCTTTACTTGAACTAAAAACAATAGGGTTAGATGATGTACCAACCGCATTAATTTTAGCCCCTTTTGTAATAACCAATGAAGAATTTGCAATAGTTGCATCGCCCAAAATTTTAGTTCCGGGCTGAATGGTCAACGTTGCTCCATTCTTGACATAAATAAGCCCTTGAATCAAGTATACATTGTTACTTGTCCAGGTTGTGTTTGTTGTAATCGCCGAACTAACGGTGACGGTTGGAGTTCCGTAATCCGTGTTCTGCGGATCCCAATTCGTCCAACCATCCGTCCACGGAGTAGTTGGCGCAGGAGCAAAGGCTCCTCGATAATTAACCACCTCGAAGAAGGGGTTTTGCGCATAGGTAGCAACAGCTACAATCATAAACGCAAAGAGTGATAAAATTTTTTTCATTGTAAACGCCGGTTTTGATTGGCGCTGCAAATATGACTATCGAACATTACCAATAAATGGAATCGCAATTATCAAAAGATTATATAAATGTTACGAAAGTGTTATCTCAATCTGCCATTAAAAATATCCAATTAAAAAAGGCATACCGAAATTGGTATGCCTTTTTTAAGATAAAATAACTTACTTAGAATTTGTAAACAAATGCCACTGTTATGACCCTGCCGAACTGAGCCGATGATCGAAGCGCATCAAATTTTGAATCAAACTTGCCATTATTATTTGTATCCTCGAAGAAGACTAACTTTTGTGCAAGGATATCTTTTACATTCAATCGAAAGTCCATTCTCTTTTTGGGGAAGGCCTTGGTAATTTGAAAATCAATTTGGGTTCTGCCGTTTTCCCACAAGTTAGGCTCCAACAGAGTGCCGTTTTGCAACATATCACCATTACTTGCCAAAAAGATACGTTGACCGTATCGATTTACTGATAACGTAGAACTGAAATTTTTCTGATCGTCTTGATACGTAAATCCGGCATTGATTACGTAAGGCGACTGCCCCTGCATGACCCTGCCCTGTTTGTAATAAAAATTTGTTACCTCTGTAGTTTTCAAATCAACTTTAGATTTCAACAAGGTAAAATTCCCAAAGAATGTTAAATTATTCAACAAAGAACGCTGTGCCGTTTTGAGTAATCCTCCAATGACAGTACGAACTTCAAACTCCAAACCCACAATCTGTGCGGAAGGGGTGTTTCTGTAGGATAACGTCCGATCCAAATTACTTACAGAAATCAATTCAATAGGATCAGTGAATTTTTTATAAAATCCTGAAACAGAAATCAACTGAGCCTTGCCGGGAAAGAATTCATAGCGGATATCATAATTTTGGATGGCAGCTCTGCGCAGCGAAGTATCTCCAAATACGGAATAACGAATTGTATAATCACGGAATAAAAACGGAGCCAATTCACGAAACTCGGGACGATTCAGGGTTTTGGAATAGCACAAACGCAAATTTTGCTTTGAATTCAATGAAATGACGATGTTAGCTGAGGGAAGCACATCCGTTTTTCTGGTATTCAGTCGAACAGGTGTAAACTGATTAAAATCCGCATTCAAGGTTTGATGAAAACTTTCAACCCGTACTCCATAAATCAAACGGAGCCATTTGCCAAATCGTTGATCTGCCATGCCATAATAGGAAAACAATTCCGTTCCAGCGGTATATAAGTCACGTATTTCTGTAATATCCTTTAATATAAACCCTGATTTACCTGAAGGGAAATATCCCATGTTCTTCTTATTAAACAACACATCCGGAGACAAAGTCAGTAAGTTTTGATCAAATGTCGCGGTATTGAAATTACAAAAAGCCAACAAGCGTGGATTAAAAGCACGATCTCGTGTTTGATAATAGACACCAACCTTAAATAATGACTGTACTGTCTTCAAGATTTTAACTGATCTTGAAAAATCAACTTTACCATTATAGACTCGCTCTTTATTGGTTGAATAAAAAGTTAAGCCGGCTGTGTTATCATTGTCAACAGGATTTGGATCGAATAATTTAGCCAAATATGCAGGAGAGCCCGCTACACTGTCAAATACCATTCTACGTAATGCAGGTACCGAGCGCATAATATCGGAATAAGAAGCAAGCCAATTGACCTTCAGCTTGGTGGAAGGCAAATAGTGCTCACCAATAATTTGTGTTGAATAGATCCGATTACTTGTGAACCATAACGCATACGATTTGGTGTATCGGTCCGGTTCATTGATGATATCATCCTTACCATCCCTTGTGATGATTCGATCTTCCGTATTGATACTGAAAATATTTTTAAAACTGAAATTATTGTTGTTGTTCAGCTTTAAAGAAAAGTTGGCGATAGCACCCAGTAAAGTTTGTGTATTAAACGTTTCTTCCTGGTATACTCTTTGTGCGGCATTGTCGTATTCAGGGGCATAGAAGATCCTGTCTCCGTAATTACGTGTTAGCGTCTTGGTGTAAGTAACGGAAAAAATCATACCCAAAAAGTCTTTTTCTTTTCGTTGTATGTTTCTTCCGATGATGTATTGAAGATTGGTATTGGGAACCGTATTTTTATTCAGGAAGCCCCACCCTTTCGGCTCAAAGGTTTTGGAATAACCAATTCGTTCATTAATACTTAGTTGTTTAAATGTTGGAATGTCCGGTACCGAGGAATTTAATTTTCTTCTCGTGTCCAATCCAATGAAATCCAGACTGCCACCTTCATAATATTTTTTTTGCCTGAATGTGCTGATCGTATTAAATCCCATTCCAAAAGAAAAAGATTGAAAATTCTCGCTTGGAATCCCTTTTGTATTGATTACAATTTGTCCTCCTGCAAATTCACCGGGCATATCCGGTGTAGCGGTTTTATAAATAATTAAATTATCGAGCATGTTTGCCGGGAACATATCAAATGCAAATGCCTTTCTATCACTTTCAGAACTCGGCAAAGGTGCACCATTCAAATAAGCTGCATTGTAACGATCATTCAATCCTCTTACTACGGCAAATTTATCGTCCTGCAAGCTGGCACCGCTCACTCTTTTCAAAATATCGCCTGTATTACGATCCGGTGTTCGCTTGATAGTTTCAGCAGAAATACCATCACTTACACTGGCACTGTTTTTTTGTGCAATCAGCACCGAATTGACGGTTTCTTTAGGCTTGTTGGATCCCGGACTTTTAATCACAATTTCCCCGATGTTACCTTTCATCTCCAATACAAGATCCTGTACTGTCACCTCATTTGCCTGCACTCTGATGCCCGGTAATTTTTTAGGAACAAATGAAACATAAGAGCAATTAACGGTATATTCACCTGGAATCAAGCCGGAAATGGTATAATTTCCATTTTGATCGGTTTGTGTAGATTTCGACTTCCCTTCTATGCTAACTGTTGCGCCAATCAGCACTTCACCGGTCTTTGCATTCAAGACTTTCCCCGTAATTTTTCCAACTTGCGCAATTGAAATTTGTGTAATAAAAACAAAAAAGAACGTTGAGAATAAATATTTCAAAAACATGGCCATTCGATTATTCTGCAAAAGAAAAGAATGAAACAAGAGAAGCTGGCCTTCAGGAATTATCTGTTTGTTATTTTAGTATTACGCAATCGTTAACTAAACTTTTGGTCCATAGAGAAACTTACATCGAAAGACCATTTTTATGATATTATCTACCCAAAAGTTTCTCTAAATCCTCCTCCCAATAGTTCGAAATCGGGACTGTCGGGAGCCCCAAGTAGCATTCCAATGAAATAATCGTGCTTAACATTAATTGGAACTCATAAGTTGACAAAA
>JBMLSG010000068.1:728-32357 GCA_049240625.1 Lacibacter sp. | reverse complement strand
ACTCCAAAACCACTCTCTGATGCCGAAATGAAAGCCGAACGGAAAAAATGGGAGGCTACCCCTGATGGTATAACATTCAAAAAATGGGAAGCATCCCCCGAAGGCAAAAAAGTACTTGCCGGTGCTGCTAAAATAAGTACACAGATAAGAGACTCCGCCAACATGGAGGCTGTTGTAACCGCTCTTTCTCTTCCGCCAGGATCTCGATTGGGTTTCGGAGTAATGGTCAGGATTAATGGCGACGATTACATTCTTAGTTTTGGACCTGAAAACTCAAATGAATTTCAGCAATTGCAAAACCGGAAGGTTACCGACAAAATCATTGTAAGAAGCCAGTTTGTATCCTACGCACCCAAGTACTCAGATCCAATTATAACGGGTGACTATGTAGAACGAGATCGTAAAATAATCTACAAACGTGCCCCTCAGAAAGGCGGTTGCTGAGTAAATAAAAGTCGAACGGATTCTCATACAAGCTTTGTTTACCATCAAGAACATTAAAAGTAAAGAGAGATCATTGGCTATTGTGTGAGAATCGACAAAAATCAAACCGCTACTCGAGCAAACGTTCTTGCCAATTGAAAACGGCAGGGTGCAACTCTTTCTATTGATTCTGCCCTTTAATGTACCTACTGTAACCTGCATTCGTTTGGTCAGACCAGCATAACTTCGCATACAAAAAAAACCATACTTCATCTACACGCACATTGATCATGGCAGAAACCGTCCTACATATTCAAGGCAGTAAAGAAGAACAATATCAACAGCTTCTACCGCAAATCAAATCCCTGATTACCGGAGAACCGGATCTTATTGCCAATCTGGCTAACATTTGTGCCGCTCTGATCGCGCAATTCAATTGGCACTGGGTGGGTTTTTATCTGGTAAAAAACGAGGAACTGGTCCTGGGTCCTTTCCAGGGTCCTGTAGCGTGTACAAGAATAAAAAAAGGGAAAGGAGTTTGCGGAACAGTTTGGGACCGAGCATGCAGCTTGATTGTTCCCGATGTACACCAATTTCCCGGACATATCGCCTGCAGTAGTTTGAGTCAATCTGAAATTGTGATCCCGCTGCTTCACAATGGAATCGTATGGGGCGTATTGGATATTGACAGTGTAAAGCAGAACGACTTTGATGCAATCGATCAGCAATATCTGGAAGCATGTGTTGCCCTAATTGTAAGAACGGCTCTTTAACTTTTTTAACCGGATCTTCAGCATTGATGGCTGCTCTTGTTTTTTGTATAACAGATCGCTGTTGCAATCCAATCCATCAACCGGATTGACTTCGATAGGCAGCTTTGCCATAGCTGACGATAAATGATTTTGCACTTCGTGGTGCCAGAAAACGGAATACACGTGTATACAGTTCGAGCTTCAGCTTACGCTTCCCAAATTTCTTTTTATTGAAATCATATATATCTGCAAACGAAATCAGCTCACGGCATCCTTGATCAAACACGCAGGTAATGGTTCCCAACCCCCATCCAAAATAGCCATCATCATCCAAAGAAATGGTTGAGGAACAAAAATGGGCATCATTGTTTGCAAGTCTGCTCCCGTTCCCATTGCGCTGCTGAACGACACGTGAGAGCCTTTCAAAATCGGCATCCGATAAAAGGAATGCGGTACCGCTGCCACACAAATAATGTCTGAACAATTGACGCTCAACAACAGAATTGAGTTGCGGGTGCAAAATCACGATTTTATAAAACCATTTTTTATACCCTTTCAAAGGACAACACACCGTTGTAGTGTCGGCACCATAAGCCTGAACACTAACCAACAACACCAGAATCCTTACCCATCTGAACATAGCAGCTAAAATAAGAATTATCCGTTTCCGCAATGTTTCTATCCTGTAGTTTTGTACTCCATTTTGAAGGACTATTATCATATATTGAATCTTCCCGAAACGGCATCCCGCGATGAAATCAAAAAGGCCTTTCGGAAACTGGCGTTCCAATTTCATCCCGACAAAAACCCTTTGGACCCTTATGCCGAAGCACATTTCAGGGAAATCCAGGAAGCCTGCGAGGTATTGCTGCATCCACATAAACGCGAACAATACCTTCAGCAACGCCGTGCCATGAAAGCAAAAGGTTACCGATTTCGGGAACCCGCCAATGGGCCGGCCTCCATTCTCATCCAATGCCTTGAGCTGAGTAAACAAATCGCATTCATGGATGTGCACCGTATGGATTTTAAAGGAATCGCCAACCGCATCACGTTGCTGCTTAACCGGGAAGTGGTGGAACAACTCCTGGAGTTTAATGAGTCCGAAGTCAATCGATCGATCATCACACTAATGCTCAAAACCATTGAACCATTGCCATTAGCCGAATGTACACGGGTATGCAACCTGTTACTGCAACTTGCCGCAACGGACGACCGGATGACTGAGCAAATTGATCAGATTCTGAAACGGAAAAAACAACAGGAACAATGGAGATCGTACCGTATCATACTGGCACTCCTCACGGTACTGGTTCTTTGTCTGCTCATTTATTTTGCCGGAAACCGTTAAGGCCGTTCTATCTTATCTTTGCCGCATGCATTATGTATCGGCCGAAAACCTGAGTAAGAGTTACGGCATCACGCCCTTGTTTTCGAATATCTCGTTTCATTTACAGGAAGGAGATAAAATTGCTCTGATCGCCCGCAATGGTTCGGGCAAATCGACTTTGTTGAAAATTTTAGCCGGAAAAGAAACCGCAGATACCGGACAATGCCGGGTTCACAAAGATGTAGACATTGCTTTGTTTGAACAGGAGCCCGGATTTGACGAATCAAAAAGTATCCTCGACAATCTGTTTCAACACAACCATCCGGTGATCAATGCCATCAAAAACTATGAAGCCATCAGTGAAACGGATGATACGGAAGCGCTGAACACAGCCATCGTTCAAATGGACGAGCTGGGTGCCTGGGACTTCGACTCCAAAGTAAAACAGATTCTGGGCAAACTCAACATCCACCATCTGCAACAAGCTGTAGGAACACTTTCGGGCGGACAACGCAAACGGGTGGCTTTGGCACGTACATTGATTGATATTGGATTCGACCACAAACATGTATTGCTCATCATGGACGAACCCACCAATCACCTGGATGTTGAAATGGTAGAATGGCTGGAACATTACCTCAATAAAGAAAACATTACCCTCCTGCTGGTTACACACGACCGGTATTTCCTGGATGCCGTTTGTGAAGAGATCTGGGAACTGGATGGCAGCAATCTTTATACTTACAAAGGCGATTACCAAAACTACCTGGAAAAGAAAACAGCACGCATCGAAAGCGAATTGTCCAGTATCGATAAAGCCAAAAACCTCTACCGCAAGGAACTGGAATGGATGCGCAAACAACCCAAAGCACGAACGACTAAAAGCAAGGCACGACAGGATCATTTTTATGACATTGAAGCCAAAGCCAAGCAACGGATCGAAGACCGTCAGGTGCAACTCCAAATGAAAATGAATCGTTTGGGCGGCAAAGTCCTGGAATTGAAAAAGGTGTACAAAAGTTTTGGTGATAAAGTCATTCTAAAGGGATTCGATTATACTTTCAAAAAAGGGGAACATGTAGGTGTAGTAGGAAAAAACGGAGCCGGAAAATCAACATTCATCGAATTGATTCAAGGTTTGCAGCAACCCGACAGCGGTAAGATCAACGTAGGCGACACTGTTGTTTTTGGCAACTACTCACAGAAGGGACTGGAAATAAAAGAAGATTGCCGTGTTATTGAATACGTAAAAAATATTGCCGAAAGTTTTCCGCTTGCGTCCGGAGGCTCGCTGAGTGCAGCACAGTTTCTGCAATTGTTTTTGTTTGACCCCGACAAACAATACACGTACATTTCCAAATTAAGCGGAGGTGAGAAAAGAAGGCTGCATTTGTTGTCGATCCTCTTTCGTAATCCCAATTTTTTGATTTTAGATGAACCAACCAACGATCTGGACTTGCCGACGCTTGCGGTTCTGGAAAACTTCCTGAGCGAGTATCCCGGTTGTTTGCTGATCGTAAGCCATGATCGCTATTTTATGGACCGCCTCGTCGATCACTTATTTGTATTTGAAGGAGAAGGCGTAGTGAGCGATTTCCCGGGCAATTACACGCAACTGAGAATCTGGCAAAAAGAACAGGAAAAAGAAACGGTTGAATTCAAAAATCAAAATCCGGAACCGAAGAAGGAAAACCTGAACGAACAAGTAGACGGCGAAAAGAAGCGTCTGTCTTTTAAAGAAAAACGCGAATTTGAACAACTGCAAAAAGACATTGAGAGTCTTACAAAGGAAAAAACTACCATTTCGGAACAACTCAATAACGGGCAACTGCCGTTTGAAACGTTACAGGAACTATCCAACCGGTTTCATGAAGCTTCTCAATTGCTGGATGAAAAAGAACTGCGATGGCTGGAGCTGAGTGAATATGCAGAATAAACTCCAATAAAAAAACCGACTTCAGTAAAGTCGGTTTTTTTATTATCAAGAACTAATCTTATTTGTTGTACAACAACTGATAGTATTCATCGGCCATACGGTTGCTATCGAACTGATGACGAACATCTTTCATTCCGTTTTGTACCACTTTGCGCCAAGCTGAAAAATTATCGTAGTACAAAGGCAGAATTTGTTTTTCCAGAATTTCATACAGTTGATCGAGATCGTATTGATCTTGCTCATGCACATGCATGGCACTGTAATCAACCGAAGGAACAATAAAGCTGTTGTGTCCGTGGTTGGCGAACTCACAAATCCATCCGTCAAACGTACTGAAATTCACGGCACCGTTCATAGCAGCGGTCATACCACTGGTTCCGCTCGCTTCACGCGGTACACGCGGATTGTTGAGCCACACATCGGAAGCCTGCTTTAAACTTTTACTGAGTGCCAGTTCATATCCAACACACACTGCAACATTTTTATAATTTTTGCTTAGGTGTACCAGATTATTGAAGTCACTGATTGCAGGATAGTCAACCGGATAAGGCTTACCGGCCCAGATGATTTGTACCGGATGATTCTTATTGCTAAGCAGTGCATTGAAACGGTCGAGGTCACGTGTTAACAATTCAGCTCTTTTGTAACCTGCAAAACGACGCGCCCAAACGATAGTGAGCACATTGGGATCAAATAATTTTCCGGTTTGATCGGCCACGATTTCAAAGGCTCGCTTTTTAAGATAACGCTTACGGTCGTCAAAGGCCGTCGTGTCGTTCTCTTCCATAGCGGCGTACATTTTTTTATCGGCCCAATATTTCCAATTCTGTGCGTTGGTGATGCTGGTGATGGAACAGATACCTTCGTAACCGCCCCACATTTTACGGCTTACCTCACCATGCAAGGCACTTACCCCGTTGGCAATCCGTGCAAAACGCAAAGCCGCCAGTGAGTGGTTGAACTGATCGTCGTGAATGCCGGTTAAACGTCTTACCTCATCCAGCGGCATACCGCAGAAATAACTCATTTTTTCGCAGAGGTAAATATCATGCTTTTCATTACCCGCTTCTTCCGGCGTATGCGTTGTAAAGACAAGACGCTTTTTAACTTCTTCGATGTTGCCAAATTTCTTGTGCAAATAAAAGGCTGCAGAAATAGCATGTGCTTCGTTCAAATGATACACATCGGGATTGAAACCCAATTCATCGATCAACTTTGCACCGCCAACACCCAATAAAATAAATTGTGCCACTTTGGTAGCTACGTTGGCATCGTACAAGCGATGGCAAATGGTTTGAGAAACGTAATCGTTCTCAGGAATATCGGTCGTTAAAAAGAATAACGGAGCGGTTTTGAAAGTTTCAGGATTCAAATACAACGCTTTAACCCAAACCGGATGTTCGTGAATGGTAATCTGGAATTTGATTCCGGTATCTTCCAAGAAATTATAGATTTTTTCATTCCATTGCACCTGCAGGGTTTGATCCTGGTTGCGTGCCTGATCGTAGTAGCCGTATTTCCACAAAATTCCGATGCCTATCAGGTTTTGTTTCAATTCGTACGCACTGCGCATGTGTGATCCGGATAAAAATCCGAGACCACCACTGTAAATCTTTAAAGGTTGATGAACCGCAAATTCCATGGAAAAATAAGCGGACTTTTTACTGTACTTGGAGTCAACCTGAAACGGAACTTTAAAATTTGTAAAACTCATAAGTGGTTTAGTTTGCTAAAGGGGTCGCAATATACTTTAAAAAACAAAACGCACCCTTTTTCAATCTTAGAGGTTTTACACATTCGCGGCACGAAACAAAAATACACAAGGCGCTCATTTTCAATACATAACAAATACTTATCCGCATACGAATCCAACCCAACAGGGAGATCAATTATAACGCTCGTTTGTTTCCGGGACTTCAAACGCCCAAACAACCTACTTGCGACCCGACTTTTTAGTTGGAGTATTGGTTTTCTTGACCTGCAATTTGATTTTTTTGTAAGATCCTTCAAAAAAACAAGCAATTCCCCTGTAGGCACCGCAACCGGTATCTTCTCGTAGAGTAACCGATCCGCCCGAAAAGGTGAAATACAAAACACAAGGACTATCGGCATCACGAAAAACCGCCTCATTTCCTTTGAGCCACTCGCCCGTCCCGCTTACCTCTCCTACGCAGGAACCTTCTTTTTTACTAAAGTGGATAAAGAACCGAAAGGTATTGGGCGTAAGTCCGTCACGAACCGAAACCAAATTCTTTTTGTCGGTCATGTAATCACCGGCATACTTGTGTTTTCTTGGTAACGTATCAATGGGATTGCCTCTGATTTCATCGCTCAGGTCTTCATTGCTGTTGGTCATAGCCAGAATCATTTTTCCGGCAGCATCCATGTAATACAAGGTTTCCCTGTTGATCCATTCATTTTTGGAATCTTTCCATTCTTCGATCAGCGAAATATTAAAACGGCTGTCGATTTTACAAGAACGTTTGATGCCGGATTTCCCTTTGGTATCGGCTATTTTCATGCCACCCAAATAGTTCCCTTTGGATGTAAAATAAAAAATATGGGCTTCCTTGTTTGCAGACTTAACTGATTTTATGAGCAGATAAGTGCCGGTTTCTCCATCGCTGAATTTCCCGATTAAAAACAATTTCAATGTCTTTTTCCCGGGATAAAACTGTTGAAAAACAGAGTCGGGCAAGAACCCCTTAAACACTGTTGTTTGAATACGGGATGAATCCGATTCTTTGTGATTCAGCAAAGAATCCTGAACCACGAAGGGTGTTGGCAATTCCTGCGCCAACTGGATTAATTCGGAAACAGATAGGTTTTCATCGGATGCGAGCTTGACCGACTTCGACTTACAGGACACAAAAGTCCATCCTATAAGAAAGATCCATAAATACTTAAGGTTCATACGGTTCAATTATTGAGTGATCGTGCAATAAAAGTAAATGAAATAAAAGTACACTGCACCCCAAATATCCGACCAATAATTTAGATTTGTCTAAATTTTGATTTGAGTCATGGTTTTTTCCGCAGCAGAAGAAAATTACATCAAAGCGATCTGGAAATTGCAGAAAGACAATACCAATGTTACAACCAATGCTCTTTCGGAGGCTTTGAATACAAAACCGGCTTCGGTTACCGACATGCTCAAACGATTGAAGGATAAAAAAATCCTGAAATATTTTCCCTATTATGGCGTACAACTGAATGCGGAAGGACAACAAGCGGCCTTGCTCATCATCAGAAGACATCGCTTGTGGGAGTATTTTCTGGCAGAAAAATTAAAATTCGACTGGGATGCCGTTCACCCGCTGGCGGAAGAACTGGAACACATCAACAGTCCGGAATTGACGAACCGACTGGATGCATACCTGGGTTACCCTCAGATTGATCCGCATGGAGACCCGATTCCCAACATCAAAGGACAAATGCCGGTTACAACCCGGATTGCACTGGCTGACTTTCCCTTGAACCAGCCTGCTGTTGTTTCGGGTGTCCTGAACCAAAGTTCTGAATTACTTGAATTATTGAAGCATAAGAAGATCACCATCGGAGCCACCATCGAAATCTGTCGTCGCTTTGAATTTGATGGTTCCATTGAAATTCAATTGCAGGATCTTCCCCTGATTACCCTGAGCTTTTATTTGTCACAAAACATTCTCGTAAAACCCATTCAGCCATGATACAACAAATCAAAGACTTGCTCATTGAAATCGGTCCGATATGGAGCGCACTTCTGGGAGGTTTGTTTACATGGGGTTGCACAGCAGCGGGGGCTGCACTGGTTGTGTTTTTCCGAAATATGAAACGCAGCATACTGGATGTTATGCTTGGATTGAGCGGGGGCATCATGCTGGCCGCCAGTTTTTTCAGCCTGTTAAAACCCTCCATTGAAATGAGCGAACAATCCTTCCCAACGATGCCCTGGATGCCTGCCGTTGTTGGTTTTGGTTTGGGGGCCTTGTTCGTTTTTCTGCTCGATAAACTCTTGCCGCACTTACACATCAACTTCAAAGTAACTGAAGCAGAAGGCATCAAATCATCCTGGCACCGGACCACCTTACTGATTATGGCTATCACGTTGCACAACATTCCGGAAGGTCTCGCCGTGGGTGTGGTTTTAGGCGCAGCACTTGATAGCGGGACAGCAACCTCACTTACAGGCGCAATCGCCTTGGCCATTGGGATCGGCATCCAGGATATCCCGGAAGGATTTGCCGTATCGATGCCTTTACGCCGACAGGGTCTCTCTCGTTGGAAAAGTTTTTTTTACGGACAACTCTCAGCCATTGTTGAACCAATTGCAGCGGTGATTGGCGCCGTGATGGTCTTATTCATGCACAACTTTTTACCCTTTGCGCTGGCCTTTGCTGCCGGCGCCATGATCTTTGTGGTAGTAGAAGAAGTTATTCCCGAAACTCAACGAGACCGCTATACCGATATCGCAGCTCTTGGTTTTATAGCGGGATTTCTTATCATGATGTTTCTTGATGTTTCGCTGGGTTAGAACCCAACTCCATGCGCCGGGTGTTGTGCGATTAGCCAACAACTCCCGAACTACTTTTTTCAAGAGAACGGACTAAGCGAATCTATCACATAAAAAAAGAGGCTGATTTAAAAAATCAGCCTCTTCATCATAAACCGTTAGTACTTACTGCTTCCACTTAAAGATCACGGTTCCGTTTTTCTTTTTATCGCTTTCGATGGTAAGATTGTACACTTTATCACCTACTGTTACGCGCAACAAAGCAGTATTGGGCGGTGTTGTTCCCAGATTTTCAGCAAACAATACCAGATTGTTTTTTCTGCCTTTCAACATTTTCAACTTTAGTTTTTTCGCTTCCAGTGTGATGGGCGCTTTCTTTAAAATTGCATATCCATTGAAATAAACGGTAACACTATCGCCATCCACTTCACCATTATCAAACAACTCCAATGAAATTTCGTCGGTATCGATTTCTATAGTCTCTACAACCTTATTTTCACGATCGGCTGTTTTCTTTTCTTCACCCGGAACATAATTCTCCGGCATTTGAACAGCGGTAAGCACATTGGTTCCGTTTAACAAACGTGCTGCAGCCTGCTGTACATCTTTGATTGTGAGTTTGTTGACATACTGTTCATAATTCACAAAGTAGTCGATGTTGTTTCCGGGATAGATCCGTTCAACCAATGCTTCCAGCCAGTCTTCATTTTCTTTGATGGAAACTTTGTGTTGCTCGATCCATTGTTTTTTTACTTTATCCAGATTCTTCTGCGAAGGTCCCTTCACAATCAAATCCCTGATTTCCTTGTTGATGGCCTTGATTAAAGTATCAACTTTATCCGGTCCGCAAGGCAACTGCACGACGTAGGAAAAACTACCATACGGTTCCTTTTCAAGACCACCGTAAATTCCACCTCCGTAGATACCGCCAATTTTTTCTCTGAGTTCTTCAATAATCCGGATGTTTAAAACCTCTGCCGCAGCTTGTGATTTCAATTCCAGGTCAGATGAGTAAGGTACTTCGCCCGAATGATATTGAAGAATCAAACTTTTCTCTTCTTTCCCTTTGGGAACAGTGAGGTTCTTTTTACCTTTTACAATACGCACTTTATTATCAACGGCCTTAAACTGTTTTGCAGTTGCAGGCAAGGAAGCAATGTACTGCTCAATCAACGGAATGAGCTCTTCTTCCTTGAAGCTGCCCACAAAAACGAAATGTGTGCTACCGGCATCGCCAAAGCGTTCTTTGTAGATCGCTACAGCTCTGTTCACATCCAGCTGATCGAAATACGCAGCTTTAGGGATCATGACCGGCGACAGCGGATTGTTGTTGTAAAGGGTTTTATAAAACGTATCTACAAATGCGATCTGTGGATTGGCACTCAGCATGGCGAGTTGTGATTTATTACGCTGCACGAACGACTTAAATAAAACGGTGTCGATACGCGGACTGGTATAATACAACCAAGTGAGTTGCAACATCGTTTCCAGATCTTTGATACTGGAACTTCCTTTTACACCTTCGCTGGTCGCGTTGATGTAAGGCGCCACCTGAACCGTTTTACCGGCCAGTACTTTTTTAAGATCTACGGGCGAGAAATTTCCGATTCCCATTGTTTGAACAACCGGTGCCGCATATTCGGCGTTGTATTTATCTTTCAGCCCGTAGTGATTCTTTCCTCCCGGACGAACAGAGTTCATCAAAATCTGATCGGTTTTGAAATCAGTGGATTTCAGCGTCACCTTGATACCGTTGCTTAAAGTCAATTCGGTTGTACCCAATTTACTGTTCACTACACGTTGAACGACTTTACCAGCTTTGGGTTTTTGTTCAATCAATGAGCTTGAAACTTGTTTGTCTTCGTAAGGCTTTAACTCGGCTTTTTCCACTGCGGAGAATACAGCAAGCAGTTCTTCTTCACCGGGACGTTTGTCCTCTGCTTTAGGTTCGGGTCCGGTTACAAATGTGAAGCGATTATTCACTCCTTTAATGTAGGTATCTACCAGCTTATTTAATTCCTCAACTGTTATACCTGGCAATAAGGCTTTTACTTTTTCAAATTCGTATTCAATGCCGGGACTTGGTTCTTTTCTCAGGAAATAATCCACATATTCATCGACATAATCAGCACTCTCAGTTTTATCGCGGTTGTTATAAGAGCGCTCATAGGTGGTGAGGATGATTTTCTTGGTGCGTTCGAGTTCTGTTGCCGTAAAGCCAAATCGTTTTACACGTTCAACTTCTTCGAGGACCACTTGCAGAGCACGTTTATAATCGCCGGTTCCTGCTGAAGCATATATACTGAACGCATTGTAACCTCTTGCATAGGAACCAAACGAAGCGCTGGCAAAATTATAAGGAGGATTTTCCTTTTGAATCAATTCCTGAAAACGCTGATTCAACATCCGCGTGAACAAACTGCGCAGAATGGACACACGATAATCTTCCAAAATCACAGAAGGGTCATCTTTGAAAAACGGATAGTTGATCGCTACATTATAAGCAGTCGCTTCCTTATCGGTAACCAACAAAACACTATTATTTTCGTACGGTTTAACTTCTGCAATTTTCCGTTCTCTCGGATTTTCAGGATTCTTAATTCCTGAAAAATAACGACGAATCATTTCTTCGGCTTTTTCAACGGTAATATCACCAACAACTACAACAGCCATCAGATCGGGACGATACCAATCACGGTAAAAACGACGAATGACATCATACTTGAAATTTTGGATGATACTGTCTTTTCCAATAGGCAAACGCTCACCGTACAAAGAACCGGCAAACAATCCGGGCAGATATTTTTTCAGCATACGATCTTCGGCGCCCTTGCCCAAACGACTCTCTTCCAGTACAATGGCACGCTCTCCGTCAATATCCTCATCCAGAAACGTTATGTGATGTGCCCATTGTTCCAGAATCTGAAACCCTTTTTCCAGATTGCCCGGTTTATCAACAGGAATGGGAAGCATGTATACCGTTTCATCAAAAATGGTATAAGCGTTGAGATCATTTCCAAATCCAACTCCAATCTCCTGTAAGAAGGAAATGATTTCATTTTTCTTGAACAATTTGGTTCCATTGAACGCCATATGTTCTGTCATATGTGCCAGACCAAGCTGATCATCATCCTCCAAAATAGAACCGGCATTTACGACTAAACGCAATTCTACCTTCTTTTCGGGTTTTGCGTTCGGCCTGATAAAATACGTCAGTCCGTTTTCAAGTTTTCCCATTTTCACTTTTGAATCAAAAGGGAGTTTTTCTTTCAGGTCTAGTTGAGCCATTGCAGGTAAAACCAAAAGCATCAGGTACAAGCAAGCAAGTAACGAGTGCCTCCATCTGTTGTGTAGCATACAATCAATTTTTTTGTGCAACAAAGGTATATTTTAGAATGGATGAGCAATAAAAAAGCCGCTCTTTTATAAGAACGGCTTTTATTAAGGAGCAATGCCTTATAATGCCAGACCAACGCCCAACTGAAAGCCCTGTGACCTCCACTTATTTTTGGTGTCAATATCATTGATCTCGTTCAAACCGATTACATAACGACCATAAACACGAAGTTTCATGATATTGATTTGCGCTCCCATTAAAAGAGATAAGTCGCCTTTTTTAAAAGCGTCCTTGCCATTGTTTAGAATATTCTTGTTTTGATCCACCAGAATACCAAACTGGGGCCCTGCCTGTAAGGTCAGTCGTTTGGAGAAATTATAGCCCAGTAAAACAGGGAAACTGATATAATCCAAGCGGGGATTGGAAAATTCCTGATTGCGGATGTTTTGGTAGATCGCACTAAACCCTGTTGCCGTGTCGGCATTAATTTGATTCCACAACACTTCGCCCTGCAACTTCCATTTCTTACTCAAACCGATTTCGGCAAAGCCGCCAAGATGATATCCCAGTGTATATTCCTGACTGAATCCACTACCTTCTATTTTTCCGATATTGGCACCCAGCTTAGGTCCGAAATGAAACGATTGTGCCTGGGAGATGTAACCGATTAACAATAACGCTGTCGTAAATAAAAAATGCTTGTTCATGATGATTGGTTTTGTTGTATGGTATTGAACAGATTGAATGCCAAAGAAACGCATTCTGTGATAAAAAAATGTTAAACAGCCCAATCTTTCTGAAATCTAAAACATACAACCTACCTGAGCACTGTAAAACACCTTAAACTTCTCCTGACTGCTAAGCAAATAATAATCGAAATAGATTCTTGGATTGATGAAAAACTTACCCAGCATCCAGGTAAGGTTTAGGTCCATTCCTAAAGATTGTAAATTAAATGTCGCCGTATTCAACACATTGCGGGTTTGAAACAAATCGGGAAACTGTCGCTGTACCTGCGCCTGCAATTGACGAAAAAACAAGGGATTGTTTTGTTGCAAACTTTGTACCCTTGGCGAAAACTTTCCTTCCGAGCTATATTCCAGATCGTACTGGTTACGTGCAAAAAATAAAAGAAAAGAAGGCTGAAAATCAAATCCGTCTTTTGAAGTAAATCCCTTCCATTGAAACCGATGCTGAAAATTCAACACCAATGAAAAATCGCGAATTTTCACGCGCAAGGTATCAAACAAACGAAAATGAACAAGCGTATCGGGACGACTGATGCGTTTGATGATGGCGAATGTATCTTTTTGTGCAGTCTCTGTAAATCGTCCGAAAGAAGAACCCAGTGAAACCGAAGGCTCAATCCATGTTTTTTTATATCGAAAGTAGGAATAGAAATCGTGTTGATAGGGAGAACTACCCAGCTCCGGATTCTTGTTGCCTATAAATCGTGTATATGATACTCCTGCCGTCCAGTGATCGGCTTTCAGATAATCATAGGAAGGAGTAATCGTATGCTGAATAACCTGTAGCGCATTACCGTTTAACGTGATGTAGTTGCTGTATGAAAGGCCCAACCCCGATTTATCCATGTAGGACAACTGCGGAATCCATGTACTTCCCGCATTTTGTTGCTGGGCATTGAGTGCAACGTTTTTGAGACTGAATTGCTGATTACCAAAACCAACTCCGGCAAGAAAATAACTGGTTGGCTTTTTAAGCGAATCCAGTAAGGCTATAAATTCATCTACGGCCTGTTCTATCGAGTCCTGATTGATGGCACTACTATCTGTTTGCTGTGCAAAAGTCTGTTGCAACGAAACGAACAAGAACAGCCATGTCCCCAAGACGAACAGTCCGGTTTGTTTCATATTCAGAATGCATTTTTATGAAAGGAAAGATAAGAAATCCTGTCAATGCAATTCAATCAATGTGATTTCAGGTAAAATTCCCACACGACCCGGATAGCCGATAAACCCAAAGCCCCGGTTGACATATAATTTTTGATCTTGTTCGTGATACAAGCCCGCCCATTGTTTGTACATATATTTAACGGGACTCCATCGAAAACCGGGTAATTCAACACCAAACTGCATTCCATGTGTGTGACCCGAAAGGGTGAGTGCTATATCTTTATAGGACTTGGTGACCTCCGCATTCCAGTGCGATGGATCATGGCTCATCAATACTTTGAATGGAACAGCCGCTGCGCGCTGATGGGTTGCTGCCAAATCTCCAAATGAAGGAAAATTGGCTTTGGCACTAATGTTATCCACCCCCAAAATGGCGATGGAACTGCCGTCTTTTTCGATCAGGGCATGGTCATTACTAAGTGTCCTCCATCCCATTTCGCGATGTACTTCTTTTACCCGATCGGCATTTTTCAAATGAAGAAGCGTTCGTTGCTCCGGAGAATCGGCCACGGGAAAACCATAGTCGTGATTCCCCAATGTAGCAAATACACCGTGCCGCGCTTTAAGTGCAGCAAAAACGTCTTTGTATTCCTGCATCTCATCCGCCGAATAATTCACGAGATCCCCGGTAAAAAGTATCACATCTGCATCCAGTTCGTTGATGCGGTCGATTCCTTTTTGAACTGCTGCCTTATCGGTAAAACTGCCACTGTGAATGTCACTGATATGCACCATCTTAAAGCCTTTGAACGCTTCGGGTAAATGATCATACCGAAGCGCCACTTTCCGAAGATGATAGCGGTATTTGTTTCCAAAACCGTACATTAAAGATCCAAGCAAGCCACCGCCCATTGCAAAACCAACCCAACTTATAAATGTAGATCGGGTAATCCCTTCCGTTAACCCATTGTGTGCTGGCTGCAAGGAAGGAACCCAAAATGAAGCCACCCATTGAATCATTCGTCGGAGATCGTCCACGGCAAAAAAAGCACTTGCCAGTAATTTAGCCAGAAACAACCCTACAATGGTTGCAAAGGCATAAGTACGTACAATGCGGTGTGACTCATCGGGATTAGAAGACCCCAAAAACATAATAAAAGAGACCGATAAAATACTGATCGCCCAGTACAGACCATAGACAATCCACCTTGTTTTGATGTTCCATCCTACTGCCACTGTACGAAGCGCCTGAAAGACATAAAAATCAATCAACAGCAATACTGCAATAACAATCCAAGAGCCGGCAAATCTTTTCATAACAAGGTAAAGTTCAGCAATTATACCCGATACCGAATGTTAGAATTTATTTAAATGCATTTCCGTTCGGCAAAGGGGATAACTATGTCCCCGAATATTATGCCGAAACCGTAAATTTGCCACATTGTCAATCTTTGCGTAACGGCATCGATTAAACCATTGAATACATGAAGTTTACGTATTACGGCCATTCCTGTTTTGCGGTTGAAACCAAAGGTGTCCGACTTTTGTTTGACCCTTTTATTTCACCCAATGAGCTCGCAAAAGCGATTGATGTGAAGCAGATAGAGGCAGATTACATATTGGTTAGTCACGGCCATGCCGATCATATAGCGGACTGTGTTCAAATTGCCCAACGAACAGGAGCTATGGTGATCTGTTCCTGGGAGATCCATGAATGGCTGCAAAAACAAGGGGTTACAAATACGCACCCGATGAATACGGGAGGTAAAAAAATCTTTGATTTTGGCACGGTTAAATGTGTTGTAGCTCAACATTCTTCTTCTTTGCCTGATGGAACTTATGGCGGAAACCCCATGGGCTTTGTAATCATGGGAGAACGTCATTTTTATTACAGTGGCGACACCGCGTTGACGATGGATATGCAACTGGTACCCCAACACGCTCAAATTGCTTTTTGTGTGTTACCTATTGGTGATAATTTTACAATGGGCTATGAAGATGCAGCAAGAGCCGCACATATGATCCAGTGTAATAAAATCATTGGTGTGCATTACAATACGTTCCCGTACATTGCGATTGATACGGAAGCTGCGATAAAACATTTTGAAAAAACAGGACTTGAATTGCTGCTGCCCGAAATAGGTGCAACAATCGACGTTTAGAACTCACAGAATATACTCATTCACAATGGCTCGAATCATAGGCATAGCAAATCAAAAAGGAGGCGTAGGTAAGACTACAACAGCAATTAATCTGGCAGCAAGTCTGGCCATCCTCGAATACAAAACCTTATTGGTGGATGCCGATCCGCAGGCTAATTGCACAACTGGCCTTGGCTTTGACCTGCACAACATTCAACAGAGTTTGTATGATTGTTTTGTAAACGGAGCACTTGCAAAAGATGTGATCCTTAAAAGCGCCATTCCGTTTTTAGATCTGATTCCTTCACATATTGATCTCGTGGGTGCCGAAATTGAAATGATTCATCATCCCAACCGTGAAAATGTACTCAAACAATTGCTGGAACCGGTACGTAGTGAATACGACTTTATCATCATAGACTGTTCGCCATCGCTGGGCCTTATAACCGTAAATGCACTTACTGCGGCTGATTCGGTTCTGGTACCGGTACAGTCGGAATTCTTTGCATTGGAAGGTCTTGGAAAATTACTGAACACCATCAAAATTGTTCAAAGCCGTCTCAATCCGGAACTTGTTATTGAAGGAATTTTGATGACCATGTACGATGGACGCCTTCGCCTTTGCAATCAGGTCGTAAGTGAAGTACGCCGTCACTTTGAAGGCGTTGTGTTTGATGCCATCATTCACCGTAATACTCGTCTGAGTGAAGCCCCCAGCTTCGGTAAACCGGTCATTTTGTACGATGCCGAAAGCAAAGGAGCCATCAATTATCTCAATCTGGCCAAAGAAATTTTACAACGCAACAATATGACTCAAATCAATCAGGCCGATAAAATCATTGAATTGTAACCCTATCAACGAGGATCCTGATCTTTCTCTAAATTATTTGCACAGCATGATTGCAACACCCGAAACCCAACAGTTCCCCGGTTCTCTGCGAATTGTTTTTATGGGCACCCCCGAATTTGCAGTTGCATCACTCGATGCGTTGGTTAAGGCCGGCGCCCGGATTGTGGGAGTGGTAACCGCTCCGGATAAACCTGCCGGACGGGGCATGAAAATGAATGAAAGTGCTGTAAAAAAATATGCCGTTGAACACAACCTGCCTCTTTTACAACCTGAAAAATTAAGAGCCTCTTCATTTTTGGAAGAACTCCGTGCACTGGAAGCCGATCTGCAAGTGGTTGTTGCATTCCGGATGCTTCCTGAAATTGTCTGGAACATGCCCCCAATGGGCACTATCAATGTACACGGAAGCTTGCTGCCTCAATACAGAGGTGCTGCTCCCATCAATTGGGCGATCATCGATGGCAACCCCTCAACCGGAGTTACCACCTTTAAGCTGAAGCACGAAATCGATACCGGAGATTTATTATTACAGGAAGAAATACTGATCGGTGAAAATGAAACGGCAGGAGAACTGCACGACCGCATGAAAGAGATCGGCGCCGCTCTCTTGGTCAAAACCGTTACAGCATTGGCTTCAAACCAATTAAAAGAAACGCCGCAACGTTCAACAGAAGCACTCAAACACGCCCCTAAAATTTTTACGGAAACCTGTCATATTGATTTTACAAAAAAAGCCGGCGAAGTTCACAATTTGATTCGCGGCTTATCCCCTTTCCCCGGCGCCTTTACGCATTTAAACGGAAAGATGCTAAAAATCTACCGAAGCCTGAAAGAGGAAGTTTCACTGCCTGCCAATACAATTCCGGGCACTCCGGTAACAGACGGCAAGTCCTTTTTGAAATTCGCATGCTCCAACGGATATGTGTATGCGCTGGAACTGCAATTGGAAGGAAAGAAAAAAATGTCGGTTGAAGATTTTCTCAGAGGCTATCGCTTCTAAGCACCCAAATCTACAAATTGGGAATATGTTATTTGGGCCATTCCAATTCCGCATTAAACTGATCAGCTCCATATCCCAATTGAGATGCTGCTGAACTGCTTAACATAAAATACAACCCGCTACCGGGATTGGTTTCCTCCACACCGGCTAACACTTTGGCATAAATACTTTTTCCGTTGGCAGGGTTTTTAACCAATACAATGGTTCCCTTTTCCAATTGATCCATCAAAATGTAGTACTTGCCATCAGTCCAACCACTTGTACTTTTGAAGGAAGCTCCTTTACCACTTCCTGTAACGGTATTCTTTCCGTTTCTGGATTGTTGACGAAATTCGGTTTCAAAATAGCCTGTACCGCTGTAAGCAACAGGAGCAGGTTCTTCTTTTGGAACAACAGGAGCAGGAACTTCGGTTTTAGGTTCTTCTTTTGTAACCGGAGTTTGAACGGGTTCTTTTTGAACCGGAGCCGGCTCGGACTTTTGTTCTTTGGGTTGTTCTTTAACAACTGCTACCGGTTCTTTCACTGACTCCTTTTGAACGAGAGCAGGTTCTTTACGAACGGGCATACCCTGAGCAGCCAGAGGCGATAAGGCTTTATCGACTTTTAAAAATCCAATGATCAGTTGTTGTCCGACCGACAACCCATCACTGCTCAAATTATTCCAGGAACGAATGGAAGCCTGATCAACAGTAAAAAGTTTTGTGACGGATGTAAGCGTTTCTTTCTCTTGAATGGTATAATAAAGCGGCACCACCACTTCATTTTCTTTTCGTACTCCTGTTTTCCAGAAATTCACTTCTGTCAATGGAATGCGTATGGGCTGACCAATACTTAGACCACTTGTTAATTCTAACCCGTTATAAGGCGCAAAAACACGCGGACTGATATTGTACATCCGTCCAATGCTGTAGAAGTTTTCCTTGGGACCAATTGTATGAATGAGATACGGTTGATTTTTTGAATCAAGCTGTACATTTAAATTGGATGTTTGTGCCTTAAGGTCATTCCCAAAAAATAGTATAGTCAGTATGATCAGTATGCGTTTCATTTGATTGATTTTAGATCGAAAAGAAAGTGGGGCTGCTTTCTGCTTTCCACAGCAAAGATGCACAAATACCACAATCATGCCAAAGCAAAAGCATCTTTTACTAACATTGCATTGTTTTATGACCAAGAAAAAAGTATATGTCGTTTGGAAAGGAGTAAAACCCGGTATCTATTCAACCTGGGAGGAATGTAAAAAACAGGTTGAGGGATTTGCCGGTGCCGCCTATAAATCTTTCAGCTCAAAGGAAGAGGCAGAAAACGCATACAATGAACATCCTGCAAAACACATCTTTAAAAAAGAGAAGACTGCACCTGCGCCCAAAACAGGAATCGGCAATCCATTGCACGACAGTATCTGTGTTGATGCAGCCTGGAACAGTGTTCAAAAGGACATGGAATATCAGGGCGTTTTTTATAAAACAGGAACCCGAATTTTCCATACCGGTCCTGTTGCACACGGCACCAACAATATTGGCGAGTTTCTGGCAATCGTTCACGCATTAGGTTATTGCAAAAAACATCACTTAGCCTCAATGCCTATTTACAGTGACAGTCGCAACGCTATAGGCTGGGTAAAAGCCAAAAAATGTAAAACCAACCTTGAAGAAAATGCAAAAACGGCACCTGTATTTGAATTGATACGGAGAGCCGAAAAATGGCTGATAGAAAATACGTACAAAAACCCGATTCTTAAGTGGGAAACAAGCACATGGGGAGAAAACCCGGCCGACTTCGGAAGAAAATAATACCACTCCGACTACCAAGATGATCGTATGCCGGTTTCAGCAAATCAAATGCTTACTGACAAATGAATGAACCGGAAACACGGCCGTTCAACAACACAAAATACAAAGCCGGAGGTATGTCACCAACGTAATAACCGCCAACCGAGGGGCCGTTCCATTTTTTGATACACAAGCCCGTTGCGGAAGAAACGGATACCACATCGCCACGCTTGTAGGTATAACCGGCTAATTGGAACATTCCACTCACCGGATTGGGCACAATACGAATCGATGATTTGCTTTCATAAACAGGAACCGGACTGCTTGTAGAACGGTTGAATAACCATTGATAAGCTGCTCCAAATTCACGACGCCAGTACCATTCGCTGTGTGCACCATCGGCATCTGCCTTGAGGAAAGAATTTGCATTTGCCAACCCCTTGGAAAGCCATGAGGAAGTTATGGATTGCATATTGGTAATCATGGTAGCGGATTCATTTTGTCCCCCCACATGATACAAACGGAGTTGTGAATAATCGCCGGTACTGTTTAAAAGCATTTGATTCAGTTCGTTCTGCGCAAACCAATATGCAGGACTAAAAGCACCCACTTTACCAAATACGCCAGGATATTTTGCAGCTCCGTAAGAAGCAATGAGTGCTCCCATACTGCTGCCAAACAAACAGGTATTGGAAGCGTTCGTCAAGGTGCGATAGTTGGCATCAATATAGGGCTTTAATGTTTGTGCAATGAAGTCGATGTAGGCCGCTCCTTCGCCACCTCCGTATTGCGGATGAACCCATGGACTGTATTCATTGATGCGCAAAGAACCTCCATTGTCAATACCCACTACAATTGCCCCATAATCGCCGTTGGCATGAAGTCGGTTCAGCGTTTCATCCACTTCCCACTCACCACTGAAAGATGTTTTTGTATCAAAAAGATTTTGTCCATCCTGCATATAGAGTACGGGATAACGCTTCTCTGTAACGCTGTAATCGGGTGGCAGGTAGATCCAAACTTTTCGGGTTCGGTTCAACTGTGGCATATAAAATGCGTTATTGAGGATGGTAACATTGGAGGCAGCCGTTGAACCGGTAAGATCCTTCCACCCCAATACGGAAATCTGCAGCGTTTGCGGACTGCCATTAAACGTAAAACTTCGATTGCTGATATCTTGACCGGTTGCCGCAGACTCAACGGAAGCCCAATTTCCACGGGTTATCTTGTATAAAACAGTTCCCGTTGCTTCAGGAATTGTCAATCGATAGACACCATTGCCTTCTGATACAAACCGATAGGCGGGATTTCCGGGATTCCAGTCATTAATAGACGCAGCAAAATACAGAATTGGATCTGCAGGAGTTGTTGTTGGGAGAGCAGTGATGCGAATGGTAACCTGGGCAACAACAAAAAAAGGCACCAACAGCGCAATGAAACAAGCGAAAACAAAGTTCCAACACCGTTTATTCATATTACAAAGATTGCTGCTTAAAGATATCCATTTCTTTTCTGAACCTGTTGAAATCCAGGAATCCAAAACAAAACCGCTTCGAAGTTCAAAATGAAAAATGTGCTTATTTCGACATCAGGATCCTGTATTCCTTCGGATAGTAGTTGTTGATCCGGTTACCCAAATGCTTCATCCATCCCAGATTCAATCCTTCGTAACGAACGAGCACCCAACCCTTTTGAGATGGCATGACCGGAATTTCATTCTTACGCAAATACTCAAGCGCAGTTTCCCGGTCCAATTCAACAAAGGGAATGGAGTCAGAAATTAAATGTGATAAGGCAAGGGCGTGATCGGGTATCAAATCATTTTTAGCCATCACTCCTGTTTCTACTCCTGCATACCGCACTTTTAATACATCCATCAACTGCTGAATAAGAGTCGCCCATCGTATCGGTACCGCAGCAATATTTTGTCCCTGCTTCACCAACTCAAATGCATCCATAGAACGGAGCCATTTGGATACGCCTGCTATCTCTGAACGCGATGCAGCAAAGGATTGTTTCGATCTGATTCGGGTTACAGCAGGCATACTTTGTTTCCGAAAAGCTGCAATAAAAAAACCTTCTCCTTTTACTTTATGCGGCCAGAATCGATAACCCCAGCCACCTTTTATCGATTGGACTTCTTCAATTTCCCATGCTTCTTCCAAACGGATCCGGAGGCTTTCTGCATCCATCGTTGTCAACAGCCAATCCAGAATGCCTTCGTTTTCATCAGACGAAAAGGAACAGGTTGAATAGACGAGTACGCCATTTTCCTTTAGTGCGTCCCAGGCATCGGCCAAAATGCGTTGTTGCCGTTGAAAACACAATTGAACATTTGAAAGACTCCATTCCGAAATCGCTTCCGGATCTCTGCGAAACAAGCCACTTCCACTGCATGGAGCATCCACAACCATGAGATCAAACAAGCCGGAACACTGTTGAAAATCACGTGGATCATTGTGTGTAACCACAACATTAGAACCGCCCCATTTGATCAAGTTTTCTTTCAGAATATGCACCCTGCTTTGGATGACTTCATTACTAACGAGTAAACTATCCGCACTTAAGATGGATTGCAACAAGGTGGACTTACCTCCGGGCGCAGCGCACAAATCCAGAGCCAGCAAAGGTTCTTCCAGTGAAACCGTTTGTTTACATACAGTTTCCAGAAACATACTACTGGCTTCTTGTACGTAATAGGCCCCGGCATGAAACAAGGGGTCGAGTGTAAACGAAGGTCGCCGACTTAAATAATAAGCATTGGAACACCAGGGAACAGCTTGTTCCTGCAACTCCCGAACTGGATCCACATCCTTTATAATTCGAGATGGATTTCGGCGGACAGAAGTCACGGAAAGGCTGCTTGCATGCACTGCTTCAAAAGCAGCCGCATCAAAGCCCGGAAGACCTATTAATGTTTGAATAAATTCCGATGGAACTTGCACATGTAAATCTAAAAAAGAAAAGAAGAATTTTACAAACTCTTAATTTCTGTAACGAGATCCTGCAGCACTTTTTTAGCATCGCCAAAAAGCATGGAGGTCTTGGGTTGAAAAAACAGATCGTTTTCAATTCCTGCATAGCCGGGCTTCATACTGCGTTTGTTAACAATCACATGACGAGCGAGTTCAACATCCAAAACCGGCATACCGTAGATAGGCGATGCAGGATCGGTTTTAGCAGCAGGATTCACCACATCATTTGCCCCTAATATTAAAACAGCATCGGTTGAAGGAAAGGCTTCGTTGGCTTGTTCCATTTCCTGCAGTTTATCGTAACTCACATCTGCCTCAGCCAATAAAACGTTCATATGTCCGGGCATACGTCCTGCCACCGGATGAATAGCATAATTAACTTCTACTCCTTTTTCTTCAAGCAGTTTTTCCAGTTCATGGCATACGTGCTGCGCCTGTGCAACGGCCAATCCATAACCCGGAACAATCATAACTTTTGAAGAATACGCGAGTAAGACCGCTGTATCGCTCAATGAAATCTCCTTGTATTGTCCCTGTTGCTTTCCGTCTGCAGAAACCCCTGCAACCGAAGAAGCGCCGAACGAGCCAATCAAGACATTCGTAAGGGAGCGGTTCATGGCTCTGCACATTAAAATGGTAAGCAGGGTACCCGCGGCACCCACCAAAATTCCACCGGTAAGCATGGCCTTGTTGTCGTATAAAAAACCACCGCAAGCTGCTGCAACACCCGTGAATGAGTTGAGCAGTGAAATCACTACAGGCATATCGGCACCGCCAATGGGCATTACAAAAAAGATTCCGTATAAAAGAGACAGGATCAAAACAACAAAAAAGTACAGCGCCATTTCTTCAGGCTTTGCAGCGAGTATGAAAGCCGTCAAGCTCAAAGCCGTCAACAGAAAAATCATATTCACGATGTGTTGCCCTTTGAAAGAAAAATCTTTCAAGCGCCCATCCAGCTTGCCCCATGCAATCATGCTCCCTGAAAACGATACAGATCCAATGATGAGTCCGGCCAGGATCACCAACAAGGTCGAACTGCTTAATGTTGTATAAAAGGCGGGATCGCCGTTTGCAGAACCGTGCATCAGATGATTGAATTCCACAATCGAAATAAGTGCCGCGCACGCACCTCCCATGCCATTGAACAAACTCACCATTTGCGGCATAGCGGTCATCTTCACTTTTTTGGCTGCCAATGTACCGGTTATAGTACCAATGATCAAACCGCCAAAGATCCAGGCATAATTCCCCAGTTTGACACCATCTTCCTCATACAAGAAAATAGTAGCTGCAATAGCTATCCCCATTCCTAAAGCAGCGATCAGATTTCCTTTTCGCGCTGTTGCGGGATTACTCAGCATTTTCAATCCGAGAATGAAGGTTACGGATGCAAACAAATAACTTATAACAAGTAAACTGATTTCCATATTGAATTATTTCAAGGTATCCTGTTCAGACAACTTATTGAAGCAATGATGATTTATTTTTTCTTTTTGAACATCTCGAGCATACGATCGGTCACAACAAAACCACCCACAACATTGAGCGTTCCCAGAATCACCGCCAAAAAACCAAGTATCAATGCCGTGTAATTATCCGGTTCTGCTTTGCCCATTACAATAATGGCTCCGATGATCACCACACCGTGAATGGCATTGGCACCGCTCATCAGGGGAGTATGCAGTACACTGGGCACCCGACCAATAATTTCAATGCCCACAAAAACCATCAGCACAACTATGTAGATCATTTGCTGGTATTCGCTGATCCAATTCAAGATTGTTTCCATATCTCTGTTTTAAATGATATCGTTATTGTAATAGAGCCAAAACACGTTCATGCACAACAGCCCCGCCGTGCGTGATACAGGAACCTTTGACCAGATCGTCTTCAAAATTCAAATTCAAATCGGCTTCTTTACCGGTAATGAGCTGCAGAAAATTCAAAACGTTTTTGCCATACAATTTGCTTGCATCAGACGGCATAGTTGCCGCAAGGTTGCTGTTCCCGATGATGCTCACCCCATTGTGTTCGACTGTTACATTATTCTGCGTAAAAGGTGTATTGCCACCTGTAGCCGCAGCTAAATCAACAACAATACTTCCTTTGCGCATCGAAGCCATCATGGCCTCATCAATCAGAATCGGCGCTTTTTTACCGGGTATTTGTGCCGTTGTAATGATGATATCGGACTTTGCCACACTTTCGGCAATACGATTGCGTTGCTTTTGCTTGTATTCTTCTGTTTGCTCAACGGCATAACCTCCCGCCTTGCTGGCATCGGCAGCGCCTTCCACTTCTACGAATTTGGCACCCAAACTCATCACCTCTTCTTTTACAGCCGGACGGGTATCAAAAACTTCTACAACAGCACCCAATCGTTTGGCAGTTGCAATAGCCTGCAAACCGGCAACACCCGCACCTAAAATGAGCACTTTGGCAGGAGCAATACTTCCGGCTGCGGTCATAAACATGGGAAAATAACGGCTGTATCCGGAAGCGGCAAGCAAAACGGCTTTATAACCCGCAATATTGGCTTGTGAACTGAGTACATCCATGCTTTGTGCACGGGTAGTACGCGGTAACATATCCAGTGAGAAAACAGTTGTGGAATCGGCAGCCCAAGTATTAACCTGCCCTACCTGTTGTAAAGGCTGATAAACACCAATCAGTACCTTGTTTCCGATGGTTTCGCTTGGCGTGTTTATACTTAATAGAAGATCCGCCGAGCGAAGCACATCTGCCCTGCTTACAACGGAGGCCCCGGCCTTCTCATAATCCAAATCGGAAGCGAAAGCGTTGACGCCACTCCCCTGCTCGACCAGTACGTTGATTTTTTTCTTTAACAAAGCGCTCACCGCTTCGGGCAAAAGCGACACCCGGTTTTCAAATGCGGGCTCTTTTAATACTCCGACAACCATAGATTCATTGTCCTTTTAGCAGACGTGCGAAAGTAAGCCAAATTAAGCAGTCTATCAGAATCGAATGGTAAAATGTTCCTTTTGTTTTTGCTCGGAACGGAAGAATACGATTCCAATGAAAAACAGATCAATCGTTAGTCTTACCGCTTCATGTGCTTTGATTTGCTCCCATGCCGCTTCCATTTCGGCGCTCCAATGGATGTCATCAAAAATAAACACCGATTGCGGGGTGGCGTTTTTCAATAATTGTTCAAAATAGTTCAACGTAGGTTCTTTACGATGATTCCCGTCAATGTACACCCAGTCCAACTGCTTGATCTGCTGTATTACGGGATTCAATATGATGTCAAAATTGCCTTCGACCACTTGAATTTGAGACAATGAAAAGCGATCAAATGTTTGTTGTGCTTTTTGTGCAATAGCCGGGGATCCTTCAAGAGTCGTAATCCTGAGGGATGGATTTGCCAATGCCAGATAAGCGGTTGTCAGCCCCAACGATGTACCCAGTTCCAATAGATGGGAAGGCCGGTACACCTGTACCAAACGGTAAAGCAATTGTGCATACTTGCGACTCTTGAGAGATGACGCAGCCAGATGCCTGACCTTTCTTTCTTTTTTCAATCCGGTAACGGAACCGGCACCAAAATCATCAACTGTCAGGATGGTTTCATCCAAAAGCAGCTCTTTTCGATAGGCTTCCAGTTTTTTACAATCCGGGCGTAAAGAAACATCTTGAAATACATGACGCACAAAATGATAAACAAACGGAGAGTGGATTCCATGCCCCTTTCCATTGGAAGCCGTAATGTAATAACGGATATACTTTAAAGCCAAACGAAATGAAGAATACATGGCTACAGCTCCTTTTTTTCCCAGCATTGAATTGAAAAGGAATAGGCATGCTTTTCGTCCGATAAAAAATCCGTATTCTGTTTAATATCCCAATCCTGTACATTGTATTCAGGAAAATAAGCATCTGCATCAAAATGGGCATGTACCCGCGTCATATAAATGCGATTCGCCAGAGGCATTGCCAGTTCATAGATCTGTGCCCCTCCGGCAATGAAAATTTCTTTTGCATTGGTTTGACGCGCCAGTTGAATGGACTCGTCCAGAGAAAGAGCAAACAAAACATTGGAAAAAGAGGATTCGGGCTGCCGGGAGCGACTGATGATGATATTGGTACGACCGGGCAAAGGCTTACTGCCGATGGCTTCAAATGTTTTGCGGCCCATGATCACCGGCATGGCCCAGGTTGTGTTTTTAAAAAATTTCAAATCGGTGGGCAAGTGCCAGAGCAATTGATTGTTTTTACCGATGGCATTATTTGTTGAAGCGGCAACGATAAGCGAGATGGTCATGAACAACAATTTAAGTTCTTTCTAATTCCTGATATTTCTTACGATCCAGACGCAATCCTTTAACCGAAACCTTTGTGAAACGTTGTAAGCAAGCGCCACAATCAGTGATTCAATGGAGGCTCTGTCTTAAACGGCAACCGGTGCTTTGATGGCCGGATGGCATTGATAATTTTCAAGCACAAAATCTTCGTATCGAAATTCAAAGATGTCCTTTACTTCCGGGTTGATGCGGAGCACCGGTAATGGAAACGGAGCACGCGACAATTGCAGTTTCACTTGTTCCAGGTGGTTGTTGTAAATGTGCACATCACCAAAGCTGTGAACAAAATCACCCGGTTCCAGTTCGCACACCTGAGCAATCATGTGCGTAAGCAAGGCATAAGAAGCAATATTAAAGGGAACGCCCAAAAAAACATCGGCACTGCGCTGGTACAACTGACAGCTCAGTTTTCCATCGGCTACATAGAATTGAAATAATGTATGACAAGGCATGAGCGCCATTTTGGGGAGGTCCGCTACATTCCAGGCGCTGATGATCAACCGACGGCTATCGGGATTGGTTTTAATTTGATGTATCAGATCCTTTACCTGATCAACAACCACACCATTTGCACCTTCCCAGCTACGCCACTGTTTGCCGTAAACCGGACCCAATTCACCATTTTCATTGGCCCATTCGTCCCAGATACTGACTCCGTTTTCCTTGAGGTAGTGGATATTGGTTTCTCCCTTCAAGAACCAAAGCAGTTCATGGATGATGCTTTTCGTATGCACCTTTTTAGTGGTAACCAATGGAAATCCCTTGGAGAGATCGAAGCGCATCTGATAGCCAAAAACACTGATGGTACCAGTTCCGGTGCGATCGGTTTTTTGTGTTCCATGATCCAGAATGTGTTGCAGTAAATCATGATATGCTTGCATGGCTGCAAATTACGTTAAAGAAGAGGATTGAAAACCGGATTATCCGGTACTGTTGGAAAATTGTGAACTGAGCCCTTTGTAAGATTATGCAACATGAACAGACCTTCTCCCACCGATGAAGAAATTTCCGTAAAGCGTAAGCAGGTCTATTGAATTGAATGATAAAATGAATGGCTTTCATTCGACACAACTATCTTTTCCCCTCTAAAAGGCGGCCATCTGCACCAAGACGAATGTAATTTCCGCCCCTTGGAAAACAATACTCCGTACAATACCGGATTCTCAGATTAATAAGTAAATTTTATTTTAGCTGAATGCATTCCAAAAGACTTAAGTTTGTGCGCGCAAAACAAGAACTCCTGCTGTAATTGCTAACGTTAAAACTCAAAAGAATTTGTTTTTTTTGCAGACATAAAGGAATTCGTCGACTAAACAAACAAGACTGCTTTACTACGAGACCAACTATTAAGCCAACATAAACGAACCTTATTATACGATCTTAATCTTTATCTAAATAAATCTATTGCAATGAGCATCATAAAAAACATTGGAAAACAACTGCTGGGAAAAGGATTCAAGGCCCCCATTTTATCGGGCTATCTAAAAGGCCATTATTACAGATTAAATAAATACACGGCCCTTTCTCCAATGTTTGGAAATTGGGAAAGAGACTCACAACTTCTTTTTATCGCACTCATAAAAAAAGGAGATACGGTTTACGACCTGGGTGCCAATACAGGTATTCATTCTTTACTGTTCTCAAAATTAGCAGGTAAGGAAGGAACGATTTACGCTTGTGAACCGATGCATTATAATATTGAAGAAATCGAATTGGTTAAACAATACAACAACCTGACCAATATCTCCATCATGCCCGAGGCTATTTCCAACAGTGTAGGCACAATGGAATTTGCCCTGGGAGAACACACAAAAGGCGGCAGTCTGGAATTGGGTCTGGAAAACCTAAAAAAAATCAAGGTCCCTGTAAACACCATTGACAATTTGGTTAAAAACGGCTTCAAACTACCTGACTTTATCAAGATCGACATTGAGGGCGCCGAAGGCGCAGCGCTTGAAGGAATGGAAGAATCAGTACATACAAATCATCCTTCCATGTACATTGAGCTCCATACTCCCGAACAAGACCTTAAAGTGGGTGCTTTTCTTGCAAAACACGGTTATGAAGTTTATCGTTTAAAAACAGACGATGCAACAAAAATCAATAACCAAACAGCGCAACTACAGAAAATCCGTGATCTGAGTATTTCGTTCCCACACCCCGATGGTATATGGGGCTGCGTATTGGCTTTACACCCCAGCAGAAAATCTTCCTGGGAGGAAGCTGTAGCCAAACTCCGGTAAGTTGATCAGTTAATAGGAGTTTTCAAGAATCCGGGATGTGTTGCAGTAAATCCTGATCTTTTGCATGGCTGCATATTTTAGTAAGGCAAGAGATTCAGAAACGAATTAAACTGTTCTACTCTTGATTAGCGATTCACTTCTGATTTAACCCGGTTGGCATCATCCCGCCTTGCTTTGATATCCTGAATATGATTGTAGGGAGTGGCTGATTCGTATTTTGCAAGATAGTCATTGCATAGCGTCACGATTTCGTTACAATATTTATAGACTCTGCTGCAGGCACCGCTCATGCGCATTACGTTGATACCATAGGCGGCATCTTTCTTGCAACTCCTTATATCAGGCTCCATAGCGCCATCTATTGTTTTGATACGTTCATACATACGAATGCGGGCTGCTGTGGCTTCTGCTTCAGAAACAATAGCTCCAGATGAGTAAGAAGGTTTAGAAGAACCTGAGTTGGTGGGCGTTGAAGGGGGCGTGCTTTGCACCGCATATCTGTACTGTTCGGCTATCTGTTGATAACTGGTCATATTACTAAGATAAACCACTCTTGATGTACCTACAGTAAACAAGCCCGACCAGCTGTGAGTCCGCTCGTCATAATTCAGATTATCGCCAAGCATTTTACCGGTGCTGAGTTGTAACAGGGTATGCAAGAGTTTATTCCCATTTCTCAAAAGGTAGGACCATTCCAGGTCTTTCTCATGATCATACTGAGTGAAAATATTAACAGGCGATCCATCGCTGAATGATCCTTTCCATAATATCTTTTTTCCATCCGGATCGGCATAGCATTTTACATGTCCATTGAATTGGGTACCTCCGGCAAACTGGTATTTCGTGAAGTCGTGGTTGGACACTTCATACCACCTTTCTCCGTTCTTCAGATTGGGATCGATAAAAAAACCGCTGAACCGTTCACCATATGTTGCAATCTTCCCCCTGCGGATCAATCGTCCTTTATTGTTTACATCTGTGCCATTGATATACCAGCTGCCGTCCATCAACTCTCCGTTTACAAATGTACCTTCCAGCATGTTACTGCTCAGTTTTCCAATTGCAAGACCTTTTCCATTTATACAGTCGCCTGTAAGACAGATTCTGTTGAATGTATAAGCCGGTGCTTTGGTAACAACCAACTGTTTTGGCTTGCCGGATCGCAGAAAGGTAAAGGAAGACTGGTCGG
Source organism: Lacibacter sp. (assembly GCA_049240625.1). Classification (GTDB taxonomy): domain Bacteria; phylum Bacteroidota; class Bacteroidia; order Chitinophagales; family Chitinophagaceae; genus Lacibacter. Next base: position 1,736 of record JBMLSG010000068.1, on the reverse strand, counting down.
GTGCATCTGCCAGCTGTTTTGATACATCTGCCTGTGGTTTGTGTAGTAGCGAAACACCATTGATCTTCTGAAGCAGGTCGCCGGGCAATAAACCGCTTTTAGCTGCCGGACTTTCACTGATCACTTTGTCTACCCGAACAGAATCTTTACCATTACAAAAGAAGGTAAAACCAAAGCCCTTGGGAGTTTGACCATTGGCACCAAATGCATGAATTGAAAGTGTGATCCATAAGAACAGGAATCGGTTCATAACGAAGGGTTGACAGTTGTAATAAGGATGTAAAGCAGTTTGATCCAGTGAAAATAATCATTCTGACCAGAGAACAACTACCAGATGGCGGGTATTTTTCTGACACTGCTATACGGACAAGGACGATAAAAGAAAATGTGCTGACGCTCACTTATTTAATACCCATTCAATCAGTAGGAGCGAGTTGGGATTGCAAATACTTTAGCATTTTCTGCAAAACAGTGCTGCTTTATTTAAAGTAGAATATATTGATGTATTGAGAATTGTAATTGCAAGGTTACAAGTTAAGCAAATGCATGCCAAATTTAGAGGCGAATCTCATTTTTATGGGGCGAAAAGTGATCGAAATTAAAAATTCATTATTTTGTGGCCCTCGGCACATATACTAAACATTTGCTGACCGTAAACACCCAATGACTAATCTATTTAACAACAAGAAAATACTTTCACACAACAGTCCGGCATTTTTCAATCCTTTTCTTCTTGAACAACCGGGAAACAGCAGTTGCTTTTTTGGAAGATTGAAACTTAAAAATGAAAAAATACCTACTACCTCCCCAATTGAAAAAGGTAGACAATACCACCCCAATTTAGGTATTACTATCTACCTTTTGGGCGAAAAGGTAGCAGGATAAACAAGTTGTAGCTAAGCCACATCCAAATTAATCATTATGACACTTAAAGACATCAAAGACTATTTTAATCAGCGTTGTGACGAAATAATTTCATTAAGCCATAGAGGCGACCCTTGGGTTTTT
>JBMLSG010000068.1:0-718 GCA_049240625.1 Lacibacter sp. | reverse complement strand
AATGATTGACTACCTTACAAATATGACAACAGGGAAATCGACAAGACCCAAGTATATTAAGTTTGTAGAAGATTATTTCGGAGTAGTAAATATTTTATATAAAGATTTCACTTATCAAAGTGGCGACAAAGACTTGCCGACACAGATGTATGTGATTTTAAGGTGTGGTATTGTTCATTCATTTTCATTTATTCCTGACCAGCAAGGCATATTAAATGGTGGTAGGACAAGGTCAATTTTATTAGCACATGAAAAAAACGGACATAGTCATTTTGAAACTTATACCAACAATGGAATGGACTCAGTTGTATTTACTGCAGAGCAATTTGCAAAAGATATAAAAGATGTAGTGAACTTAATTTTCCAAAAAGCAATGACAGACCAAAATTTAGAAACCCAAATTCTTAGTTATGTGCAGTCTCATCCGCCAATATTAGGACAATTCTCATAAGGCCTACCTACAACAAGAGGTTTTGTGCAAGTGTGGCTGGACGAAATTACAATCGGCAGAAGAACACAGTGCAACTTTAGTTCCAGCTTGACAAAATACATTTGAACTAAACCAATTAACTTCAACTTCAAACAAAAATTGGCTGACATTTCGGGCTGGACAAGCAAAGAATTTCCACACCTGACACAAAGCCCTGAACGTTACCTGCAAGTCTAAATGTGGACTGCACTGGACTCGAACCAGTGACCCCTACTCTGTCAAAGTAGT
>JBMLSG010000067.1:0-25950 GCA_049240625.1 Lacibacter sp. | reverse complement strand
CAAAAACAAAATTGTAGGAACAGGCTATAACGGTTTACCACAGGGTTGCGATGACGATAGTTTTCCCTGGGGTAAACAGGGTGATTATTTACAAACGAAATACCCGTATGTATGTCACGCAGAGTTGAATGCAATCTTAAATAATATTGGAATGGATTTGCATGGTTGTAGAATCTATACCGTACTCTTCCCTTGCAATGAGTGTGCTAAAGCCATCATCCAGTCCGGAATAACTGAAGTTATATATCTATCCGATAAATATTCCGAAAGCGACAGCTGCAATGCATCCAAAAGAATGTTGAGCACATCGGGGATTCGATTACGAAAAGTAAATACTTCGATCCCGCATGTAGTATTGTCCTTTAATGAATCAGATGTTTAATCAATAAGTCAACCTTCATTTCATTTAGTTTTGAAATGTAAAGGTTTGATTGAATGAATGATTAATTATTAAAAAAAGAAAACCCCGGATAGACCGGGGCTTATTCTTATTATTCATCCAAGTGTTTAAGCACTCACCTTTCCTTTTACTTTTGCAATCACTTCTTCTGCAATATTATTCGGTGCAGGAGCATAGTGACTGAATTCCATGGTTGAAGTGGCACGGCCTGATGACAAGGAACGTAATTGCGTTACGTAACCGAACATTTCACTCAAAGGTACTTTCGCACGAATCACCTGAGCATTACCTTTGGTATCCATACCTTCCAGCATACCACGACGACGGTTCAAGTCACCTGTAACATCACCCATGTATTGATCAGGAGTAACGACTTCCACTTTCATAATGGGCTCCAGCAACGTTGGCTTCGCTTTGCGTCCTGCTTCACGGAAACCGCTTTTCGCACACAATTCGAATGACATCGCATCAGAATCCACATCGTGGTAGCTTCCGTCAAATACGCGAATCTTCATATCCACCATCGGATAGTTTGCCAATACACCATTGGTCATTGCATTTTCAAATCCTTTTGTAATGGCAGGAACAAATTCCTTAGGAATGGATCCACCGAACAGATCGTTGACGAACTGGAACGATTTACCCGCATTTTCTTTGAGCCATTCTTCATCGGCAGGTCCGATTTCAAAAACGATATCAGCGAATTTACCACGACCACCGGATTGTTTTTTCAAGACTTCACGATGCTCAACAGTTGCTTTAAAGGCTTCTTTGTAAGCCACCATTGGAGCACCTTGATTTACTTCCACTTTAAACTCACGACGCATACGATCTACGATGATCTCAAGATGCAGCTCTCCCATTCCACTTAAAACGGTTTGACCTGTTTCTTCATCGGTACGAACACGCAACGTAGGATCTTCTTCTACAAGTTTAGCGATTGCCATACCCATTTTATCTACGTCTGCCTGAGCTTTAGGTTCTACCGCCAAAGAGATTACAGGCTCAGGAATGAACATGTTCTCGAGAACAATTGGATGGTTTTCATCACAAAGAGTATCTCCGGTTTTAATTTCCTTGAACCCAACTGCTGCTCCAATATCACCTGCCTCAATAAAATCGATCGGATTTTGTTTGTTGGCAAACATTTTCATGATACGGCTGATACGCTCTTTCTTTCCGCTTCTTACGTTCAACACATACGAACCTGCATCCAAATGACCGCTGTAACAACGGAAGAACGCCAAACGGCCAACGAATGGATCGGTCATAATTTTAAACGCCAACGCTGCGAAGGGTTCTTTAGCATCGGGTTTACGAACTAATTCAGCGCCGTTATCGGGATCAGTTCCTTTGATTGCTTCGATATCAACAGGAGAAGGAAGGTAACGACAAACCGCATCTAAAGCTGTTTGCACCCCTTTGTTTTTAAAAGAAGAACCGCACATCATGGGAACGATGGAAAGATCAATCGTAGCCTTACGGATCGCCTCATGAATTTCTTCTTCTGTAATGCTGTCAGGATTATCGAAGAATTTCTCCATCAGGTTATCATCATATTCTGCAACGGCTTCAACCAGCTGAGCGCGCCAATCTTTGGCTTCTTCCAGCATATCGGCAGGAATATCGATTTCGTCAAACGTCATTCCCTCTGTTTCCATATGCCAGATAATGCCCTTCATTTTGATCAAATCAACCACACCTTTAAAGTTATCTTCTGCACCAATTGGCAATTGCAAAGGAACGGCTTTGGATCCAAGCATTTCACGTACCTGCTTTACAACATTGAGGAAGTCGGCACCGCTACGGTCCATTTTATTTACGAATCCGATACGAGGAACATTGTAACGATTTGCCTGACGCCATACAGTTTCAGATTGAGGTTCAACGCCATCAACAGCGCTAAAAAGAGCAATCAGACCATCCAGTACACGCATGGAACGCTCTACTTCAACAGTAAAGTCTACGTGACCGGGCGTATCGATGATATTGAAAGCGTATTTCTTGGTATCGGAAGTTGCAACACCTTTAACAGTAGGGAAATTCCAGTTACAGCTTACGGCTGCAGAAGTAATGGTAATACCTCTTTCCTTTTCCTGCTCCATCCAGTCGGTTGTAGCAGCACCGTCGTGTACTTCACCAATACGGTGAATCATACCGGTGTAGCGAAGGATACGCTCTGTGGTGGTAGTTTTACCGGCATCAATATGTGCCGCAATACCAAAGTTTCTTTGAAATCTTAAGTCTGCCATGACGTTTTTAATTTGAAATTTATCTGTTTAAAGGTTGTATAGAGATTGAATCTGAAAAATAGTACTCCGGAAAAAGGGAATTTTATCAACTAATACACGGGCTATACTCTGCCTGAGGCGAACGCTGAAGTTGATATGTATATTTCTACTCTCATAAAGTGCCGTTCAATAGATCAACCTTCAATCACAATAGAAAACAACCTCTTTGATCATTGATTTAGGCGGCGCAAAGGTAGGAATTTTTCGATTGTTTATTCACTTAACGGGGTTAAATAAAAAAATCCCTCATAAAGAGGGATTTTCATTATTGAAAAAGATGTGTTTTATGCTCTGAAATGCGCAAAAGCTTTGTTTGCCTCGGCCATACGGTGTGTATCTTCTTTCTTTTTGAAAGCACCGCCTTCACCTTTGCTGGCTGCTACTAGCTCATTGGCTAACTTGTCGGCCATGCTCCTTCCGTTTCTTTCACGGCTGTAGCGAATGATCCATTTCATACTGAGGGACAACTTGCGTTCCTGACGAACTTCAGATGGAATTTGAAAAGTGGCACCACCAATACGACGACTGCGAACCTCAACAGCAGGTGTTACATTTGCCACAGCTTTCTTCCAGATTTCATATCCGTCCTCGCCTGTTTGCTTGTTAACTTTTGCCAGTGCATCGTAGAAAATAGTGTATGCGATGCTTTTTTTACCTTGCCACATTAAGTTGTTAACGAAACGAGTTACCAGTACATCACTGTAAACCGGATCTGGAGCAAGGGCAATTTTTTTAGGTTTTGACTTCCTCATTGTATTTCAAAAATTTCGAATTCAAATTATTTTTTAGCTTTCTCTTTCTTGGTTCCGTATTTAGAACGGCTTTGTTTGCGGTCTTTCACACCTGCAGTATCAAGTGAACCACGAACAATATGATAACGTACACCCGGTAAATCTTTTACACGACCACCACGCACCAAAACAATGGAGTGCTCTTGCAAATTGTGTCCTTCACCCGGAATGTAGGCAATAACCTCAACTTTATTGGTCAAACGTACTTTTGCAACTTTACGCAATGCCGAGTTGGGCTTTTTAGGAGTTGTAGTGTAAACACGTGTACAAACTCCTCTGCGGAACGGGCAGCTATCCAACGCACGGGATTTACTTTTTGCCCTGATGATTTCTCTTCCTTTTCTTACTAATTGTTGAATTGTAGGCATTCGTTACCTTTTATTTTTCGGACGGCAAAGGTAAGAGGTAAAATTGAACATACAAAAACTTTACTTAATTTTCTGATTTTTATTTCAAAAAAGAACTCCTTCCCTACTTTATTCAGGAACGAAGTAACGTACTAGTATAAATTGTAGCTTTACAATAAGAAAAACTACTTCTTATTCCTGCAATGACCGCCTTCAAAAATACCTCTCGCTTGAGAAAGTTCTTTTTTTTGTTTTTTCTACTGGGAACGAAGAGTCTTCTTATGGCTCAAGCCCCCAAGGCAGAATTTTCTGCTTCCGCAGTATCGGGATGCAACCCATTGATCGTCAATTTTACAGATCAATCCACAAGCGCAACCAGCTGGAAATGGGATCTTGGCAACGGATCAACATCTTCTCAAAAAAATCCGTCTGTTATTTATAACACTCCCGGAACCTATACAATTCAACTTACGGTTGCCAATACGAATGGGACAAATACGGTAAAAAAAACGAATTATATCACCGTTTATGCCCCCCCAACTCCAGATTTCAGCGTCGATGTTTCTAACGGATGCGCCCCTCTGCGTGTAAAATTCAATAACAATACACTCCCGGGAACCGGTTCAATAGCGTCGCAGGAATGGTCGATGGGTGAAGGCACCGTATACAACAGTTCGAATCCAACACACAAGTATGCGAATCCTGGTACTTACACCGTGAATTTGACTGTTACGAACACAGCCGGATGCACAAGATCTTTAACAAAATCGGGATTCATTCAGGTGAATACAGGTGTAAAGCCTGACTTTTCAGTTAGCGTCCCCTTGAATTGCAAGCCTCCCGAAACCTTTACTTTTCGAAACCTATCATCAGGCGTTGGCACAATGTCGTACCAATGGATCTGGGGCGATGGGAGCAACACTTTTGGTTTTGCACCATCCCATACCTATACAGGCGTGGGTCCATATACGGTACAACTAGTTGCCAAAAGCAGTCTGGGCTGTTTTGATACAATTCGTAGGACGAATGTGATTTTATTGAGAAACATACAAACGCAGTTCAACGTACCGGATCAGGCTTGTGCAACAGAAACGATTCAACTGTCCAATACCTCAACGCAAAACGCAACAACAACACGCTGGAATTTAGGTGATGGGACCACATCCTCATTAAACAGTTTCCTGAAAAGCTACACATCGACAGGTACTTTTTCCGTAAAAATGGTTAATACTTACAGAGACTGCAAAGATTCGGTTGTAAAAGACATCATAATTCATCCAAAACCGAGATCAAATTTCAGAGTTCTCAATGCGGCATCCTGCAAAGCACCTCACTCGGTTCAATTCCAGGAAGTGACTACAGGTGCCGTTTCCTGGAACTGGGACTTTGGTGATGGATCGAGCTCCAACAACCCCAATCCGCAGCACACCTATCTTAACAATGGCGATTACACTGTACGATTAATTGTGACCAACGCGAACGGCTGTTCTGACACAATCATAAAAAGATCAGTTGTCCGAATTGCTCCTCCGGTCTTAAACCCCTTGATTGTTCCAAACGGTGGTTGCGCTCCTTTATCCGTGCAATTCTTCGCGAATTCCACTTCATTAGATTCGATTCAAAGCTGGGAATGGGATCTTGGAAATGGTATAAAATCATTCACTCGAAATACGTTCAACACATACGATTCCGGAACTTATACGATTAAACTAAAAATTCAAACTACACAAGGTTGTCTTGATTCCATCCTTCTAACAAATGCAGTTCGTGCCGGCACAAAACCCACCGCTTCCTTTACGATCAATAAATCTACCGCCTGCGCTATGGAACCGCTACAATTTCAGGATCTTTCAACCGGAAATCCAAATGAATGGAATTGGGAGTATAAATCAATCATCTTCTCGGACCAGAAAAATCCTTCATATGCAATCAACGATACAGGAACAATCAGAGTCAAACTCACGGCTTTCAATAACAAATGCGCCGATTCTTCTTTTCAATTTATTAAACTGCTTCCCCCCATTGCAAGATTTTCTTATAAAGTAGATTGCGCAAACAATAAATTAAAAGTCCTCTTCAAAGACGAATCCATTGAGGCCAACTCGTTTCAATGGAACTTTGGCGACGGGACCAGTTCCGGTTTGCAAAATCCGGAACACACCTATCCTACATTGGGCAATTACAACATCGTACTTACTGCCAGTAACGGGAATTGTTCTTACAAAACATCACAAAGAGTACTGTTATTCAAAGAACAACCCGAAATCAAATCCAACAAAACGGAGGTCTGTAAAAATGATTCGATTTTGTTTATTGCGATTCCAAATAAAAAAGAAAACATTCTGAAATATGAATGGAACTTCGGAAGTGGATTTTTGCAGTCCAATGACAGTATTGTATATCCCTTTAATCAATCGGGTATTTATGATGTCAAATTGGTTATCACAGATATCAATAATTGTACCGATTCTGTTACGAAGAATGATTTCATCCGCATCTGGGGAGCAACAGCAGGCTTTCAGTTATCTGATTCAGCATTTTGTTTGAAAAAACCGCTTCGGATTCAAAATACTTCATTCTCAGATGGCACCCATCCCATAACTCAAACTCAATGGAATATGGGCAATGGTGTACAATTCATTTCAGCAGACGCAGTCATTGATTATCCTTATACTGCGCCCGGGATTTATACGATCAGGCAGACCGTAACGGATTCAAAGGGCTGCGTCGACTCATCTACCTACCGGTATCCGGTTTCCGTCTTTAACACAAAAGCAAGAATCGTTGCCGACAGCCTCTCCTGTCCGGGTGCGGTCATGAACTTTTCCAACCAAACAACGGGCAATAGTAACTTAACGACGTTCACCTGGAAAATGGGAAACGGGGTTTCTCTAACATCAAGAAATGCTTCCTATGCTTATTTAAGCGAAGGCATATACACCGTTCAACTGACAGCTACTGAACCCTTTGGCTGTATTGACTCTTCAACATTGCGTGTAAAAATCAACAAACCTGTGGCTTCTTTTTCTGTTCCTGACAGTGCAAGTATCTGTAAACCCTGGGAAGTTCATTTTACAAACAACAGTCAATTTTCAAACAAACACACCTGGTCCTTTGGCGACGGAACGGTATTTCCATCTTTAAACCCTGTATACCACTATAACACTCCCGGAATCTATGATGTGAAACTGATCAGCGAGTCACCGGGAGGATGTAAAGACTCGGTTACTAAACGACTCCGGTTGGGGCGTGATACGGGATCTATCTCTTATACGCCTGCAATCGGGTGCGCGCCCTTGCAAGTTTCACTTAAAACAAAAACGGATCTGCCACTGAATTATACCTGGGACCTGGGAGACGGTACCATTGTAAATTCCAATGACTCCTCCTATTCACATGCCTACAACGCGGGTTATTTTGTTCCTAAAATCATCATTCAGGATCGAATCGGATGCACAGGCTTTATTCTTGGAAACGACACCATAAAATCGCTGGGATCCAATCCAAATTTTGGCGCAGACAAAACCCTGATTTGCGATAGTGCAATGGTTCAATTTGTTGATTCAACTTTTGCAAGTGATATAATCACATCATACACCTGGGATTTTGGAGATGGATCCGGCTCTTCCTTATCCAATCCGGCACACTTATATAACAAGCCGGGTAGCTATACGGTACAACTCAAGGTAAACACACAAAACAACTGCAGTAATACAAAAATCAAAAACCGGTTGATTCAGGTCATCCCATCACCCAAAATCCAAATGTCAGGTGACACAAGTTATTGCAACCCTGCAACCATTCGTTTGAGTGTTCAACATCTCAATCCGGACACATCAACCATTGCTTGGCTATGGAAAGTTGATCAGGACATTTACAATATGCGTGTACTGCCTCCCCTTCTTAAAACTCAACCACAACAATTTGGAGCAATTGTTTTTGCAACGAACAGTTCCGGATGTAAAGACAGCAGTTTTAAAACCATCACAGTCCATGGTGCCCCAAATGTAAATGCAGGCAACGACACGACTATTTGTTTGGGAAATACTATCACACTGCAGCCTACAGGTGCAACAACCTACTCATGGTCGCCTTCAACGTATTTAAGCTGCACCAACTGCCCCAATCCAAATGCATCCGTAAGAGAGGATATCCAGTATAAATTAAAAGCAGTATCTGCCTTTGGATGTGTTAACAATGATTCCATCAAGATACGCGTTAAAAAGCCGTTCAATATTAAAGTTAACAATGGGGACACGTTATGCCTGGGCGATGAGTATCCATTAAAAGCTACAGGTGCCGAACTCTATGAATGGAAACCGGCAAATGGATTATCGAACAATCGGATCTCTAATCCAATTTCAAAACCCGACTCGACCATCACGTACACCGTAATTGGCTCCGACAGTCTGAATTGTTTTCAGGATTCTGGACGTATACGAATTGTTGTCTATCAATACCCTGTTGTTGCAATTGGAAACGACACAACAATACGAACCGGTAGCAGTATTCGCTTCAATCCTTTCATTTCGCCGGATGTAAAAAGTTTGAAATGGACCCCTCCTTATGCTCTTTCCTGTACCAACTGCCGAAACCCCATTGCCAGTCCGTTCAACAGTACAAACTATACACTTGAAGTAAAAAACATTGCCGGATGCACGTCCCTTTCTACTATTAAAGTGACTGTAATTTGCGACCAGGGCAATTTGTTCATACCTAACGCCTTTACTCCCAACGGAGATCGCCTGAATGAACGTTTCTACATCAAAGGCCAGGGAATACAAGAAATCAGATCCTTCAGAATATTCAACAGATGGGGCACACTGCTGTTTGAAAAAGGCGGCGTAAAAATTAACGACCCTTCTTATGGATGGGACGGCACGTTTAAAGGCATTCAACAGCCGGAAGGTGTGTATAGTTACAGTGTGGAGTTGGTTTGCAGCAACGGACTACTGGTCCCGATAAAAGGAATTGTGACATTGATCCGATAAAAGGTAACACTTCCCGGTTCCAACTCTGAAAAAATGCCTGCAGCGTATGAAATGTAGTTAAATACGGAAAAGCCATTGATGACGATCGGGCTCGGAGCCTTCGCGTATAGCCGACATTTTCCGCTTGATTTCGGATGAAACAGGTGTTTGATCCACATTGAATTTTAACACCTCATCCTTGTAACGCAATTCCTGTATGAGTGAAATGGTAGCAGCTGTTCCAGTTCCAAATGCTTCACGTAATTTTCCGGCATGATAAGCCTCCAGTAATTCATCGATACTTACGGGACGTTCTTCTACCGTCAATCCCATTTCGGCGAGTATGTTTATCACACTGTCACGAGTGACGCCGGCCAGGATTGTACCCTCTTTCAAATCGGGAGTAACGACTTTGTCACCGAGCACAAAAAAGACATTCATGGTTCCGCACTCCTGAACATATTTATGTTCGATAGCATCCATCCAAAGAACCTGATCATATCCTTTCCGTTTTGCTTCGGCTGTTGGATGCATTGCAGCACCGTAATTTCCTGCCGCCTTCGCATATCCAATCCCTCCGGGTACAGCTCTTACATAATGCTCTTCCACATAAATACGCATGGGAGCAGCGTAGTAAGGTCCGGTAGGACAAAGAATAATCATAAACTTGTAATGATCACTGGGTTTGACACCAATTACATCGTCACTGGCAAACATGAACGGACGTATGTACAAAGAATGATCCGGCTTATTGGGTATCCAGTTTTGATCCAAAGCAATCAGTTGACGCATTCCTTCAATAAAGATATCTTCAGGAACAGGAGGCATTTGCATTCGTTCAGCCGAAGCATTGAACCGTTTATAATTGTCGTAGGGTCTGAAAATATACGCGTGCCCATCAGGATGTTTGTAGGCCTTGATTCCCTCAAAAATACTCTGACCGTAATGAATGGCAGCGTTAGCGGGTGATATCAAAAGTGGCTGATAGGGTTTGATCGCTACATTGGTCCATTCTCCGTTTACATAATCGGCCTCCAACATATGATCGGTAAAATTCTTACCAAAGGGCAGATTATCAAGGTTTAACTCGCTCAGTTTACTTTTTTCAGCTTTTGTAACCTTTATGTCAATTGTTGCCATCATTTCTTGGTTATTTTTGCAAAGAAACAAAAAAAGAAGGGTTTCATTCAAAGAATCATTCACAAAATGGATTTAAACAACGTCGATCTGAGCCCCAAACAAATCAATGAGCTGTACAAAGATTCGATTGTAACGATTGATTCTGAATTCAATGCTTCAAAACAATCGCCGTCCGAACTGCACCTGAAGGGCAAATTCAATCAAAAAATACTTTGGGTCGTGGATGAAGCGGATTACCCTTTTTTAAGCGATGAGGATTTTCAATTTTTAACCCAGATTTTAAATGCCTGCAAACGAAACCTGGATGATATTGCACTATTAAACATCAATAAAGAACCACTTGATCCAAGTCAGTTGCAGGAACAAATTAAACCTGTTATTGTGATTGCTTCCGGTCTGACACCGGAACGAAAACTTTTTCAAGTGCCTGACTATACCATCTCAAAACAAAATGCCTATCAGTTTTTGTCAACCGATTCGCTGAGTCAGATCCGAAACAACCAATCGATCAAACAACAATTATGGAAAGGATTAAAACAACTCTTTGAAATTTAATATGAACCGGGAACTCATCTTTGCCACATCCAATTTGAATAAAGTTGCCGAAATCCAAAAAATGGTTCCACCCGGCTTTTCGATTTCGACAATGAAAGCTGCGGGTTTTGACAACGAAATAGAAGAACCTTATTTCACACTGGAAGAAAACTCAAGACACAAAGCCGTACAACTTTTTGAAACATTGCATAAGAATTGCTTTGCAGAAGATACCGGACTTGAAGTAACTAGTTTAGATGGACAACCCGGAGCCTTAAGCGCCCGCTTTGCAGGCGACGAACGAAACGACCTTCATAACATACAGAAACTTTTAGGCTTACTATCCGACACCAAAGACAGAGCCGCACGCTTTAAAACAGTCATCACACTCATTTTAAATGGAAAGGAATTTCAATTTGTAGGAACTTGCGAAGGAAGTATTGCCACTTCACTCAAAGGCGAAAACGGATTTGGATACGATCCTGTTTTTTTACCTGAAGGCCAGAGCCGCAGTTTCGCCGAGATGACTATGGAAGAAAAAAATCATTTCAGTCATCGAAAAAAAGCGTTTTCAAAAATGATTGCGTTTTTAAATACATTATCGTAGCAGCCCCTCTCCCTCCGGAGAAAAAGACATCGTTCCATTTTTTATTTAAACACCAAACATGAACTTTAAAATACTTCTTCCTGATACGTTTCCTTTTTCAACTGAGATACCGGTTCGCATTCAGGATATCAATTATGGGAATCATGTTGGTAATGATGCCATACTATCCATCCTGCACGAAGCGAGAATGCAATATTTACACAGCTATGGTTTTAGTGAACTGAATTGCGGAGGCACCGGATTAATTATGACCCATGTTGCCATACAATTCAAAAAAGAACTTTTCTACGGAACACCACTCAAAATTTCGATAGCGCCCCAAAAAAGTTCGAATGCAGGTTTTGTACTTTTTTACAAAGTTGAATTCCATCAAAACGATCAATACCTTCTTGCCGTCGCTGCACAAACAGAAATGATTTGCTACAATTACGATTTAAAGAAAATCACCAGAATTCCTCCGGATGTAATAGAAAAATTAAATCTGACGGAAATCCAATGAGAAGTGAATTCAACTTTAGAAAGTAACAGCAATTGGTTACAAAGTTTGATTCCAGCATTTCCAACTTTCAAGAGCCTGAATCTCCAACATCTCTAATCCATTTTTGGCAATGGCGCCACGCAGTAAAGCTTCTTTCAGAAAAAGGGTTTCGGCCGGATTATAAATCAAGTCATAAAACAAATAAGAAGCATCCACCCATTGGTAAGGAATGGAAGGCTTGTCCTCAATAAATGGTTGCATACCTAAAGGTGTGGTATTCACAACGATCTGATATTGCCGAAAGCGTTCCTTGTTCAGATCTTCATAAGCAATGGTATTGGCAGATCGTGTACGAGAAACATATTGAAACGGAATCTTTCTTTTCTTGAACACCCAGGCTACAGCTTTAGCAGCTCCGCCTGTTCCAAGTATTAATGCACTTTTATGATGCGGTTGCAAAAGCGGATGCAATGATTGTTCAAATCCGATTACATCGGTATTATACCCGTACAAGGTTCCGGCTTCGATTCGGATGCAGTTGCAGGCTCCTGTTTCAAGGACCGTTGAGTTGGGGACATCCAGAAATTGTAAGACGGCTTCCTTATAGGGGATTGTGACGTTGAGCCCTTTTAGATCGGTTGTAGATTCCAATAATTCGGGTAACTGATCAATTGTAGGAATCGGGAAAAGTTCATAGGAACAATCCAACAAACCTTCCTTTTCAAATTTTTCTGAAAAAAAACGCTTCGAAAATGAATGGCTAAGCGGGTACCCTATTAATCCATATTGTTTCATAACCCGTAAAACGACTTACTTATCTAAAAAAAAGTGAAAGGTATCGCCACGCAAGCCAATCCGCATCGCTTCAAGCGGAATCACTTCCGAAGGAGCAATGTTACCCAAATTGACATTGCATCCGATCAATTCAATAAAGTACAGTTGTTGTGCTTTTTGCGGTGCTTCCCAAATGATTTTCTCTGATGGTATTTGTGTAAGGATTTCTTGTACCAGGCCTTCACGAACCTCTCCGCTACCCCTGTAAATTCCAACATTACCCGCTTCTCTTGCTTCTGCAATGACATAAGTAGACCCTGCGTTTAACTCATCACGCATCAGTTCGATCCATTTATAGGGAGGGATAATATGAGTAGCATCTTTGCTTCCTACTTCACTCAGTACTGTGCCGTATTGCGTTAATTTTTCAATGTACCCGCATTTTTCTGTATGCGGTATTGTAATGGATCCGTCACTTACTTCAATGTAATCGATTTCAAAATCTTTGCAAACCGAAATGTAATCATCAAATTGATTTCTGATTACAAACGCTTCAAATAATGTACCTCCAAAATAAACAGGAATATTGCAGTTTTTGTACAATTCAATCTTTTCGCGCAAATTGGGCGTAACATATGAAGTGCCAAATCCCAATTTGATAATATCAACATGACATTGAGCTATCGTTAGAAAATTCTTGGCATCAGCAAGACTTAACCCTTTATCCATTACCATGGTAATTCCACTGGTTCTGGGTTTTTCGAGCCGATTGGGCATTTGCGTCAAATTAAAATTCATCTGCCTTTCATTTGTTTCTGCGCAAAAGTACTAAAGCTGGAAAGAATGCCACAATTTAATCGCTGAATATCATTGCATAAGCACAATTTAGTTGTTTTTGGTCTTTTTGTATCGGGCCAGTAAATCAACAATCTGAGGATGTTGCAATCCAACAGGTACCAGTTCTAAAAACTTCTTGAACTGTCGGGGTGCTTGCCCTAATGCCTGTTCCAGCGCCAGAAGGGCTTGTTTGAATTTTCCGGCAGAAAATAAAGCTGCTGCTTTGTAAAAGATGAAAACAGGTTTGCCTCCGGTTGCTTCAAACCCTGCATCAGTCACTTTTTCGGCCTCTTCAAATGATTCGGATCGCAACAAACATTCAATCATGGCACTCCAGCCTTTAATATTTTTGGGCTTCACCTTGACAACAGTTGAAAAATACTCCAACGCCTCACTGTAATTACCCAATTCTTTCAGCGCCATTCCCATGATTAAATTATAATCCGGATGCATTCTGTTTATTTTCAATGCCTGTGTGAGGGATTTAATCGCTTTTTCATAATGCCCCTCATTTAAGTAGGTTACTGCTATTTTATAATACACCCTACTGTCTTCAGGATTCAAATGTGAGGCTTTGCGGTAATGAAAACGAGCTTGTGCATATTGTGCAAGTTTGTCGTAACAATAGCCGATCGCTTCATGAATAACCTCTTCAGGCCGACTCAATTCCAGAACCTTTTCCAGCATTTCAATGGCGTCTTTGTATTTACGCATACGGATGTAAGCATCACCCATGTTTCTGTAGGCGTAATCAAATTTCTCATCAATAGCTGTGCTGTACATGTAGGCATCAATGGCTTTTTCATATAGTTTTAACCCCTGATAGGCCGCGCCAAGATTAAACCAAGCCAGTTCGCTGAACGGATGTTCATCCAGAATTTTCAAGTGAAGTCGGATAGACTCTTCATTCCGCCCTGTAAAATCAGTCCAAAAACAAATTTTATAGAGTGCTTCTTCGTTTAAAGGTTCTTCTTCGAGTATTAATTTCAAGCAATCAAATACTTTCTCAAACTCTTCATAATCGTCGTAAACATCTGCCAGTTCAAACAACAATTCAATTCGCTCCTCGTTTTTAAAGAGTGTTAAGGCTTCCTCCAGCAATTCGATTGCTTTTGTTTGCTGATCCAAAGCCAGATAGGCATCTGTTTTCAAAATAAAAAGATTGATATCATTGCTATCCAGCAGTTCTGCTTTCTCAAGTATCCAAAGTGCCTCCTGGTACTTTCGTTGTGCTAACAGCAAATCGGCCTTTTTAATAAGTAACAAGGAGGAATAAGGATAAATTTCAATTCCTATTTCAGCAGCCTCCATGGCCTGATTCAAATCTTCATTTTCATCAAAATAGTTGATGATTCGTTCAAAACTCTCTTCTTCCAGGAAGGAATGGGATCTGCCGTTCTTCAAATTATCGAACTGCCTGAGCAATTCATTCATTTCATCTTTTTCTTCACGGAATGGATTTTGTGACATAAGGTTAGAGGTTTATACAATTTACCGTTTATTTTCAAAAAAAAGGGTATCAGATGTAACAATTAGTTATCAACATGCGTTAATATACTGGTAAATATGTGATGATCGGTAAAAGACAAGTATTCGTTCATTCTTAAATTTGTTCACCATGAACTTTAAACACAGAAATTGGACACAAATCATTCGAAATGCCGGCCTGGTGTTGGTCTGCTTCGTTTTTGTAGAAATGGCATTTTCAGCGTCTTTCAGTTCAGGCGGAAAGAGAAAAGATGCGAAGAAAGCAACGGTTACCACTTTTGACTTACGTAACAAACCGTTGTCTTTACACAATGGGTTTCATTTCAAAGGAGGGCTTAGTTTGTCCAACAATAAAAGAGGAGAATTAACCATCTCGAATACCATCCGCTACCAGAAAGGGAATACCATCTATGTTGTCCCTTACAAAAACAAATCATTCATCCACAAGTTGAGGGTACCTCAAAAAGGATATTAAAAAAAAGCCTTCCGTTTGGAAGGCTTTTTTTTAATTTTTCATTTGTGTTTTTTTCACTTCTTCATACGTCATTTCACGATAGCCGCTTTTGGGAATATCAAACAACACTGCTGCTACCTGATCAAAATTGATTCGATCGGCAACATAGGTAACTTTCAACTTTCCGAATTCCGACTCGTATTCCATTGGAATTCCGGGCAAATCACGGAACTGAAAACCATAATCCTTACTTTGAAAGGTGAAATCAGTCGAATAATATACTTTAAAACTTGTGCCGTCTTTCAATTTTCCGATAGCGAGTTTACATATATATCCCAAAATGGTTTTGGTTTCGTTACGGAATTCGTATTGAATCCCTTCGTATTTATTGTTCTTTTCTTCAAAATCAACTTTCTTCATCCGGATTAAGATTTTCTGATCACCATACTCATTTAAAACAACCGCATTGCCACTTTTATTATCATGCAACGTAATGGTTGTTCCCAAAATGCTGGTAATTTCAGATCTTGACTGTGCTCCTTTAAAATAAATTCTTTGTGTAGCCCCCTCCAGCAAATCCGCAGCCTTAGATTCCTCTTTCCCCTGCGAAACAACTACCGCATAATTTACAAAGCCTTCATTGTAGATTTTCTGAGCACTGCTTACTGATGTTGAAACAGTCACTAAAAAAACAGAAATAAAATGCAAAAGCAGTGGTCTCATTGATTATAATTTTTCCTTTGCAATAAAGATAGAGAATTTAAAGAAGGGCCTTTGTAATGAAATCATAAAAAAAGCCCGACCACAATGGTCGGGCTGCTTGATTTCTGTTAAATTTTATTTCTTAGGTCCTGTCTTCTTTTGAAGATCCTGAAGTCGCTGATTGGACTGTTGCATTTGCTCCATCTTTTCCTGCCATTTTGATTTGGTTACAGGCTTTTTTTTGTTCTCCTGAATCTTAGCATGAATTTTCTCTTCGTTGATGATGAATTTTTGAATAACGAACTGCAAAACAAGAGTCACAATATTGGAAACGGTGTAGTACCACGTTAATGCGGATGGTAAACTGTTGAAGATAAACAAGAGCATGATCGGGAAAAAATAGATCATGTATTTAAACACCGGATTATCCTGCTGAGGCGTCATCTGGGTGTTATAGATAGAAATCAGTAAACTCGTTAGTGTGGCAGTTAAAGTAAATAAACTGACATGATCACCATAACCGGGTATGGAAAATGGTAACTGAGCAATGGAATCATACGAGGCCAAATTAGAAGCCCACAAGAATGATTCACCTCTCAGATCGATGTTGGCATTAAAGAAACTGTACAAGGCAAAAAAGATGGGAATTTGCAACAAGGCTGGAATGCATCCTCCCAAAGGATTTACACCGGCCTGCTTGAACAATTTCATTTGTTCCATACTCATAGCCTGCTGATCGGAACCGTACTTCTTCTTCAACTCCTCAATTTCAGGCTTCAGTACTTTCATTTTAGCCCCGCTCAGATAACTGGAATAGGTCAAAGGAGAAATTACCAAACGAATAAAAAATGTGAGCAACAAAATAACGATACCTATACTGGCCAGATGCTGGTGAAAGAAATCAAACACAGGCATTATGACAAAACGGTTGATGTATTTTACGAATGCAAAAATCCCATAACCAAGTTGTACATGATTTTCAAGACCTAGATTGTAACGTTTTAACGTATGATAGTCGTTAGGTCCATAGTACAGTTTAAGCGGTATGGTAGCCTCACGCAGTCCGGTTAAAGAAAATTTCAATGTGCTTTTCACTTCCATCACATGATTCACAGAATCTGATTCAGGAACCGTCCAGGCTGTTTCAGCAGCAGCATATGTACTTCCGGCAATCATACTCGTATTGAAAAACTGCTGTTTAACACCAATCCATTGGGTTTTATCACCCAACTTGATATCATCTCCGTTACCGGCAGCCGAAAAATCATAATTACCGTCTTCCTGATACCCGATGTTACTTTGTCCTTTTTCGTATTTCAGATCTTTTTCCTGCTTGTGCGTAACGATATCCCAATTCAAATTCAAAATTCCCTGGGTAAGCAAACGATCAGCTCCGGCAAACTTCACATCCCACTCAATCAAGTAATCATTTTTCCTGATCTTGTAACGGTGTTCAACAAGTCTGCCTGCACTGTCAGACAAAGAATAAGTTATAGTTTGAAGATCCCCTTCCGACAAAACAGCACCAACATTGAAATTGAGTTGTGATGTGCGTGCAGATTGATTGTCGCCGGTGTTAATGGAATAAACCAATTGGTGTCCTTCGCCTCCTAAAACAACAGGTTTCCCATCATAACGTTTGTAATTCTTTAATTCCACCGATTTAGGATAACCTCCCTTGTTGGTAAAGGTTACTTTCATCAAATCGTTTTCAACAATTGTAAGTTGTTCCGGCACAGAAGTATTGACCGTAAAAGAACCGGGTAGTACGGACTGCAAAACAGTGTCCTTGGTTATTGCCGGTTGCTGCAATGCTACCGTATCCTGAACCTTCTTTTTGAGCTGTTCTACACGAGCTACAGAATCTGCAACTCGTTGTTTTTCTTTCATTAAGGTTGCTTGCTGCTGCTGGGTAAAAAAGATATACCCGAATAGAAGCACCATAAGAATCACAAAACCGATGACCGTATTTTTATCAAAATTCATTTCTTTTAATTGAGCGGCAAAGGTAGGTATTTCACACGAAGGATTTCATGTGAAAAGGCCTGTTTCTATGTGGAAACCACTCAGAAACAGGCCATCGAATAAGCATATTAGGTAACTTGTACCGCTCGTACGAAGAAGATCAACTACCGTCTCAAATCAATTCTGACTCAACAACTGAGCCTTTACCGGAATGTTGTTTTTCGGAATACTCTTTGGCTGCCTTAACAAAATGAACAAAGAGTGGAGCCGGACTCTCTACCGTACTTTTCAGTTCGGGATGGTATTGTACTCCTATAAAAAAGGGATGGTGTGCATGTTCAACAATTTCAACCAGACCGGTATCGGGGTTTTTACCGCTAGGAATAAGGCCTGCTTTTTCAAAATCAACTAGATACTTGTTATTAAACTCGTAACGATGACGATGACGTTCTGAAATATGTAAACTTTGATAAATTTTCTCTGCCAGAGTTCCGGCTTTGATGTCGCAGGGATAAGCACCTAAACGCATCGTTCCGCCTTTGTGTGTAATTTTCTTTTGCTCCTCCATCATATCAATCACAGGATCCGGTGTTTCCGGATTCATTTCATAAGAATGCGCATCTTGTAATCCCAGTACATTTCGGGCAAATTCCACACACGCCATTTGCATTCCCAGACAAATTCCAAAAAACGGCAATCCGTTTTCACGTGCATGACGGATGGCTGTAATCTTACCTTCAATACCCCTGTTTCCAAATCCGGGTGCAACGAGCAATCCATCCAATCCGGCTAATTTTTCAGATACATTGTCCGGAGTAATGAATTCACTGTGAACATTTACAACATTGACTTTGCATTCATTTATGGCACCCGCATGTATGAAGCTTTCCAAAATGGATTTATAGGCATCCTGTAATTCAATATACTTTCCAATCAATCCAATTTGAACCTGACTTTTGGGATATTTCAACTTGTCGATAAAACGCTTCCAGTTTTCCAAATCGGGTTCAGGGAAAATGGTAACGTTTAATTTCTTTAAACAGATGACATCCAATTTTTCCTTCAACATCAACAGAGGCACTTCATAGATTGTAGATGCATCGCTTGCTTCGATTACTGCTTCTTGCTTGACATTGCAAAAGAGAGCAATTTTCCTCCTGAGGTCACTACTCAAAGGCCTTTCTGTACGGCAAACAATGATATCGGGATGTACGCCCTCCTGACTTAAAAGTTTAACACTATGCTGTGTTGGCTTCGTTTTTAATTCCTTGGCAGCCTTCAGATATGGTATCAATGTAAGATGAACCACCAGACAATCTTCCTCCGGTAATTCCCATTGAATTTGACGAACAGCTTCCACAAAAGGAAGTGATTCAATATCACCAACAGTTCCACCAATTTCGGTAATGACTATGTCAAAATTTCCTTCTTTACCCAATAAAAGCATCCTGCGCTTAATCTCATCGGTGATGTGAGGAATGACCTGAACGGTCTTACCCAAATAAGCACCTTCACGTTCTTTATTGATAACGGTTTGATAGATACGACCGGTGGTAACGTTATTAGCCTGTGAAGTGTGGATGTTCAAAAACCGCTCGTAGTGTCCAAGATCCAGATCTGTTTCTGCTCCATCTTCTGTTACAAAACATTCCCCATGCTCGTAAGGGTTTAACGTTCCCGGATCGACATTGATATAGGGATCAAATTTTTGAATCGTTACTTTGAATCCGCGGGCCTGTAACAATTTTGCCAAAGAGGCTGAAACGATTCCTTTTCCTAATGAAGATGTTACACCACCTGTAACAAAAATGTATTTGGCCATAATGCTTGATTTTAGGTTCTGAGACCTTCGTTAACTATTGAACGAAAAATGCGGAGGTCGAGCAAACCTACGACGTTTTTTCTGCTTGAAAAAATTACCAATCGCCCTTTGGAAATACAACAAAAACACATTACGAAAAGAACAGATCGGTATGAATAAATAAGAGCAAACGGGTGTTTGAATACCTTTCCACGTATCAAAAACGCACTAAATACTTTCGTAACTGGCTTTGATACCTCTGATCAAAGAGGAACTGAACCCCCTGTGTTCCATTTCATTTAAACCGGCAATTGTACATCCTTTGGGCGTTGTTACTTTATCGATCTCCTGTTCGGGATGTGTACCTTTTTGAATCAACAATTCAGCAGCACCCTTAACCGTTTGAGCAGCAATGAGAGTAGCCGTTTGTGCGTCAAATCCAATTTCGATTCCACCTTGAATGCTTGCACGGATATAACGAAGTGCATAAGCAATACCGCAGGCTCCCAAAACTGTTGCTGCATCCATCAGCTTTTCATCGATCAAAGCAACCCTACCCAATTGTGAAAACACATCATGAACATAATCCAATTGTTCCTGTGTATGGTTTCGTGCACAAATACACGTCATACTTTCCTGAATGGAGATGGCTGTATTGGGCATGGCACGTACGACGGGAATTCCGGCACCGGCCCATTCCAAGATTTCGTCTATTAAAATTCCTGTAATCACACTAACCAACAAATGTCTTTGTGGTTGCAATTCACTTTGAATACCCAAAACAACATCTTTGATCTGATAGGGCTTTACAGCCAGCAGAATTAAATCGGCATAGCGAACCGCTTCTTTATTGTCGCTGGTAACGAGCACACCTTTTCGCTCGAGTGCCTCAAGGGTTTTAATATTTCGCTTGGTTACAATAATATGTTCGGGCAAACAAAATCCGCTTTTGATGAGCCCTTCAGCAATGGCAACTCCAAGATTTCCTCCGCCTATGATTGCAATTTTTTTATTCATAACCCCATTTTTAAAATTTGAAAGCTGCTAAACGACAATTTCAATAACAAGAATGTTCGGTTAAATAATTTTGAACGTACTCTCTCACACCGTCTTCCAATGAAGTAAACGCGGTATGATAACCGGCATCCGTTAACTTCTTCATATCCGCCTCTGTGAAATACTGATAGCGCTCCCGAATATCTTCCGGCATATCAATGTATTCGATTACCTGTTCTTTTCCCAGTGCGGAAAAGGTAGCTTTAACCAAATCGTTAAAACTCCGTGCTTTTCCGGTACCCAGATTATAGATCGATGATTCGGGCTGTTCAACCATCAGCCAATGAATAACCTTCAAAATGTCTTTTACATAAATAAAATCCCGCAATTGCTCTCCATCTTTAAATTCAGGTTTGTGCGACCTGAATAGTTTCACTTTCCCCTCTTTTTGTATTTGATTGAAAGAATGAAAGATGACACTGGCCATACGTCCTTTATGATACTCGTTGGGTCCATAAACATTGAAGAATTTAAGTCCGGCCCAAAAAGGCGGATGATCTTCCTGATGAAGAACCCATTTATCGAATTCGTTCTTCGAAATGCCGTATGGGTTGAGTGGCTCAAGGTATGGAATCACTGAAAGGTCATCTTGATAGCCTTTTTCCCCTGCTCCATAGGTAGCTGCCGAAGAAGCGTAAATAAGAGGGACCTGATTGATGGTACAGTATTCCCAAATCTTCTCTGAGTACTCAACATTTAAATGCTGATGTATGGAATAATTAAATTCCGTGGTATCTGTTCTTGCTCCAAGGTGGATGACAAAATCGATTTCAGGACGGGTCTTAAACAACCATTCAAATAAATCCTCGCGCTCTACACAAACCTTGAATGATTTACCCTTGAGATTCGGAATTTTATCTTCTCTGTTAAACTCATCAACAAGAATCAACTCTGTATAACCCAATTCATTCAGATGTTGCACCATGCAACTGCCAATAAAACCGGCAGCACCTGTTATCACGATCTGTTTTTGTATACTCATAGTTACAGTGCGCTTAATGCGTGTTCACTCTCATGACCGGATAAGAGTTGTTCAATTGCAGTGTCGTAACGGTCCTTCCAATATGAGATAGCCCCCCAGTCCATTCCGTCGACTTCAACTGCGCCATTTGTTACAGTACCCAACTGCTCATGAGGAATACCTTTAATCATGGAGTGAAAGGATTCAAGTTGGTCGGTTGCAACGCTAACGACTACTCTACTTTGTGCTTCTCCAAACCAATACGCATCTTTACGTATATCGGATTTTGCAGTTTTTACTTTAAATCCAAGATTTCCGGTAAATGCCGACTCCAGCAGAGTCGTAAACAAACCACCTTCGCTTACATCATGTGCAGAGCGAATGAGTTGATTTTTGATCAATCCGGCTATTGTTTGTTGTAACTGATATTCTTCTTCCAGATCAAAATGAGGCGCAGGGCTGAATTCAACTCCGGCCAGCTTATGCAGATATTCGGACGAGTTGATATCATTTCTACTGGAACCTATCATGAAAATCACATCTCCTTCCTGTTTGAAATCAAGCGTCATTTTCTGGTTGATGTTTTCCAATAGTCCTACCATACCAATTGTAGGTGTAGGATATACGGCTCCATCCGGACTTTGATTGTAGAAACTGACATTACCGCCGGTTACGGGCGTGTCAAATTTCACGCAGGCTGCTCCCATTCCCTTGATTGCCTGTACAAACTGGAAATATACTTGGGGATCATATGGGTTTCCAAAGTTTAAACAGTTCGTAACACCCAGCGGAAGACCACCGCTGCAAACGATGTTACGTGCCGCTTCACTTACCGCTATCATTGCACCTTTGAATGGATCGGCAAAAACATAGCGACTATTACAATCCGTTGTAACGGCCAATCCTTTGTTAGTGCCTTTAACCCAAACCACAGGAGCGTCAGTAGGTGCGTTTGTACTTGAATTGCCGGTACCAACCATGCTGTCGTACTGTAGATAAACGGCACGCTTACTGGCGATATTCGGAATCTGAATCAATTCTTCAGCAACAGCTTTCAAATCAGTAGGTTCAGGAATGGTATTGGGATCAAAGGCTTGTATTTTGGAAAAATAGTCCGGCTCTTTGAACGCCCGATCATATTGCGGAGCCCCTCCACCTAAAACGAGGTCATGAGCAGGCAATTCCGCATCAAGTTGTCCGTGCATGTAAAAACGCAGTATGCCGTCGCCTGTAACTTCACCAATTTCACTGCATGGAAGATCCCATTTTTCAAAAACGTCCAAAACGAGTTGTTCCTTCCCTTTTTCTACAACCATCAGCATGCGTTCCTGACTTTCACTCAGCAACAACTCCCAGGTTTTCATATTGGCCTGACGCGTTGGAACTTTATCCAAATCAATACGCATACCCACATTCCCTTTCGCACTCATTTCGGCTGTAGAGCAAATAATCCCCGCAGCACCCATATCCTGCATACCCACCACAGCTCCGGTTTGAATGACTTCGAGGCATGCCTCAAGAAGCTTTTTTTCCTGAAACGGATCCCCAACCTGAACAGCAGGCAGCTCCTGTGCACTTTCTGCTGTAATATCTGCACTGGCAAAACTGGCCCCGCCAATACCGTCTTTTCCGGTTGCACTGCCAACAAAGAAAACCGGATTCCCGATTCCTTCCGCAGTGGCACTTATTGTTTTACCTGCTTTAACGATACCAACACTCATGGCATTCACGAGTGGGTTGGTATGGTAACACTCTTCAAAATAGATTTCACCACCAACCGTTGGCACCCCAAAACAATTGCCGTAATGGCCAATTCCATGAACGACACCGGATAGCAAATGTTGTGTTTTGGACTCTTTCAAACTTCCAAAACGAAGTGAGTTGAGTGCTGCGATGGGACGGGCTCCCATTGTAAAAATATCGCGATGAATTCCCCCAACGCCGGTAGCAGCTCCCTGAAAAGGTTCAATTGCTGAAGGGTGATTGTGACTTTCGATTTTAAACACTACCCCCAAATCATCACCAATATCCATCAAACCGGCATTTTCCTCACCTGCTTTCACCAACATGCGCCCACCCTCTCGCGGCAAGGTTTTAAGCCATTTGATCGAATTTTTGTAACTGCAGTGCTCGCTCCACATACCGCTGAAGGCACAGAGCTCATTAAAATTGGGCGTACGACCTAATTTTTGTTTTATTAATTCAAATTCTTCTTCTGTTAAGCGAAGTTGTTTGGCTGTTGAAACTGTTATTTCCATAATTGATAAGAAACATCAAAAGTACAACTGCATCATGAATGGTTTGACGCTGTGGAAAGAAATATTTTACTTTGCCCCATCAAAGCATGACGTATTTCATTTTCGGCATATACCTTCTTTTTTTTTGCTGGCTGATACCACGCATCCCGTTCATTCAAAAATCGGGATTGAAACCGTCGTGGCTGATTGCTTTGTTCATACTAAAAATTCTTGCCGGAATTGCCTATGGCGTTTTTTATACCACGATTCCGGATTATAAGGTCAAGGCCGATACATGGAAATTCTTTTATGATGGATGCCGGGAAACCAACTTTCTTTTTTCTGACCCGTTGGGATATCTTACCAAAACTTTTGAAAATCCTTATCATCGTGATTACCGGCATCTCTTCTCGGATGTGAATTCTTACTGGAGCAATTTGAAACACATTTACATGGTTAAAATTGTGTCTGTATTTAATGTCTTTTCCGGTTCCAGATACTATGTCAATGTGATCTTTTATTCCTTTCTGACTTTTTTTGGTCCGATCGCTTTGTTGCGAATTATGAAGGATTTATATCCGGGCAAATTAAAGCTGCTCACACTCAGTATTTTTCTGTTTCCCTCTTTTTTGTTTTGGTCCTCCGGAATTCACAAAGACGGCATTGTATTTTCACTGCTCACGCTGGCCGCCTATCTTTTTTACTTTGGGCTGAAAAATAAAAAATTGGGACCGGGAAAACTAATCCAAATCGCTATCTTAATGGTCTTCATTTTCCTGGTACGAAATCATGTCGTTCTTGCTGCGGTACCGGGTTTTATCGCCTGGTGGATAGCCGAAAAATATTGTTCCAAAAAATGGGTCGCCTTTCTTGCAACGACGGTATTTTTTACCACTTTGTTTTTTACAACAAAATACATTCATCCAAAGCTGGACCTGCCCATTTCTATTGTATTACGACAAAAAGAATTTGTAAAACTGGGCGGCAGTTCCTTCTTGCCTCAACGGGAATTGCGTGCAGAGTTTACCAGTTTTGTGAAGAATGCTCCACAAGCCCTGAATCATACCTTAGTTCGCCCCTACGTAACGGAAATAATTTCTCCACTTTATTTAATAAGTGCGCTTGAAATTCTATTCATCTGGCTATTGGTCTTTTTTTGGTTTTTCAGGTATACAACCAGTCCGTATAAAGATTCGGTTGTCATATTTATGGCGCTTGTTTCTTTTACGCTTTTATTACTAACAGGTTTTATTGTTCCCCAACTTGGCGCCATCGTACGGTACAGAAGTATTTTCATCCCCCTTCTCATCACGCCTATCATTGCGACCATTGAATGGCCAAAATTCATATTAAGATTTTTTAAATATAAATAAACTAACGCCCGTTTTATATTTTACAGGGCTTATAAATCAATATTTTAGATTATTAAAGCTCTTTTGTTTCAATTTTTTATACACAACAGCCTCTTTTTTCTATTTTTTTCGGGTTTTTTATTTTTCTTTGCAACTTAAATTATTCATTCATGCAATCGTTACGTTTTAAAGCAATTGACAAATTGAACAGTTTGACCGAAACGGTCGTACCAACCAGTACAAAAATTTCATCCTGTTTTGGCGAGAACGTTTTTACCTTAAAAACTGCCAGGGAATACCTTACCGATGATGCCTACAAAAGTCTGGTAGCATCTGTAAAAGGCGGAAAACGGATTGACCGTTCTATGGCCAATCAAATTGCATATGGCATGCGTCAATGGGCCGAAAACAAAGGTGTAACACACTACACACACTGGTTCCAACCGCTTACCGGCACAACAGCCGAAAAACACGATTCATTTTTTACTTTAAAAAGTGACGGAACAGCAATTGAAGAATTTGACGGCGGCGCATTAATTCAACAAGAACCGGATGCATCTTCCTTCCCGAGTGGTGGTTTGCGTGCCACATTTGAAGCACGCGGTTATACAGCCTGGGACCCTTCCTCTCCTGCTTTTATCATGGAAATCGGAAATGGAAGAACGCTTTGCATTCCTACTTTGTTTGTTTCATACACCGGTGAATTACTTGATTACAAAGGCCCCGTAATTAAAGCATTGGAAGCCTTAAACAAGTCGGCCGTTG
>JBMLSG010000066.1:0-38769 GCA_049240625.1 Lacibacter sp. | reverse complement strand
AAAGGCTCGTTGATCTTACCTCAAATACATATGAAAAAAATATACTGGTTGTTGAGCGGTTTGTTATTGGCTGCAATTTTCTTATTTATTGTTTATTCAGATAAGTTTCAGGCTCATCGTTTTGTTCAATCGTTTTCGAGCTCCACGTTTAATGAACGAATTATTGCCGGCGATCTTGCGGGTTATGATTCCGGTACCGCCAACGATTTTAAAAGCGCTCTTCTTTATGATGGACACTATGCTTATGGTTCTAATATGGGTTATTTCGGTCGGCATCTTTCTGATGAGCAGGTGGCTGAATTGGCTTATGCTGCCGGTAGTCGTACGATCCGACTTTCACTTCCCGACCGTCTACTTTCCGGCTTTGGTCAGGAAGCACGATTGCATGCTTTTCAGGTGTACCGTGATCGGCTTCAGATGCAAGAAATGACAGTATTTGTAGGGGAGCCGAATGACAGCATTCGTTATCGCAACAAAGGCCCCTTTCATTTATGGGATACGTTGTTTGATGGATGTAATAAAAAAGCCAGATTGTTTAAAGGCCTGTATGAACCAATTTGGATCGACAAGAAAAAGCGAATTGTCAATCCTTCTAACACGTATGCAGCGTATTTATTCAAGGCGGTGAGTACATATGGCTCGTATGTGAAATTTTGGGAAGTGATGAATGAGCCCGATTTCACTCATGCATCTGCCGGTTGGGAAAATGAAAAGTCCTCCAACTCCTGGTGGAATGTGAATCCGAAACCCTGTGATCTTAGTAATCTCAATGCTCCGGTTTACTACTACGTCCGGATGCTGCGAATTTCATGGGAGGTCATCAAAACACTTTGCCCGGATTCGTATGTATGCACTGGCGGTATTGGTTATTCTTCTTTCCTGGATGTTTTGTTGCGTAACACCGATAACCCGGTTGATGGTTCAATCAATCCGAATTATCCGTTAAAGGGCGGTGCTTATTTTGATGTGGTTTCCTATCACGACTATCCTCATTACCAGGCAGTAACCGGCAGTTCAACCTCCGGTTCACGTGTGTATCAACGTCATTCCGATGCTATGGTTGATATTCATTTGAGGTGTAAAGAGAAATTGTCCAGCGTATTGCTTCGTTTCGGTTATGACGGACGGCGCTATCCGCTTAAAAAATTCATTGTAACCGAAGTGGATCTTGCACGTGAGCCGGTCAATCAAATTTGGGGGCACGATGTAGCTGCTTCCAATTTTATCATTAAATGTCATGTATTGTCGCAAGTGGCCGGCATCCTGCAAACTTATAAATACGGGTTAGGTGATGGGGCGGATAAGAATGCTGTTTTCAATAAGATGGGCTTGTATGAAGATCTCTCAAATCCGCAGGTTTTACAGACAGGATTGCGCAAGACAAATCAATGGTTTGCTGTTCGAACAACCTCTGATCTGTTGTATGGAAAGATCTTTGATGCTGAGCAAACACGAAAACTGCAATTGCCTAAGCAAGTAAGAGGAGCTGCATTTCTGGGAGCAGATCATAGGTATACGTATGTGTTATGGGCTGCTACTACACAGGATCGGAGTGAAGAAGCTACTGCTATTTACACCTTTCCAATTCCATTTAAAGGGTTTCGTAAAGAGTGGGATTTCAGTAAAGCAGGATCGCTTGTTCCAGTGGAGGAGGCACGGGTTCAGTTGAAGGGAAGTCCTTCTTTTTTTGTAGAGGATACCATCTTTAGAGGAAAACCTTCACTTTAGTGAATGAGCGGAATTGCCTATGGTTCATGGAAGACTTTCCAGATACCCCTTGGATGGGCTGATTTAAGGGCAAACCCTTACCGGAACCTTAGAGAACTGCTGAATTCCTGAAACGAGAGTTGAAATTCTTTGATTAGCGTGAAAATGGGTGCTAATATTACATCAGAAACGAAAACGTAAACAAAAAAGAAAATCCAAAATCCCAACAAAAACCGAAAACAATATCCCTTAAAAAGCCAAGTTGAACCTGACCAAAACCAAGATCCAATATCAATTAAAAGACCGAATTGTTTTAGAACAAAAAACCAATATCTCTGAAACCAACAGAAAACCCAATCCAATGAAAACCAATCGGCTTCTGTACCATTAGAAAACGGACTATAAGAAACAACAAAAAAAATTGAAGCCCAATAAAAAGCCCCGCTCTTAGCGGGGCTTTTCTGTTCTTGCAGTTCCCGTGATCTGGAATATGCTTTGTAGTAATTGTTCGGACAATTTATCGATCTCTAATTTTTTGTATTGCTATTTGAAAAAGGGGTGCGGTTCCAATGTGCTCTTAATGCTTAATTACCGTTTTGTGATTTCAACAGAAATTTGTTTTAGTTAGAATCGGTCGGCTTGTTTTCTTCAAATAGTTCTTTGTTTTGAGGATTGATATTAAACGACTTTCTGTGGTGTTCACAGAGTCCGTGGAAGGTTATGGCATTTCTGTGGTCCAGAGTCCCATAGCCTTTGTTTTTGCTCCATTTGTATTGAGGATATGCATGATGTAATTCCTGCATATAGGCATCCCTGTAGGTTTTGGCCAGAATACTGGCTGCCGCTATTGACGCGAACCGACCATCGCCTTTTACAAAGCATTGATGTGGGATGTTCTTGTATTTCAGAAAACGGTTTCCGTCAATTAACAAAAGTTGCGGTTTCATTTTTAATCCATCAATTGCTAAATGCATCGCTTTGATGGACGCTTTTAAAATGTTGATGTGATCAATTTCAGCTACATCTACTTTAGCTACAGCGTAGGCGAGGGCCTTTTCTTCAATGACTGATTTTAATTCGATCCGTTGTTGTTCTTTCACCTGTTTCGAATCGTTTAACAGCGGATGATAAAATTCCGGAGGAAGTATGACCGCAGCCGCAAATACAGGGCCTGCATAACAACCTCTGCCGGCTTCATCGCAACCGGCTTCAATCAATTGGTCCTGATAGGATGCTAAAAGCGGAGACATAGACTTCAAATATATTTGATTAAGGAATTGGAGACTGCAGGAATTCCAAAAAGATTGTTTCGTCGCTACAGGGTTTATTTCTTTTATTTTGTAGATCTAAAATATTAATTTGGATGCTATGAATGAGCCTTCTTCGCTGGAACAGACTTTACACAATCAATTTCCCCTTTTTGAGTCATCCTTGATGCATGAAATTGAAACAGTTGGAGAGCGTCGCACCTATGAAGCCGGCGCCACATTGATGCGCAAAGGACAGTTTATCCGAAGTACGATGTTGGTGCTGAGCGGATTGATAAAAGTGTATCGGGAGGATGAAGAGGGTAATGAGTTCCTGATGTATTATTTGCATCCGGGTGAAGCCTGCGCTTTGTCAATGGTCTGCGCAGCCCGAAAGGATCCAAGTCCGGTCATGGCTCGTACGGTCTCTGAAACGGAGGTGATGCTTGTTCCGGTTGAAGTCATGGCTCAATGGGCGCATCAATACAAAAGTTGGTATCAGTTTGTCATCGAAACATACCGCGCACGGTTTGATGAATTGCTTTCAACGCTTGATGATGTGGCATTCCGCAGCATGGATGAGCGTTTGGAGTTTTATCTGAAACGTGCAAAAGCGGCGGAACATACCAATAAGATTGAAATCAGTCATCAGCAAATTGCTACAGAACTGAATACATCCCGTGAAGTGGTTTCCCGTCTCTTAAAAAAAATGGAGCAACGTGGTACTTTAAAATTGCATCGCAATGCCATTGAGATTTTGAAGCTCTGATTGATTTGAATGTGATTTGAATCACTTTACAAGTGCGCTCTGCCGTAGATATTTGCATCATGGAAATTGCAGGATATCTGGCAGCGTTATTGATAGGCTTGTCACTTGGTTTGACGGGAGGTGGCGGCTCCATTTTAACCGTTCCGGTTTTGGTGTATCTGTTTGGAATTGAACCTGTATTAGCTACAACATACTCTTTGTTCATTGTTGGTGCAACAAGTCTTGTTGGAGGAGTGCGGGCATATATGTTTCGTCAGGTTGACTTCAAGGCCGTATCCTTATTCGGCATCCCGTCTATATTCTCCATCTTTATTGCACGCCATTTTGTATTGCCCGAACTGCCGGATGTTGTTTTTTCGTTCGGAACACACGCTGTAGCGAAAGGCACATTTCTAATGCTGGTATTTGCCTTGTTGATGTTTGTGTCCGCTTTTTTTATGATGCGGCCTCAAAAAGACCCGGAGATTTCCGGCAATGAAGACACAATACATCGTCCTTTGCTTTTGTTGATACCGGGACTGGTTGTTGGATTCATAACCGGATTGTTGGGTGCGGGCGGAGGTTTTATGATTATTCCTGCACTGGTTTTGTTGTTGAAGATTCCCATGCGAAAAGCAATCGGAACTTCCTTGCACATCATTGCGATCAACTCACTCTTTGGCTTTTTATTCAGCATGAAACAGACAGAATTTAATTGGAATTTGCTATTGATATCAACAGCTTTAGCAATTGCAGGTGTTCTGGCCGGTGTGTTTTTCTCAAAAAAAATCAACAACCATTTACTCAAGATTCTTTTTGGTTGGTTTGTACTGCTAATGAGTGTTGCAATACTAATCAAAGAGCTTGTTTTTCATTCCTGATACTGAGCACTTTGGTTATTGTGACAAAAGTCATAGGCAGACTTTGCAGGATCAAAGATTTTTGCAATCGATAATTAAAATTAGCAGATATGATAATCGAACAAATTTATACAGGATGTTTAGCTCAAGGAGCGTATTACATTGAAAGTGATGGAGAAGCTGTAGTGATAGATCCGCTTCGTGAAATTAAGCCCTATGTCGAAAAGGCGAAACGTAGAAATGCCCGTATCAAATATGTTTTTGAAACCCATTTTCATGCCGATTTTGTAAGTGGTCATATCGATCTGGCGAGAGAGACCGGAGCGACGATTGTTTATGGACCTACAGCCAATCCCGGATTTGATGCGCATATTGCCCAAGATGGAGAAGTGATTCATTTGGGAAAGATTTCATTTCGTGTGCTGCATACACCCGGCCATACCATGGAGTCCTCCTGCTATTTGTTACATGACGAACATGGTAAGGAAGTGGCTTTGTTTACAGGCGATACCTTGTTTATTGGAGATGTAGGTCGGCCGGATCTGGCTCAAAAGGTTGCTTCGGATCTGACACAGGAAAAATTGGCAGGCTACCTCTATGATTCTCTGCATACAAAAATTATGGCATTGCCTGATGATGTTATTGTGTACCCAGCACATGGCGCCGGTAGTGCTTGTGGTAAAAATATGAGTAAGGAAACGTCCGATCTTCTGGGCAATCAAAAAGCAACCAATTATGCTTTGCGCAAAGATCTGACCAAAGAGGATTTTATTCAGGAAGTTCTTACAGGCTTAACCGAGCCGCCAAAGTATTTCCCTTTGAATGTACTGATGAATATCAAGGGTTATGAGAATATTGAAACAGTGCTGAAGCGTGGTACGCAGTCGCTGAATCCGGATGCATTTGAAGCGGCTGCCAATGAAACAGGGGCTTTGGTTTTGGATACACGTGATGCTGAACAGTTTTCTAAAGGGTTTATTCCGAATTCCATTAACATCGGAATCAATGGAAATTTTGCTCCCTGGGTTGGTGCCTTGATTCCGGATATTCAACAGGAAATTCTACTTGTTACCGATGAAGGCAAAGAAGAAGAAGTTGTTACACGCTTGGCAAGAGTAGGATATGATCGTTCTATCGGGTATTTAAAAGGCGGATTTGCAGCCTGGGCTCAGGCGGGTAAAGAAGTGGATCGCATTGAACGGATTTCCGCCGATCAATTGGCTGAAATTTTCGATAAAGATCCGGGTATTACGGTAATTGATGTACGCAAAAAAAGCGAGTACGATAGTGAACGCATGACGATAGCTGAAAATATTCCTTTGGATCATATCAATGATGGACTGATCCCAACAGGTAAAGGAAAAACAGCGTATGTTCATTGTGCCGGCGGTTACAGATCCATGATCTTTATTTCCATACTCAAGGCACGCGGCTTTGACCATTTGATTGATGTGCGGGGCGGATTTAAGGCCATCAAGGAATCCGGCAAGTTTCGTTTGACCGATTATGTATGTCCAACCACTCTTTTATAAACCAGATTCAAATTATTAACTCGCATAAATTTAAAAATCATGATAGGATTCATTAAAAAAATGTTCGGCCCGTCGGTCGATTTTAAACAGTTGCTCCAGCAAGGTGCTATTATTCTGGATGTTCGTTCCTCCGGTGAATACAACGGAGGACACTTAAAAGGAGCAATGAATATTCCGGTTGATCGAATTCATCAGCGTATCAACGAATTAAAAACCAAAGGCAAACCGGTAATTACTTGTTGTGCAAGTGGAATGAGAAGCAGCATGGCAGCCGGAATACTTCAAAAAGCCGGTATAGAAGCATACAATGGAGGCGCCTGGCAATCCTTAAATCAATATTTGCATTAATATGATCTCGAATTGGAATGGGATTCGTTTGTTCCGCGTTATAGTAGGGTTGGCCGCATTGATTCAGGGCCTTTTATACAGGCAGTATGTACTTTCTGTTATTGGGAGTGTACTTTTGATACAAGGGATATTGAATTGGGGCTGCTGTGGGGTTACTTGTTCTGTGCAAAAAAGTACCAAAAACAACAACGCAGGAGCTGAAGAAATAGATTACGAAGAGGTCACGTCTGTAACTAAATAAGAATGGATATTTTAAGCTACATCAAACGTTTTATTTGGTATCTGCCCGGAATCCTTACAGGCACTGTATTGGGTTTTGTTTATTGGTATTTTTGGGGCTGCGAAGGCGGATGTACGATCAGTTCCAGTCCGGTGAACAGTATGTTGTATGGTGCAACTATGGGGGCCTTGACCCGAAATTTATGGAAGGCCGATCGACAGTGACCCTGAGGGCTAAACTCTTCCCCCAAAAAACCTATCGAATTATGGTATGTTCATCTTCTAAAACAACAAGATTAACTCGTTCGGCAAAGTTGTAATTTGCAGAACATTCCTAAATCATTTAATGATATGATTGAATTTTTTCAAAAACCCTGGCCTTGGTATGTTGCCGGACCAATGATCGGTCTGATTGTTCCCGTTTTGTTGTTGATTGGCAATAAAACCTTCGGTATTTCATCTTCGATGCGGCATATTTGTGCGGCTTGCTTACCTGCAAATATCCCTTTTTTCAAATACGACTGGAGGAAAGAAATGTGGAATCTTTTTTTTGTAGGAGGGATCGTGCTGGGAAGCTTTTTGGCAGCAGGTTTTATTGCTAATCCTGAACCTATTCAAATTCATCCACGTTTGGTTGAAGAATTGGCAGGCTATGGTATTAATGATATCAATGGATTGGTTCCGGAACAGCTATTTAATTGGCAAGCTTTGTTTACGCTTAAAGGGTTTCTTTTAATGATTGTTGGTGGATTTATGGTTGGCTTTGGTACGCGTTATGCCGGAGGCTGTACGAGTGGTCATTCAATTATGGGCTTGTCCAATTTACAAGGGCCATCACTGGCAGCTACTATCGCATTTATGGTGGGTGGTTTTTTAATGACCAACTTGATTTTACCGTTTATCTTAAAACTTTGATTCAAAATGAAAAATCTCAATACTACCGAGGATAAACATCATCAGTTTTTGGAACAAAATCCTGATTTTGAAATGCGGTCATTGGATGCGGTTTGTTTTAATGAATCAGAATTGAAGCATCCCTGGTGGTACAATTTCAAATATGCACTTGTTGGATTGGTATTTGGAGTTGTCTTTGTTAAGGCGGAAATCGTTTCGTGGTATCGTATTCAGGAAATGTTCAAGCTGCAAAGTTTTCACATGTACGGAGTTATTGGTTCTGCAGTAACAGTAGGATTGATTTCAGTTTTTCTTATCAAGAAATTCAATATTAAGACCATCTATGGTGAGCCAATCGAATTTGTCAAAAAACAATTCAGTATTTCTCAGATTTATGGTGGTTTGCTTTTTGGATTGGGTTGGGCCTTAACCGGTGCTTGTCCCGGACCCTTGTATGCATTGGTTGGGTCGGGTTCTGTTGTTGTACTTGTGGTGTTATTGAGTGCAATTGCAGGTACTTGGGTTTACGGAAAAATCAGAGAGCGTTTGCCGCATTAAAGTCAGCAAATACAGTTGCTGATGAAGATCAACTTTCGTTCGGACTTCAATCATTGAACCACTGTGAGTGTTTGTTTAGCTTAACGCAAACAAACGCTATGAAACGTTTTTTGCTGGTTCTGATTGGTTTTGTTCTGATATCGGTGTTTACGCTTGGTTTTTTGATGATGATCTGGAGTGGTGGTGTTTATGGGCTTAATGTTTCATTGTTAAGCAATACAGTATTTACTTCTTTTTTTCTTCCCGGTTTATTGCTTGTTCTTGTTATTGGCGGATTGCATCTGGTCGCATTCTATAAGGGTATAAAGAATCAAACAAATGCGTTCCTGTGGTCATTGGTTGCCGGTTTCGTACTATGCATTTGGGTTGTCCTTCAGATTTATTTCATTAGGTCTTATTATTTTTTAAGCTGGATTTACTTGATCGTTGGTTTTTTTATCGTGTTGATGTCTTTACAATTGCGCCATAAGGAATTATTTTAGTTTTGATGCAAACTAGCCTGTTCTACTGCGGTAAATTAATTGAAAATGATTGTCTGGATTTACGGGTGTAAGTCTTATTGGTCAAAATTATTTTAAACAAGCCGGCATTATAAATGCTCTAATGCCGACTTGTTTCATTTATCGATACCAAAGGGACTTATTTTCTCCCCGCAATTTATATGTCTAATCTACAGGACTTTTTAAGGGTAATTTCAACTTAGATGAACAGCATGTGTACACCTTCCCCTTCACTTTTCTTATAAAAATCACCAACGGTTATAATGTCTGATACGCCGTCAAACAAGTCCTCTTTCTTATAGTGAAACATGTCCATGGCAAGTTTGCAAGCCCATAGTTTTACACCTGAGGCTTCCAGAATTTCCAGGAATTCCAAAACATCCGGCATATTGATTTTTTCCATTTCTTTTTTCATCATGGAGGTTGCCAATGCTTCCATTCCCGGCAAGCCGCCAATCATCGTAGGTATGTGCATGGCAGGGTTGCCAACAGTGGCCACATGCAGATGTTCTAATTTCTTTTTATGAATGGCCTCCAATCCAAAGAACGTAAAAAATAATTCGGCTTCAATTCCTTCCATTCTGGCTCCATTGGCTAGGACAAATGCGGCATATACATTCTCCAGCGTACCTTTAGATAAAATAATCATCATTTTATTTATGCTTCCATTTTCTTCTTTCATATGCTTGATTTTTTGAGTTTATATGCAACTGGCGGGTTTGGGAATACCTGCAATTTTTGTAGCTGTTTTTAGAGGTGCAACAGGAAAGAGTTGATAGAATTCCTTGATGTCCACTATTCCGCTTTTGCCAATTCGTCGAATACTGAGCGCAACTTGGTTTTTATGTTCATCTTGCAAGTATTTGATTACTTCCCAGTGTCGGGGTGTCAGGTTAATATTGGCTTCTTGTGCAAGAGTGGTTCCGATTTCTACATTCCATTGTGAAAAATCGGTCATGAAACCTTCCTCGTTTACGGAAACTGTTTTTCCGGCAATTGATTTTTCCATATTTATGATTTTACGATTTAAGAATAATTTTTTCCTTTTTCTGACATGGTGGCCGAAACAAAAGGAATGTGTGTCCCTTTTAATAACATATTCCAGTAAATCCATCGAAATGCAAGTTTTCCCATGTGATTGATTCTGCTTTCCTTTAGCAACCGAAGAGGACCGATGCCCGGAAAGGGAAAGCTGCCTTCAACCGGTTCATGTGTATAATTGAAATCGATCAGTAATGCTTTTCCGTTTCCGGTTTCAACAAAGCAGTTTGCATGTCCATCAAATTCTTCTTTTAATGGTTGATGATTGATGTATCTTAAAATATTTTCTGTAAGTATCTCAGCTTCGAAATGTGCTACGGATCCTGCTTTGGATGCAGGGATATTGCTCGCATCACCCAGCACAAAGATGTTCTCATGCTTTTCTGACTGAAGTGTTTTTTTATGTGTGGGAACATAGTTTAAATCATCACCCATACCGGATCGTTCAATGACAGCGTCGCCCTTATTGGTGGGCACTGTTACCAGCAGATCGAAAGGGATTTTTTTACCTCCATAATCAATGATTTCCTTTGTATTGTTATCGACCGACTCAATTGCAAAGTCGCTTACAATATTGATGTTTTTTTCATGTAGTAAATGTTCCAGTGCTGCGGTAGCTTTGGGTTTTGTGAACGCTCCGCTAAGGGGTGTGACATACGTGATCTCCACTTTTTCACGCATCGATTTGTTTTTAAAATATGAATCAGCCAGAAATGCAAATTCAAGTGGTGCAACCGGGCATTTAATAGGCATTTCTGTTATATGCACTACCAGTCTGCCACCTCTCCATTCTCTCAGTTTATTTCTCAATGCGAGTGCTCCTTCAAAAGTGTAAAAGTCAAACACGGATTTGTACCATTCCGCCTCATTCATACCGGGCACTTCCTCGGGTGCGATTTTTGCGCCGGTTGCAATAATCAGAATGTCATAGGAAATGCTTTGTCCATTTGTAAGCTTAATCGAATTGGTTTCAGGTTGAATGGAGTCGATTTTATTTCTTAGCAATGTGACACTTTCAGGAATGAATGATTCAATTCTTTTTACGATATCATCAGGAGTGTATATATCAAAAGGAAGAAATAAATATCCCGGTTGATAATAATGATATTCCTGTTCGTCAATGACCGTTATATTCCATTCCGGTTTTTGCAAGTGCTGATGTAAATGGTTGGCCATCATGGTTCCTGCAGTTCCTGCTCCCAGTATTACCAATTGCTTCATGATTGAATGATTAACTGTTGAATGATGGTTTGTTTTCTATTTAGTGATGTAAAATTCGAAACCGATCAATCAATGCTAAATGATATTGCAATGTGTCTTGTGTGATCTTTATCAGTCAAACTCCTAATTGTGAAACGAAATACAAAATAAAATTGGCAGTGTGTGATTTGTCACAATTTTCAATTCACGCATTCAGTACTATTGCACTTTTGTTTCAAATTGAAATTTGTTCTATAAATAATTTTATTTGAAAAAGTTTCAGGGTTTATGTTTTGGTAAATAAATCGGTAGTAGCGCAAAGGACCGGAATAAATTTGAGTTCTTTTATGAAATATATAATTATTGGGGCGGTTGCAGGCGGAGCCAGTGCCGCAGCCCGTTTACGCAGACTTGATGAATCAGCCGAAATCATTTTATTTGAAAAAGGAGCTTATGTTTCTTTTGCCAATTGTGGATTGCCGTATTATGTCGGATCTGTCATTTCAGATCGAAACCGTTTGTTTGTACAAACGCCTTCTTCTTTAAATGAGCGATATCGCCTGGATGTGAGGATACAAACGGAGGTCTTGTCGATCAATACGCAGAAAAAAGAAGTTTGGGTACGTAATCTTCTTACCGGAAGGGAGTACGCTGAAGCATATGATAAACTTGTCTTGTCACCGGGAGCAGAACCTGTTCGTCCTCCGTTACCGGGTATACAGCATGATCGAATATTTACACTTCGAACAATACATGATTCAGACAGAATCCGGCAGTTTGTGGATGAAAAGGCTATTCGTAAAATCGTTATCATCGGTGCAGGCTTTATCGGCTTGGAGATGGCTGAAAATTTTCATCGGATGGGGAAGGCGGTTACCATTGTTGAAATGTCGGATCAAATATTGGCGCCTGTTGATTATCCGGTTGCGGCAATTGTTCAGCAGCACATCCGGTCAAAGAATGTAAAACTCTTATTAAAGACGTCTGTAGCCGGTTTTGAAGAAGAGCAAGATGGTGTTCGTGTTTTGTTTCAAAGCGGATCTCATGAATTCGCAGACTTGGTTTTGTTGTCAATAGGTGTTCGTGCGGATACAGGTCTGGCAATTGCTGCCGGATTGAAAATTGGTGCCAGAGGCGGAATATCAGTCAATTCATTTCTCCAAACTTCCAATCCGGATATCTATGCAGTGGGAGATGCAATTGAATTTTTAAATCCGTTAACCGGGTTCTCAATGCCTACCTTTCTTGCAGGTCCCGCAAATAAACAAGGAAGAATTTGTGCTGATAATATTGTTTTAGGTAATAAACGGGAATACAATGGATCCTTCAATACTGCTATCGTAAAAATATTCGATTTAACTGTGGGTGTAACGGGTGTTGCCGCCAAACAACTTCAAGCGGCAAAGGTTTCTCATCGAATTTCAACAACTACAAGCAGTTCACATGCATCGTACTATCCGGGACATTCAAATTTGATCATTCAATTGGTTTTTAATCCCGAAAACGGACGTATACTGGGGGCTCAATCAGTAGGGGCAGATGGTGTCGATAAACGTATTGATGTATTGTCTTCATACATATGTCACGGAAAAACTGTTTTTGATCTCGGAGAGTTCGAGCATGCATACGCTCCTCCTTTTTCCTCGGCTAAAGATCCTGTGAATATGGCGGGATTTGTCGCTGAAAATATTTTGACAGATCAATTACGGATCTTTTATTGGAATGAGCTGGATCAACTTCAAACCGATGATGTGTTGCTGGATGTTCGGACGGAAGAAGAATTTCGTAACGGACATTTAAATCATGCAGTAAATATTCCGATTGATCATTTAAGAACAAAATTGACAATGATTCCGAGCGGCCGTAGGATTTTTGTTTATTGTGAAAGTGGCTTGCGTGGTTATTTGGCTCAACGAATTTTAAGGCAACGGGGGTTTTCTCAAGTTGCCAATCTTTCGGGGGGCTATCGAATCTGGAAAGTTTGTACTGAAGAGTCGCGTTTACTAAATGAATCATAAAAGAACACTGAAGCATTTCGTTCTGCATGTAACTTTGCGTTCATGATCAAACGCTCAACAGATTTATCCAATGCAGTGTCCAATTGGCTTTTTATTGGTGTTTGGATGCTTGTTATACAGGTGCTGCTTGGAGGGGTTACTCGTTTATCCGGCTCCGGACTGTCTATAACCGAATGGGATGTCGTAACAGGTACATTGCCTCCATTCACACAACAGGACTGGTTGTTGGAATTTCAAAAATACAAGTTGACG
Organism: Lacibacter sp.; assembly: GCA_049240625.1. Taxonomy (GTDB): domain Bacteria; phylum Bacteroidota; class Bacteroidia; order Chitinophagales; family Chitinophagaceae; genus Lacibacter. The sequence continues at coordinate 25,645 of JBMLSG010000066.1, read as the reverse complement.
CCTCAATACAAGTTGCTCAATTTCGATTTCACCATTCGTGATTTTAAATTCATTTTTTTCTGGGAATGGATTCATCGGTTATGGGCCCGGTTGATGGGGGTGGTATTTGCTGTTGGGTTTGTTTATTTTTTGTTGAAGCAGGCCTTTAACAAGTCAATGGTCAAGTCCTTACTCATTTTATTTCTTTTGGGCGGATTGCAAGGTGCCGTAGGCTGGATCATGGTGGCCAGTGGTTTGACGGGAGACGCGGTTTATGTGAAACCAACCCGATTGGCCTTGCATTTTATTCTGGCAATGGGATTGCTTTGTTATACCTTTTGGTTTGCGCTTACCCTCAAAGTGAAAAAACAGCACATTACAACTCACAATCGTACACGAGCATTAACATGGCTCTTATTGGCTCTAGTCCTTGTTCAATTATTATTTGGAGCACTGATGGCAGGACATAAAGCTGCCACAGCCGCGCCAACCTGGCCCACAATTGGGGGACAATGGATTCCGGATACCTTGTTTAAAGACAAACCGTTGTTGTTGAACTTTATAGAAAACAAGATTACAATTCATTTTTTTCACCGGAATATCGCTTACCTTATTGCTGTCATTATGATAGTCTGGTATATCGTTTCTGCTCGTGTAAAAGGCTCTGTCTTGTTTCAGGCCACGCGTTTCATTCCGCTTACCTTGGTACTATTGCAAATCGTTTTAGGAATCATCAGTGTCCTTGCCGCCAATTTGATTGTTCCCAACCGGTGGGGGTTGTTTGAAACGATAGCACAGGTTCATCAACTGGGCGGTCTCTGTATGATTTTAAGTTTAACTGCCGTTTTGTTTTTAGTTCGTAAAGAACCGTCATAAGATTCTCTGTTTCGAATACAGAACTTTGAATACTTTGTCGTAACTTTTTCGTGATGAAACGATATTTGCCTGCCATCTGGTACTCCATGCCCGTACAGTTGCTTTTTCTGCACTTCAGAAAATACCAGTTGATGCTGTTGTTTTGGTTTTTTTTGGGAAGTACCATCAGCGGCGGTTTTATGAATCACTTCGGCTCGGCTTCATTGTTTCTTGCTCCGGAATATCAGGGAAATATCAATTTTGTCAGCGGTTTTTTTGTTGGGGCTGCTTATGGCATCTTTGTAATGAGCTGGCATATTACCACGTTTATCTTGTATAGCAGTTTTTTTAAGTTTTTGGCCACTACAACTCGTCCGTTTCTAAAATACTGTTTGAACAACAGTGTTATTCCAGCTTTGTTTTTGATTAATTATTTTATACAATTGGTTCGTTTCGACAAGTTCAAAGAGTTGATGGATATATGGCAAATACTATTAATTGCATGGGGTTTTTTGGGCGGACTTTTTGCTATTTTATTGTGCTCGTTTTTTTATTTCTATGGTTCGGAAAAGGCAATCATTAAAACGTTGCAGCCGGTTTTAAACAATCCGCAACAATTTCTCTCAAAATTCAAGCCCGATGTAGCTGTCGATACTAAGAACTCATTTGTGCGGATCGATAGTTATTTAACCAGTTTAACCAGCGTACGAAAAGCGAGAAGTGTATCCCATTACAGTGAAACATTTTTAGACACGATCTTTAAACGGCATCACTTTGCGGCAGTCGCTGCTATTTTAATTGCCTTTGTGTTTTTGATTGTGTATGGTTTGTTTTTGGATTATCGGTTCCTGCAATTGCCTGCATCGGCGAGTATTTTTGTTTTCTTTTCTGTTTTAATTGCTGCATCCGGCGCATTGGTATTTTGGTTGCGTTCGTGGAGTATTCCGCTTGTTATTATTCTTGGGGTGATTTTCAATGTTCTTTTTCAATATGAAATCGTAGATATACGGAACAAGGCATTTGGCTTGAATTATGAGGATAAGTCGAAACGGCCGGTGTATTCATTGGAGTCCATTTTGTCGGTCTGTGCGCCTGAAAAAATCAGAAAGGATAGTCTGAATATGATTGCTGTTTTAGAGCAGTGGAAAAGAAATCAAAAGGACGAAAAGCCGCTTATGATGATTTTGAATTTCAGCGGAGGCGGTACACGGTCTGCTACGTTCTCTGTCAATATGCTCCGGCAACTGGATAGCGCAATGGGTGGAACTTTGATGCAAAAAACATTTTGTTTCTCAGGTGCTTCCGGTGGCATGTTGGGGGCTGCTTATTACCGGGAGTTGTATCGTAAAAAACAGTTTGGTGAACCCGTTGATTTGCAGTCCGGACTTATTTCCGAAAACATCTCAAAGGATTTATTGAATCCTATTTTTTCTGCTTATGTAACGCGTGATATGTTATCGCCCGTTCAGAAGTTTTCGGTTGGACCGTATCGTTATGTGAAAGATCGGGGATACGCATTTGAACAGCAATTGCTGCATAATACCGGCGGTGTTTTAAACGACAATTTGAAATCCTATCAGCAATGGGAGCATCAGGCGCGTATACCGTTGGGGATATTCACTTCAACTATTTCACAGGATGGACGTAAGCTGATGATATGTACCCAGCCCATCAGTTTTCTGATGCGACCCATCTACGACAGCGCTTCAGGAATAACCGCTGAACCGGATGCCATTGATTACGGAGCCTATTTTAAAGACTTGAACCCTTACAACCTGCGTATCTTAACTGCATTAAGAATGAACGCCACATTCCCTTATGTATTACCCAACGTATGGTTGCCTACCAAGCCCATTGTAGACGTAATGGATGCAGGTTTGAGAGACAACTACGGACAGGAAATTACTTTGAGGTTTTTACATTTTTTCAGTGATTGGATTCAAAAAAATACATCGGGTGTACTGTTCGTTCAAATCAGAGATCGTAAAAAAGGGGAGTGGAATGAAGATTTGACCGAACCCAATCTGGGCGATGTATTATACAAGCCGTTTACAACACTTCAGTATAATTTTTATAAGATTCAAGACTATATGCAAGGCAGTATGATGAGTTATTCCCGTAATGAGTTGCCGCTGCATCATTTCGTTTTTACCTATCGCACCTCAGTATATAAAAAGGGGGGCGCAGCCTTGAGTTTTCATCTTACCCAACGTGAAAAAATGGATATTGCGGCAGCAGTTTACAATAAGGATAATCGTGAACAGTTGGGCAGAGTGCTGAATTTATTCGCTTCCAGACAAAAGGCATCAGGGCATGATTAAACGATACGCATGTGGAATGATTTCAATATTCAATCGGTCGGCAGTTGGTTTGCCGTCGCCATCTATGTGAAGAGGCGCATGATCCGGATTTAAAATGGTCAGGCGTTGTGTTTGAAAGTAGATGATTCCATGTGTTTTTTTGAAGTTTTCCGTAAGCTTTCCGTTACGAATATGCCATATAATTTTTGGAAGTAAAAACAGAAAGTTCGAACGTTCAACGACTACAATATCAATCAGACCGTCCGATAATTGTGCTTTGGGTGCAATTGTGAAATGATTTCCAAACTGGTTACTGTTGGCGATACTGATGAAATAAGCATTGGTTTTTAATTGGACTTCTTGTGCTTGAATGTGGAACGTATAGTTGCGCATTCTGGTAAGATTTTTCACCGTTAGCTCTACATATTTTAGAAATCCGCGTTTTGTTTGTCGGTCAAAATCATGTGCTACCTGTGCATCAAATCCTAGTCCACTCAACATGCAGGAGAATTGTTGATTTATTGTAAAGGCATCCACAAAACGATGATTTCCTTTCAAAATCGTTTCCAATGCTGAACGCAGATTTCTTGAAATTCCTGCGGCAAGAGCAAGTCCATTGCCCGATCCAAGTGGAAGGATGCCGAAGACTACAGGCAAGTCGCGCAATGCTGAAGTCACAGTGCTGATGGTTCCGTCGCCTCCTGCAATAATAACGTCCGTAATGGCATTGCTTAAAATATGCCGGCGTGTGTCATGGTAGTTCCCGTCTGCACGGCTGGTTTGAATTTCATAACGAATACCACTTCTGCTACAAGCTTCGTGGATTTCATCATACAGTCTTTTATTTTTTTGCGACCCCGATTTAGGATTGAATAAAAAAAGAAGATGACGTTGCACCATCAGCAAATTGTTGGATTGTCTTCAAGAAGAAGTTGTAAAGTTGAAAAGGCGCCGAAACATAAGTTTAATGGATTTCCCATACTTCGTTGCCACGAAGAAGCTTATCGAGATTTCCTTTCCCTTTCGTTGCAATGACTTCATCAATTTGCAATTGCATGACATCTTCGTAGCAGGCACGTTCTGTTTCGTAAAACACACCAAAGGGTCTTGGTAAGTGCTCAGCATGTTGCGGATTGTCGTACATACGGACCAATATCTGTGCTTTGTAGAAGTCATGCTCGTCGTGAATCCACAAATCATTAACGCTATGTCCTTCTTCCAGGTTAACGACAACCGGTTTGAATCCGTCTAATTTGATTCCTTTATTTTGACTGGCGCCAAACACAAGTGGTTTACCCTGCGTTAGAAACAGGGCTTCTTCCGCCTTGGTTGATTTCTCAGTAAATACTTCGAATGCGCCATCGTTGAAAATATTACAGTTTTGATAGATCTCAAGGAAAGATGCTCCTTTATGCTTGTTGCTTCGGATCAGCATTTCCTGAAGGTGTTTGGGGTCACGATCCATACTACGTGCCACAAAACTGGCATCTGCACCCATTGCCAGTGCCAACGGATTGAAAGGGTGATCAATACTTCCGAAAGGGGTACTTTTCGTAATCTTTTTTTCTTCCGAAGTAGGTGAATACTGGCCTTTTGTAAGCCCGTAAATCTGATTGTTGAACATGAGAATGTTCACGTCAAAATTTCTACGTAAGAGATGAATGGTATGATTTCCTCCGATACTCAGACTGTCGCCGTCACCTGAAACGATCCATACACTCAACTCAGGCCGGGCCGCTTTCAGTCCGCTTGCAATTGCCGTTGCTCTTCCGTGGATGGAATGCATGCCGAAGGTATTCATGTAATAGGGGAACCTGCTGCTGCACCCGATGCCGCTGATGATGGCAATGTTTTCACGTGGAATTCCCAGTGTAGGCATGATTTTTTGCACTTGTGCCAAAATGGAATAATCTCCACAACCGGGGCACCAGCGTACTTCCTGATCGGTAGCAAAATCTTTGGCGGTAAGGGCGGGGGCAGAAGTTACTTCGGACATAAAAGAAAATTATGCCACAAAATTAAGAAAAGCATTGGCTTTATTCTATTTTTTCCTCGAACTATCTGTTGCTCAATTCAGTTTCTTCTTTCTGAACAACTTCCGGCTGTTTGTTGTTTGCATGAAATAGGATATACAGGCACCAAATAAAGAAGCCGCTTGATCAAGCGGCTTCTTTATTTTTTAACGTTTTACCGATTAATAACGGTTGTTGTACGTTTTGTTTCCGTAAGAAGGGCGGCGTTCGCTGCGTTCTTCTCTTGGTTTCGCTTCAGAAACACGGATTGCACGACCTTCAACGGTACCACCGTCCAGTTCGCTGATGGCTGTTTTTGCAGCAGCATCATCGCTCATTTCAACAAATCCGAAACCACGGCTACGGCCTGTGATTTTATCGGTAATTACTTTTGCGCTGGTGACTTCACCATAGCTTTCAAAAAATCCTTTTAAGTCATCGTCATTGACGTTGAAACTTAAATTTGATACATAAATGTTCATGAATAGTTTATTGAACAAATTAAAAATATGAGAAAATACGGGCGGTAAAGAAGACTATCTTTTAGCAGACTATGCGTAGCAGATCAGAAAAATTCAATTACAAAACACTGTATTACTCAAAATAACAGCACAAAGGTAAGGGATTCTAAACTACTTCACCTTATTATTTGTGAAGCGTGAAGCTTCCCTTTAAGAAGTGCCTGATTTGTAAAACCATGCCTTAATTTTGATTACGCCTTAACTCCATTTGTTTACATGACTAAACGAATAGTTGTTCTACAAAAGAATGTGTTCAAGATATTCATTCTTGCACTGTGTATTCAATTGTCCGGTGCCCGCATAAATGCACAATCTCATCTCTGCATAACAAACAGGTTTGCTCAAAACAATTTATTTGAGCCGTCTATGATAAAAAAAGACAGCAATCTGGTTTATGCTGTTGCACGCAGTTTCAGCGGTCTTCAAGACTCCTTAAAGCTGGATGTTTATTTTCCGGATACACTCCCGGATCCCCTGAAAAAGAGACCATTAATTGTATTTGTTCATGGCGGTGCATTTTACGGAGGAAGTCGGTTTGATATGAATTACCATTGCATGGAAATGGCTCGTCGAGGTTTTGTGACAGCGACCATTACCTACAGGTTGGGCTGGAATTGTCCAACAATGCCATTGTATTGTACCGACCAATGTTTTGCTTCCGGTTTTCAATTGGCACAGTACAGGGCAACTCAGGATGCACGTGCTGCACTTCGTTATCTGGTTCATATGGCTTCCAGGTGGAATATTGATACTTCATTTATTGCGATTGGTGGGATCAGTGCGGGTGGAATTACCTCTTTGGAAACGGCTTTCTGGAGTCAAACGGAAGCGGATAATTATGTTCCTCAGGCAAAAGAACAACTCGGATTATTGGATACCTCGGGTAATTCATTTCCTGCTCATTATACAATTAAGGCGGTCATTAATAGTTGCGGCGCCATCAATGATACTGGAGTTATGAATGAGCGGATTCCGGTGATCAATTTTCATGATGCCGGAGATTGTGTTGTTCCTTTTCAACGGGGAAGGGTGCTGGGATGCGGCGATTGTTTAACGTATCCGTTGCACGATGGCTCTTACAGGATTTACAAGAAACAACAGTTGATGCAGGTATGTTCACAGGTACATTGGATGCCGTTTAATGGAGTGCCCTGGCCGTTTCAGGATCACCATTGTGTTTATTCGCAGGAAGTACTGATTCAACGAAGTGCCTGTTTTTTGAAAAGTCTCATGTGTCAGAGTTGTAGTTCGTCCGACAATAATAATTTTAACGGCAGCATTTCTTCTTGCAGTGAACTGGGAAATCCCACGTCTGTACAACCGATGAACAATAGAATGATTCAGGATCTTCGAATCTATGCCGGAGCTGCAAAGGACGAATGGCATCTGCAGTTTCGGGTAAATCAATCCGGACAGGTTCAATTCTCAGTTTATGATGTTTCCGGAAAATTAGTTGTACAAACACCTGCAGCGCGATTGGGTGTTGGATGGCACAATGCTATGATTCGTATTCCCGTTCAGTCTTCCGGTATATTTTTTTTGAACGTCCGCACTTCTAATGGCAATCTGGTACAAAAAATATACATACCCTAAAGCAATGAAAAAGATTTTTGATTGTTTTAAGAAACGATTCTAATCGGGAAGAAAATCTTTCGATTGAAGGTTCATAATCAGTCACAAGCTTCGAGCCATTTTTCAAGGCCTTTTTTAATTTGCAGTACTATTTTCTTTCGGAAATCAGGTTGCAGAATCAGATATTCTTCTTCGGGATGACTCAGGTATAAGGTTTCAATTAATACGTTCGGGAATTCGGTGTGGCCATTCAAAAGAAAATTAAAATTTCCTACAAGGCCGTTTTCAGGCAATCCGATGTTGGTGATTTCTTTCAATACCGCTTGTGCCAGTGATTTGAATCCAACATGCTTGTAATACGTTCCTGTTCCTCGGATATTGATGGGGTCGGCACTGCTGTTGAGATGCAGACTGATAAGCAGGTCCGGATTCTTTTCTTTAAAAAAAAGATAACGGTCATGGTTATCAAAAGTGGTGTCATTAGTTCGGCTCATGATCACTTTAATTCCGTCGGCTAACAAGATCTCTTCCAGTTCCTTTGCCAACAGCAGTGTCATCTCTTTTTCCATGACGCCGGTAAGTCCAAACGCTCCTTTGTTGGAGCCGCCATGTCCTGCATCAATTCCAATCGTGAGTTGTTTCAAAGTGTTTGCTTGAGGAGGTCTTTTAACTCGTATCATCAAAGTATTTCCCTGATAATAAACGGTATAGCCCCAGTGCTGTTTGTGTTTGAGGGAAATTTCGATGCGAAACACATCTGTTTCCGTTTGTTTCCATTGGACGCTCTCAATTTCCCGTGCCGTTTGTAGTTGTGTGATCCAATTTGTATTTCCGGAAGCGCCAAAAATGTCGATGATAATTTTGGAAGGATTGAGTTCCTGAAAACTTTGGTAGGGTAACCGGGTAGTCAGTACAAGCGATGTATAGTCAAAACTACTGTCACCCCAAACACGCATATTCCCTGTAATAGAGCCGGGAGTGAAGGGTGCATTCAATACAGTCTGTACATGTTTCTCTTCGATGTACGCTTTTCTTTTTTCGCTCAACAAGACACAATACTTATCACCTGTTTTTCCAATTGCTTTTAGTCTGATCAATGAGTCGAGGTAGCCGATCTTTGTCCCGCCTAAGCGATCTTCTCCCAAACCTACCAATAAGTAGGGCATTTTTCCTGTTGTTTGCAACAGGATCGGCTGATGGGGCATTTTGCTGTAGCGAAAGCGTGTTTGTGCTTCAATAAACTGGTCATCAGAGGTTGTGACACATAGTTTCAACGGAAGTGGTGATGCTGTCAGTAAATGGTCTTTTTCCCCCACGGTATATTCCGCTTTATAGATTCCTTTTACTCCAATTGAATCGGTGACCGGTATTTCTTGCAATTCGAATCCATTTTCGAGTTGCACTGTGCAGCCCGGCAAGGTTTTTACTGTCATTTGAATGCGATCGCCGGCTTGAAGCATCAGGTCGCCCTGCGGGAAGATGCTCCAGTATTCGATCGTGGGTTTCGTGGTCTCCTTCGCGCTGATTTCCGGAAGCAGCGTATAAAAAATCTGTTGTGTTTCCCGGATCCCTTTGGAATTGGTGACTGTGAGATCAAAACTGTTATCTCCTTTATTGAGTTGAATTGCTGTAGCAAATGCGCCGGTGGGCCATACGTGTACCGGCTCTTTGTTAATCGTTAAGGCGCATCCGTTGCAAACGGTTCCGGTTATGAACTGTTGGGGTTGGGTGGTTGTGTTTTGAGTTTTGGAAGGACTTACTCGTTTGATGAGTGGTGTCTGTGCCTGCACACTTACAACAACAAAAAAGACGATAAAGAACAAAAACTTGTACATAGTGGGGTATTAAACAAAAATCCTCTGCAAATTAGCAAAGGATTTCTGATTCCTGTGGTGCCTTCATTACAAGGGGTACAGGCCGGTATTACGAAGATGGGCAACAATTTTTCTGCGTGCCTCTTTACTGTTAAACGACTCCGTTTTGGTATAACGTTTCAGTCCCATGAGCATCATTCGTTGCTCGTCGCCTTCTGCAAATGCGTTGATGGCATCTTTTCCGTGTTTATGAATCAGGTCGGCTGCATCGTATAAATACACGCGCATCAGATTTAACTCCATCTCACAGGCTTTTTCACCTTTTTGTTCCACCAGTTTGTGCGCGCGTAACAAGGCGCATTCGGTATTAAAGGTTAGAATAGCCATATCGGCAATGTGCATTAAGATTTCCTGCTCCTGTTCGATCTTCATCATCAGTTTTTGGACCGCGGCTCCGGCTGTTAAAAGGATGGCTTTCTTGTAATTGGCAACGGCTTTGTATTCTTTGGCAAAGGGAGTATCGTCATCTGCGCCAAATTCCGGAATACTCATCAATTCTTTTTGTACGTTCATTACGGAGCTCATCAAGTCCAGTCTTCCTTTCATCGCTCTTTTTAAAACCATGTCAACGGTCAATAAGCGGTTGATTTCATTTGTTCCTTCAAATATGCGGTTGATTCGGCTATCACGATAGGCTCTGGAGATATCGTATTCATCACTGAATCCATTGCCTCCGTGAATTTGAACTCCTTCATCTACCACAAAATCCAGCATTTCACTTCCATCTACTTTCAATATGGCGCATTCAATCGCGTATTCGTCGGCAGCTCCCAGCAAGGCTTCATTAAAGGGTTTGCCTTCCTGAAGCAAGGTGTGTTCTTTGTCGCCAATCCATTTTGCCGTTCTGTAAAGTGCACTTTCGAGGACCCAAACACGGATGGCCATTTGTGCCAGTTTGTGTTGCATGGCTCCGAATTCGATGATGGGTGTTTTAAATTGTTCGCGCGTAGTAGCGTATTGTAAGGCAACGTTGATGCTTCTTTTGGAAGCCCCCAGTGCGGCAGCTGCCAGTTTCAGACGTCCGATGTTCAAAATGTTAAATGCAATGATATGGCCCTTTCCTTTTTCGCCCAGCACATTTTCTACAGGCACTTTACAATCCTGAAAATATAATTGTACGGTGGAGGATCCCTTTATGCCCATTTTATGTTCTTCGGGCCCTTGAGTAAATCCTTCCATTCCCCGTTCCACGATGAATGCTGTAAATTCTTTGCCGTCGATTTTGGCAAAAACTGTATAAATGTCTGCGAATCCTCCATTGGTAATCCAGCATTTTTGTCCGTTCAAAATGTAGTGTTTCCCGTCCGGACTAAGGGTGGCAGTTGTTTTAGCGCCCAATGCATCACTTCCGCTGTTGGGTTCGGTAAGACCATAAGCACCTTTCCACTCTCCGGTTGCCAGTTTGGGAATGTATTTGCTTTTTTGTTCCGGTGTGCCAAAATAAAGGATCGGTAATGTACCAATACCCGTATGTGCCGCAACTGCTACAGAAAAGGAATAGCCTCCTCCTAGACCTTCATTCACGAGCGTTGATGTGATGAAGTCCTTTCCAAGGCCTCCATATTCTTCGGGTAAGGAAGTACCCAGTACCCCTTGTTCGCCCGCTTTATCCATAAGGGCAATCATCAGACCTGCTTCCTGTTGGTCCAGTCTGGCTACAACCGGAATGACTTCGGAATCAAGGAAATGGGCACACATTTCTTTGACCATTTGTTGTTCTTCGTTGAAGTCTTCCGGAATAAAAGTTTCTGTTGCGAGACCGGTTTTAATCAGCCACTCGCCACCTTTGAGAGATGCTGCAATCGTTGAGGAGTTCATAGTTTTTGATTTTAAAATATGTATTAAGGAGTTTTTAAATTTTCATAGACCAGTTGCAGGACTTCTTTACAAATTTCGATTCGATCCGGAGGTACACCCTCCAGTGATTCATTCAATGTTGTTTCCGCAATGTTCATGGACTCTGTTTCCATTTTTTTTCCCAGAGTAGTTAAAAAGACCTGATTAATCCGACGGTCATTCTTGCTCGCAATCCGTTTTACAAGTTGCAGTTTCTCGAGGTTGTCTACCAACCGGGTAATACTGGGCTTATCGCGATAGGTAGCATCACAAAGTTGCTGTTGACTCAGGCCATCTGTCTTCCATAAGTGGTAGAGTACACTCCATTGTTCCACGGTAATTTCAATGCCGTTTTGCTTGAAGTTTTTTTGCAACCTTCTGGCGATAGCTGTTGTGGCCATCCCCGTCATGAAGCTGTACAGTTCTCCGCGTTTAAAATGGTTGTTTGACATACTGTTGTTTATGCAACTATGTATTCCAAATATACAATTTTTGGATCATAAATCAAACAGCTTGATAACCGTTTACAGATCCGTATTCAAAATAAAAGCCGTTCAGCGTTTATCTTTGCTGCTTATGGGGCGTTTGCATTGGAATGACACATTGAATTTGTTGGGGAAGTGTTCGGTAAGAAAAGTATGGAATGCACTAAAGGTATGGAGTAGCTATTCCCTGAGCCGAATGCTGCAAAAACCTATTCAGTGGGGCTATCCTATTTCGCTTTCTTTTGAACCCACCACCAGTTGCAACCTCCGTTGCCCTGAATGTCCCAGCGGTCTTCGTGAGTTTACTCGTCCCACCGGCATGTTGCAGAAAAGCTTTTTTGAACAAACGATCGACGACATTCACAAGGAGTTGCTCTATCTCATTTTCTATTTCCAGGGCGAGCCCTTCCTCAACCCCGATTTTTTGAAGATGGTGCGCTATGCCCATGAAAAAAAGATTTACACGGCCACTTCCACCAATGCGCATTACCTTACTGATGCAAAGGCAAAGGAAACCGTGGAAAGCGGGCTCGACCGACTCATTATTTCCATTGATGGAACCACACAGGAAGTGTACCAGCAATACCGTAAAGGCGGACAGCTGAGCAAGGTGCTGGAAGGAGCTCGCAATATTGTAAAATGGAAAAAAGAACTGCAATGTAAAACACCCTTTGTTGTGTTTCAGTTCCTGGTGGTAAAACCGAATGAACACCAGTTGGAAGAAGTCAAGCGGTTGGCAAAGGAGGTAGGGGTGGATGATGTGTGGTTCAAAACCGCACAGGTGTATGATTATGAAAATGATCCTAACCAGCTCATTCCTACACTTGGTAAATACAGTCGCTACCACAAAAAATCCGATGGCAGCTATGTCCCCAAGAACAAACTGCTCAACCACTGCTGGAAGTTGTGGCATGCCAATGTAATTACCTGGGACGGACTGGTGGTTCCTTGTTGTTTTGACAAAGATGCAGCACATCGTCTTGGTAATTTGAAAACACAAACTTTTAAACAGATTTGGAACAATGACAATTATCGTGCGTTCCGTAAAGAACTATTGGCCGGTCGGAAGAATATTGACATCTGTTCTAATTGCAGTGAAGGATTAAAGGTTTGGGAAGATTCATAAGTCAGCCATTCGTTCAATTATTTTTTTCCTGTTGCAACGTACTGCCCTTTTCTTTGTATTTTCAATGTATGGCATCATTCAGTAACAGAATACGACAAATTCTTTTGCTGTCGGCTTTGGCAGCATTGGGCTACTTGCTTCTCCGGGAGCTCTATATTTTTCTGCCGGGATTTCTTGGAGCTGTCACGCTCTATATCCTATGCCGGAATCTCTACAGGAAACTGATCCTGCGAAAATGGAATAAAAATGCACTAGCTACTGCATTTATGTTGGGGTTTTTAGTCATGATTGGATTGCCTGTTTATTTACTCGTGAATCTTCTGTCGCCCAAAATTGCAGAGGTATTTCACCACTCACAAGAATTGATACAGGGGTTGAATGCCGTTTCGAGTCAGGTTAAAGAATGGACCGGGCAGGATTTGCTTTCAGGAGCGACACTTACGAATGTGCAGGATCGAATCACGGGATTTTTTCCTGCATTCTTAAACAGTTCAGCAACTGTTGTGAGCAATCTTGCCATGATGCTGTTCCTGTTTTTTTTCATGTTAAAACATGGTGAAGAAATGGAAAACTCGTTCAATGAGTTCCTCCCGCTTCGGGAAGAAAACATTACTATTTTGGGACGTGAAACCATCAGTATGGTGCGTGCCAATGCAATTGGTATCCCTCTTATTTCACTCATACAGGGCTTGTTTGCTTTGATTGGATATTGGATTTTTGGTGTTAATGAGTTTGTGTTGTGGGGATTCATTACCGGCGTTTTTGCTTTTTTTCCTATCGTTGGCACAATGATTATTTGGGTGCCTATTGTCGTTTATCTTTTTTCGCAGGGACACAACGGACAGGGCATTGGTTTGGCAATCTGGAGTCTTGCCATAACCGGAAACGTGGATTACCTCGCACGAATTACCTTGATGCGTAAGCTCGGAAATGTACATCCGTTGGTTACCGTATTAGGCGTTATTGTTGGTTTGAGTCTGTTTGGTTTTTGGGGATTTATATTCGGCCCCCTATTAATCAGCTATTTTTTATTGTTGTTTAAAATTTATGCCAGCGAATTTGGTCCGTTGCATGCAACAGAACATACACACAGGCAAGGACCGTAACATTTTTTTTTATACCTTTATTTTGAAATACACTTCTGGCCTAAAACACTCTTATGCGACTAGAAAAGCACATTCATCAAAACCGGAAATTCCGTAATGAACATCACAAATCCGTTGTCAATCTTATTTTAACCGGAAATTGGGTTAATGAGCAAATGAAGAAACTGATTGCTTCAACAGGTATTACAACACAGCAATACAATATACTTCGCATATTGCAAGGAAGTGCCAAGCCTTTGACCATTTTACAAATTCGCGAACGCATGTTGGACAAAATGAGCGACACCAGCAGGCTTGTGGATCGGTTGATTCAAAAAGAATTGGTTGTTAAAAAGGTCAATAAAATCGATAAGCGATTGGTTGATATCTATATATCTGCAAAAGGGAAACGTTTTTTGTCTTCTCTTGAAAAAATTGCCAGCAGTATTGATGATATTGCTCGAAATCTCAATCAAAAAGAAGCCCGTTTATTGAATCAGTTGCTGGATAAAGTGAAGGGATGATTGTCTTTTTAAACTTTAGTTTTATCTCTGAAACACAGTGCAGTACTGATTTCTATCAGAAATAAGTCGGTTTTCCATCATTTCCCAACAAGGTCATTTCAAATAGTTTCGCCTATATAAAGTGCGTTCTGTTATGAAAAAAATAATCCTTGCGTTGGATGGCGATCATTTCCCTGAAGGGGCATTTGAGTTGGCTGCTTTTTTGCATCAAAGAGAACCCTTATTGATGACGGGCGTTTTCCTGAGTCCCATTGATGTTTCGAAAATTGTTGCATACACAGGATTGGAAGCTGTACCACTCATGCCTTCTGTTATCGAAGGTGATTATTCCGAAAAAGTTACCAAGAATGTAGACTTATTTCGCTCTAAGTGTGAAACTGCGGGTATGGAATTCCGTATTCACAATGATTCCGACAATTTGCCTTTGGCTTCGTTAATCAATGAATCGCGATTTGCGGATTTGCTCTTTATCAGTGGTCAATCTTTTTTTTCAAACATAAGCAAGGACCAACCAAATGAGTACATGCAGGAATTGCTCAAGAAGTCTGAATGCCCGGTGGTGCTCGTTCCCGATTCGTTTCTGATGCCCCGAAAAGTAATGCTGATGTACGATGGCGAGGCTTCGTCTGTATTCGCCATTAAACAATTCGCGTATTTGTTTCCCGAAATGGTCGACTTGCCGGTTTCTCTGATTGAACTGACTGCGCATCCGGATCAAAAATTGCCGGATCAGGAAGAGGTGACCGAGTTGGCAGCAAGACATTTCAGGGATTTGACAATCAAGGAAATGGCCATGGAAAATAAAAAACATTTTACAGGATGGTTGCTGGACGAAAAAGAAACGATGTTGGTGATGGGAGCTTACGGGCGCAGTTTGTTCAGCACTTTGTTTAAACGAAGTTTTGCCGATGAGTTGATCAGTCAACTGCAATTACCGCTTTTTATTGCTCATAAATAGCAGCTTGGCTGCTACTGTATGGTTGGTTTTGTCCCCGTCGTTCCCGGCGGGGTTCTTTTTTTGCTCTTTGCCAATGACACAAATGGGAAAATGCCTTATGCATTTGCGTATGCTCACAAGGGTGCTGTAACGCGAATGGTCTCTTTATAGAATATTGCGGAAAGGCTACGATGCGTTTTCGGGAACGCTGTGAATTGCCAAAGCCATTTCCTGAATCAGGGAAGCATCTTTTTCAATGGCATTACCAATTACAATAACATCAGCGCCGGCTTTACAGTTACGATAGGCTTTCTCGGGGTCTGTAATGCCTCCACCAACGATCAGGGGGACTGAAATTTGTTGTGCAACAGCTTGAATCAATTTTTCCGTAATTGGAATTCTGGCTCCGCTGCCGGCATCCATATAAATGGTTTTCATGCCCAGCATTTCGCCGGCCATTGCCGTACACATGGCGATCTCGTTTTTGTCAGCCGGAAGAGGGGATGCGTTGCTGATGTACGAAACCGTTGTTGGAGCACCGCCATCAACAACCATATATCCGGTTGATATAATTTCAAGACCGCTTTGTTTGACCAACGGAGCAGATATAACGTGTTGACCTATAAGGAGCTCCGGATTCCTGCCCGAAATCAGTGACAAATAAAGAAGCGCATCTGCGTAGCGGCTGATTTGCGAAGGGCTTCCCGGGAACAGAATCACCGGAATGGAGCTGAGTGCTTTTAACTGCTGAACAACTTCGTCGAGTCGGTTTGATATGACAAGGCTGCCGCCCACCAGAAAATAATCAACACCGGCCGTTACCGATAATTCAGTAAGGCGAACAAGGGATTGTGTTTCTGCTTTATCAGGATCAATCAAAACGGCAAAGGATTTCTTTCCTTTAGTTTTTTGATTCAGTAAGTGTGAATAGATTCCCTGGTTCATGCCTGTAATTCCTGTTCCTGCAAAAATGCAAAAAAATGTTCGTCTCCGGCAATAAATCAACAGTTTTCTTCATTTGACAGCAATGTATTTGAATAGCGTTTGAACTGCTCCGTTAGTTCGTTCAGAGAGAAAATTGTGTATAAATCGTTGTCCGGTAGCACGATGCGCAATGAATTTTAAACCGCTGAATTTATTAGATAATTTCTTTGGATTGACCAAATAAAAAATGGCTGAAATGCAGAAAAACAGGGTTGTTCTGCAGGGATTTCTTTTTCCACATGCTGTTGATATTTATGGCTTTGGACTAATCGTTTAGAAAGATATTTTCGTTGTCTTTCTTTTAAAAAAGATTTAAAACTCACATCACCAAAACGATACTTTATTATGGCCAGCAAAAAGAAAATGAATCGGCTCCAGTTCAGCCGTCGGTTTACCCGGGAAGGAGTTTCTCCTTTTGATATGTTTGAATACGATTACAGAACATCTGTAATTCGTAATCCATCGGGAGAAGTTGTATTTGAAATGAATAATGTGGAAGTGCCCAAACACTGGAGTCAGATTGCGACAGACATTCTGGCCCAGAAGTATTTCCGTAAAGCCGGTGTCCCGCAGCCTGACGGATCGCTGGGTCGTGAAACGTCTTCAAAACAGGTTGCACACCGTATGGCGCATTGTTGGCGTGTATGGGGTGAACGTTACGGCTATTTTGAAACGGAGAAGGATGCAACAATTTTTTATGAAGAGCTGGTCTATAGCATCCTCAATCAAGTATGCGTTCCCAATTCTCCTCAATGGTTTAATACGGGATTGTATGAGTGCTACGGTATTAAAGGAAAGCCTCAGGGGCACTATTATGTAGATGCCAATGACGGCCAACTGAAAAAGTCAACTTCGGCATACGAAAGACCTCAGCCGCACGCATGTTTTATCCTGAGTGTGAGCGACGATCTCGTTAATGACGGAGGTATCATGGATCTTTGGGTACGTGAGGCGCGTATTTTTAAATATGGTTCGGGAGTAGGAACGAATTTCTCCAGCATACGTGGCGAAAATGAAAAATTGAGCGGCGGCGGATCTTCAAGCGGTTTGATGAGCTTCCTGAAAATCGGTGATCGTGCGGCCGGAGCCATCAAAAGTGGCGGAACTACCCGTCGTGCTGCAAAAATGGTTTGTCTTGATCTGGATCATCCCGAAATCATGGAGTTCATCAACTGGAAAGTTGAAGAAGAAAAGAAAGTGGGCGCTTTGATTGCTGCAGGTTATTCCAATGACTATGAAGGGGAAGCTTACCGTACTGTAAGCGGACAAAACTCCAATAATTCGGTTCGTATTCCCAATGAATTTTTCGATCGCCTGGAAAAAGGTGAAGAATGGGAACTAAAAGCGCGTACAGACGGACGCGTCATGAAAAAAATTCCTGCACAGGAAGTCTGGAACCAAATCGCTTACGCTGCATGGCGTTGTGCCGATCCCGGAACCCAATACGATACCACCATCAACGAATGGCACACTTCACCCAAGGGCGGTCGCATCAACGCATCCAATCCTTGCAGTGAGTATATGTTCCTGGATAATACAGCATGTAACCTGGCATCAATCAACCTTCGTCGCTTGTTTGACGAAGCAACTCAAACCTTTGATGTTGAAGGATACGAATATGCGATCCGTTTGTGGACCGTTGTGTTGGAAATTTCTGTACTGATGGCCCAATTCCCTTCTAAAGAAGTGGCGCAACTTTCATACGATTACCGTACACTGGGTTTAGGCTATGCCAACCTCGGTTCTATGCTGATGGTAATGGGTATTCCTTATGACAGTGAAGAAGCACGTGGTATTGCGGGTGCTCTCAGTGCAATCATGACCGGGATTGCCTATAAAACATCTGCTGAGATGTCTTCATTCCTGGGTGCATTCCCCCGTTACAGCGAAAACGCGGAAGATATGCTTCGTGTTATGCGTAACCATCGTGCTGCTGCCTACGATGCAGAAGATGCTTATGTAGGATTGAGCATCAATCCACAGGGTATTAAAGCACCTTATTGTCCTGATTATCTTTTGACCTCTGCTTGCAAATCCTGGGATGATGCAGTAGAAATGGGCGAGAAATACGGGTACCGCAATGCGCAAACAACCGTAATTGCACCTACAGGAACCATCGGATTGGTAATGGATTGCGATACTACAGGTGTGGAACCAGACTTCGCATTAGTGAAATTTAAAAAATTGAGTGGCGGAGGGTATTTCAAAATCATCAACCAGTCGGTTCCTACAGCTTTATTAAAGTTGGGCTACAACGAAAAAGAAATTGATGCGATCGTAAAATATGCTGTTGGTGCTGCCACATTGAATGGCGCTCCGCACATCAATCCGCAAACACTTAGTGAAAAGGGATTGATTGCCGAAGAAATCAAGAAGTTAGATGCCGCTATGGCTTCCGCATTTGAAATTGGTTTTGTATTCAATAAGTATACACTTGGAGAAGAGTGTTTGCAACGCCTGGGCTTTACACCGGAGCAATACAACAATTTCGATTGGAATTTACTGGAAGCATTGGGTTATACGCAGGAACAAATTGACGAAGCCAATGATTATATCTGCGGAACCATGACCATTGAAGGAGCACCTTATTTGAAACTGGAACATTATCCTGTTTTTGATTGTGCCAATAAATGCGGCAAAAAAGGTGAACGCTATATTCATCACAGTGGGCATATTCGTATGATGGGTGCGGTTCAGCCGTTTATCAGTGGTGCAATTTCTAAAACCATCAATCTTCCCAACGAAGCTACCATCGAAGAAATTGCTGATGCGTATATGTTGAGCTGGAAAATTGGATTGAAGGCTTGTGCTCTTTACCGCGATGGATCAAAATTATCACAACCGCTCAGTACTAAGAGTGACAGCAAAAAGAAATCAACTACAGATGCAACGGATGAAGTTGCTGATGCAATATCCGAACTCAATTCGATTGACAGCACGTTGATTGATCTGGGCAAGCTTACAGTTGAAGAGTTGCTGGATGAATTAACCAAACGTATGCAGGCTTCAACCGATACTAAGTTGAAACGTCAATTGGCCCGTATCGTTGAACGCAGAACCTTGCCGGCCAAACGCAGAGGCTTTACGCAAAAAGCAAAAATCAACGGACAGACCTTGTTCCTCCGTACGGGAGAATACAGTGATGGTACAGTTGGAGAAATCTTTGTGGATCTGGCGAAAGAAGGTAGTACACTGCGTAGTTTGATGAACTGTTTTGCTATTGCTGTATCCGTTGGCCTTCAGTACGGTGTTCCATTGGAAGAATTTGCAGAGAAATTTGTCTTTACGAAATTTGAGCCAAGCGGAATGGTAGACCATCCGAATATCAAGAGCACAACTTCTATTGTCGATTTTGTCTTCCGTTGTCTGGCTTATGAATATTTAGGTCGTACCGATCTGGTTCATGTATTGGATAAGCCTGAAGTGATGAATACCGGTACAGATGATTGGGATGATATTCCAACCGGACTTGAATATGAAAAAAAAACACCTGAACTAAGTGATGTACGTGTTGTAGGAGTTGTTCCTTCAGCGGTTCCTCAGGTTCAGAAAGTGCAACGTCAAAGTGCCGGGGTTAAAGTTGATTCCAGTCTGGATGCGGTGAATGCAGCTGCAAGAGGTATGCAAAGTGATGCTCCGGCTTGTAATGTGTGCGGACATATTACACTTCGAAGCGGCACCTGCTACAAATGTTTGAACTGCGGTAACAGCATGGGATGTAGTTAATCAAACCCAGACCGATATTATAAGGCATCTCGTTGATTCGGGATGCCTTTTTTTTGCTGTTTCAACACAATGTCCTAAGAGTTATTCTATAATAGTTATAAGGGGGAACCTTTGAAGTACGGGTTTCTACGTACCGGTTGGAAGGTATTTAAAGGTTATAGTTTTATATTCAACATCTTAATCCTTTCCAAAAATGAAATCTGTTATTCTTTATTTGATTGGTTGTATTCTGTTTTTGAGTTCCTGCTCAAAAATCATGACTCCTTATGAAGCGGCTCATACATCGCATAAACATCGTAAATGTTCTGTGATAAGATAATACCTACTTTCCAATTCTTTAAAACAATTTTCAGGCTATCATCATATACTCAATTTGAGCTTTTGAGATAATCCTTCAAATAAACACAGCTATTGATCATTTCCTTGTAGAAGGGTGTTGATTGGTATTGGGCTTTAAACCGATCGAAGTATTTATTGGATCGAATGGTTTGAGTATAGGTTTCCCAGGCATCTTCAAATTCGTCGTAATCAGAAAACAACGCATAGGTTGGAACAACGTTCTGCTTTTGCGCACATTTAGCTGCCATCCATATACATTTAGCCCGGAAATTCTGATTGCTTGAAAGGGCAGCAGCTTTCAGATAAAGTTCCTCTGACTTGAAAACGCCGTAGTATTCATATTTCCAGTTACCGGGATTGTAAGTTGCATTGTAACCATCGCCTGATGACCACTCATATGCAAGTTGCATCCAGCTATTCCCCCAATAACTGATTTGATAAAGTCCGTTTGCCATTTGGTAAATAGCTCGTGCTTTTTCTTCATTCGTTCCTGTTTCGGATTTTAGTTGAAGCTTGTACATTGTGCCGGCGAATTCCATCTTGTTATAGGTGCGGGTATCTTGTTTGGTTGGCTTGTGTGTGTCGTACCGGAGTTCAGCAAATGGATTCCCTTTTAAATAGAAGGCAAATGTTTCGTTTTTGTAGTAAGCAGGCGAAACGCGTTGGAACCGACCAACCGCTTGTTCGAACCGATGCTCACGCATCAGAGAGGTTCCTGCAATATCGTAAACGTCATCCTTAGTAAACGTGTTGTTTTCAAGTAAAAACTTTTGCCAGATTGTTTGCCTGTTGCTTTCAATCAATTGGATAAGTTGTTCGACCTGTTCAGCATTCAGTCCCGTTCTTAAAAAGTTTAATGCCTTATTGGTGAATGCACCTTCCCATGCTGTTCTTTTGTAAAAAATCCGTTCTCCTGCGCCAATGCATAAGAGTTGATATACAGGGTTCTTTTGTTTTTTGTATCGTACGGCCAGAATATCCGTAAATAAATTCCTGTAAAATTTTTTCCATTCAGGATCCTTTGTTGCTTTCGCTGCCAACCATTGAATTTCCGGAAGCAACTGGATTTCAAAGTTTGAATCCAGACTTTCTTGTTTGTTGATATTCACAAGTAAACGGGTTAAAGCCCATTGGTCTTTCAATTGTGGGCTCATTGGATAGTTGCGGGCCTTCTCCAGATAGTTTGATGCTTCGGTCAACTCATTACTCATATAGGAGCAATAAGCCGCTGCTACCTCAAATAAGCCCCTGTTTTTTACCTCCGGATTTTGACTTATCTGATGACAAAAACGCGCCAGCTGCATCGTCTTTTCTTTTTCCAACTGCAGGATGCTGTCGTAATTGGGACGCCCCTCATCCGTTGCGTACCAGTAGCGACTGTACCAGGATTTTTCATCTTGTTCTTTCAGTAAAGAAGGGTGCAGGTACTTTTCTTCATGCTTGTTGACTTCCCGAATCGTCAGCAATTCAAGTAGGGAAGACCCGGGATCCAGTTCTACAATTTGTTTCAGTTCGTTGAGTCGGAATTCGGAACCGTGCAATGCAAAAAGGCCGATTACGTTCGCTTTTTCACGATTGCTTTTGCAAAAAATTGTAACGTCTTCGGGTTTTAGCATTCCGTTTTCTGTGTGGTTGGAAAAGTAAAAACTCAGGTAATTGCTTCTTCGTTGAACGATCGCATCTGCAAACAACGTACTGAATATATAAGCGGCTTCAGCATTTTTCCCCAACTGTTTCATGGCGCCTGCTTTTAGTGAGCGTGCAAGGGATTGAAGAATTCCTTGTGTAGGATTGTTTTGAACATAGGTTTCATAATATTGAATGCAGGATTGATATTGTCCGCTGTAATGCGCTAATCGGACGATCTGATATCCGTAGCGTAATTGCAAAAAGGGATTTGTGGTAGCTTGATGCAGTTGAATGCCTTTGATGATTAATTGCGACATTTTCAAACTGTCGCGGTTATAATCTTCCCAGCTGTTTTCATCACCTGTTACATAGGGTTCTGATTCCTTTGCAAAAATCAGGTATTGCACCGCCTGTTTGTCTTTGTTAAGAATCAGCCATTTTGTAAAGTGATTGTTTTTGATACTGTCAGGAACCGTTAGCGGTTTTTTGTTTTTTATGTGATGCAAAACTGTTTGCATGTGTTTTGATGGGTACTTGAACAGCAATGACCGGATATCTTTTAGGGGGACTTTGTTTTTGCAGTATCCTTGCCATTCGGCACTTGTTTGATCTTTGGTGGCTACATGTTCCGTTTCGCCGTACAAGAACCGGAGGTTGGTATAGTAAAACGGCTTGAACTGATCACTTGCTGTCAGCGCCTGCGAAAAAAAAGAGGTATAGTAATCATAGGCATCTGCTTCATCCGCACAGCCTATCAGATTCACGGGAATCGATACCGTTGTGATGCTAATGCAAACTGCGATAATAAGTTTCCAGTTCATATAAAGGATGTTTATTTAAAATAGATTCATCTAAATGAAAAAGCGAAAGGGAGAAGGAATCGCTGGTGATTCGTTGTTTATTGATTAGTGAAATTGCCTGAAGGATCTCTTTGTGTTCACTTTTTTCAATACGAATCCGGTCGCCCTGCTTAAATTCAATTCCCTCAATGGTTGTGTCCTCCGAAAAAAGATATTGGTTACTGATCCATTTTCCCGAAACCGGTAGTTGATGTAAATTGATGTTGTAAAGAATCCCTCTGTATTGATTGGACCTAAAGGCAACGGACCAGTCAAAAAGGGGAAGCGCAATGTCCAGGGCAATCGGATAACGATCGGCCGACTTTAGATACGAATTCAATTCCTGGAGATCCAGAATGGAATTGTTGGTTGTAACTCTTTTCAGGTTACCCATATTGTAACACATCAGCATTCCGCGATCGGCAGGTGGTGTTCCGGTTTTAGTTCTGTATTTGATCTGATGCAGACGGATCGTTGCACTTAAGTGTGCGTCTTTCCTGAAAAGGAAGTCGAAGGTGTACATCTTCTTTTTGATGCTTTGTAAAAGCCGGAAATAATTCACTTTGCTTGACTGCGTCCAGTCACAGTCAATTTGAATTTCCGTGAATGCAGGAAGCCGGTTTTTCACTTGCATCTCGTTTAGCAGTTGCAGGATGCGTGTTGCAAGATGCTCCATCTGCTCCGGTTGCAGATTCAATAAGGTTTCGTTGGTTATAAAGATGACCGGTATTACTGAAACGGAAAGTTGATTCAAGGTTTGAACGGCAGCGGCGGACATTTGTATTTTGCCGATTGGGTGCACCTCCTTAATTGAGTTGTTGAATCCTACATCAAAAAACTTGATGTACAAGTTTTTAATTTGAAGTTGACGAAGTGCCTGTGCTTCTTTATCGGAGAATTGCAAACGGGTTTTCCAGTAATAAAAACCTCTTGTTGCGATGTGTTTTTGCTCCTGCTCTTTGCACGATGAACCAACAAGCATGAACAAAACCTGTAATGTTAATGCCGTCAAGATATGCTTCCTGCAAACTTTAATTAACTTGCAATCTATCAAGTTCATCATACTATAAATACGAAGTTATGCAATGTGGTCTTCGTTTGTGCCTCATGTTTTTTGTTCTGATAGGAAGCAGTATTGTTTCTGCACAGCGGATTGGAGGCCCTATGTTGGGTCCTGTTGAACTACGAACAGCAAAACTTTGGATTGAAGTCAAACCCGGAAGCATAGTGGATTTATGGTATTGGAAACAGGGTGCAATGTCTCAGGCCCAAAAGATATCCCGAAAAACAGCATCCGATCAGTGGTTTGCACCCATAACTTTTTTTGTAACCGATTTGCAACCATCTACTGTTTACGAGTATCAGTTTTTGATCAATCATTCCAACGCGAAAAAGCCCTATAAAGCGGATGGTACATTTACAACGAAAGATCTTTGGCAGCATCGAAAGCCGGCACCGGATTTTAAATTTTTAACCGGGTCCTGTGCTTTTTTTAACGATCCGTCCGTTGATCGTCCCGGAAAACCTTATGGTGGCGATTCGTCGATTTTCCAAACCATGGCTTTGGATACTGCTGCATTTATGCTTTGGATGGGCGACAACTGGTACACACGGGAAGTAGATTATTTTGACGAATGGGGGTTGTGGAGCAGGGCATCGCATGATCGTTCGATGCCTGTGTTGCAACCGTTTCTTAAATCAACGGCTCACATCGCTATTTGGGATGATCATGATTATGGACCAAATGATATTGGTAAGCATTATGTTTTAAAGCATGTTTCCAGAGATGTATTTGAGCACTATTGGCCGAATCCTTCTTCAGGTCAAAACGGACAAGGAATCTATACCATGTATTCTTACAGCGATGTTGATTTTTTTCTAATGGACGATCGCTGGTGGCGTTGTTCCGATCAAATGAAAGATTCCATTGACGGGAAACCGAATCCTGAGAAGGAAATGTGGGGTAAAGCGCAGATGGACTGGCTAAAGAATGCACTCTTGTACAGTAAGGCAACCTTTAAAATTATCGTGAATGGAAGCCAGATTTTAAATTCCGTTTCTCCTTATGATAAATTGCGAGATTTCCCTGCAGAATACGATGCGTTGATGGATTTTTTAACCTTGCATTCGATAAACGGCGTTCTTTTTTTCAGTGGCGACCGGCATCACAGTGAAATCATCAAGACAGAACGCACGAACAGATATCCATTGTATGATATAACCGTTTCGCCTCTTACCAGCGGCACGCATGCATTTGGGGGGCCGGAAAGAAACAACCCCTATCGCGTATTAGGTTTGGATCAACAACAGAATTATGGTCGCGTGTCGGTTACAGGCTCCAGGGGGCATCGTCTATTGAGTATTGAATTTATGGGAGTCAAAGGGAATGTACTGAAACAATGGAGTATAACAGAAGGCGAGTTGAAAACACCTCGTTAAGTGGAATAGACCGGATATTCATTTGAGCGTTTCAAATGAAATAAGATCAATGAAATGAAAAGGTTTCGAAAAGATTCCGATTCATCTGGGTTTACACAAGTGTTAACTTCTAACTTTGTGATAGATAAAACAACAGCATGACCATCTCATTTGATTACGATCGCAAAAAAGTTATACAAGCCTTACGCTATCATTTTGTTTCAAAAAAGGAAATTCGGATTTTAATTATTCTGATCAATGTTTTTGCCTTGTTTGCTGCGGCCATGTTTTTTTGGAAAAAAATAGCCCCGTTCGCTTTTTTGATGAGTTCGTTTTTATGGTTCTTGCTGATGCTTACAATCTGGTTTATTTTGCCGTTTACCATTTATCAGCGCGCCCGCACCTTTAAAGATTCGTTTCGTCTAACATTTATGGACGACTACATTCATCTTGAAAATGCATTGGGCTCAAAGGATTGGACTTATCGTTCTTTTCATTATTTTCTGGAAACTCCTCATTTCTTTCATTTGTATATCGATGAACGTTCCTTCTTTTTGATCCCGAAAACTGCATTTGCGGATAGCGATGCAGAGCATACGTTTCG
>JBMLSG010000065.1:0-18918 GCA_049240625.1 Lacibacter sp. | reverse complement strand
ATATATCTGTTTTACTGTTTAATTATTTTTATCAACTTTCGTTTTCTGTCGGTAGAAATTGCTAGATAGTAAAGACCTTTTCTCAGTTCAGTATGTTTCAGATCCACTCGAATCTGGTTCTCTCCTTTGTGTAGTGCAATCGTTTTTTTAAGCACGGTTTGACCTTGCTCGTTGATCCATTCAAGATGAATCGCATCGTCGGATAATGCGTATGTGTTTATTTGAATCCAGTCTGATGCCGGATTGGGGAAAAGTTCTATGGCAAGATCCTTGGTTCTGTTATTTGAAATATCGCTGTAAACGGTTCTTCCATCGTGTTTTACACCTTTTAATCGGAAATAATTCTTTCCTTCAAACGAAGTGAAACTGTTTTCTGAAAAGGAATATTCATTTCCATCGTTTGCATAAACTGTTATTCGTCCAACCGTTTTAAATGAAGATCCATTGTTACTCTGTTCAATTTCAAAATAATCTATTTCACCCGGTGCCGGATTTTTCCATTTCAGTAAGGTCGATCCGTTAAAATTGTGCATCTTGAGATCCCATTTGAACGTGGATAGCAGTCTGTTTTCCATAAAATATCCCATGCCGGCTAACATATCCAGTCCGCCATCTGTTCCTTGATTGGTAGTTGTTGGCACATTGGTTAAACCAATTAAATCCATTGCGCCTGTAACATCATTGGGGAAAAGGCTGTATCCATAGATGGTACTGCCGTTTGTGATTCCAAGATCGGCCAGCGAAATATAGATGCCGGAAACTGTTTGTGTAGTGACTTCTTGTTTGGGGCGAAGGTTAATATCAGTGTCAATACGACGGCTCATCACAAGTGTATTGATCTGTGGCCCCACACGCCCCCAGGCTGATGAGTTGACAGAAAGTAAATTTCCAAACGATTGGACTTCTTGCGCGCCATTTAAGGATACGATTGCTGCTACTTTGAAGTTGTCATTTCCTCCTCTTTCATTGATTAAAAAGCCTTGCATGGTTGCGTCATAAACATAAATTCCCGTTGTTCGAATTAAATCTAATCGTTCAATGTTGGAACGGGTCGTTGGTGAATTGGAAAATAAATTATCAGAGCCTCGGTTACAGGAATAGTTATTGATTACGTCTTCCAGTGAGGATATGTAGGACGGTGCAATAAATATATTATTGCCAGATGTGCTCGTGTATTCATAAAGTGTATTGATCGTATCACCTACAAGTAAAGGGTGCCGATTCACTTTAACCTTGTTAAAGGGAATACCCAGGTTGCCGTCAATCCGACTAAATGAATTGGTGCCAACATTAAATCCTGTTATTTGACGTTCCAATCCATTTCCACCGCCTGAACTTTGACCATAATAGCTTCTGTAGTTTGTGCTCTGTATGTAAGGAGTTGTTGTGTTCCATCCGCTCGCTGTTTGATTTACAGAAGAAACACTTGTTTTATTAGAGAAGGTATAAAAGGAGACCGGTGTTTGCGCTACAACTTCTCTATTGTTAAAATAGAACAAAACAAACAAAAAAGGGTAATGCTTTAATTGTAAAATAGTATTCATGGGATTGGGAGTGTTTCTTAAAATTAGATTGCTAAATACACAAAAGGGAGGCTTCTTTTTTTAAAGCTTAATAATTAAGAGCATGCTCTTAAAAATTCAACAGAATTGATATTAGTTATCGTATTTACTGCTTATTTGCGTTTATCATTAGTTATCTACGCATTTTTACTAATTCTCAGAAGCTTTGATGTGGTACCGAAACATCCATTAGTTAAGTGCGGTTAGTTTCATGTTATTGATGAAAGTGATAAAGAGAGTCCGCTTTTCTGTTTTTTTCCCGATTTCGAACATTATTTATACTTTTTTGTATAAATGAATCTGTACTTTTGCGTATAGATTAAGTGTTGAAGTTTTTGGTTAACAGATTAAACAAACAAAGAATATGAGTGAAATGCTCAATACACTCGAGCAAACCGCTTTGAGTGATTACAAATACGGATGGGTGACCCAAATCGAAGCCGATGAGGCCCCTCCGGGTTTGAGTGAAGATATCGTCCGGTTCATTAGCGCTAAAAAGAACGAGCCTGAATGGATGCTGGAATGGCGTCTGAAGGCATTTCGTCAGTGGCAGAAAATGGAAGTGCCACGCTGGCCCAATGTAACGTATCCCGATGTAGATTTTCAGTCCATCAAGTACTACAGTGCCCCAAAACAAAAGAAAACCATCAACAGTTTGGATGAAGTTGATCCGGAATTACGTGCTACGTTCGAAAAGTTAGGTATATCGCTGGATGAGCAAAAACGCCTGTCCGGTGTTGCTGTAGATGCCGTTATTGATTCAGTATCTATTGCAACCACATTTAAAGAACAACTGGCAGAGCAGGGGATTATTTTTTGCAGCATGAGTGAAGCCATTCAGGAACATCCGGAGCTCATTCGCAAATGGCTTGGCAGTGTTGTTCCCGCAACGGATAATTTCTATGCAGCCCTGAACAGTGCGGTTTTCAGTGATGGCAGTTTTTGTTACATTCCCAAAGACGTTAAGTGTCCCATGGAACTGAGTACTTATTTCCGAATCAATGCTGCGGGAACGGGTCAGTTTGAACGTACTTTAATTGTTGCGGAAGAAGGTTCTTATGTCAGTTATCTGGAAGGTTGTACGGCTCCCATGCGCGATGAAAATCAGTTACACGCCGCTGTAGTTGAAATCGTGGCGCTGGATCATGCAGAAGTTAAATACAGTACCGTTCAAAACTGGTATCCCGGCGACAAAGAGGGTAAAGGAGGTATTTTCAATTTCGTAACCAAACGCGGAATTTGCGCCGGCGTTCACTCAAAAATCAGTTGGACGCAGGTTGAAACCGGCAGTGCCGTTACCTGGAAATATCCTTCCGTGATTTTAAAGGGCGATCACAGCGTAGGCGAATTTTACAGCGTAGCTGTTACCAACAACCATCAGCAAGCCGATACAGGAACCAAAATGATGCACATTGGGAAAAACACACGCAGTCGGATCGTATCCAAAGGTATTTCGGCAGGGTTTAGTCAAAATTCATATCGCGGATTGGTTCAGGTGGGTAAGAATGCGGCAAATGCACGTAACTTCTCTCAGTGCGATAGCTTATTACTCGGTGATCAATGCGGTGCGCACACCTTTCCATATATTGAAGTAAAAAATAATACGGCACAGGTAGAGCATGAAGCCACGACTTCAAAGATAGGTGAAGATCAGATTTTTTATTGCAACCAACGGGGTCTCGATACCGAAACAGCGGTTGCTTTAATCATCAATGGGTTTGCCAAAGAAGTCATGAATCAACTCCCTATGGAATTTGCAGTGGAGGCCCAAAAGTTACTGGCAATCTCCTTGGAGGGCAGCGTAGGATAAATTTTATTAATGTTCAATCATCATCATTTATGTTATCAATAAAAAATTTACAGGCACGGATAGAAGAAAAAGAAATTTTAAAAGGAATCAATCTGGATATCAAACCGGGGGAGGTACATGCAATCATGGGCCCGAATGGGAGTGGTAAATCCACGTTGGCCTCTGTTTTAGCCGGACGGTCCAGTTATGAAGTTACAGGTGGAGAAGTGGAATTTATGGGAAAGGATCTGTTAGAACTTTCACCTGAAGATCGTGCCCGCGAAGGTCTGTTCCTGGCCTTTCAATATCCAATTGAAATTCCGGGTGTAAGCACGACTAATTTTATTAAGACGGCTGTTAATGAAACCCGCAAATACCGTGGTGAAGAACCGCTTGATGCTGTACAATTTCTCAAAATCATGAAAGAAAAGATGAAGCTGGTTGAAATTGATCAGACATTGTTGAGTCGTTCGCTCAACGAAGGGTTCAGTGGTGGTGAAAAGAAACGCAATGAAATTTTTCAGATGGCCATGCTGGAACCGCATTTGTCGATTCTCGACGAAACCGACAGTGGTCTGGATATTGATGCTTTGCGTATTGTAGCCGAAGGTGTCAACAAATTGCGTGATGGAAAACGCTCCTTCCTTGTAATTACACACTACCAGCGGTTGTTGGATTATATCGTTCCGGATTTCGTTCATGTGTTATACAAAGGAAAGATCGTACGAAGCGGAACCAAAGAGCTTGCCTTGGAATTGGAAGAGAAAGGTTATGACTTTATCAAAGAAGAACTGGGCGAACGTGTAGATGCATAATCATTAGTGGGTTTTGGAAAGACTCATTGCGCCGTTTAAGCACAACAGAGTTTTCCATTCAAAAAAAATAATATGTCAGGATTAAAAGAAATTATTCAAGAAAAAATAAGTCGTGAGCCCTTCGCAGGAAATGGAGTTTTAAAAGAATTTAGTGATAAAGGGATGGAGTTATTCCGTGAGCAGGGAATTCCAACGGTAAAACACGAAGAGTGGAAGTATACAAGGATAGCGGCTGTCTTAAACAGTGATTTTAACTATGCGGCAGATACATCCTCCGTTACTAAAGCAGACGTTGATGCCGTTCGTTTACCCGGCCATGAAACCGCCAATGAGCTGGTTTTTATTAACGGGATCTACCATGCTGAATTTTCGAACATTCGATCTTCTTCTGATGAGTTGGAGCTACTCCCTCTAAGTGATGCGGTGAAGGGTGAGTATAAAACGGTAGTGGAAAGCAATCTCGGTCACAGTGCTGGTTATCATCCTGACGGGATTAATGCATTGAGTAATGCATTCGCTTATGACGGGTTATTTGTTGAGGTGAAGAAAAACAAAGTGCCGGAACATCCGCTTTATTGTTATTACATCAATGATGCCAGAAGTTCCTCAGTTTTGTCGCAACCCCGGACCCTGATTCATGTAGGTGTCAATGCGCAAGTTGTTCTTGTTGAAGAGGAGATTACGCTGGGCAGCAGCGATTCGTTTATCAATCGGGTGTCTGAGCTGGTAGTGGAAGAAAATGCCTATGTGCAATTGTATAAAATTCAAAACGAAGATGTACACAGTAGTTGTGTAAAGACCACCCATGTGCGCCAGGTAGGTAAGAGTAAGGTACATTCCGTAACACTGACACTAAACGGTGGTATGATTCGTAATAATCTCAATTTTATTTTAGAAGCTCCGGGTTGTGAAAGCCACATGTACGGATTGTACTGTGTTAAGGGTACAACACATGTTGACAATCACACAATTGTTGATAATGTGAAACCTCATTGTTTCAGCAATGAATTGTACAAGGGGATCATTGACGAACAGGCAACCGGCGTTTTCAATGGTAAGATTTTTGTGCGTAAAGATGCTCAAAAGACAAATGCTTATCAAAGCAATAAAAACGTCTTATTAAGTGAAACTGCGAGTGTCAATACAAAGCCACAGTTGGAAATATTTGCTGATGATGTGAAATGCTCGCATGGTTGTACAATCGGGAGATTGGATGAAGAATCCATGTTCTATTTACGTGCCAGAGGAATTGGCGAGCAGGAAGCAAAAGCATTGCTTTTACACGCATTTGCTGCCGAGATATTGAATCAAATCGAATGCAAGCCGATACGGGAATACGCCGATAAGATTATTTCCGAGCGTTTGGGTTTTGAATTGTAAACAATGAAACAAAGAAGGGGTGCATTTTTGGTCCTTTTATCGATTGTAAGGAAGTAAAAATAAAGTATGGATCAGGTTGTTTCACATAGTGTATTGGATGTAGCGGCTGTTCGCTCCCATTTTCCTATTTTGGAAAGGACGGTAAAGGGTAAACCCTTGGTGTATTTTGATAACGCTGCAACAACTCAAAAGCCGCGCGTCGTAATTGATGCCTTGTCCGATTACTATTTGCATTACAATGCGAACATTCACAGGGGTATTCATTCTTTGGCGGAGGAAGCGACGACTGCCTATGAAGCCACTAGGGATACTGTTCAGCATATGATTTGTGCACGTTATCGGGAAGAAATCATTTTCACGCGCGGGGTTACTGAAAGTATTAATCTGGTTGCTTATTCCTGGGGAAGGACTCATCTTCAAAAGGGTGATGAAATCCTGATTTCAGAAATGGAGCATCATAGTAACATCGTGCCCTGGCAGTTGATTTGTGAAATGACCGGAGCACAACTTAAAGTCATTCCCGTTACCGATGAGGGCAGTTTGAATCTCGATGCCTTTTATCAATTGCTAACTGAAAAAACAAAACTTCTTTCTATTGTACATGCCAGCAATGCACTTGGGACAATCAATCCTGTAAAGAAAATGATACAGGCGGCCCATCATGTAGGTGCAAAAGTGTTGGTAGATGGTGCGCAATCAACGGTTCATCTTGATATTGATGTCCAGGATCTTGACTGTGATTTTTTCACAATCAGTTCGCATAAAGTATATGGCCCTACCGGTGTTGGCGTTCTTTATGGTCGCAAAGAATTGCTTGAAGCAATGCCGCCTTTCATGGGAGGAGGAGAAATGATTCGTGATGTTCAATTTGAAGGTTCCACCTGGAATGATTTGCCTTACAAATTTGAAGCGGGTACACCCAACATCGCTGATACCATTGCATTTAAGGCCGCACTCGATTTCGTAAACACAATAGGGAAAGAACTTATTCGAAACCATGAAAACCGGTTGCTGCACTATGCAACTCATCAGTTGCAATCCATTGATGGACTGCGTTTGATTGGAACTGCTCCCGATAAGGTGAGCGTCGCATCTTTTGTAATTGAAGGGGTGCATCCACAGGATCTGGGGATTTTACTGGACAACAAAGGCGTGGCGGTTCGTACGGGACATCATTGTACACAACCATTGATGCATCGTTTTGGCATACCCGGTACAACCAGAGCTAGTTTTGCCATGTATAACACAATGGAGGAAATTGATATTTTGATTGATGGCTTGGTAAAAGCTGTAAAATTATTAAGATGACAGAAGGGAAATCGATTCACGCCATCCAGGAAGAGATCATTGAAGAATTTGGGTTGTTTGACTCATGGGATGATAAATACGAATACATTATCGACATGGGTAAAAAGCTAAGACCACTCGATGATTCGTTTAAAACGGATGAAAACAAAATTAAGGGCTGTCAAAGTACGGTTTGGATGGTGAGCGAATTCACAGACGGAAAGGTTTATTACAAAGCAGAGAGTGATGCCGTTATAGTGAAAGGACTGGTGAGCTTGTTGATTCGTTGTTTAAGCGGGCACGCCCCCAAAGAAATCGTTGAGGCGAATCTTTTTTTTATTGATGCCATTGGAATGAAACAACATTTGGCTCAAACACGCAGCAACGGATTGCTGGCAATGGTGAAGCAAATGAAGATGGACGCTTCGGTCTATCTGGCGCAATCGCAATTACAATAAGCGGCAATAGAATGCCCTAAAAAAGAGTTCATGATCATTGATACAGAAAAAATAAAAGAGGCAATTGTTGAAAAGCTCAAATCCATATTTGATCCCGAGTTGCCTGTGAATATTTATGATCTGGGGTTGATTTATAGTGTGGAGGTAGATCACAACGGTTATGCCAAAATTACCATGACACTCACGGCACCAAGTTGTCCTGCTGCTCAATCACTCCCGGTTGAAGTGGACCAAAAAGTAAGGGAAGTGGAAGGTGTTACCGATGTTAATGTGATGATCACCTGGACGCCCAAATGGGAAAAAAGTATGATGAGTGAAGTGGCCGCATTGGAGTTGGGCTTTATGTAATCACGTATATTAAAAAAATATTATGGCTAGAATATCATTGGATCAATTAATGGGCACACAAGGGCCTTCCTATCCCGAACAAATTGTGGCGCCCTATCGAAAAGAACTGGCAGATGTCGGTTTTCACCAATTACGTTCCGTTGAAGAGGTGCAACAGGTGTTTTCCGACAATCCGGAAAAGCTTTCTTTAGTTGTTTTGAATAGTGTGTGTGGTTGCAGTGCCCGTGTAAGCCGTCCGGGAGCCATTTTGAGTTTGTTTAATGGAGTGGTTCCTGATTTGTTATTGACGTTGTTTGCCGGCATGGAAAAGGATGCGGTATCTTATTTTCGATCAACCTATTTAAATGGAGTAACTCCATCCTCGCCCAATATCCTCGTAATGAAAGGCGCAAAAGTCTTGTTGCATTTACAACGTCATCAGATTGAAACTTCCGATGCAGGAACCATTGCCGATGCCTTGATTGAAGTGTTCAATCAGCATTGTTCCCGATCCACGACTCAGGAGGAACGTGAAGTGCTAAGAGCTTATTTTAAACAGGTTTATCAAGTTGATCCTTTGGCAACGAATCAATAAAATCTTTTATTCATTTCTAACACACCGTTATGAAAATTACAGCAGCAGAGGAATACGGAATTCGAATGTTGATTCGCATTGCAGGTGCAGATGCACATGTAGGCTTGACGATACCCAAATTGAGTGAAGCAGAAGGGCTTAGCGAACCGCATGTAGCTAAGATCTGCCGAACCTTGCGGATGAGTGGGTTCATCAATAGTACACCCGGAAACAAGGGCGGATATGTGTTGAACAAACCGGCTGCTGAAATCAATATCGGCGAAGTGATGAAAGCATTGGGGGGTAATATTTTTGATCAGGAATTTTGTGAGTCGCACTCTGCAATCGGCCGATTGTGTACTAATTCAGTCGATTGTTCAACAAGATCATTGTGGCGTATGATTCAGTTTACACTCGATAATTTGTTGTATAAATTGACTTTGAGAGATTTGATGGTCAATGAAAAGGAAGTGGAATTGAAAATCGAAAAAATTCTGCAACGAAACAGGGAGTCTTTGATTCAGTAATTTTTATCTGTGACCGATTTTGCTAAGTTCATTTTTTCAATGACACTATTTTAAATGCTCCAATCAACAATGGTATTACACCAGTCCTGACGATATGGGGTTGAAATGCGGATGTAGTTATCGGTGTAGCCTTCCATCATTCCATTCTTGCTGTTTCCTTCAAAAAGTACCGGTCGTACAGTGCCTTTAAATTGTTCCGTAAAATATTGCAATTTCATGAATGAAAGATTGCGTAGAATCTTGTTTCGTTCATGACGTACGTGTATAGGAACAACCGGTTGAATGGTTAATGCATGTGTTTGATCTCTTTCAGAATAAGTAAAGACGTGTAAGTAGGAAATATCCAGACTGTGTAAAAAATCAAATGTCTCTTGAAAATGACCGTCGGTTTCGCCGGGAGATCCCACAATGACATCCACACCAATCGAGCAATGTGGCATCAGGGATTTGATCAGAGCAACCCGTTCGGCATACAACTCCCGTTTGTATCTTCTGCGCATGAGGCCAAGAATTTCATTACTGCCACTTTGTAACGGGATATGAAAGTGTGGCATGAATTTCTTGCTGCCGGCAACAAACTCAATGATCTCGTTGGTAAGCAAATTGGGTTCAATAGAGGAGATGCGAAACCGTTCAATGCCTTCTAAGCGATCCAGTTCCTGTATTAAGGCGTAAAAGTTCTCTTCTCTGTTAAAAATGGAATTTGAACCACTGCCATCGCTACCTTTTCCGAAGTCGCCCAGATTGACACCTGTTAATACGATTTCTTTACTTCCTTGTTCAGCAATTTCCTTCACGTTGCGAATCACATTTGCAATGGAGTCGCTTCTGCTTT
This sequence comes from Lacibacter sp., assembly GCA_049240625.1. Lineage (GTDB taxonomy): Bacteria > Bacteroidota > Bacteroidia > Chitinophagales > Chitinophagaceae > Lacibacter. Next base: position 9,364 of record JBMLSG010000065.1, on the reverse strand, counting down.
TCCCACGGGCTTGGGGAATTGTGCAAAATGAACAATTGTAGTCACAACCATCTTGTACTTTCAAAAATGTTCTTGTACGATCGCTCATCGAATAAGAGGCATGGAATCCTGAAACTTCTTCGATATCGCAACTGCTAATCCGTGTACTGTCGCCTTTTGTAAGTTCTTTCAAGTGAGTAGCAATATTGAATTTTTCGGCAGCACCCAATACCAGATCTACACCGGGGATGGAGGCAATTTCTTTGGGTTTCAGCTGGGCATAACAGCCGGTAATGACGATAATACTTTCCGGTGTTTTACGTTGGATGCGACGAACCAGCTGACGGCATTCTTTATCGGCATTCTCGGTAACGGAGCAAGTATTGATCACATACACATCTGCTTGTTCATCGAATTCTTTTTTTACAAAACCCTCCTGTTCCATTAGCCGACTGATGGAAGATGTTTCGGAGTAATTGAGTTTACAGCCGAGTGTATGAAATGCTACTGATTTGGCCGAATTCATAAAGAGGGCAAAGATACTTAAAGGATTGGAAGGATTGGGACTCCTGCGGCCTTTTCATTAGTATTCGTTTTCGATTCCGTTTCTGATCCATAATTTTGATGAATACTCGGACTTTTTACATTTGATTTTGATGAAAAAATCGCTTCCTTTTTTATTTCTGCTTTTGCTGCTTGTCCTGGCGTTTTTTTTTAAGTGGTGCAATCGATATTCAACCGTTAGCGAGGGGCGGAGAGTACAAAAGACATTAGGTAATCCACCGACCTCATCCAACTATAATCGAAATGAGATAGACAGTCTTGTTCGGGTGTTTCGTGCCAACGCATCTGAATTTTATTTTACCAAGCATGCCCGATGTCGTATGAAGTGCCGTCATATCACGCAGCAGGAGGTTCGGGAAGTTGTTCGACAGGCAAAAATCAATTTTCAAAAAAGTGAGCATCAAGGCGTAAGGGGAAATAAATTTGCGCTGGAGGGCTATTCTACCAGTGATAATCAGCATATAAGGGTTATTATTGTGCCCTATGAACGTCGTCTTACTGTAGTAACCGTAATTGATTTGGACGATTCCTGGAAGTGTCCTTCCTGTAAAAATTAATTTATTTTTCAAGTAATCTATGTCTGTAGTCAGCCTCGTAAAAAAAATCATTTTTCGGCTCCTTCAAATTGTCTATTCCATTTATGCATTGCTCCTTTTTTTGATCATTATGATACTGGTGGTTCCGGTTGTTATTTTGATTTCTTTTTTAAATAAGAAAGGGAGAGAAATCTCTGTAATGAAACTTGCAAGGTTATGGGCCGATGTCTGGTTGTTTATGGTGGGTATCCGGCATATTGAAATCATTGAACAGCCGATTCAGGAACATCGTTCCTATATATTTGTCAGCAATCACAATTCTTATATGGACATTCCCGAACTTTTAAAGGCGATTCGACTTCCTCTAAGGGTTTTGGGTAAGGCAGAAATGGGAACAATTCCTGTTTTTGGTTGGATTTATAATGCCGCTGTAGTTCCTGTATGGCGTGATAGTCCGGAAGGGCGGTCACGGAGTTTAATGATGCTAAGGGAAGTTTTGCAAAAAGAAATTTCAATTTTTATTGCACCGGAAGGCACATTCAATATGACCGGAAAGCCACTGGTTAAATTTTTTGATGGCGCATTTCGACTGTCGATAGAAACACAAACACCCATCAAACCCTTACTGTTTCTGGATGCATCCGATCGCTTGCACTGGAGCAGTATTTTTTCATTAACTCCCGGACGTTTAAGGACGGTCTATCTTCCGGAAATCTCGCCCGATTCCTTTACAATCGATCAAATCGAACTATATAAACAATTTGTGTACACACAGATGGAACAAAAATTACTGGAGTATCGGGCCTCCTGGATCCGGAAAGATGAAACAGCGTCCTCCGCTCATGGTTAACGAACGCTTTTTATGTTCCTGTTTATATTGAAATCGTTCATATGGTGCAATCATCCTAAATTGCAAGTTTCCGATTCATGTTTGCAGATGTCATCATACCGTTGGCCATTCCCAGAACCTATACCTGGAGTATTCCGGATCGATTAGTCGATCAGGTACGTGTTGGTGTACGTGTTGAGGTTGAATTGCGAAATAAACGGTATGCCGGTGTTGTAAAGGCCGTGCACAATCATTCACCCTCTGCATTTGAACCCAAAGGGATACTCAATGTGCTGGATGCAGAACCGATTTTATTTGAAGAGCAATTGAAATTATGGGAATGGATTGCGGATTATTATTTGTGTTCGGAGGGGGAAGTGATGGCCGCTGCTTTACCGGCTCATTTCAAATTAAGCAGTGAAACAATTTTGATTTTTAATGACGAGGCCGGAGAGGATTTTACGGCATTGGATCACGACGAGTATTTAGTTGCAGAAGCGTTATTGATTCGAAAGGAATTGAAGCTTCCGGAAATTCAACAAATACTCGATACTTCACATGTTTATCCCGTTGTAAAAAGGCTGATTGAAAAACGAATCTGTTATGTATGGGAATCCCTGAAAGAAACCTACACATCACGTAAGGAAACTTATGTGTTGTTAAATCCGGTTTACGACAACGAAGAAACGTTGAGTGAATTGTTGAACAACTGGACAAGAGCACCCAAACAAATGGAATTGTTATTGTCCTATCTACACTTGTTAAAAACAAAAGGAGAGGTCACAAAGCCTGCGTTGTTGCAAAAAAGCGGTGCATCAGATGCCCAGTTGAAAGGGCTTGTTGAAAAAGATATCTTGTGGCTGGAAAAACGATCGGTGGACCGATTGCAACAACTACCAAGGATAACCACTATCGATTTCGAGCTGTCAAATGCGCAGCAACAAGCATTGGAATCCATACATGCATCTTTGCTTGAAAAAAGTGTTTGTTTGTTGCACGGCGTAACAGGCAGCGGTAAAACACAACTCTACATTAAACTCATTGAAGAGGCAATTCGCAAAGGACAACAGGTTTTGTATATGTTGCCGGAAATTGCATTGACATCTCAGATTATTCGCCGTTTGCAAAAACACTTCGGAGGTTATATCGGAATTTATCATAGCAAGTTCAATCAAAACGAACGTGTCGAAATCTGGAATAAAGTCAAAACAGGGGAGTTGAAAGCCGTATTGGGTGCTCGCAGCAGTTTGTTTTTGCCCTTCAGGGATTTGGGTCTGATTATAGCCGATGAAGAACATGATGCATCCTACAAACAACAACAACCGGCTCCCCGTTACCATGCACGTGATGCCGCTGTGTATTATGCGGGTTTATTTCAGGCCAAAGTTGTTCTGGGAAGTGGAACGCCATCAATTGAAACTTATTATAACGCACAAACCGGAAAATACGGTTTGGTTTCACTGACGGAACGATATGGCGAAGGCGCATTGCCTAAAATGGAATTGATCGATACCAAGCCTTTGTTGAAGCAGCTAAAAGAAAAAGTGATGATTGCGCCCGGTTTGCAGGAGGGCATCATACAGTCTTTACAGCAAGGAAAACAAGTGATCTTATTTCAAAACAGAAGAGGATATACACCCCATCAGGTTTGTAAAGTTTGCGGTTGGATACCACACTGTCGGCATTGCGATGTGAGTTTAACCTTTCATAAATTCAAGAACAAGCAACAGTGTCATTATTGTGGGACTGTTTATCCGGTTGTACAAACTTGTGAAGCTTGCGGAAGCCATGAATTCATGCAATTCAATTTCGGGACCGAAAAAGTGGAAGAGCAATTGCGTGAACTGTTTCCGGAAGCAAGAGTTGCACGGATGGACTATGATACCGTTAGCGGTAAAACTGCGCACGACCAACTGATCCAACAATTTGAGCAGCATAAGATTGATATCTTGGTAGGTACACAGATGGTTGTAAAAGGTCTCGATTTTGAACGGGTTTCGTTGGTTGGAATTCTGGATGCAGACAGTCTGTTAAGTTTTGCAGATTTTAGAGTGAATGAGCGCGGATTCCAGCTCATGGAACAGGTAAGTGGTCGTGCGGGACGTAAAGATGCTTTGGGTAAAGTGATGATACAGGTTGCACAAACTACACATCCCGTTCTAAGATTTGTTTTGGAACATGATTATCATTCATTTTATTGTAATGAGATAATGGGACGTCAGCAATTTTCCTATCCACCATTTACCCGTCTCATTCAAATCACGTTCAAGCATAAATTTCGTGAAGTTGTAACAGAGGCTTCTCATTTTGTAGCCCGGCATTTAAAAGCCGCTTATGGAAATTATATGGTTGGCCCGGCCGAGCCGGTCGTAAACAGAGTCAGGAATCAATACCTGATGGAACTGACCTTGAAACTTCCCCGTGAAGCAGGATTGATACGGTCGTGTAAAGAAGCCCTTCGCCAGATGGTCGTTGCATTGCATAACGATTCCCGCTTTAAAAGTGTTGTAATGCTTTCTGATGTGGACCCTGTTTAGTGATTCATTTCAATCAAAATTTGAAAAGGGGTCAGGGCTTTTAATCTCATGAAAGGACGTTTTCTGAAAAATCATTTATCAGAATACTTGTTTCTGATTTGCTTTCCACAATAAAATGCGGATGTCAGAGGTATTGGAAGGCAAATTGGCAGTATCTTGCGTTTCTTAATTGCCAATTCAAGATTTTGCCATATGGATATTCAGTTCAACAAGAATGAAGACGTGATGAAATTGTCGCTGTCCGAAATGCGTCAGCGCTTGTCTAAAATTTATGAAGGTGGAGGGAAAAAGTCCATCGAAAAACAAAAAGAACGAAACAAATTAACTGCCAGAGAACGGATTGAGTATTTACGTGATGCCGATACCCCATTTGTGGAAATAGGAGCCTTTGCAGGATACGATATGTATAAAGAGCAGGGCGGTTGTCCAGCCGGAGGTACGGTAGCCGGTATCGGATATGTGAGTGGGGTGCAATGTGTGATTGTTGCTAATGATCAAACCGTAAAAGCAGGTGCATGGTTCCCGATCAGCGGCAAAAAAAATCTTCGTTTGCAGGAAATTGCTATGGAGAATCATTTGCCGGTCATTTATCTGGTAGACAGTGCAGGTGTTTTTTTGCCCATGCAGGATGAAATATTTCCCGACAAAGAGCATTTCGGTCGCATTTTTAGAAACAATGCCAAAATGAGTGCTATGGGAATCACTCAAATTGCAGCTGTTATGGGTGCATGTGTTGCCGGTGGTGCTTATTTGCCCATTATGAGTGATGAAACGTTGATGGTAGAAGGCAATGGCTCTATCTTTTTGGCCGGCTCATATCTGGTGAAAGCGGCTGTTGGAGAGGATATAGATAACGAAAAGTTGGGTGGGGCGGTAACGCACACCGAAATCTCCGGAATTGCGGATTATAAGTTTAAAACAGAACAGGAGTGCTTGGATGAGGTTCGGAAATTAATGGGAAAATTAGGAGAAAAAGGACGTGCCGGCTTTAACAGAACAGAGCCGCGACTTCCCCAAAAGAATCCCGAAGACTTGTATGGTATATTCCCGCATGATGGTAAGCCTTATGATATGCTGGAAGTGATTGAACGGATTGTCGATGAAAGTGATTTTGATCAGTTTAAACAAGACTACGGGAAAAGTATTTTGTGCGGTTACGCCCGGATCGACGGGTGGGCCGTTGGGATTGTAGCCAACCAAAGAACTATTGTTAAAAGTGCGAAGGGTGAAATGCAAATGGGAGGGGTCATTTACAACGACAGTGCCGATAAGGCTGCAAGGTTCATTCTTAATTGCAATCAGAAAAAGATCCCGCTGGTTTTTTTACAAGATGTTACAGGCTTCATGGTTGGGAGCAGAAGCGAACACAGCGGTATTATAAAAGATGGTGCGAAGCTGGTGAATGCCGTTGCCAATAGTGTCGTTCCCAAAATCACGATTGTTGTTGGTAATTCCTATGGAGCCGGCAACTATGCCATGTGCGGCAAGGCCTATGATCCCAGGTTTATCTATGCCTGGCCATCGGCAAAGATTGCGGTAATGGGGGGAGAACAGGCCGCAAAAACCCTGTTACAAATTCAGGTGGCAGCCATGAAATCCAAGGGGAAAGAAGTGACACCGGAGGACGAAAAGAAACTGTTGGATGAAATTAAAGGGAAGTATGAGACACAGACTTCTGCCTATTATGCGGCTTCCCGCTTGTGGGTTGATGCTATTATCGATCCATTGGAAACACGTAAAGTCATTAGCGAAGGCATTGCTGCAGCCAATCACAATCCGCATATGGAAGAGTTTAAACTAGGTGTATTTCAAGTTTAAGTTTACTGTAGGCTCAATAAAAAATGCCGATTGATTTTCAATCGGCATTTTTTATTATTGAAACGTTTTTATGCGTTTTGAGTTCTTGTTGAATGAGATGATACAAGTGCATAGCCTCCAAATAAAAGCGTGCTGAATACTAAAGTAGCAGCGAGGCTACCGGTGTAAAAAGGAATGCCATCGGTATAGGCCATCATTAAACCGGCGAATGTTTGAGGGCGACTGAAACCGCCACCGCTCATCCATACCAGTAGGTTGCTGATGAAAAAGTAAAGTGTAGGACCTGCTAAAGAGGCCAGTCCGATTTGTAATACTTTAGTTTGGTTGACGAAAAAGCCGAGTACGGTTAATCCGCCAAAAAGGATGTAATTAACAAGTTGTCCTTCGTAAAATCCGGGTACAGACGACAAACCTGTTTTGAACAGTAATTGAAAGATGAAGTCGCTTAAAAACATGCTGAATAAAGGAAGTGCAAAAGCGTATTTACGGTCTTTAATTACAGAGCCTGCAAAAAGTGCCATTGCAATCTGTGGTGCAAAACCTAAAGGGCGTCCGGGTATGATTCGGTAAAGGGCAGCAACAAGGATGAGCGCTGCAAGAGCAAAAGCAATGTTTTTATTCAATTTCATAGTAAAGTCTGTTGAGGCACAAAAATAGCTAAAAACAGTTCCCGAAAAATAAATTCTATAGCCCCTTCGTGGAAAATGTGGATAAGCCCGATTGTTTTATTTTAGCGACATGGCAAAACACCTGGAAACCGGAAAGAAAGGTGAGGATCTTGCATGTTGCTGGCTTGAAAAGCAGGGTTTTCGCATCCTCCATCGCAACTGGAAATACTCTTACTTTGAATTGGATGTGATTGCCGAAAAAGGGGGCGTTTTGCATTTTGTTGAAGTCAAAACAAGAACCACAGATACTTATGGATATCCGGAAGAAAGTGTGGTCCCTCGTAAGCTGGAACGTTTGATGAATGCCGGCGAAGCATATCTGGAACAGTCCTCGGAATGGAAACGAATCCAGTATGATATTTTAAGTATTCAGCTGTTCCCTGGAAAGGAACCTGTTTACTTTTTTTTAGAAGATATCAGTTGATCCTGATCGCAGACCATCAAACCTTCGGATTAATACTTTGGATTTACTCCGGTGTAATTGAAAGGTGTAATGGCTTTCAATTCTTTTTTAACCGCAGCACTGACTTTCAGGCTTTGGATAAATTCCATCATACTTTTTTGTGTTATGGTAGCGTTACCCCTGGTTAATTCTTTCAATGCTTCGTAGGGATTTGGATAGTTTTCTCTGCGTAAAATGGTTTGAATGGCTTCGGCAACTACCGCCCAGTTGTTTTCGAGATCTGTTCTGATTTTTTCTTCATTTAAAAGCAACTTTCCAAGTCCTTTTTCGATGGATTTAATGGATAGTATGCTGTGTGCGAACGGTACGCCCAGGTTACGAAGTACGGTAGAATCTGTAAGGTCACGTTGCAGTCTGGAAACCGGAAGTTTTGCAGAAAGGTGCTCCCACAGTGCATTGGCAATACCCAGATTACCTTCAGCATTTTCGAAATCAATGGGATTCACTTTGTGCGGCATAGCACTGCTGCCTACTTCACCTTTCTTAATTTTTTGTTTAAAATAATCCATGGAAACGTAGGTCCAGATATCTCTGCACAAATCAACTAAAATGGTGTTGATGCGTTTGATCGCATCCATTTGAGAAGCAAGATGATCGTATTGCTCAATTTGAGTTGTAAATTGTTGACGTTGAAGTCCAAGTTTGCGTTCTACAAATTCATTTCCAAATTTGATCCAGTCGGTTTTGGGAAACGCTACAAAGTGGGCATTGTAATTGCCCGTTGCCCCACCAAATTTAGCGGTAACCGGTAAGGATGAAAGATGATCCAATTGCCCTTGCAGGCGTTCTACAAATACCATGATTTCCTTTCCTAATCGGGTTGGGGATGCAGCTTGTCCGTGCGTACGGGCGAGTAATGGAATGTTTTTCCAATCGACAGCCAAAGACTTTAATTTCAAGGTTAAATTAGAAACAGCCGGCAGCCATTCGTTTTCCAGTGCTTCCTTCCAGGAAAGCGGTATAGCGGTATTGTTGATGTCTTGTGAAGTTAGACCGAAATGAATCCATTCCTTCAATTCAGAAAGGTTCAATGTTTCCAGCTTTTTTTTCAGGAAGTATTCAACTGCTTTTACATCATGATTGGTGATTTTTTCCAGATTCTTGATTTCGATAGCGTCTGAAATACCAAATTGTTCGACTATTGTTTTGAGTCCTTTCTGCTGTTGGGCGGTTAGTTTAAAAAACTTTTTTTCGGATAAAAAGAGAAAATATTCGACTTCAACCCAAACTCTGTAACGGATGAGTGCATATTCCGAAAAATACTGATCGAGGTGCTCTAATTGGTTGCGATAACGGCCATCGACAGGAGAAATTGCAGTGAGATTTTGAAGCTCCATAACAGAAGAATTGAGAATGAGTTTTTGGTAATTCGTTCTAAAAGCAGGATAGATCCAACGATATTGTTGTTTCTTTGCAGCGCAAAAATAATTGAATTGGATAAGATTAGAGTAGGTGCTGTAAGTTATTTGAATACTAAGCCGTTTTTATGGGGTTTACAGAAGAGCGGAATCATGGATCAGATCGAATTGACAATTGACTACCCTTCAAACATTGCAAAAGGGCTTCAGGTTGGCAAATTGGATATGGGGCTGGTTCCTGTGGCTGTGATCCCTTTATTAAAGGAGTATTATTTTGTTGGGGATTATGGCATAGCCTGTGATGGTGAAGTGGCCAGTGTGGCTTTGTTCAGCGATGTTCCTGTGCATGCAATTGAGCGTGTATTTCTTGATTACCAATCACGCACATCAGTTGCCCTACTTAGGATTTTATTGAAACAATACTGGAACGTAGAACCTGAATTAATAGATGCCAAAGATGATTTTGAAGGCCAGATTCAAGGTTCGGCAGCGGGACTTGTAATTGGTGATCGTGCATTGGAACTGCGCAACAAGAAGCCATTTGTATACGATTTAGGAGCAGCCTGGAAAGCAATGACCGGACTTCCCTTTGTGTTTGCTGCGTGGGTGAGT
>JBMLSG010000064.1:0-28766 GCA_049240625.1 Lacibacter sp. | reverse complement strand
GGCTGACGTTTACAAGCAGACGGAATTCTATTCCCACACCTGCACAAAGCCTTGGACGTGAGCCATTTATAAATAAAAAATCGAACTATGAAAACGAATTTGACATTACTATTACTACTTGGACTATTTATGGAAACATTTGGACAAGAGTCCAATAAAGACTACTTGGACGAATTTGGTTTCCCAACAATTGAAATTAGTAATGCTAAATCATACAGAACAATTAGTAAACATCCTGCTGAACCAAATAAACTTATCGTTAAAGAATACTACTTGAATGATACAAGTAAGCAGACATGTATTTTTTCTGATAAAGAGATGTATACAAAAGATGGAATTTTTACATCATTCTACCCAAATGGGCGAAAAAGTGAAGAGGGATTTTATACAGGAAATTCCAAAGTAGGTAAATGGATAAAATGGTATAAGAATGGACAAATTCAAGAGGAAAGCATATGGGATAATTCAAAAGATTACACTCAAAGACAAAGGGTAGACAATTTTTGGGACAGCCTAGGAAACAAATTAGCAACCAATGGAAACGGTGAGTACATTCTTGATGAAGAATATCCTCCAATTCATGCAAAGGGGGCTATTAAAAATGGACTCAAAACAGGAAAATGGACTGGTTTTTTTGAGAACGGAAATATTGCTTTTGAAGAAGACTATAAAAATAATAAACTAATCAAAGGAACAAGCTACGACTCTTTGGGTCAGAAATATAAATATGATAAGGAATTTGACTTTAATATGATGAATTTTTATGAATTCATTGGACAAAACCTACGATATCCGGAAGAAGCACAACGTAAAGGAGTTGAAGGAAAAGTAATTATTCAAATTCTTTTTAATACTGATGGGAAGATAATAAAATCAAGAATTGTTAAAGGAATTGGAAGTGGTTGTGACGAAGAAGTTCTTAGGGTTGTATCAAATTACAATGGCAATTGGGACGGTGGAAAGAAAAGAGGACAAGTAATAAAAATGAACAAACCTCAATCACGGTACTTCCCAATCACATTTAAATTAGGACAATAAACGGCTCACAACACCATGTTTATTTAATTGCAGGTTTTGTATCTTTATTCAATTTCGTCTCCTAATTTAGTCCGCTGTAGGTGGACAGTTTCGGAGCAAGTCGGGCTTAACATTCCGCTGCGCTTCATTTTTAAGCCCTCCTACTCCCGCAACTAAATAAACACAAAACGTTACCTGCAAGCCTAAATGTGGACTGCACTGGACTCGAACCAGTGACCCCTACTCTGTCAAAGTAGTGCTCTAAACCAACTGAGCTAGCAGTCCTTTTAGATCAACCTGCGGCGTTTCATTTCACTTTTCAAGAGTCTTAACTCTCGTCCGGCTTGCCCCGCAATTGATGTGTTTTCGCGTGCCCGACGTATTAAGTAAGGCAGCACCTCCTCAAGAGGTCCAAACGGCACATACTTGCTTACCATATAGCCTGCCTTCGAAAGCGCAAAGGTAATATGATCGCTCATACCAAACAACTGACTAAAATGAATATGCGGATGCTTTCGGTCGATTCCGGCGTCATCCACACATTGTGCAGCCTTTGCATTACTGATTTCATTGTGCGTTGCAATAACTACCGCCATCTGCTTCAATCGCTCGATACAATAAACGACAGATGCATCAAAATCACGATCACAATCTTCCTTACAAGCATGGATGGGTGAAGGATATTGCATCTTCATAGCTCGCTCCCGCTCTTTCTCCATATACGCTCCGCGAACCAACTTGACACCATATATGAAATTGTTCTTTACGGCTTCTTCAAAACATTCCTGTAAAAATTGAATCCGGTCATGACGGTATAACTGTACGGTGTTATACACAACCGGACGTTCATGGTTGTAACGGCGCATCAGCAACAGTACCAATGCATCGGCAGGTTGTTGAATCCAACTTTCTTCCGCATCAATCAAAACAGCCATATTGGCTTTAGAGGCCGCTGCAACAATCTGATCCAACCGTTTAACGACCTGCTCCCATTCCAGAACTTCATCAGAAGTCAGTAATACAAGCATGGCATCGTACCGATTTAGTAATGAAGCATCTGCACCACACATCAAACGATCCATTTTTTCAAGTAGAGAAAACCTTGCAAGTGCTGTTAATTTGATACTGATAAAGGGAATATTGGGCTGTGTTGCCGCAAAGGCAATAACCTTTAAAAAAATCGCTGTACTACGATCCTTTTCCGCTTCAGTTCGGCCCGAATGTTCTGCCCCATAATCCAAAATAACCTGCACATGAAATGCTTCCAACCGATTTGTTATGGATTTTGTTTCTTCTAACGTTTCCCCTCCTACAAACTGTTCAAACAATGTGGCACGCATCAATTGACGAAACGGCCATCCCGGTTTCAACAAGAGCGGTGTAACTGCAATGCCAATTCGAATGGGAACGGACCATTGAAGCAACGAAAACAATCGGTACGCTTTTTTTAATTGCCGGTCTGTTTTATAGGCAAACGCGTCCTCTATATTCTCAAATTGAATTGCTGTAAATGGGTTTAACATCTTCATGGTTTAAGCATGGTCTGTACAAATCGGCACTTGACGGAACAGTAGCTCCACCGGAAAACAACTGTACATTAAAGTTACACTTTAGACAGAACGAAACCGAATCTGAAAACAGAACTGAACTGAGAAAAGAAACGGGCGCATCTCCAAAAGTGCGCCCGTTGATTTGACCCAATACCGATAACGTTAGAATTACTCTAATCCAAAAATTCCTTTGTTCAATGCCTGTAAGGTTTGAATTTTATAACCGGAGGGAACGAGCAAGGTAACATTGTGCGGACTGCCGCCATAGCTAACCATACGAACGGGAATCGAGTCAATACAATCAAAAAGTTTTCGAAGTATATGATCGGTTTGGGCGATTTCATTTCCAACGATTGATACCAGGGTTTGGTCCTGGTCCAACTCAACTGTACCAAAGGGTTCCAGCTCCTTGATGATTTCTTTCAAATGAACATCACTGTCGATCGTCAAAGAAACCGCTACCTCCGAAGTAGTGATCATATCAATGGGTGTGCGGTATTTTTCGAACACTTCAAATATTTTACGCAGGAAACCGTAGGCCAGCAACATGCGACTGCTTTTGATTTTGATGGCAACAATACCATCCTTTGCGGCAACGGCTTTCACACCTACACTTCCTGCCTCTTCAGCAATCAGTGTACCCTTTGCATCGGGCTCCATGGTATTGAGCAGCTTTACAGGTATGTTGTAATGTTGCGCCGGCCAAATGGAAGCAGGATGTAAAATTTTAGCTCCAAAATAAGCCAACTCGGCAGCCTCATCAAAACTGAGACGTTCAATGGCGACCGTTTTTTTAACGATACGCGGATCGTTGTTGTGCATCCCATCGATATCGGTCCAGATTTCACAAACAGAAGCCTGAATTGCAGCAGCAATGAGCGATGCGCTGTAATCACTTCCGCCTCTTTTCAAATTATCAACTTCGCCTTTTGCATTTCGACTAATGTATCCCTGTGTGATAAACAATTTCGTTTGTGCATGTTGTACCAGCAAGTGTTCGAGCTTACTTTTTATGAGCGCGACTTGCGGTTCATCGTAACTGTCAATCGTCATGAAATCCAAAGCCGGAAGCAATACATGATCAATTCCTTTTTCTTCCAGGTAACAACTGAACATTTTGGTACTCATCAATTCACCCTGAGCAAGAATGTCTTTGTTCAGCGCCTCGTTAAATGAGATTTTCAGAATGATGCGAAGAAACTCGAAATGCTCGCCAATGATTAAACGGCACTTCTCTTGTGCGGCAGTGCTTACCAGTAATTGACCGATAAATGCCTGATAGTGTTCGTTCAGCTTTTCAATTGCCTGTTGTGCCTGTTCTTTTTGTCCTTTAGCCAACGCATCGCCAATTGCTACCAGTGCATTCGTTGTGCCGCTCAATGCACTGAGCACAACAATTTTGGATTCTGCATCACGGGTAATCAGATCGGCTACCTGAAACATACGTTCGGGCTTCCCTACGGAAGTACCCCCAAATTTCATTACTTTCATTTGTTCTGAGTTTAAGTGTTAAGACAGGCAATCGAACAGGTTGCAAACAACGGGTTTGACAACGAAGGTGCAAAGTTAAAGGCTGCAATTAAATTTTTTTCCTAATTCCGATAAATCCTTGATCACACTTTCTACGAGCGGGATTCCATTGAGCAAACGCTCTTTTTCTGCTTCACGTTCGGGATCTCCCGGAACAAACACTTGTTGGTATCCTTCCAACGGAGTGGCATTCCTGAAACGGCGCAACCACTGATCCATATCGGCTTTGAAATCGGAAGCAGGGCGGAAGGCATCAATGCGCATGGCACCCAAAAAATGACCGATTCCTTTTCCGGGTTGTTGTTGCGGCATGGGCACATAAGCGGGGAAAGGCGGCACCCAGGGCCCGTAATTGGCGCCGCTGAGAACAGCCGAAAAAATATCAACGATCGAGCCCAGTGCATAGCCTTTGTGACTGCCGTGTTCACGGTCACTACCCAGCGGCAATAAGGCTCCGTTGTGTTTCAACGCATGTGCATCAGTTGTAGGACGACCGTTTTGGTCCTGTATCCAACCCACCGGAGCTTCTTCCTGTTTTCTTTGCAAGATTTCCAATTTGCCATTGGCTGCCGTAGTAGTAGCAAAATCGGCAACAAAAGGCGCTTCTTCACCGGAAGGAACCGCAACCGCAATGGGATTGGTACCCAACATGCGTTCCGTGGAAAAGGTTGGCGCTACCAACGCACTGGCATTGGTCATGGCCATTCCAATCATATCATGTTCCATCGCCATCATAGCATGAATGCCCGCTATTCCAAAATGGTTGCTGTTTTGTACACTTACCCATCCCGTACCCACCTGCTTTGCTTTTTCAATGGCCACGTTCATGGCAAAGGGAGCAACTACCAAACCCAGTCCGCGATCACCATCCACAACAGCCGTAGAGGGTGTTTCGTGCAAAATCTTTATGGAGGGGCGTGCATTGATTCGTTCTACTTCCCACAAACGTACATAACCGGTAAGACGGGCGATGCCGTGACTGTCAATACCTCTCAAATCGGCCGACAACAATACACGGGTAGCCATCGTTGCATCTGCATCCGAACATCCGATGGCACGAAAAATCTGCAGTGTAAACTGTTCCAGATGCGAATAAGAAAATCGTTGACTCATGGATCAATAAACGAATGAAACAATATAGAAATTTACGGTCAGGCTTGTGCAGTAGGTCCACCGAAATTCAAAGGAATCTGCATTTCTTCCAGATCTCTGATCGGGCCGTTTGCCTGTTCAAAGCGTTGTACATTTTCGGCCAGTGCTTTCATGAAGCGCTTTGCATGTTGTGGTGTAAAAATGATTCGTGATTTCACTTTGCTTTTAGGCGTTCCGGGCATCACGTTCACAAAATCAATAACAAACTCGGCATGCGAATGTGTAATGATAGCGAGATTGGCATATTCTCCTTCGGCCACCTCTTCGGTGATTTCAATATTCAACTGATTGGGGTTGGCTGCTTGCTGATCGGACATATAAAATAATTGAAACTCAAAGATACGTCGCAAACCGCAGTACCAATGAACCCGTCAATTTTAAAACGACCGAATACTAGTGGGGACAAATAAAAAAGGCCTTGTATACAAGGCCTTTAATTTTCAGTTGCGGACCGGACGGGACTCGAACCCGCGACCTCCGCCGTGACAGGGCGGCATTCTAACCAACTGAACTACCGATCCGTACCCGTTTTTGGGACGGCAAAGATAGGGGTATTTCGTTTTTTGAAAAAAAAGTTTTTCTACTTTTTTCCTGAATTCATGAGTTCCTGTACGAGCCTTGAACTGCATGATTTATATTTGCCCGTATTCTTAAAATTGAAGCATGCTCAAAATTGCTGTCTTTGGTACAGGTCACCTCGGAAAATTTCATCTCAACAATTGGAAAGAAATCAGCAATACGCAGGTCATTGGCTTTTACGACCCCAATGACCGCACGGCCAAAAGCATAGAAGAGAAATACGGCATCAAACGGTTTTCCGATCCCGAAACGCTCCTCGACCTTTGCGATGCAGTAGACATTATTGCCCCAACAAACTTCCATTATGAGTTGTGTAAAGCAGCGGTCCGTAAAGGCAAACACGTTTTTGTGGAAAAGCCAATGTGTGCTTCGATGCAAGAAGCAGCCGATCTCATCAAACTCACCAAGGAAGCCGGCATCAAATTTCAGGTAGGCCATGTGGAACGTTTCAACCCGGCCTTTCTGGCGGTGAAAGACCTCGACCTGAACCCGATGTTCATTGAAGTACACCGCCTGTCGCAATTCAACCCCAGAGGTACTGAGGTTAGCGTAATCATGGACCTGATGATTCACGACATCGACATCATCCTCAGCATGGTCAAAAGCGATGTGAAAAATGTTTACGCCAATGGAGTTGCTGTTATGACCGACACACCGGACATTGCCAACGTACGGATCGAATTCGATAACGGCTGTGTTGCCAATCTTACCAGCAGTCGTATCAGCATGAAAAAAATGCGAAAAATACGCCTCTTCCAAAGAGACGCTTATATTGGAATCGATTTTCTGGAAAAAAAGGCAGAAATCATTCGTTTAAAAGGCGATGCCGATCCCGATGCCTTTACCTTCGATATCGAAACCAACAAGGGCAAAAAAACCATCGCTGTTTCAAACCCTCCAATACAAGAAAGCAACGCCATTAAAATGGAGCTGGAAAGTTTCAGAGATGCCATCCTGAATAACCGTCCAACACCTGTAAATGAAATGGATGGCTACCGGGCCATGGATGTTGCACACCAAATATTGGAAAAAATAAGTCGTACCGTTATCTCCTAAGTTATGTTGCCTGCAAACCGAATTCATATAGGCTGGTATACCTTCGCCGACTGGTTGGCAGCAACACTTACCTGGAGTGTGTTCTATTTATGCAGAAGACTGTTGCTGGGAGAAGTGGAAACCTTTTTCAACCAACCGCTCGACCAAAAATTCTACTACGGTATTCTTTTCATCCCTGTTGGATGGGTCATTTTATTCCATCTCTTTGGCAGCTATCGAAACCTGTACAACAAATCCAGATTACAAGAATTAACAACCACTTTTTTTTGTGTAATCTTTGGCTGCCTTGCCGTTTTTTTTACGTTGTTGCTGGATGACCGAATCAGTAACTACCGAACCTATTACAAGGAATCAGCTTTGCTTTTCGGCTTGCAATTTGGATTTACCTGGCTTTTCAGATGGATTCTTCTTGGCATCATCAAACACCAATTCATCCGGGGCTCGGTTACCATCAACACGCTCATCATCGGTTCCGGATCCAAAGCAATACAACTCTACAAAGACATCAAAAGTGTGCGGGAAAATGCAGGTATCCATTTCAAAGGTTATCTGTATTCCGACAAAAGGAACTCGACAGGTATCAGCAAATTGCTTCCCTCCCTGGGTTCACTCGACGAATTGACTGCGGTTGTAAAAGAAAAACAAATTGAACAGGTTCTTATTGCTACAGAAGATAATGAACAGGACGTAGTGGAAAAAGCACTGAACATCCTCAGTGAACTGGATGTACAAATTCAACTACAACCCAACACAGTTGCAATACTTTCCGGATCGGTCAGGACCAGTAATGTAATGGGAGCCGTACTGATTGAAATGCACAACGGCATGATGAGCGAATGGCAACAAAACATCAAGCGGCTGTTTGATGTTGCAGCATCTTTACTCGCCCTGATCCTCTTGTCGCCGTTTTTATTACTCATTGCCCTTAAGGTTCGCTTATCTTCACCCGGTCCCATTTTCTATTCGCAGGAACGTATCGGACTAAAAGGCAAACCGTTTCGAATCTACAAATTCCGTTCAATGTACACCGACGCCGAGAAAGGCGGACCCGCACTGTCATCCGAAAACGACAAACGCATCACCCCATGGGGGAAAATAATGCGCAAATGGCGTTTCGATGAACTACCTCAGTTTTGGAATATATTAAAAGGCGATATGAGCCTCGTAGGCCCACGCCCGGAACGGAAATTTTACATTGATCAAATTGTAGAAAAAACACCGTTCTACCGTTATCTGCTGAAAGTAAAACCGGGACTCACCTCCTGGGGCATGGTTAAATTTGGATATGCCGAAAGTGTTGATGAAATGATTGAACGCAGTAAATACGATCTGATTTACATTGAAAACATTTCATTGGCGCTTGATTTTAAAATCATGATCCATACCCTCAGACTTATTTTTCTGGGAAAAGGGCGTTAACTTTCATCTACCAACAAAACCGATTCTATATTTCTTTTCACCAGCACTTAAACTTGTAACACTACCGGCGATGAGATGGCTCCTCCTAATTTTAATTCTTTTTTCGGTCCTTAGCGGCACTTCTCAAAATCCGTATTGGCAGCAAGAAGTAAATTTTTCTATTTCCGTTCAACTCAATGACCAGGAACACACACTTGACGGATTTGAAAAAATAGAATATATCAACAACTCGCCGGACACTTTAAACTTCATATGGATGCATGTTTGGCCCAATGCATTCCGCACAGACAAAACAGCTTTCAGCGACCAGTTGCTGCGTAATGGAAGAACCGATTTTTATTTCTCGGAAAAAGAAGAACGCGGCTACATCAATCGATTGGAATTCAGGATTCAAAACACACTGGCGAAAACAGAAGACCACCCACAACACATCGACATTGTAAAAGTTCTCTTGCCACAACCATTGCTTCCGGGCGCGCGTATCGAAATCACGACACCCTTTCATGTTCAATTACCCAAAAATTTTTCGCGGGGCGGACACAGCGGTAAATCCTACCAAATAACGCAATGGTATCCAAAACCTGCAGTGTATGACCGCAAAGGCTGGCACCCCATGCCCTATCTGGAACAGGGAGAATTTTACAGCGAATTCGGAAACTACGATGTCCGGATCACGTTACCGGAAAATTATGTAGTTATGAGTACCGGTATGTTACAAACAGAATCCGAAAAGTCCTGGTTGCTGCAACGAAAAAACGAACGCCCAACACTGCCAACAAAACCACAACCACAACAAACCGGCATAAACAAGAACATGCCGGCTCAGCAACCACCAAGCAAAGCCCTTAAAACACTGCACTTCACACAAAAACAAGTGCACGATTTCGCCTGGTTTGCCGATAAAAAACTGATCGTACAGCACGATACGTTGCAACTAACATCCGGACAAACAGTAGAACTGTATAGTTGCTATTATCCGGAAAGCGAGCCTGTATGGAAAAACAGTATCCAAATGATGAAACGTGCGCTACGCTACAGAAACGAACTCATTGGAGCGTATCCCTACAATCAAATGACAGCTGTAGAAGCAGTGATGGGATTTGAAGGTGGAATGGAATATCCTTGCATCACTTCCATCAGTCCTGTTGAAAGCGAATCTGAACTCGAAGAGGTTCTCGCACACGAAATTGGCCACAACTGGTTCCAGGCCGCTATTGGATCCAATGAAAGAGATTATTCCTGGATGGATGAAGGAATCAACACCTATTACGATAACCGTTACAAAGCATCTAAAGAAACGAACGAGAAGCACCAGACCTTCAACTTTGACCCGGAGAACATCCTGCTTGCCAGTTTGGAAAAACGGAAAAAAGACCAGCCCCTTTCTACCTCTTCCGATCAATTTACAGAAATCAATTATTTCCTTACCAGTTACACAAAAGGAGCCGCATTCATCGCTTTACTGGAAAAAGAACTCACAGTTCCGGTTTTTGACAAAGCCATGCAGTTCTATTACAGTCAATGGAAATTCAAACATCCCGATCCGGAACAATTTCAACAAACACTTGAGCAATACTCCGGAAAGGACTTATCGCATCTGTTTGCTAAACTCTATCAAACAGGCCCACTCCTGCCGGATACAAGCAAAAAAATAAAACTGACCCCCTTTGTAGGCTTTAACAATAGAACAACCAATACGATCATTGTCAGCCCCCTGGTCGGTTTTAATTTGTACGACGGATTGATGCCGGGAATTTTGTTCACGAATTTTACATTGCCGCCAACCCGTTTTCAATTTTTGGCTTCGCCACTCTATGGTATCAAAAGCAAGGCGCTCAATGGGATCGCCCGATTGAGCTATACCCTTCAACCCAAACAATATTTTGAACGTATAACATTTGCCGTTAGTGGCATGAAATTCCATTCGAATGACTTTACAGATACGGCACAAACAAAATACCTTACCGGCTTTTCAAAATTTGTTCCGGGAATCAAACTGGTGTTCAAAGAAAAAGATCCCCTGAGCTCCCGTGAACGTTTTCTTCAATGGAAAACATTTTTATTTTGGGAAGATGCCTTGCGTTTTCGATCCGATACATTTCCAAATGGCAATCGATTTACCAAGATCAACAAAGAAACAAAACATAGATACCTGAATCAATTGCGATATGTTGTTCAGGATGATCGTGTGCTGTACCCTTACAGTGCCGAGTTTTTAGCCGAACAGGCTCAGGATTTTGTGCGTCTGGCATTTACCGGTAATTATTATTTCAACTATAACGAAAAACTGGGTGCGGGCTTACGGTTTTTTGCTGGTAAATTTCTTTACATCGGTTCTACAACCCTCTCGAAACGGTTCAGAAACGACGCCTATCATTTAAACATGACCGGACCAAAAGGATATGAAGACTACACCTACAGTAATTACTTTATCGGCAGGTCCGAATTTGAAGGATTTCCCAACCAACAAATCATGATGCGGGATGGTGGATTTAAAATAAGAACGGACCTGTTGGCAAATAAGATCGGGAAATCAGACGACTGGCTCATTGCCATGAATTGGGTGACAGACATACCCGATCAAA
This sequence comes from Lacibacter sp., assembly GCA_049240625.1. GTDB lineage: Bacteria > Bacteroidota > Bacteroidia > Chitinophagales > Chitinophagaceae > Lacibacter. The sequence continues at coordinate 17,878 of JBMLSG010000064.1, read as the reverse complement.
TCAATATCCTGAATGTTTTACCGATCAAAATCCCCGTTAAAATCTTTTTCGACCTGGGAACGAATGCCGAATTATGGAAAGACAAACAAAGTGGAAGATTACTGTTTGATGCAGGCTTGCAATTCACTCTTTTAAGGGATGTCATAGACCTGTATGTGCCACTTTTTTACAGTCGCGTTTACAGAGATTACATTCAATCCACAATCCCTGAAAGAAAACTGCTCAACACACTCTCGTTCAGCATTCAAATTCAAAATCTCAAGCTCAAAAAACTGGATCGCCGGTTATCTTTCTGATGCACACGATTCGATACATATCCAACGAAGCAATCGACAAGGCAAAATGGGATGCCTGCATCGAACGATCAACAAATGGATTGATCTATGCATACAGTTGGTATTTGGGCCACATGAGTAAACACTGGGACGCGCTGGTGCTCAACGATTACGAAGCAGTTATGCCGCTAACCTGGAATAAAAAAATGGGCATCCGCTATTTGTATCAACCCCATTTTTGTGCATCATTAGGTATTTTTTCAACGATAGCTTTAAATGGATCAGTTGTTGAAGAATTTTTAAATGGGATTCCAAACCGGTTTCGCTTTATAGAAATCCATTTAAACCACAATAATTTTTATCAGGTTCCGGGATTTCCCTTTTCAACCAAAATGAACTATACGCTGGACCTGAGCAAGACCTATGCTTCCATATATGAATCTTACAGAACCAATTTAAAACGCAACATCAAGAAGGCTCTCGACTATAAACTAATTTGTAGCACGACTGTAACTATTGATGAAATCATTGAGCTGGCATCGCCCACCCTGATGCGGAATTCTAATTTGCAAATGACCGACTGGCACAACTTTAAAGAAGTACTGGAAACGGCTGCAAAAAAAGGAATCCTTGAACTCCTGGCCGTACGATCAACAAGAAATGAGTTGCTTGCCTCCGCAGTTTTTTTATTTTCACATCAGCGATGGTATTATATGCTGGTGGGCAATCACCCCAATGGGAAAACGTTAGGTGCATCTCATTATTTGATTGACCAATTCATTCAACGACATGCCGGAGAGGATTGTCTGCTGGACTTTGAAGGTAGTGATGTACGCAATCTGGCATTTTTCTACAGCAGCTATGGTGCACAAGAAGAAACCTACCCTGCTTTACGCATCAACCGATTACCTCTTTTCTTAAAATGGCTAAAAAAATAATCCGGAATTAGTCGGTTTTAGAATCCAGAATTTGTTCGGCAATAAGCAAATCCACGGGTCTTGTAATTTTGATATTGGTATCTTCTCCCGGGATCAGTGAAATTTTCAATCCAAAAGCTTCTACAACCGTTGCCTCATCGGTAAACCGTTCTTTGTAATCAATCTCAAAGGCCGGCAAGATCATCTTACTGTGAAAGGTTTGTGGTGTTTGAACGAATTTCAACAAAGCACGATCTACGGGTTCATTCCCTTCTTCGGTCAACATCCGTACGCTGTCTTTACATTCAACTACAGGCACAGCACTTCCGGTCTCCATTGCCTTTTCATAACAGGCATGAATCAATTGCTTTGACAACAAACAACGGACACCATCATGTACAAATACTATCGATTCGCGATCGACCAGTTTCAGTCCGTTTTTTACGGAATGAAAACGCGTCTCTCCTCCTCCGGTTAATTGAATTTTTGATTGATCAAAAAAACCATCTACAATCTCTTTACCCAGTTCCAGATGTTCCTCAGGTAAGACCAGGATAATCTGTATATCTGGAAATGCATCTAAAAAAGCACGGATGGTATAATACAATACAGGCTTGCCTTTCAATAACAAAAATTGTTTCGGCAATTGCGAACCCATACGCATTCCGGAACCGCCTGCTACAAGGATGGCGAACTTTTGCATAGAAACAAAGATAAGGCAGGCATCCGAAAATTACACAAGCGACAGAGAGCCTCTAATTAAAATCGATTCATAAAAAAGTCTATCGAAAAGATTTTAAGTCAGAAGCGACAAGCATTCCTGTTTCAGACGCTCGCTGTTAACAGGAACCGTTCCCACTTCTTCGCACACCAATCCGCCTGCGATATTGGAAATGGAAGCCATTAATTGAGCATCACCCGTAAGGGCATAAACCAATGCAGCAACAGCAATAACGGTATCGCCGGCACCACTTACATCCGATATGTTTCGGACATGCGAAGGAATAATTGCACGATCGTCACCTTGCTGATAAAAAACACCTTTTTCAGATAATGTAATGAAAGAAACCCGGTGGTTCAATTCCTCATTCAGTTGTGTGTGTACCGTAGGCATCAGCTCGGATAATGGTTGGTCTCCTATCAAGTTCAACGCATCCTTAGCCTCTTTTAAATTAGGCTTAAAAATATCAACCCCTTTATAGGCAAAGAAGTTTTTCCGTTTTGGATCTACGGCCGTTATAACTCGATGTTTTTTACACAACGCTATCACATGTTCGATTACTGAGCCGGTTAGAACGCCCTTGTTGTAATCCTCCAGAATAACAACTCCCGGCTTTTCCTTTGTGATGTACTCCTCAATCGCTGTGAGCAAATAATTCGTATCGGCCTCATTGAGTTCGCGGGTAGTTTCACTATCTAAACGCATCATCTGCTGATTCCTGCTGATGATACGAGTTTTATTGGTCGTAATCCGGTTGCTACTCTGTATCAATCCGTTTGTTTGAATCGATTGTTCCCGGAGCATATTTATTAAACGTTCCCCTTCCTCATCTGATCCAACAACACTGAACAATGAAACCGGTGCACCTAAAGAACGGACATTCAAAGCCACATTGGCTGCTCCACCTAAACGATACTCTTTACGGTCCAGTAAAACAACCGGAACCGGCGCTTCGGGTGATATTCGATCTACATGTCCCCACATATAAGAATCAAGCATAATATCCCCTATAACACCAACTTTTAAGGCTCGAAACTGCTCAAACAATTGATCAATTGATTGTAACATCTTACATCGTTTTCTTTTGACTTGCGACTGCAAGATAATAAATCGGGATTCCGGATAACGTAATGATTAAGCCGGGCCAGGTAAATTGTGGCTTGAAAAGGATCAGCAGTATGCAAAAAGTCAGGCCCATCAATATATACAAAACAGGCAAGAGAGGATAGCCAAATGCTTTATAGGGCCGTTCCAGGTCGGGTCTTTTGATTCGCAAGACAAAAATCCCTCCAATGGTAAGAATATAAAACAGCACCACTACAAAGGAGATCATGTCCAGAAGTTGTCCATACTTTCCACTCAAAGCCCAAACGCATGCAATCACACACTGCACCCACAAACTCCACTGAGGAACAGAAAAGCGATTCAAAGTACCTGCTTTCGAAAAAAACAATCCATCTTTTGCCATGGTGTAATAAACCCGGGATCCTGCCAGTATCAAGCCGTTGTTGCATCCAAATGTTGAAACCATAATCATCAGCGCAATGATAACGGTGCCGGCATTTCCGAAGATGACGTTGGAAGCTGCAACTGCAACACGGTCTTTGTCGGCAGATGCAATTTCAGTCAACGGCATCACCGCAACATACATGAGATTAGCAGCCACATATATAATTGTAACAATCAATGTCCCCAAAAACAGACTCAGACCAATATTGCGCTTTGGATTCTTTATTTCACCAGCAATAAAAGTGACATTATTCCATGCATCGCTGCTAAAAATACTGCCAACCATTGCGGCTGCAACGGCGCCTAAAGCGGCAAAGGTGGTATAGTCTTGAAAAGTACCTTCTTTCGAAAGAGAGCGGATGGTCCACGCATCGTCCCAGTTAGCAGACCATACATCATTTTTCATGAATAAGAACCCGAATACGATGAGACCAAACAAGCTCAGTAATTTGGCAACGGTAAATGTCGTTTGAATAAATTTTCCTTCTTTAACCCCTCTTGTATTCACATAGGTCAATAAAACAATCAATGTAATTGAAATCAATTGGGCCGGAGAAATGGTGAGATAGCCCAAATCAAGCGCAACCAAATCTTCGCTAACACCGGGCACTAAATAAGCCAAAAATTTAGAAAAGGCTACTCCAACAGCTGCTATCGTAGCCGTTTGAATGACAGTAAAAAAACTCCAACCATAAAGAAATCCCAACAAAGGGCTGTAAGCCTCTTTAAGATAAACGTATTGCCCTCCTGCCTTAGGAAACATACCGCTGAGTTCGCCATAACTTACGGCGGCGATGAGTGTCATAAGTCCGGTTATCAGCCAAACGGCAATCAACCAGCCCGAGCTTCCTACATTTCGGGTAATATCAGCACTCACGATAAAAATTCCGGAACCAATCATGGATCCGGAAACAATCATTGTTGCATCGAGCAAACTTAGAGAAGGTTTGAATTCTGTTTCCGCCATAACGTATTGATTCGTTTAAAACGGAATATACTGATTTAGACGCAATTATTGCAGATTCAAAAGTAGTTTCGGGCACACACTTCAAGGTACCGTGTTAAGGCTTTGACTTTTTATAGGCTTCATTTAATCCTTCCACAATCTGAGGTGTGATATTTAACGTACTATCCTTATGATAAAGAGTTAAATTTCCTTCTCCGGTTGAGAAGATAAAATTATACTTCGCAATTTTATTGTATTCCGTAAGGTAGTCGCTGATTTTTTGCTGGATATCATCCAGAGCACGAGCCTGATTTTCGAGATGGCGATTCAATAACAATTCTCTTCGCTCACCTAATTGCTGATAACGCTCCTGGTATTGACGCTGAAAATTCTCTGCATCTATTTGCGTAATAGAGGCACCGCGCTTGAAAAAATCGACACGATCCTTTTCCAACTTGTTGAGTGCCGCTTGTATTTCGTTATCAATTTTTTGTTTTTCACGCTCAATCTCCTCACTTTTTAATTTAAAGTAGAGATACTGGGTTTTAATGCTATCGAGATCGATGTATGCAACCCGAATTCCTTCACCGGTTGTTTGGGCTGCCGGACGCTTAACAGACACGCTTTCTTTTTTTGCCGCCGGTTTCGCTGAAAAATGGAGATAAAACAAAACCGCAACAGCGATTGTAAGCAATAACAGTGCGAAAGATTGAAAATATTTCATGTGAATGACTTGTCGTTTTTATTCGGCCCTTTATGAGGCATTAAAATTTCATTTAATTCTGTTCAAACTGAAAACAATGAGCCTGTCGTGCAGGTTGCAAGTTAAATGAATTCAAGGGCTGATTCCATTGAATCGAAGGATATTAATAAAACATTAAGAGGTTGGCTGATTGAAAAAGAGGCCGTCCTGTTGTAAGACGGCCTCTTAAATAGAATTACCCGAAGTGTTTATTCTTCTTCATCAAATGCCATTGCCTCTTTTGTAGTCAACAGCAACTCATACTCTTCCTTACTTCCTACGATCATATTTTCAAATTCGCGCAATCCGGTACCTGCAGGAATTGCATGACCCGTAATCACGTTTTCTTTCAGACCCAACAGATAATCTGTTTTTCCTTCAATCGCTGCAGTACTCAACACTTTCGTTGTTTCCTGGAATGAAGCTGCTGAGATCCAGCTTTGAACGCCCAGCGAGGCCTTGGTAATACCCAACAATACAGGCTGTGCAGTTGCAGGATGTGCGTCACGAACCTCAATCAGTTTTTTATCAGCTCTGCGTAACTGACTGTTCTCTTCACGAAGTTCACGCAATGTGATAATTTGACCTGGACGGAATTTCGTTGTATCGCCGGGTTCGGTAACCACTTTCTTGTCGAAGATGCGATCATTTTCATCATTGAATTCAAAACGATCAACCAGATCTTCTTCAAGAAACTTGGTATCACCTGCATCAATGATTTCAACCTTTTTCATCATTTGACGTACGATAACCTCGATGTGTTTATCATTGATTTTTACACCCTGTAAACGATAGACCTCCTGAATTTCATTAACTACATACTCTTGTACAGCAAATGGTCCTTTGATAGTTAAGATATCGCCAGGAGCAATTTGTCCATCACTCAATGCAGCACCTGCTTTAATGAAGTCGCCTTCTTGTGCAAGAATCTGACGAGTAAGCGGAACGAGGTATTTCTTCACGACCTCATCCTTGCTGGTTACAATGATTTCTCTGTTACCGCGTTTGATTGCACCGAAGGCCACCACACCGTCAATTTCAGATACGATTGCAGGATTACCCGGATTTCTTGCTTCAAACAATTCGGTTACACGTGGAAGACCACCGGTGATATCACGGAGTTTTCCAAGCACCCTTGGTATTTTAACCAAAACCTGACCGGCCACAACGTCGTCGCCTTCTTCGATCACAATATGAGAGCCAACAGGCAGGTTGTATGATTTTGTATCCTTGGTGCCATCTACCAGCAATGCAGGGATCTTCGTCTTATCTTTTGTTTCGATAACCACTTTTTCGCGGTGTCCGGTTTGCTCATCTGCTTCTTCACGGAAAGTAACCCCTTCAATGATGTTCTCAAAACGGATTTTACCCGGAATTTCAGCAATTACAACATTGTTAAACGGATCCCATGAACAGATGGCATCACCTTTTTTCACTTGCTGTCCTTCTTTAACCAACAAAGTTGAACCGTATGGAATGTTATTAGTAATCAATAAACGATCATTCTTAACGTCCATGATACGAACCTCTCCGGTACGTCCAATAACGGCCTGAACTTTCGCTCCTTCATTGTTGGTAGTTGTTACTGTACGCAATCCATCAAACTGGATGGTACCGTCAAATTTCGCATTAAGCGTAGATTCAACAGAAGCCGATCCGGCAACACCACCCACGTGGAAGGTACGAAGCGTAAGCTGAGTACCGGGTTCACCAATGGATTGTGCCGCAATGATACCAACGGCATCACCTTTCTGAGCCAAAATACCGGTTGCCAGATTTTTACCGTAACATTTCACACACACACCACGTTTGCTTTCGCATGTGAGAACAGATCGAATCTCTACAGTTTCAATTCCGCTATCTTCAATGCGCTTGGCAACCGATGCGGAAATTTCTTCACCGGCAGATATAATCAACTCATCTGTTTGTGGATCATAAATATTATGAAGTGACGTACGTCCTTCAATACGATCGCTCAACGGCTCAATAATATCTTCGTTATCCTTTAAGGCGCTTGTGGCAATTCCTCTGAGCGTTCCGCAATCTTCTTCTTTAATTACAACATCTTGAGCAACATCTACAAGACGACGTGTAAGGTAACCGGCATCCGCTGTTTTAAGAGCCGTATCCGCCAAACCTTTACGCGCACCGTGCGTGGAGATGAAGTAATCCAATACACTCAAACCGTCTTTAAAATTACTCAATACCGGATTTTCGATGATCTCGCTTCCGGTAGATCCGCTTTTACGTGGTTTAGCCATCAGACCTCTGATACCGGCCAACTGTTTTACCTGTTGCTTACTACCACGAGCTCCGGAATCCAGCATCATGTAAACGGAATTGAACCCTTGTTTATCATTAGCCATTTCACGAATCAACGTTTCTGTTACCCTTGTATCCACACGGCTCCAGATATCAATGATCTGATTGTAACGCTCGTTGTTTGTGATCAACCCCATATTGTAGTTACCCCAAACCTCATCCACTTCACCTTTGGCTGACTCAACCAACTCTTCCTTGATTTCAGGTATGATCAAGTCATTGATGTTAAAGGACAATCCACCTCTGAAGGCTGTACGGAATCCAAGTTGCTTGATGTCATCCAGGAACTTGGCCGTTTTCGGAATGTTAGTAATTTCAATAATCTCACCGATGATCTCACGAAGGTTTTTCTTTGTGAGCAATGCGTTTACAAAACCTACTTCTTTGGGAACAAACTGATTAAAGATTACACGTCCAACTGTCGTGTCAATCAGTTTCAGTACGAGTTGACCTTTCTCGCGCACATAGGTTTTAACCTTGATGTGTGCGTGCAAATCAACGCGGTTTTCATTGTAGGCGATAATCACTTCATCAGGAGAATAAAAGGCTTTCCCTTCTCCTTTCACAATCTCTGTTTCGGTTGTTTTCTTTCCCTTTGAAATGTAATACAAGCCCAACACCATGTCCTGTGAAGGCAGTGTGATTGGCGTTCCATTCTGCGGGTTAAGAATATTATGTGAAGCAAGCATTAACAGTTGCGCTTCCAAAATAGCGGCGTTACTCAGCGGAACGTGTACCGCCATTTGGTCACCGTCAAAGTCGGCGTTGAACGCAGACGTTACCAGGGGATGCAACTGAATCGCCTTTCCTTCAATCAATTTAGGCTGAAATGCCTGAATAGATAAACGGTGTAGTGTTGGGGCACGGTTCAACATTACAGGATGTCCTTTCAGAATATTTTCGAGGATATCCCAAACTACTGCTTCTTTTTTATCTACCAGTTTACGAGCCGATTTAACGGTTTTCACAATTCCTCTTTCAATCAACTTGCGGATGATAAATGGCTTGAAAAGTTCGGCTGCCATATCTTTTGGAAGTCCGCACTCATGCAATTTCATTTCAGGTCCAACCACAATTACAGAACGACCGGAATAGTCAACACGTTTACCAAGCAAGTTTTGACGGAAACGACCTTGTTTTCCTTTCAGCACATCGCTCAACGATTTCAATGCACGTCCACCTTCAGCTTTAACGGCATTGGATTTACGAGAGTTATCAAACAAGCTGTCGATTGCCTCTTGTAACATCCTTTTTTCATTACGCAAAATCACTTCCGGAGCTTTGATTTCCAAAAGTCGTTTCAAACGATTGTTGCGAATGATTACACGACGATACAAATCATTAAGATCAGAAGATGCGAATCTTCCACCGTCTAATGGAACCAACGGACGCAATTCCGGTGGAATGACGGGAATGTATTGCATGATCATCCATTCAGGACGATTTGAAATATGCTGATTGGCTTCACGAAATGCTTCGACTACACTTAAGCGTTTAAGCGCATCTGCTTTCCGTTGTTGAGAAGTTTCAGTTGCAGCGGCATTACGCAAATCGTAACTCAATTGATCGAGATCAATGCGAGCCAACAAGTCATGGATGGCTTCGGCTCCCATTTTAGCAACAAATTTCTGAGGATCTTCATCCGGCAGATATTGATTGTCTTTGGGTAAAGTATCCAGAATATCCAGATATTCTTCTTCAGTCAAAAGATCACCCATTCCCAGATTTTCCTTAACACCCGGGTTGATAACCACATAACGCTCGTAATAAATGATGGTTTCCAATTTCTTGGAACTTACGCCAAGCAGATACCCGATTTTATTGGGGAGTGATTTAAAGTACCAGATATGCACAACAGGCACCACCAGTTTGATGTGCCCCATCCGTTCGCGACGTACTTTCTTTTCTGTAACCTCAACACCGCAACGGTCACAAACGATTCCCTTGTAACGAATGCGTTTGTATTTACCACAAGCACATTCATAGTCTTTAACAGGTCCGAAGATTCTTTCGCAGAACAACCCGTCTCTTTCAGGCTTGTACGTACGATAGTTGATGGTTTCAGGTTTTAACACCTCACCAAAACTGCGTTCCAGGATTGAATCCGGAGAAGCTAAACCAATGGTGATTTTTGAAAATGTTGGCCTCTGACGATTTTCTTTTCTGAATGCCATATATGTTGCGCTTTTAGCTTTAAACGATAAACTGCGAGCCTACCGTTGATAAAAAGTTAATGATTGAAAAGTATAGAAAGTCCGCAACTCGCAGTTGCGGACTTTTGTTTTATTCTTCAAACTTCAGGTCTAATCCCAAACCTCTCAACTCGTGTACCAATACATTAAAGGACTCAGGCACGCCCGGACGTGGCACATTGTCGCCCTTAACGATTGCTTCATACGTCTTCGCACGACCCATGATATCATCGGATTTGATGGTTAACAATTCCTGTAAGATGCTGGATGCACCATACGCCTCGAGTGCCCACACCTCCATTTCACCAAAACGCTGACCACCAAATTGAGCTTTACCACCCAAAGGCTGTTGCGTAATGAGACTGTATGGCCCGATGGAACGTGCGTGCATTTTATCATCAACCATGTGATGCAACTTGATCATATAGATGATACCAACGGTTGCTTTTTGATGGAAGCGATCTCCGGTTTCACCATCGTAGAGATAGGTATGTCCAAATTTCGGAAGTCCCGCTTGTGAAATATGTTCGGCAATTTCCTCTACAGTAGCACCGTCAAAAATTGGCGTTGCAAATTTCACTCCTAATTTTTCACCGGCCCATCCTAATACTGTTTCATAAATCTGACCCAGATTCATACGGCTTGGTACCCCTAATGGGTTCAGGACAATATCAACCGGTGTTCCGTCTTCCAAAAATGGCATATCTTCCTGACGTACGATCTTAGCAACAATTCCTTTGTTACCATGTCGACCCGCCATTTTATCACCTACTTTCAATTTACGTTTAACAGCGAGATACACTTTCGCCAGTTTCAACACACCGGCAGGTAATTCGTCACCGATCGAGATATTGAATTTTTCTCTTTTGTAACGACCGAGCTCTTCGTTATACTTAATGTTGTAGTTGTGCAGCAACTGATTGATCAATTCATCGGTATGTGCATCGCCGGTCCATCCCAAAGGATTGACATTTTGAAAATCAATACCCGCAAGATTTTTAGGATTAAATTTCGCTCCTTTACCTATCAACATCTCACCAAAATTGTTGCTGACTCCGGCAGAGGCCTTGTCTTTGAGTAACATTTGTAATTTACTCAATAAGACATCCAGCAAATCGGTGATATTTTTCTCATGGATCTTTTCTGTTTTTTCCAAGAGCGCTTTTTCGCGAATTTTTCCGTTTTTATCTTTTTTGGCACGTTGGAACAATTTCTTGTCGATAACAACACCTTCTGTTCCGCTGGGCGCTTTCAAAGAAGCATCTTTTGCATCACCTGCTTTATCACCAAAGATGGCACGTAACAATTTCTCTTCAGGCGTAGGATCACTTTCTCCCTTGGGCGTTATTTTTCCGATTAAGATATCACCTTCCTTGATGGCAGCACCAATACGGATGATTCCGTTTTGATCCAGATCCTTTGTAGCTTCTTCACTTACATTAGGAATATCAGGAGTCAATTCCTCTTCTCCTAATTTGGTATCGCGCACTTCCAATTCAAATTCTTCAACGTGAATAGAAGTAAACAGATCTTCACGAACAATTTTTTCGCTGATTACGATCGCATCCTCGAAGTTGTATCCCTTCCAAGGCATGAACGCTACTTTCAGGTTGCGGCCAAGAGCCAATTCACCGTCTTTTGTTGCATAGCCTTCGGTAAGAAAATCGCCTTCCTTAACCGCTTGTCCCTTCAACACACAAGGCTTCAGGTTGATACAAGTGCTTTGGTTGGTTTTGATGAATTTCGTGAGTTTATATACAATCAGATCTTCTTCAAAACTCACCAGTTTTTGTTCGTCATTACGATTGTAACGAACATGTATTTCATTTGCATCCACATACTCAACAACGCCATTTCCTTCGGATGTGATTTGAATACGCGCGTCTCTGGCAGCCATTGCTTCCAAACCTGTTCCTACGATCGGAACTTGCGGGCGCAATAAGGGTACAGCCTGACGTTGCATGTTTGATCCCATCAACGCACGGTTGGCATCGTCATGCTCAAGGAAGGGAATCAAAGATGCACTTAACCCCACAATTTGATTGGGTGCCACATCCATAAATTCTACTTCACTCTTCTCAAGAATCGGGAAGTCTCCGCTTTCTCTTGAACGTACTTTATCTTCAACGATATTGCCTTTTTCATCAACAGCAATATTAACCTGTGCAATTTTAGCTGTATCTTCTTCTTCGGCACTCAGATAGGTTAATTTGTTCATATCAACCTTTCCTTCAGCCACTTTACGGTAGGGCGTTTCAATGAAGCCCATATCGTTCACTTTTGCATGAACGCAAAGTGTTGAGATCAAACCAATGTTGGGTCCTTCCGGCGTTTCAATGGTACACAAACGTCCATAGTGTGAATAGTGTACGTCACGAACCTCGAAGCCGGCACGCTCACGACTCAAACCGCCTGGTCCGAGAGCAGAGATACGACGCTTATGCGTGATTTCTGATAAAGGATTCGTTTGGTCGAGGAATTGCGACAACTGTGAAGTACCAAAGAATGAATTAATCACGGAAGACAATGTCCGGGCATTGATCAAATCAACCGGGGTAAATACCTCATTGTCACGTACGTTCATCCGCTCACGAATGGTACGGGCCATACGAGCCAAACCAACTCCAAATTGTGCATACAATTGCTCTCCAACGGTACGAACACGACGATTGCTCAAGTGATCGATATCGTCAATTTCCGCCTTTCCGTTGGTGAGTTTTACAAGATACTTGATGATTGAAATAATATCTTCCTTGGTTAAGACTTTATGTGTTAACGGATAATCGAGATTGAGCTTACGGTTGATTTTATAGCGACCTACTTCACCTAAATCGTAACGTTTGTCACTAAAGAATAATTTGTCGATGATACCACGGGCTGTTTCATTATCAGGAGCATCTGCACCGCGTAATTGACGATAGATATGCTGTACCGCCTCCAATTCACTGTTAGAGGTATCCTTGTTTAAGGTGTTGTAAATGATCGCAAAATCTCCGCTTACTTCTTCTTTCTGGATGAACACGCTCTTCACATCCATTTCACTTACCATTTCAATTGCTTCGGCATCGAGGATTGAATCACGCTCCAACACAACTTCATTCCGCTCAATACTCACAACCTCACCGGTATCTTCATCGACAAAGTCTTCAACCCAACTGCGTAAAACACGTGCCGCCAATCTTCTGCCTTCGAATTTTTCGAGGGATTTACGGTCAGTTTTTACTTCATCAGCCATACCGAATAATTCCAGAATGTCTTTATCAGTTTCGAAACCAATGGAACGCAACAATGTGGTTACGGGGAATTTCTTCTTACGGTCAATGTATGCATACATGACGTTGTTGATGTCGGTAGCAAACTCCATCCAGGCCCCTTTGAACGGGATAACACGGGCAGAATAAATCTTGGTTCCGTTTGGATGAATGCTTTGACCAAAAAACACACCCGGAGAACGATGAAGTTGTGATACAACCACACGCTCAGCACCGTTCACAACAAACGTACCGCGTGGTGTCATATATGGAATGTTTCCAAGAAACACATCCTGTACAATCGTTTGAAAATCCACATGCTCTTCATCATTACAGCTCAAGCGTAATTTCGCTTTAAGAGGAACGGCGTAAGTAAGACCACGTTCCATACACTCTTCAATGGTGTAGCGGGGAGGATCAATAAAATAATCCAAGAACTCCAAGACAAAGATGTTCCGTGTATCAGTAATTGGAAAATTCTCCTTAAACACTTTGAACAAGCCTTCATTATTCCGCTTGTCAGGTGTTGTTTCCAATTGAAAATAATCTTTAAACGACTGAATCTGAATTCCGAGCAGGTCTGGTATACCAGCAAGATGTTTCACTTTCCCGAAATTGATTCTCTTTGATGCTGCAGCTCTTGTTGAAGACATAACTTTCTACCGGTTTTTTTAATTGTGCACACGAATAGCATCTCGTCTTTCAAAAAGACAAGTACATTGATTTTCAGTTATTTATGACTGTAATTGGGCGCCAACTTGCTATTCAGCCTAAATTTAGGGAGGCAAAGGTAAGGATTTGAGTCAATTGGAACAAAATTTGATGACCCAATTTTCGGTCAATGCTCTTTACGCTGCATCTTGCAACAAAAAAGCCCCCCGTTATACGGAGGGCCTTTAAAGATATAAGTTACCGATTATTGAATTTCAACATCAGCACCTGCTTCTTTCAGTTTAGCCGCAATTTCTTCAGCTTCTGCTTTGGAAACGCCTTCTTTTACTGGCTTGGGAGCACCGTCAACGAGATCTTTTGCTTCTTTCAATCCAAGACCGGTCAAATCTTTTACGATTTTAACGACATTCAATTTAGAAGCACCACCATTTTTCAGGATGATGTTGAACGCTGTTTTTTCTTCAACAGCAGCTGCACCACCACCATCACCGCTTGCAACTACAACAGCTGCAGCAGCAGGCTCAATGCCGTATTCTGCTTTTAATACATCAGCTAATTCCTGAACTTCTTTTACTGTTAAGCCTACTAATGACTCGGCTAACGCTTTGATATCTGCCATTTTGTTTAAATTTTTTCCGCCTTCATTGCTTTTGACTCCGGCGGAGTGATTAAAAAAATTTTTGCCTTTAATTTAAACCCTCAGGCCTGGGCTGTTCGTTTATTCAACACTGCTGACTGAGTTATTCAGCCGGAGCAGCTTCCGTTTTTGTTTCTGCGTTATGCAATAAGGCTGCGATCACACGCTTAGCAGGAGATTGCAACAAGCCGATAACCTCTCCAATAAGCTCGTTCTTCGTTTTGATCTTGGTGAGATTTACCAGTTGATTATCACCTGTATATATATCGCCGTTGATAAATGCCGCTTTCAAAACAGGCTTTTCTCCGTTGCTTTTTTTACGAAATGAGCTAATAATTAAAGCAGGCTCCTTAGGATTTTCAGAGAACAAGAGCGCAGTTACATTGTTCAAAGCTTCAAAAACGCCATTGTAACGTTCTGCATCCAAAGATTCCAACGCCTTTTTAATGAGCGTGTTTTTTGCCACTTTCATTTCAACATTTTTGTCGAAACATTCGCGACGGAGTTTACCTACTTGCTCAACAGAAAGTGATTCTGTATCGGTAATGTAAAAGTTATTGTATTGACTGAATTTTCCTTTCAGGATTTCAATCACTTCGTTTTTTTGTTCTTTCGTCATGACTTTTTGTTTTTGAATCCGAAAAGGATTAATTCACAAATGATTTTGTATCAACAGCAATACCGGGACTCATGGTGCTTGCCATGTAAATGCTTTTAAGGTAAGTACCTTTTGCTGTAGAAGGCTTAGCCTTAACGATTGCATTTACAAACTCCTGTGTATTTTGAATCAGTTTTTCAGGAGCAAAACTAACGCGTCCAATTGAAGCATGGATGATCCCTGCCTTATCCACTTTAAAAGCAATTTTACCACCTTTTACTTCATTTACAGCCGAAGCAACATCATTCGTTACCGTGCCGGTTTTAGGGTTGGGCATCAGGTTACGAGGACCTAATACTTTACCCAGTTTACCAATTTTAGGCATAACGGCAGGCGTTGCAATAATTACATCGATATCTGTCCATCCGCCTTCAATCTTAGTGATAAACTCATCCAAGCCAACATGGTCAGCACCGGCTGCTTTTGCTTCTGCTTCCTTATCGGGAGTACAGAGTACAAGCACACGCTTGGTTTTACCGGTTCCATGAGGAAGGGTTACAGTACCGCGAATAGCCTGATCGGCTTTTTTGGGATCAACTCCCAAGCGAATGTGCACATCAACGGAACTATCGAATTTTGTACAATTGATTTCTTTTACTAATGAAGAAGCTTCTTTCAGGGAATAAATCTTATTATTATCCACCTTGGTTTGAGCTACTTTTCTCTTTTTTGTCAATGCCATGATAAAAAATTTGAGGTGAATAATATTAATTTTCCCAAGGAGCTTTTCCGTCAACGGTTAAACCTAAACTGCGGGCAGTACCGGCCACCATACTCATTGCGCTTTCAAGCGTAAAGCAGTTTAAATCGGGCATTTTATCTTTAGCGATTGCCTCGATTTGCGCCCAGTTCACCTTGCCGTTTTTACTGCGGTTTGGCTCTTTCGATCCTTTCTGGATTTTTGCTGCTTCCATCAACTGCACAGAGGCAGGAGCAGTTTTGATAACAAAGTCAAACGACTTGTCGGAGTAAACAGTAATGAGAACAGGTACTACCTTTCCCATTTTGTCTTGAGTTCTTGCATTGAATTGCTTACAGAACTCCATAATGTTCAGCCCTTTAGAACCGAGGGCCGGACCTACAGGAGGCGCAGGATTTGCCTGTCCGCCTTTTACCTGCAGTTTCACATAACCTGTGATTTCTTTTGCCATTGTAAAAGTTTTTTTTGGTGATAACGTTTCACTAATAGAATGAAACTCCCAAGCAAATAAATTCTGATAAAGAACTTTTTTGGGACGGCAAAGGTACTACCCTTTGACTTACCTGCAAAAGTTTTTTAAAAATATTCCGGGAACCATGTAAATCCGTCGCGGAGTGAATTAGATTTGCCGACCATTAACGACCAATACCGTAATTGCTAGTTTCAGAATTGGCCTCACTTCCTGATAAGAAAACCAGCAACGGAACAACAATATACAAACACATGAAATTCCTTTTTATTCGATACACAAAAATCCTTTTTACGTTCTTAAAACTGCACCGAATCGCAGTCTTATCCAACCAATTGTACCTGAATCTGGTTTACATGCGACTGCTGTCACGCTGGATCAACGATCACAAGCATGCCATTCCGAATGATTTCCCTTCAAAATGGGACTACAAGAAACGTTTTGACCTATACAAACTTGTTTTGGACCGCGAAAATTTATGCAATGTGGCTATTGATTACTTTGAATTCGGAGTTGCAGACGGTCATTCATTCAAATGGTTTTTGCAAAACAATATGGCAATAAGTAGCCGATTTCACGGCTTCGATACGTTTACCGGACTTCCGGAGGATTTTGGGGTTTATAAAAAAGGTACGTTCAATACCAACAATCAAATACCCGACATTAAGGATGCACGAGGCCATTTTCATCAGGGGTTGTTTCAAAAAACGCTTCCGGATTTTTTGAACAATTACAGCAATTCAAACCGAAAAGTGATTTTATTGGATGCCGACTTGTATTCAGCCACGTTGTTTGTTCTTGCAAGTTTAGCTCCTTATTTAAAGGAAAACGACTTGGTGCTTTTCGACGAGTTTTCAGTCCCCACGCAGGAGTTCAAAGCATTTTATGAATTTCGTCAGGCCTATCCGCACATCCAATTAGAACCAATTGCAGCAGCGAATAATTTTTACTTCACTGCTTTCAAGGTCGTAAAATAAAAAACGCCCCGTGTGGGGCGTTGTACTGAAGATCGTTAGATCAGGCTAATTTTTCAACCTGCATGTAGTTGAGTTCTACAGGCGTAGCACGACCAAATATTTTTACAGTAACTCGTAATTTTTTCTTTTCGTCATTAACTTCTTCAATCACACCATTGAAATCATTGAACGGCCCGTCTACAATCTTAATGGTTTCACCGATGATGAACGGTTCACTCATTGTAACACCGCTATCCGACATTTCATCCACCTTACCGAGCATCTTGTTCACTTCGGCCTTTCTTAATGCGACCGGATTTTCTTTACCAAGAAAGTGAATCACATTGCTGGTATTACTTATGGTTTCACGAATTTCATCCGACATTTTTCCGTTTTCAACTTCGATCATAACATAGCCGGGATAGAAGTTTCTTTCACGCACGACTTTTTTGCCGTTTTGAACCTTGTAAACCTTTTCAACAGGCAGAAACACTTGCTTCACAGAAGTATCCCATCCGTTTCTTGTAATCTCTTTATCAAGATACTCTTTAACCTTTTTCTCTTTGCCGCTCACAACACGCAGCACATACCACTTGCTTGTTTCAATATTGGCTGCTTCCATCAGTTCTTATTTAAAGATTGAATAAAATAAATTTAAAAGGCTGGCGATTCCCAGATCCATCAACCATACTATTGCGGTTACAATTAAAGTCGCCGCTAATACAATCATCGTGGACTGCTGTAATTGTTGCCAGGTAGGCCAGGTCACCTTTTCAAGCAACTCGTGGTAAGACTCCTTAACATAAGCCGTAACTCTGTTCATAACAGATTGATTTAAAAATTTAAGTGCACGGGCACTAGGATTCGAACCCAGACTGAAGGTTTTGGAGACCTCTGTACTACCGTTATAC
>JBMLSG010000063.1:0-3081 GCA_049240625.1 Lacibacter sp. | reverse complement strand
ACACCAGCTTATATTCGGTTCATCCAATACTTCTAGCAGAACAATAGGTGGAAACACGGTTAGATTGTTTGATTTCGGTGGTGCGGATCCTAAAATTGAAAACCAATCATCCGGCAGCCATACGATCAATTTTAATGTCGAAGGTGATGGTACAACGGATCCGTTGGAGATGAACCCTACAAGCGGTAACTTAACCTTTGGAGGAACAGTCAATAATCAGGGAACAGATATTAATATTTTTGGTGATAATGGAAATACAATCCAGTTTAATGGTGTTATTTCCGGTACCGGTAAATTCATCATCAAGCAAAACAGTAAAGTTGTTTTCAACGCTATCAACACCTACACAGGAAATACAGAACTGGATAAAGGAGAATTGTGGAATGAAATAACCGGTGATGCCATTGCCAGTGGAAGTTCGATTTTTCTTGGCAACGGTGGGTCTTTGGGAAATGTTACAAAAATTTTCTTATCCCGTTCAGCGGGCGGAACTACTTTTTCCAGAGTTATCAACGTAAACAATGGAAATGCTTCAACCCGTTTTTTGGGCGGGTTGAATAGTTCGGGAACCAACACATTTTCAGGTGCTATTTATATTGGAAACACACAGCCATTGAATCTTGAAGCAGTCAACTCCGGCGGTGTAACAGACTTTACAGGGCAAATACGTTTGTCAAGTGGTACGGTTGCAACATCTGCCACTGTAACCGTTCTTGGTGCGGGTATCATACAATTATCTGCAGCGAATGGATATACAGGAACTACCACTATCAATAGTGGTGCAACATTGAGACTGGGTGTGAGTTCAACCTCCGGTACAACGGGACCATTAGGTTCAACTACCGGTACAACTGTCAATTCCGGTGGTGTTTTGGATATGAACGGCTTTTCATTAACATCATCTGCTTCAGAGTCGTTAAAGTTGAATTGTACAGGCATTTAAAGTGGAGGTGCTTTTGTCAATAATTCCGGAACCGCTTCAACTTGGGTAGGGACGGTTGCAATGGCGTCAAGCTCCAGTATGGGTGGAAGTGGCTCATTGACTGTTTCGGGTGTTGTTTCAGGATCAACTTTTAATTTAACTAAAGTTGGTGCAGGAACTTTGATTTTATCAGGCACGAATACCTATACCGGATCCACAACTGTGAGTGCAGGTATTTTGCGCGCTTCTGCAACCGTAGCTGCTTCAACAAATGGTGCTTTTGGTAACAATGCAAGCAACCTGAATTTGGGCGGTGGTACAATACAAAGTAATACAACAACCTTTAGCAGACCATTAACTGTAACAGCTACCAACTCCGGTCTGGATGCATTTGGATCTGCCAGAACTATCAGTTCCACCATTACTCTTGCTACTGCAGGTACGTTTAACCTAAATGTGGGTGGCACAACTGCCGCAAGTGCAGAAGGTCAGGATTTAACTTTGTCCGGAGTTATCTCTAATTCATCAGGTACGCTCAATGTAACCAAAATAGGAACAAGTACGGTCATTCTTTCTGCCGCCAATACGTATACGGGTACAACTACCATTAATGGCGGTACATTAACACTTGGTATTGCAAATGCGTTGCCAATTACAGCTTCTGCCGGAGTCATTCAGTTTGCTGCAGGTACTCCTACCATAAATTTGGGATTGTTTAATCTGGGTTCAAGTACAGCCGCTGCAAACTCTGCCGGCGCTTTGGATTTTGATGTGAATACTACCATCAATCTGGGAGCATCCGGTACCAATTCTTATTACTTTAAGGCTTCGAACGGTCAAACCTGGAGCGCAACAACCATTACTATCAATAACTGGACCGGTAACCCCGGCGTTGCAGGAACCGGAAGAAGATTATACATTGGAAGTGATGCAACCGGATTGTCTGCAACTCAATTAGCTGCCATTCAATTTACCGGATACGAAAAAGGAGCGATGGTTTTAAGTACGGGTGAAATTGTTCCCGCACTGCCTCGTTATCGTTCACGCAATACTTCCGGAACCTGGGGTACTGCATCTGATTGGGAAATCAGCATTGATGGCGGAACATCATGGACAACTGCAACATTGTCGCCAACAGATATCAACTCATCTCTGATTACCATTCGCGCGAACCATACAATGACCATCAGTTCAGCCGTTGCAATTGATGAAACAGTTGTTGAAGCAAGTGGAACCGTTGTGCATAATTCATCCGGTACAGTTACTCTATCTAATGGTACAGGAACGGATTTGCAAATTAATGGTACTTGGCGCAGGCAAGGAAGTGGCGCTATATCCACTACCGGTACTATAGATGTTGGAAGTGGTGGCGTGTATGAACACAATCTGGGTGCATCTGGAGGGTCCATTCCTACGGCATCCTGGAATGCCAACTCCACGTTGCTCATAAATTATACTGCTAACACGATCAGTAGTCCAACAAATCTAACCCAAACGTTTGGGAAACTGGAAATTAATTGTCCAAGTCAGACTTCAACAAATCTTGTTTTCACTCCTACAAATGTTGTTACTGAATTTCGTGTGACGAGTACGGGTTCGGGGTCTTTTCAATTACAATCATTGGTCATTGACGGAAACTATATCCAAACCAATGGTACAATGAAGATTTTACAATCTACCGGTACTGCTACGGCAAACATTAAAGGTGCTTTTACACTAAATGGAGGTACTTTCATGATTACGGATGCGAATGGAAGTGGGAATCCGGTTTCATTAACAATAGACGGTTCATGCGATTTATCGGGAGGGACTTTCATCTTTGCAAATACGAGTGGAACTTCCGGCGTTGCCTCTTTTATATTAAAAGGCACAACCACAATTGGTAGCGGTGTCTCTTTTGGTGGATTTATTCCAACCACAACCGGATTCTATTTTAATCGTGCAACAGCGGGAACTATTAATGTTAATATTGCACATCCATTTTCGAGCGGTACCATACGAAATTGTTTTTATTACAATACGACTAACGTTACCGGTATTAATGAAACATATAATGGTACAGCAGCTCAGTCAAGTGTTAACGGAACGAATACAACACCTGCATCCGGCTACGCTGCCTGGCCAACAACAGGTACAGTTATTAAAGATTTTACGGTTAA
>JBMLSG010000062.1:0-2387 GCA_049240625.1 Lacibacter sp. | reverse complement strand
GGGTCGCTAGTTCGAATCTAGTCGTCCCGACGGAAAAAAACTTCACTATAACATGGTGGAGTTTTTTTTATGTTCAAACTTTTATCCGGTAACACATCCCGAATGGGCGGGAGGATTGCTAGTTAGAATCTAGTCTCGACGAAAAAAAAATCCACTATTACGGGGAGACGTTTTTATGTTTTTATGATTTGAATGGTAATGTAAACTCACAAAAGCGTGTAATTACACGTTCAATATCTGTCGTCACGCTCATTAAGATTACAACTAACATGAAAATAATAGATAAACGCACTCAATGAACTTGAGGCAAAATTCAACTATTCTTTTGTAAGGTTTCAACCAATTGAATGTATTGCGACATCGAAGCGTCTTTTGTCATTCCTTTAAGATCCTGCCAGGCCTGATGTTTCGCTTTGGCCACAAAATCAAATGGATTTTCAGGTTCCGGAACATTGATGTCTCCCTCAGTGGCTTGCTTATACAAAGCATAAAGTTTGAGCAGTGTTGCATTATCCGGTTTTTGAGATAATAATTTACTGTTGGCAACCGCGTTTGAAAACTGACTGATTAAAGTGTTATCCATAAAAGTTTCTTTTTTATTAAAATCCTAAAAAATCTGCTACACCTTTCATAAGTAAACAAATACCCGCCAGGGTGAGACCGTACAATACAAATGAGAAATTATGATCTGTTTCGTATAATATAAACGTGATCAAAAAGCTACTTAAAAGCATCGCCGCTCCAATGCCACAAAATATCAAACCGGAATTTTGTTTGCGTCGGTAGGTTTCCTTTTTCCATGCTTCAAGAATTTCAGTTATTTGACTCTCTGACATGGCCGTCTCTTTCAATTTTTCAGTAACCTGATCCGTATCCATTCCCTGCTGTTTCCAGTCGGAAATTTGACGAATGTATTCCTGGATGGAGAGCGTAGTCATACTTGATTTTTCCATTAATTTAATCGAAATCCTTTAATGGAACAAATGCTCAAACGGAAATTTTCTGCCTTAAAACAAACAAGCCCCGTGAAAACACGAGGCTTGAAAGCTATTGAATCGACTAGATTTCTCGATCGGGATTAAAATTCTCCAGTTCGTTGGCAACTGCAGTCAGGAACATGGCTCCTAAACTTCCATCCACAATTCGATGATCGTAACTCATACTCAGATACATCATATGGCGAATAGCGATGCTATCACCATGAGGAGTTTCAATTACTACCGGACGTTTCTTAATCGCACCAACCGCTAATATGGCAACTTGTGGCTGATTGATAATAGGCGTTCCCATTAAACTGCCGAATGTACCAAGATTGGTGATTGTGAATGTTCCACCGGCTGTATCATCGGCTTTTAATTTTCCGTTTCGCGCACTGTCGGCCAAAGAATTCACTTGTTTTGAAAGCCCAACAAGATTTAACTGATCGGCATTTTTAATAACCGGAACGATCAAATTACCGGAAGGAAGTGCGGTGGCCATTCCAATGTTGATATCCTTTTTAACAATGATTTTATCACCGTCTACCGAGCTGTTAATTTGAGGATATTTTTTGATACACTTGGCAATGGCTTCAATAAACAACGGTGTAAATGTAATTTTCGTTCCTTCGCGCTTTTCAAATTCTTTCTTCTTTTTGTCGCGCCACATCACCAGGTTGGTTACATCCGCTTCGGTAAAACTGGTTACATGCGGACTGGTTTGTTTACTGCGCACCATGTGATCTGCAATGAGCTTACGCATGCGATCCATTTCTATGATCTCAACATTTCCACTGTATACAACTGGATTGGAAGCCGGTTTAGGAGCCGGCGCTTCGGATTTTGCAATTACAGCAGAGGATTCTTCTCTTACGACGGCAGGAGTAACTACAGTTTGAGCCGATCGTCCGTTAGAAACATAATTTAAAATGTCTTTTTTTGTTACACGGCCTTCATTTCCAGTGCCGGGTATTTTTTCAAGTTCCGTCATACTGATTCCTTCCTGTGCTGCGATATTCAAGACCAACGGAGAATAAAAGCGTATGCCGTTAGCAGCAGGTGCAACGGATGCTCCGGCCGGTTGATAAGGAACTTCTTCGGCAACAGTCACGGATGATGACTGCGTAACAGCCGGTTCTGGCGCAGGCGTATGCGAAACAGCATTGGCTTCGGATCCGGTTTTGATACGGGCGATTACAGTTCCAATAGGAACAACATCATTGACCTGAAATAAAATTTCGGAAAGTACACCTTCAACGGTACTGGGCACTTCACTGTCCACTTTATCAGTAGCAATTTCCAAAACGGCTTCATCGGCTGCGATGGTTTCGCCTACTTTTTTTAACCAGTTTGTAATGGTTGCTTCTGCAACACTCTCTCCCATTTTGGGTAATTTCAATTCAAACTTTG
>JBMLSG010000061.1:0-3923 GCA_049240625.1 Lacibacter sp. | reverse complement strand
AGCGAAACATCTCCTTCGGGTGCTACCGATCATTTTTGAACAAAGATTCAGGAGACATCGCTAATCTGAGTTGTTTTCAATGAATTTTTCTATTTCCTGCATGATGTAATAACTCGCAGGCGGTGATCCATAATCAACATGACTGTCAATCCATTCAAATAAACTTGCATTTCCTTTTAATTTTTTGAATTCATTTACTAAATACATTTTGAGTGCTCCCGATGTGTTTTGAATTTCGTCCCATATCGTTTGTCTGTTTTCTAAAACATAAACAATATCTTCAAAATCGTGACTTGTTCTTCCATCATCTCGCCCTCTTCCTTTAAAAGCTTCAAGTTTCGTAGCAATGAAATGGGGGGCGGTAAGTATTTTCACCGTAGTACGATCGTCAATTTTACAGTCTATGGCATTTGTAAATCCATCGGGATACCAAATGTTTTTAAAGCCGATTGATTCGTCAGCCGTTGGTATGATATCTACAATAATACCTTCGATTTTGTATCTGCAAACAACACTTGAATCCATGTCGTGTTGAAATCCTATTGATCGTAGTTTTTCCTCTAATTTCGAGCGTTCACTGTAACTTATGATTTCAACTATAATATCGATATCGTCAGTAGGTCTTACTTCCAGTGTTTCTCTGTCGGAGTATAAGGAAATAGTGGCTCCACCTACGAACACAACTTTGTCTTTGAGGTCTGCCAGGTTATTATGTACAGCTTTAATTCTTACCTTGTTGTTGTGATGATTCATCCATAATTTGTTTTTTAAGTTCTGTTATAGCGAATTTAGTTTCTCTTACTTTTCCTACTCGTATAACATCTATTAGTGCCATTAATTTGTAAAAGTTGTTGTCGGTTTTTACAGCGTGAATTTGTTTAGGATATAAAGGTTCAATTAAAAGTCCCATCATTGCACCTTTTGGATCGGGCCAAACAAAATTCAATTCGCTTGTAAAATAATTTTTAACAAATGGGTGTGAGTGTGCAGTAGGTATTCCTCTAATCATCGAGCCCGGTTGTTGCGGAAAAACATATTTAATTCCGTGCTCTAAAAACTCGATTAAGTTTTGCCGATTGATTTTCTTTTTTTCATAGTCGATTAATTTTGCGATTCTACTTCTGTTAAGCGATTCAGATACTTCAGAAATACTAATAAATAAAGAAGATGAGAGTGTCGATAATTGCCAAGCCTCATCTCTGAAAGAAATGATCTTAACCAGTATTGCGATGTCTTGCGGCCTCATCCCGTTATGCTTTCTCATAGCACAAATATAGACATGATTTCTCATTTCGCAAATCGCGAAATGAGAAATAGATGGAAAGGACGGCGACCTTGAGAGGGAACGAAACCTCAAACAGAGATGTCATTGCGAGTTTGTTGGCCTTGTGGCGAAGCAATCTCGTTGTTTAGAATCGTTTCTTAATTATGAGACTGCTTCGTTCATCGCAGTGACGGACAGTTAATGCTGCGTTCCTTAATCGGGAGATTCTTCTCCGTTCATAGATTCATTTTCAGCAGCCGCATCCAGAATGGATTTCGATTCCCCGGCCGGCAATTCCTGTACATGACGCAGTTTGCGTTCGATGGCCCGGGTGCGAACTTCTGATGTGTCAATCACATTGGTGGCCTCAATCAGTTTCTTTTTAGTTTTGGCCAGGATATCTCCAAACTGTCCAAATTCGGTTTTCACCGCACCCAGCAAATCCCAAACCTCACTGCTGCGTTTTTCAATGGCCAGTGTTCGAAAACCCATTTGCAAACTGTTGAGTAAAGCACTCAGGGTTGTTGGACCTGTAATGGTGATCTTATACTCTTTTTGCAATTGCTCAAACAAACCGGGAACCCGCAGCACTTCGCCAAACAAACTTTCATAGGGTAAAAACATAATGCCGTATTCGGTAGTGTTGGGTGGGTCGATGTATTTTTCCTTGATGTCTTTGGCATTCTTTTTAATACCATTGATGAAGGCTTTGCGGTACAGGTCAATCTTATCGGCATCCCCTTTCTCATAAGCATCCACCAGCGCTTCGTAATCCTCTTTCGGGAATTTGGAATCTATGGGCAGCCACAATGTTTTTTCCAGATTGCCGCCGTGCGGCATTTTAATCGCAAATTCAACAACGGCACCGCTGCCCACTTTTGTTTTCACGTTTTTCTCATACTGCTCATTGGTCAGCAGGTCTTCTATGATGTTTTGCAACTGGTATTCACCCAATACACCTCTTGATTTAACGTTGCTCATTACCTTTTTCAAATCGCCCACACTCACCGCCAGTGTTTGCATTTCGCCCAGACCTTTATGCACCGCTTCCAGACGGTCGCTCACTTGTTTGAAAGATTCGCCCAATCGTTTTTCCAGAGTTTCATTGAGTTTTTCATCCACGGTTTTTCGCATTTCTTCCAGCTTCCTCTCATTGCCTTCCTGCATATTGGCAACCGATTTTTCCAGACTTGATTTGAGATCGGCCATTTTTTCGTTGCCGGCGGTATGATGCCGTTGCTGGTTCTCTTCAAAATTTGTAAAGAGGTCCCGAAGCCGTTCTTTGTAATCTTTCAGCGCATCGTTCAATTCTTTTTTAAAGCCGTCGAGGTGTTCTTTCTGTTCGGCCCTGCTTTCTTTGCTTTGTGCGTCGCTGTTTTTTTGTATATCGCTCAGTTTATCCTCAAAGGTTTTGCGGATGGCTTCCAGCTTTGCTTCGTTTGACTGTGTAAGCGACCCAAGCTGTCCGGAAAATGTTTGTGTGAACTGGTTGAGTTGATTGCCGATTTCTGTTCTGAGTCCCGTTGCCGAATCGGTGTTCTCTTTCCGGTTGGTTACAAATTCATGTTTCAGATTGCTCTCCGTGTCTTTCAGTTGTGTTTGTACCGTTTCAACGGAACTGCGGAGTTTTGTCAGCTCCTCGCCCGCTTCTTTTTTTCCGGCCCTGAGGGTTAGCACGATGTTTACGATGAGCAGTACTGCAAGAACCATCAGGAGTAAATACGTCAGTTCCATAATAAGTGTTGGGTTGTGTGAAAAAAGACCGGTAAAACCGTGTGCCTTCCTGCCACGGGTTGAGGAAGCAGCGCCGGGTATATCAGTTTGTTTGTTAAAAGTAAGTGCTTCATTTTTGGGATCCTTCTTTTTCCTTGGCTGTTGTTATGAG
Organism: Lacibacter sp.; assembly: GCA_049240625.1. Lineage (GTDB taxonomy): Bacteria > Bacteroidota > Bacteroidia > Chitinophagales > Chitinophagaceae > Lacibacter. Next base: position 774 of record JBMLSG010000061.1, on the reverse strand, counting down.
CGGAGTTTGAAGATTGATCAAATCAGTCGTTGCGGATGGGCGGTGAGGTATTCAATCAGTTCCACCAGTTTTTCGTCCGGACTGTTTTTGTTGATGGCCCCTGCAATCATCTCTTCACGAATGCCTTTAACGACCCATGTGCGACTGGGGTGATCAACCTTCTTCAGGTATTCTTCGTTGCGGGCAACACAGTCCCCGATGCGTTCTTTACCCGGGTGAAACATACATGCGGCCATTGACATCATCAACACCGGAATTTTGAAGGGTCGTTTGTATTTTAATTCCAGTGCCTGTACGGCCACAGCAAACTCGTAACCGTCCATGCCGTAATGATTGAAATCGGTCATGATGAGATCAATGTGCTGGTCCACCCAGAAGGCTGTTTCCAGGTACGACAATGCTTCATCCGGGTGGTAAAAGGGGATGTGACGCAATTGATCGTTGAGTTTGTTAACCCAGTGCCAGAGTCTATTGATGAAATCCGGGTGGTCGTCGAGGTGCAGTATGTAAAGGGGTTTCTTCATTCCATTGAGTTTGGGTTCAGTTGCAGTGCCGGTGAACAACGGCCTGTAGCTGCAAACATAGCAGCCCACAACGTACGCTATTTACGGTCTGAAAAAAATTCGGAAGTTTTTTGCATTCTTTAAGCAGGGTCATTAATAAAGAGACTGCTTCGTCCCTCGCAGTGACGATCAAGAGGTTGACGGCACATCAAAAAAGCACGTCATTGCGAGTTTGTTGGCCCTGTGCGAAGCGTTGTGGCGAAGCAATCTC
>JBMLSG010000060.1:0-43489 GCA_049240625.1 Lacibacter sp. | reverse complement strand
TCAACAGCTGCCTGGGCGGCAATTTGACTGGCGTCTTTCTTATTGTACGCTTTACCTTGTGCGATCACCGCACCATCCACAACGGCGCCAATAGTAAACAACCGTCTACCATTTTCGATCCGTTCTTCCATTAATTCAAATTCCAGTGTTTTGCCGTTTCGATTGGCCCAGCCATAGAGTTTATTCTTATGGTTGATTTCGAGGACTTCCAGATCCTCCATAAAGAGATGCGGTGTGATGATGCGTTTCATGATCCATCGCTGTGTCTTACGATAGCCCAAATCCAGATAGATCGCTCCCAGTAAGGCCTCGAGCGTATTGCCGAAAATCTGTGAAATTTTAAGCCCGTTATCCCCTTTATTAAATAATGTGATTTTTTTCAAACCCATTTTCAGCGCAATGTCATTGAGAGTGGCACGGTTGACCATTTTGCTGCGCATCTCAGTCAAAAAGCCCTCCCCTTTGTAGGGGTACTTTTTAAACAAATAATCAGCAACCACCGAACTTAAAACAGCGTCGCCTAAAAATTCGAGACGTTCATTGTTTTGGTCATTGCTTTCCTTAACGGAACGATGACTCAAAGCCGTTCTGTACAATTGTAAATTGCCGGGATTGTAACCCAGAATGTTACGTAAGTTTTTCTCGAAACTATTTCTGGCAGGTAATATTTTACGGATCAGATTCCGCATAAAGAGGTTTCCTCATGGTAACTTTATCCAACAACAACATGCTGTAAAGACAAAGCCGGTTTATACCAAAGCTACTTTAAATCAGGAATATTTCTTCACAATTACGGATGCATTGTGTCCACCAAAACCAAACGTATTACTTAACGCGGCCCGAACGGTTCGTTTTTCTGCCTTGCTGAAAGTAAAATTCAGTTTTGGATCCAGGTTGGGATCATCCGTGAAATGATTGATTGTTGGGGGAACGATATCGTTTACAACACTCATGACACAGGCAATTGCTTCCAATGCTCCAGCGGCTCCCAAACAATGTCCTGTCATCGATTTTGTTGAACTGATGTTCAGGTTGTAAGCATGCTCACCAAATACATTGAGAATAGCTTTTGTTTCTGCAATATCACCGAGCGGTGTTGAGGTACCGTGAACATTAATGTAATCAATATCGGTTGGTTGCAAGCCGGCATCTTTCAACGCCGCTTTCATAACGTTATTGGCGCCTAACCCTTCGGGATGCGGAGCGGTGATGTGATGTGCGTCGGCTGTTGCACCACCACCTGCGATCTCACAATATATTTTGGCACCGCGCTTCAAAGCATGTTCCAGTTCTTCGAGTACCAACATCCCGGCACCTTCACCCATCACAAAACCATCACGGTCTTTATCGAACGGACGGCTTGCTGTTTTTGGATCGTCATTGCGCTCACTCAAAGCTTTCATGGCATTAAAACCACCTACTCCGGCTGCACTAACGACTGCTTCACTGCCACCGGTTAACACCACATCTGCTTTACCCAAACGAATGGTATCAAAAGCGTCAATAATGGCATTTGTTGACGAAGCACAGGCTGAAACGACTGCATAATTGGGACCCCTGAATCCGTGACGCATAGAGATGTGTCCTGCTGCGATATCAAGGATCATTTTAGGAATAAAGAAGGGATTGAATCGTGGTGTTCCATCTCCCAATGCAAATGCAGACACCTCCTCCTGAAATGTAATAAGACCACCAATTCCACTGGCAAAAATGACTCCTACACGGTCAACATCCACAGCTTCTTTGCTGAGACCGGCATCTTTGACTGCCTGATCGCTTACGATCAATGCAAACTGTGTAAACCGATCAATTTTGCGCGCTTCCTTTTTATCGAGGTATTGTGTAGGATCAAAATCCTTGACCTCACAAGCGAAGCGTGTTTTAAATTTGGAACAGTCAAATTGCTGGATGTAATCGGCACCCGAAACACCATTAACCAAAGCCTCCCAATATTCATCAAGAGTTTTGCCTAATGGTGTTAAGGCACCAATACCGGTAACTACTACTCGTCTGAGTTGCATACGTTGCCTGGAAAAGATTGTTTACACTGAAAGTCTTCAGTGATGAAATTACTTAGCGTGTTCTTCTAAATACGTTACTGCTTGACCAACAGTTGTGATGGTTTCAGCTTGCTCGTCGGGAATAGAAATGTTGAACTCTTTTTCAAATTCCATAATCAGTTCAACAGTGTCTAATGAATCTGCTCCTAAGTCGTTTGTGAAAGATGCCTCAGGATTTACTTCTGATTCTTCAACTCCTAATTTGTCAACGATAATTTTTTTAACTCTTGCTGCGATGTCTGACATTGTAATAAATGTTTGGTTACAGGGTGCAAAAATAGAATTTTTAACCAAATGGCAAGTATTCCTGAAAAAAACTCTACAAGCTTCCGATTCAGGTATCTGATTTTTATCCCCACACAAACATATCGAAGGTTTATTGAATGTTCGGTCCTTTCGCTAAAACGTTGACTGGCAAAGGGTTTCAAGCATTTTTGAATCGCTTGCTTTATGCAGATTTTCGACACAAACAACTGTTATTTTTTGAAAGATTTATTTATCAACATTTTCAGTTTTAATTAAAAAATGTAACTTAAAGATTCTCAAATTGGTAATATGGCTTTAAAACAAATAATGCACGGCACTTTGGAGTACAGGCAAATGCTTGACTTGCGGTATGAGTTGCTTAGAAAGCCACTTGGTCTCCGGTTTGAACAAGAGGAGTTGGATAAGGAAAAAGACGATATCCTGATTGCTGCATTCGATGAAGCAAAAATGCTGGGATGTTGTTTACTTACCCGTATCAATCAGGAAAAAATAAAGTTGCGACAAATGGCAGTTTTAAATAACAATCAGGGAAAAGGAATTGGGGCTTCTCTGATGTCTTTTGCAGAAACACTAGCCAGAGACAACGGCTATACATTCTTAGTTATGCATGCCCGAAAAGTTGCTGTCGGATTTTATGAAAAACAGGGTTACACTGTAAATGGCGACGAATTCATTGAGGTTACAATCCCTCATTATGAAATGTGCAAAAAAATCAGATAAAAAAAAGGAGTGCATTTGCACTCCTTTTGTCGATTAAGCTTTGTATTGGGGAATGATGCTATTGGCCAATTCCACCATTTTTTTGATGCCTTCTTCAGGCAACGCTCCTTTTTTGAAATCTGCCAGCAAGTCGGGCATTTTCGTTTCAAGTTCACTTAAGAATTGTTCTTCAAACTCTTTAACACGTTTAACAGGAACCTGATTCAACAACCCGTTTGTACCGAGATAAATAATGGCAACTTGCTTTTCAACACTATAGGGAGAAAACTGAGGCTGCTTCAAGATTTCTACGTTACGGCTTCCCTTGTCAATTACCGATTTAGTAGCAGCATCCAGATCGCCACCAAATTTCGAAAACGCTTCCATTTCACGATACAAGGCCTGGTCAAGCTTCAACGTACCGGCTACTTTTTTCATGGATTTGATTTGCGCGTTACCACCCACACGGCTTACAGAAATACCCACGTTGATGGCAGGGCGAATACCGGCATTAAATAAGTTCGATTCCAAAAAGATCTGTCCGTCGGTAATTGAAATCACATTCGTAGGAATATAAGCAGATACGTCACCCGCTTGTGTTTCAATGATTGGAAGTGCTGTTAAAGAACCGCCACCTTTTACCAGATGTTTGATACTGTCCGGTACGTCGTTCATGTTTTTAGCAACATTGTCATCGCCAATCACTTTCGCCGCACGTTCCAATAAACGGCTATGCAAGTAGAATACGTCTCCGGGATACGCTTCACGACCGGGCGGACGACGTAACAAAAGCGAAACTTCGCGGTATGCAACTGCTTGCTTAGAAAGATCATCATAAATGATCAATGCAGGACGACCGGTATCACGGAAGAATTCCCCGATAGCCGCACCGGCATAAGGAGCAAAGAACTGTTGAGGAGCCGGATCACTTGCAGAAGCAGCAACAATTGTTGTGTACTTCATGGCGCCGTTATCTTCCAGACTCTTCATCACACCGGCAATGGTTGATGCTTTTTGTCCGATCGCAACATAAATACAATAAACAGGCTTTCCTGCATTGTAAAATTCTTTTTGGTTGATGATGGTATCAATTGCAATGGCCGTTTTACCGGTTTGACGATCACCAATAATCAACTCACGTTGTCCGCGACCAATAGGAATCATCGCATCAATCGCTTTAATTCCTGTTTGAAGCGGTTCTTTTACCGGTTCGCGGTAAATAACGCCGGGTGCTTTACGCTCAAGTGGCATTTCATATAATTCACCGGAAATAGGTCCTTTACCGTCGATGGCTTCTCCCAAAACGTTGATGACACGTCCAACCATGCCTTCACCTACTTTGATAGAGGCAATTTTTCCGGTACGTTTCACTTTAGAACCTTCCTTAATGTCCTTTCCTTCACCCATCAATACCACACCAACATTGTCTTCTTCCAGGTTCAAAGCAATTGCACGAACACCACTTTCAAACTCAACGAGTTCACCATAACGCACATTGTTGAGCCCGTAAACACGTGCGATACCATCACCCACCTGTAATACGGTACCGACTTCTTCCAGATCGGCTGCTACATTGAAGTTGCTTAACTGCTGGCGAAGTATCGCTGAAATTTCATCCGGTTTAATATCTGCCATGATCTATGATTTTAATTGTTTGAATGATTAAATACTTGGTACGTAAATGTTTTTCTGAAACTGCTTTTTGATGTCCCGCAAATCTCTTGCAATGCTCGCATCTATCAACTTACCGTTGAATTCCAATTGAAAGCCGCCAATCAGAGCTTCATTAACTTCGTTTTCCAATTGTACATTTTGCAAGGAAAGATCGTCCTGAACTTTACGGGTAATCGCGTTAAGAATTTCGGAACTTGCCGGTGCAGCCGTTGAAAGTTTGACTTTATAAATACCCTTGATCAGATTATATTGCTCAATAACAGCTTCGGCGATTTCGGGCAGATGGCTTTCTCTTCCTTTTAATATCAACAGGCGAATAAATGCCGTGGACATTTCACCGATGTTAGTACCAATTACGGCGTTGATAATTTTTTCCTTTTTGTCGCCCTTCACAACCGGACTGCGTAGGAGATTGATCATATCCCTGCTTCCCTTACACACTTCCAGTAAATATTTCATATCGGCAAAAACAATTTCCAATTGATTGCGCTCAAGCGCCAGATCAACCAGAGATTTCGCATACCGAACGGCTAAACGTGGATTTTGCATTTGACTTCGAAACTTTTTAACGGCTAACCAAACCATTGAACCTTCATTGCAATGGCTGATGTAGAGCGATTGTTAATTCAATTTTACTTCTTCAGCAAGCTTTTTAATGTAGCCTTCCTGCTCTGCTTTATTCGCCAACTCACGACGCAATACTTTTTCACTCACTTCAATAACCAAATTCCCTACTTGATTCTTTACTTCGGTTAAAGCAGCCATTTTTTGCTGATTGATCGCAGCCTGTGCATCCAGAATGATTTTATTCGCTTCACTCTTGGCAAGCTCTTTAGCTTCATTCACAATGCGATCTCTTGTTTCACGCGCTTCTTTCAACAACTGAGCTCTTTCTTCACGTGCCTTGGCAAGCAAATTTTCATTTTCACTTTTTATCTGAGCCATTTCCAGCTTCATTTTCTGGGCCGACTCCAAAGAATCCGCAATACCTTGCTCACGCTCATTTAAGGAGCTGAGAATCGGTTTCCAGGCGAACTTCTTTAAGATAAAAAACACGATGGCAAATGCCAGCAATGTCCAGAACAACAACCCTAAACCGGGTAACAACAAATCCATAGTAACTATTTTAATTCAAAGATTTTGAAAGAACTGCATCCGCCGCCCTGTGCCTTGGATGCAGTGTTTTTTTACGTGCGGCTTGATTATTTCAATACAGCCAACAGACCCGCAATTACCGCGAAAAGGGCAACACCCTCTACGAACGCAGCAGTCAGGATCATGTTTGCACGAATGTCATTTGAAGCTTCAGGCTGACGGGCAATAGATTCTACTGCACCTTTACCAATTTGACCGATACCAATACCGGCACCAATTGCTGCCAAACCTGCACCGATTGCACCACCAATGTGTGATAACCCGGGCTGAACTTCAAGCAAAAAAGAAAACAGACTCATGTTTCTAAGTTTTAAAAATGAACAAAAAAATATTAATGATGGGCTTCATCATGGTGCTCACCTTCACGTGCCTGGCCGATGAAAACGGCCGTTAAGTTCGTGAATATGAACGCCTGAATAAAAGCAACCATTATTTCAATCAAATAAATAAATACGGCAAAGGCAATGGAAAGCGGAGAGAATCCCCATCCTGCAATTGAACTCATGGAACCGAAAATAAAGATCAAGGTCACGAAACTCAAAATGATGATGTGACCGGCGACCATGTTTGCGAACAAACGGACAATCAATGCGAAAGGTTTTGTAAACACACCCAGCAACTCAACAGGCAACATAATGAACAACCGAACCGGCACCGGTACACCGGGATACCAGAAAATATGCCCCCAGAAATGCTTATTGGTGCTGAATAAAATAACAAAGAAAGAAATAACACCCAAAATGATGGTGAATGCAATGTTTCCTGTTACGTTAGCCGATCCGGGAATAAGCCCAAACAAGTTGTTGATCAGAATGAAGAAAAATACAGTCAATAAATAAGGTAAATATTTAGCTGCATTGTGACCTAAATTGGGCTTTGCCACCTCGTCACGCACAAAAGTGATTACCGGCTCTACAGCATTTTGCCAGCCTTTGGGAGCAGTTGTAACTCCTTGCCCTTTTTTATATCTGCCTGCAATGGAAAGCAAGAGCACAACTAAAATCGTCAAGGCCAATATCATTTGAACCACATTCTTGGTGATGGACAAATCGTACACATGTGTGTGATGATCGGGATTGCCATTTGCATCAACTGCATGAATTTTTCCATCATGCAATTGGTATCCGTCGTGAGGCTCATGACCATGATGAAATGCAGAAGACAAGAAAACAGACCATCCTCTTTCAGGCGAATAAAGAATTACCGGCAAGGGTATCGTAGCGTGAAACTCCGATCCATCGGCATTTTTGAGGGTGAAAAAATGGAACTCATGTGCATCTTTTATATGCTCCATGATCACTTTAGCAGGATCGAGTTTCCCTTCCACTGCGCCTTCACCGGCGAGTACCGGAGTGGAAAAAAACAACAAAAAAGCGCCGAAAACCGCTGCCAATAAGGATTTGAAGCTTTTGAAATACATACCTGTTCCGAAATTTGGCGCAAAGATAAGCGGGCGTCTGTGAAAAAATGGGAAAGATGTTAAGAAAGTTAAAAAAATATTCCCCCTTTTGCCCGTTTTTCTAAACGAAAATCTTCCGCTAAAAATCGAATCCATTCAACCCCAAAAAATTACATCACTTTCAAGCTCGGTCTCCGCTTGTCTTAGTAGTTGATTATCAGCCCAAGATGATTTTTGACCGATCAAATGAAAACAGAAATTTTGATGCTTTCGCCGAATTGTCACTAATGGATTTTTCCGAAACACTCACAAAATCATTAATTGCCAAAGGCTTTCACGCAACAAACGTGTCGTGCATAAAAAAGTACCCCTGAAACAACCAATTGCCATCCGAAAACAAATCTGTCCATATCGACTCCTTTTGAACAAAAGCCTTAGGGAATACTTAATCTAATCTTTAATCGAGCGGATTGTATCAAATTGCAAGCGGTGCAAACGTGCATAGAGTCCATTCTTTTCAAGCAGATCTGCATGTGTACCCTGTTCCCGTATTTCGCCCTGTTCCAACACCAAAATTTGATCGGCTTTACGAATCGTGGATAAGCGATGGGCAATGACGATGGACGTTCTTCCCCTGATCAAGGTATCTATTGCCTTCTGAAGCAACAGCTCGGTTTCTGTATCTACGGCAGAGGAAGCCTCATCCAAAATAAGAATAGATGGATTGTACAACAAGGCTCTGATAAAACTTAGCAACTGACGCTGCCCCTGCGATAACGTAGCCCCACGCTCCATTACATTAAAGTCGTACCCTCCGGGAAGCTGCATGATGAACTCATGCATACCCATCAAACGAGCTGCATGAATGACCTGCTCTTTATCAATCGCCGGATTTCGAAGTGTAATGTTGTCAACAATACTACCTGAAAACAAAAAAACATCCTGCAGCACCACACCTATACCACTTCGCAGCAACTCGGGCTCATATTGCGAAATGGGCAAGCCATCGATCAGAATGGCCCCCTTTTGGATCTCATACAAGCGGTTGATCAAACTGATAATCGATGTTTTCCCACTTCCCGTATGACCCACCAGCGCAACGGTAGTTCCGGCTTCGGCCTTGAAAGAAATATTTTTTAAAACCCAGTTGGAATCGGTATAGGCAAACCAAACATGCTGAAACTCAATCTTGCCGGCTTCGATGGTCTTGCCTTTTAAATAACCTGTTTCCGGCACCTGAAGTGTATCCGTATTGTCCAATACTTTAAACACCCGGTCACTTGCAATCATCCCCATTTGCAAAACATTGAATTTATCGGCAATAAAACGCAGCGGACGAAACAACATCGTTAACAACAGCATGAAAGCCATCATTTCACCGGCCATTCTTGCACCTTCGGCCTGATGGTTCATCAAGGAGGAATGTGAACCATACCAAACAAGAAGCCCCATTGAAACGGCCAGAATAATTTCTACCACCGGGAAGAATACGGAATACGCAAATATGGCCTTGATGTTTGCATTTCGATGCTCCCGGTTGATTTCACCAAATTTTTGATACTCCTTTTCTTCGGCCCCAAATGCCTGTACGACCTGCATTCCTTGTATATGCTCTTGTACAAAGGTATTCAAAGCGGCCACCGCATTTCGAACACGCTGAAAAGACTGGTTCACACTTTCTTTAAAAAAATAAGTAGCAATCAATAAAAAAGGAAAGGATAACAGACAAACCAAAGTCAGTTTCCAATTGAGAACAAACATGGTGATTAATACCGCCACGATTGATAAAATATCAGCCAGTATCGGTATAAATCCTTCGGCAAAAATTTCACTGATGGATTCTATGTCGTTGATTGTACGGGTTGTAAGGGTCCCAACCGGTGTTTGATCAAATTGCCGGCTGTTCAAATGAAGAATTTTATCAAAAACCTGAATTCGCAAATCTTTGACCACCTGTTGGCCCAACCAAGAAGTGAAATACGTAAATAAAAACCGAAATACCGATTCCAAAATCAACAGGCTAATTTGTATGACAGTGATGGTAATCAACATCTGAACCAGGTGATGTTGTATGTATTGATTCACCGTTTTATTAATCAACCAGGGACGTACCGGAGCCAGTACGGCTAAGGCTAACGAGAGCACGATGGAAGAATAATAACGGCTTCGGTAAGGCTTTGCATAGCGTAACACGCGATTCAATAGCTGAACATCAAAAATGCGTTTCGAATTCTGTTTTCCCATTCCGGTTCAGATTGAAATAAGATATCTGCTTGTAGTGAATGCTCCATTCATAATTGAACAAACTGTAATTTAAACCGTTTACAACTGACCGTTTGCTTTGCGATATGCCTTAATAAAAAGCGCTCCCAAATTTTTGTGCGGCGGCACATAGTCTTTCAGTAATTCACTTCCCTTGGGATCAGACTTTACGGAATTCGCCACCTGTTGCCACACAGGAATCCATTGAATGTTGTTTCCGGAACGAATGGTTTCATTCAACACTCTTAAAATGGGTTCATTTACTGAATAACTGCCAACTTGCTTGGTAGAGATGATATGCGCATCATCATTTACATTTAATATTTTACTGAGATTCTGATACCCCCCGCAAGAGCCTAGCATTACAATGCGTGAAGAGGGCAACATTTGCTGGATTGTATATTTTAGATGATAGCTATGGCCCCTGTGCACGACAAATGTGGGCCGAATGTTGTTATCAACCAGATAATTCAACAAATGCTCCTGGGCCATTTGATCCAGATCCGTTTTGTTATCAAGAGGCAGGTTTGCATAAATCGTGTACGGTTTTCCTTTTACAGAAGTTATGGTAACCCATTCTTTTCCGGTAACAACTTTCCATTCCGGCCGGTTGTTAAACATCCCCATAAAGTTCCTGAAGGAAATAATTCCATCCTCATCACCATAGAAAAAGGCATGCTGAACGACTCTTCCGCTATCATCTGCAAGTGCCTGATAATCGATTTGATAGACAGGGGGTATGCCCAATGCAACAGAGAGATTAACAGAAGTATCTGAAGCTGATTTGAATAAATAATGTAGAATATTATAGATTGTGTACCCTCTACGGTCTTGTATTTTCTGGCTTCGTTCCAGATTACGAGCCACTTCGTATTTTATAAATTTGAGAAGCGAACTGTCATTGATGCTACCATAGCTATCGGCAACATCCACGGCATCTTCCAGTGTATTGGTACGTTGCAAACCGTTCACAAAAGCATACATCAACTGCAAACTGTGAAGCTCCGGCATGGCCTTCAAAAAATCATCCAGCCGATTGTAATTAGCCGCCATTTTTATGAACTTCTTAAACCGATCAAATCGAACGGTCATCAATAATGAATCGGATCTGCGACTTGGGAAGCGCTCTAACATGCGCTTATAGAGATTGGTGTAGGTGCTTGTGTATATGTAATCTTCTGTAGTAACAATGAGATAATAGATCTCCTGGGAAGTAAGAGGTGCGGCCACTTTAAAGCGAACCGCTTCCGGTTCATCGTGCAATTCATTCATCACATTTACAAACGCATCAGTAGCTTTACGGCGGAGCATATCATTTAATGCCGTTGCAAGTAAGGGTGTGTCTCCATTGAGCAAACGCTCATGATAACCGATTTGTGTTTTAACCAGTAATTTGTAATAAAGCAACTCATTATCGGCCACACGGCTTATATCTTCAATCGTAACTTTTTGCTGAATCAGGTCATCCAAAAAAGGCAAGAATAAGGTTCCGTTTGTGATCGTACTCAGTTTAACAATCATTTGCACTCTTGAATCCTTGCAGTTGTGTATCATTTTGCCCTGAATGGTTTTGGGCGCCTGTGCATACGTGTAAACATCCAAGGGAGACCGAATGGCAGCCACAATAATCAAACTGTCGGCAAAGGGCTCCTGCTCAAATGCAACAATACCGGGGATAATAGAAGCAGGATTTTCATGGGTCTTCTTTAAAAAAACAAGTCGTGCGATCGCCGATGCATCTTTGTTTTGAGTAAAAACAGCAGCAAGTAATTCGCCGGGTACATAATGCAGTTGCTCAAATACAGGCAACAAGGATTCCTGATTCAGAATCCGTATCATACATTTCTCAAAATGTTCAATCAACAATGGGGCATACGGTGCAATGGCTTTGTTGGAACGTGTTTGAGAAGCATAGGACTGAATCAGTTCCTTTAAACTGCGCAGAAAACCGATTTTTGAATTGTTATCGAGTGTCAGTCGTTCAATTTTTTGTTGTAACTCGTCTGTTTGTCGAAAAATGGCATCGGTGATTTGTATGTTCAGGTCTTCACTTGAAGTCAGTTTTAAAAACTGATCCATTTTGCCGTCAAGTTTATCAGTCCGCTTCTGTTCCTTGTCCAGATTTTCATGCCATATATGACGTGTTACTGGAATTTGAACATGATTGGTATCAAACGAAATATTCGTCTGACCGTTAACTGCAATGAACCCCAAAACCAGAATCACCGTAAAAAAGAAACGTGTCATAAACTCAAAAATACTTTCAAATTTTCAATAGATTGCCATCCAAATGATCGCTTGTTATGAAAAACTAGCTATTTGTGATTCAAAAGCGTTAACAATTATATAATATTACTTCTTAAAATGTTAACGGGCAGCCTTCTACTTTTGTGTTAATAATTTCCAATGGATTCAAGATCAAAGAAAATACTCATAGCAGACGACGAACCGGACATTCTTGAAATACTGGAATACAACCTAACCGCAGAGGGATTCCGGGTTCTAAAAGCAAAAGACGGCGACGAAGCATTAGAAATAGCATACAAAGAAAAACCCGATTTGATTGTTTTGGATGTAATGATGCCCAAACGCAACGGGATGGATGTATGCAAAATTTTAAGGAACAAACCCGAATTTGAAGACACCCTTATTCTGATACTTACCGCCTTAAACGACGAATCGAGTCATATCAAAGGACTGGAAATGGGAGCCGATGACTATGTCAGCAAACCCATCAGTCCAAAAGTTTTTATCAGTCGTGTAAATGCCCTCCTAAGGCGTACATTTCGAGGCGATGAAACCATTTTGAAAGTTGGTGAATTGCAGATTGACAAAGAACAATACTCCGTGAAATATAAGGGCCGCGAAATTGCACTAGCAAAAAAAGAATTTGAACTGCTGGCCCTCCTGGCATCCCGTCCCGGGCGCGTCTTTCTAAGGCATGAAATTTTAAGTCAGGTATGGGGAACAGAAGTAATTGTAGGTGATCGTACCATTGACGTACATGTTCGGAAAATCAGACAAAAACTGGAAGAGGATTGTATTAAAACAGTGAAAGGTGTTGGGTATAAATTTGAACTTTCAGCTGCTTAGACCTTATTATCTTAGCGATGCCGAATAAAAACCGTTCGGTATTGACTATGTTCAATAAGCAACAACTTTCTCCATTTCAGATAGCCGCCATCAATGCTTTGGCCATTTCCTTACTGGCAGGAATTGCGAACTATTATTTTATCCGAAATCTCTGGGTGGCCCTTATTTCAACCGTTTCATTATTTCTCGTCAGTTATTTTTTAATTCGCTATTTCACGGAACGGTTCATTTACCGTAGAATCAAAATTATTTACAAGATCATCGCTCAAACCAAGGCGACAAAACGAGAAGAATTTTTTAACACGTCAGTTTTGCCTACTAAGAGTCTGGAGGAAGTGAGCAAAGAAGTGGAAACATGGGCCGAACAGAAAAAAAACGAAATCGAACGACTCAAACAAAATGAGCAATACCGAAAAGAATTTTTACAGAATTTAAGTCATGAACTAAAGACGCCCATTTTTGCCATACAGGGCTATGTGGAAACCCTGCTGAGCGGAGCCATGCAGAATGAAGAATTGGGTAAAAGATTCCTGACCAATACATCCAGAAATATTGAACGTTTGGTCAATCTGGTGGGCGATCTGGATGAAATCTCAAAACTGGAAAGTGGTGTTTTACAATTACAAAAAGAAAACTTCATCATTCAAAACTTAATCCGCGAAGTTTATGAAGCACTTTCCATCAAGGCCACAGAAAAAAACATTAAACTGTCTATAAAGAAAGGAAGTGAACTTCCTCTGGTGGTATTTGCCGATAAAGAAAAAATCCGGATGGTCTTAATCAATCTGGTAGACAATGCAATCAAATACGGCAAATATGGCGGTTCGATTGTATTCAGTTGTTACAGAACAGAAGACCCCTCTGTTTTAGTTGAAATCAGCGACGATGGCTACGGAATTGCAGAGGAACATCTCTCCAGAATTTTTGAACGCTTTTACCGTACCGATTTAGCCAGAAGTCGCAAAGAAGGAGGCAGCGGGTTGGGCCTGGCAATATGCAAACACATCATTGAAGCACACCGTCAAAACATTCATGTTCGCAGTACACTGGATGTTGGCTCTACCTTTGGATTTACCCTGGATGAAAAAACGAAATAACATCGTTCGATTCTGCTACAAAAAAAATCACCCTCAAAAATGAGGGTGAAGAGAAAGGTAACTTGCTTAAGGAAAACCTACTCTCAAATAGTTGAATTCAATTACTGAATAGGTGTGTAAATTAATCCCCCACTGTTACGTAATGTTTACGTAAACATTATGTATTTGTTAATGAAATGCATGGTTTCATGCTTCCAAAAACTAACGAAATTTAGTTTTCTAACTATTTTTTCTTAAATTCAGTGAGCGTTTGGCATGAAAACCGGAGTTACCATATTGTTTATCGCGCTACTAAGCATTTTGAATCCTGCACGTGCAGGCGCACAGGATTCCGTTTTTTCTTTTGAGTTTTATGGTGATACCATTCGCCTTGCAATGAACCCATCTATGTTGATTGCTATTCCTGAAACTCTGCAAAACGAACAAGTACTGGCTTTTTATACACAATTGGACAACTCGGGCTTTGCAACCATTGCAAACGAATTACTGGAACACAAAGAAAAAAACAAATATGATGACTGGTTTTATTATCAATTGATTCGTAAGACCGCCCAAACAATAAGTCCAAAATCTGAAAACTACTATAGATACACATTATACAAATGGTATTTACTTTCTAAATCGGGCTATCAAACGCTGTTAAGCTACAGCAAAAGCAAATTATTATTCTATGTGGCAAGTGAAGAAACCATTTACAATCTTCCAATAAGAATCAAAGGAACACGTCAATTTATATGTTTGAACTATCACGATTACGGAGCAGTTGATTTCAAAAACGAACTTTTTGCCGACATTCAAATCAGCGAACAGAATCAAAGAAAGTCGTTCTCCTACCGGGTTTCACAACTACCCGATTTTAAGCAAACCGACTACAAAGAGAAAGAAATACAATTTCAATATTATGAGAACGAATATCATTTTAAAGTAAAACTGAACCCTCAAATAAAAACCCTTTTTAAAAATTATCCCGTTGTAGATTATGCACTGCAATTCAATATTCCGCTCAGCAAGGAAACCTATGGCTCCTTAATTCCCGATTTGAAGAAAAAAGTTAAAGGCATGAAAACCCGTAATGGAATAAATTTTTTAATGCATTTCACACGCTATGCCTTTTTGTTTGAACCAGATGAAACAGCATTTGGAAAAGAAAAAAGATTGTCGCCGGAAGAAACACTCATCTATGGACAAAGCGATTGTGAAGACCGTGCGGCCTTGTTTTTTTATTTGGTTAAGGAGATTTATAACTTACCGATGATTGTCCTGGTATACCCCAAACACGTAACGATTGCAGTGAATCTGGATAAACCCATTGGTAAGCCCATCCTCTACAATGGAAAGACCTATTCAATATGTGAACCTACTCCTCAAAAAGAAGATCTGCCCATGGGGAAATTGGCTCCCGAACTGGAACATGAATCCTATATCATAGCTTACGGTTACGCTCCTTAAAAAATCAATCAAAAAAAAAGTCCGATCTCTGATCGGACTTTTCAGGTGTATTAATTGCATTAATAACTATTGGTCTGTGGTGTAAAGCTCGTCCAATTAGTCGTCCAGTTATCGGTACCAAATGCACCGCGATAAGTAACAGTTGTAAAGCCGGTTAATCCGGTGAAATTAGCTCCACTTAAAGCAGGGCTTCCCGCAATCGGCATCCAGTTGGGAGCCGATAAACTGAAGGGTGATGTCAACTGAATATCACCCGCATTGGTATAAGTAATACAACCCTCGCTTTCCGCCTTTGTTTTTACATCAGTTGCATTGGTTAATGTAGCAGAAGACACTCTGTAGGGACTTGTAACAGCATGAACCAAATTATTCTTAAACATCGAACGACCATCCAAATAAGCTGCTGCAGTTGAATCACTTTCAAATTGAAAACCCGCATCCTGATAGCCCATTAAAATGGAATTAACCAAGACAAAATGAGTAGAGCGGCGAAAACGTGTATTGAAATTATGGTTTGCTAAAGTACCCGGAGCATCATTGGGTCCAACGAAAGTAAAATTGCTCAATACCGGACGTGTACGAGGGGAAGCTGTTGAGCCGGCGCCATCGTTGTCACATTCAATTCCATTACCGGCATCGCCTCCGTCAACAAACAGTGGGTCACGCAAAGAAACACCAAATTGAATGCGCCCTACATATCCGAAATCAAAATCAAAATCGTCATCTGCTGTTGCAAAAGCAATCAAATTCTTACAATTAACAGTACCTCCAAAGAATTCAAATGCATCATCATTCCCATAGGATACCTGTACGTTTTCAATGATCGTACCTGCTCCAACACCGCCCAATGTTAATCCATTGATTTCTGAGTTAGGATCTGCAGCAATACCGGCATATTCAATCCGCACATAACGTAAAATGCCACTGTTGTCATTCACCAGACTGCCACCGTAAACCGCATTGATTCCCCCTTCGATGATAGGAGTAGTGGTACGATTTGTGGGCGCATTCCCCAACAAAACGATTCCACCCCAATCGCCCGGCTTACGTTCACCCGGAGCTTTTCCGGATGTAAATACAATGGGAGCTTCAGCAGTACCATCTGCAATCAGGCGTGAATTTTGCTCAACAATCAAAGCTCCTTTATTAACGTTGTCACTTTTAATGATCGAGCCGGCTGCAATGGTGAGTCGTGCACGATTGTTTACATATACATATCCTTTCAACGTATAAGTACCTTTGGGCAACTCTACGTTCTCGTTAATAACACCTGAAATTGTCTTTGAACTGATAATTTTTTCCTGTAAGGTATTTCCGGTTGAACCACCGCCTGTATTGGTTACCGAATCATCAATGTTCACTTTAATACATGCAGTCAAATTCAAAAGCATAACTGCGATGAAAATCCAAGAAATCTTTCTCATTGTTTTCTATTTAAGTTTTTATTTTCCTTTTAAATTAAAGTTGTATGAAAAGGCAATCGAAAATGTAGTGCCCGGTTTGTAAGAGCTGAACGTACGATCAATATCTTTTTGATAAGCCTTACTCGTGTTTCGATTTTCATAAGTTGCAACGACCTGATTAAGCACATCGCTGACATTTAAACGTACTTCGCCCTTTCCATTTATGATTTTCTGTGAAATTTGGAAGTCGATCAAATTACGAGGCAGTTCGTAGATATCCCCAAAATCGGCATTACCAACCAATATCAAACGTTGTCCTACACGATTGTAAAAGAGCGAGACACCGGTTCCGGATTTTGAATCATATTGAAATCCTGCATTGATTAAATAAGGAGATTGACCTTGTAATGGACGCTTCGTAGGTGTAAGTTTATTTCCGGACGCGTCCGTATTATTCAATAATACTTCTGATAAAATCAAAGAAACATTACCTGTAAAATAAAGGCGCTCAAGCCAGAATTCAGAACGTTTCAAAAAGGATAAATTCTTACGGAATTCCAATTCAGTTCCATACAATGTGGCGCTGGCTGCATTCTGAAACTCATATTGACGACGTGTTGCAACACTGGCACTATTCAATCGCAACTCAATCGGATTGGTGAAATCTTTGTAGAAAACTCCGGCCGAAAGAACCTCTCCCGCTTTGGGATACCATTCGAAACGTAAATCTCCGTTTAAGATACTGCTGCGTTGTAATCCGGGTTGTCCGGCCGTAGACGCAATCGTTTCAAAATCAAAGAATGCAAATGGTGCAATCTCTCTGAACTCGGGACGCGCAACAGTTCTTGAAGCAGCCAATCGGACGTTGGCTTTTGTTGTTGGACTAAAGGTCAAATTCAAGGAAGGAAGGAAATCTAATTTCCGAGTATGAATAACAACTGCCTTGTCAGTTCCTTGTTGGTTCGACTTCAGAAACTGTTCAAAACTTTCAACTCTTGCACCCCAAACGATGCGCCATTTCTCGGCTGGTTTATTATCTAACATGATGTATCCTGCATTCAAAGCAGAAATTCCAAAATACTGGTCTTGAGGATTCTGCAAAGCAGTTGACAACTCAAATCCTCCTGTTTTAAAATTCGAGTTTGCGAAGATCTGATCATAAGGCAATGTAAGCAGTGATAGGTTGGCAGGTTCATTAAACCCAAAAATAAATCCTTTAAAGTCTCTGAATCGAACAGTGGAACTACCGCCGATTTTGATTGTTTGCTTTTGAGCTCCAATCATGAAATTATAGGAAAGTGAAGCATTGTAACCGAAGGCCTGATCTTTCAAATTGCTGAAAAAACGATTGGTATTATTTCCTCTTAAGTTGGCTTGATAGGGGTTGGAAGTACCAATACTTCTGTTATAGGTTTGTACTCGAAGATCGGGCTGTTCTTTATGATTGAGCGAATAATTGATATTCCAGCTTGCATTCAACTGATTCCATAGTTTATGTGTTCCTTCAACTTGTGATGCGAACAAACTCCGTTGATTCAGAACTGAAGAGCGCATTAAAACATCTTGCAGGTTTTCTGTATTGATACCGGTACGTGTGTAATAATTATCTTCCAGCAACTGGTTGAATAAATTTTTAAAGGCGATTTTCGATTTCTTCTTTGACCAAGCAACATTTGCAATAGCGCCTACATTGGTGCTGTATTTGTTTTGACGATCGGTGTAGTCAAAAAATACTTGTTGACCATCTTTTTCAAATAATTCTTTGGAAGCATTGTAAATTAAGCGGGAATTTCTATACGTTATTCCGATAACAGAACCTAGAGCACTTCCGTTTTTACCACGAATAACATTCGACCAGGTTAAATTGTATGATTGAATTGGTCCGGCAATTGTATTTTGTTCACGCCATACATCATCACGAAAAGCGCCAACGATTGCAGCCTGTTCCTGTGCACTTAGTTTAAGGAATGCATTATATTTCTTAGGGTAGGAAGAGGGTAAACTTCTTTGATTGTCGAAGCCAAGCCAGTCGTAAGAACCTCTTGGATTACTGGTAAATGTTTGAAAAGCCGATTGTGTGTTAAAACCTAAACCAAAACCCAAACTGAGCGTGTTCGAGCTCGGAATATCCTTGGTGGTGATTTGAACCAGACCACCAGCAAATTCACCTGTCACATCAGGTGTTGCTGTTTTATTTATAACGATATTATCAATCAGCTGAGAAGGAATCACATCAAAAGAGAATGCCTTTTTATCCGGTTCGGATGAAGGCAGTTGAGCCCCATTAATCATCGCCTGATTATAACGATCACTTAAACCACGAACAACGACAAACTTGTTGTCCTGAATGGACGCACCACTGACACGTTTTAAGATTTCACCGGTATTTTTATCGGGAGTTCTGCGTATAAAATCTGCACTGATACCGCTGGATAAAGATGTATTGTTTCTTTGAAAATTCAACAACCCGGCTGTATTCTCTTTTTTTGCAGTGCTGCGAATCACGATTTCCCCCACCTCTTTTGCAGCAACATCCAGAACAAATGTGTAAGTATTATCTGCACCTGGAAGTATCTCTATGTCAGCAACCTCCTTTGTTTTAAAACCGACAGCAGAAACCGTAAGAGTATATTTTTTCCCGGACTCTAAATTCAACACAAAGCGACCTTCCACATCTGCCGCAACAACTTTGGATTTGCCTTGTGCTTGAATAGAAGCGCCCCCTACAGGTTCGTTTTTCGCATTAACAACCCTTCCGTTTAATTGTAAAAGAGGCTGAGAAAAAGAGGAAAACGCTGAAAAGAGAAACAAACACAGCGTTAAAGTTCCCAAGTAAGTAATCCTTTGCATATTCAAATATTGATATGCAAAGAAACCTTGACAATGTTAAGCCGTTGTAAATGGAATGTTACGCTCCTGTTACCTGTATGTTAACACAATGTTACGCTTCTGACTTGGAGACCCAAAAGCGGAAGGATTATGCGTTAAGCCACTACACTGATTACAAAGCACACAGAACGAATAAAACATCCTCATTCAACCCAAATTTGGGGCCAACTCACGAATAACCAGATGAAATTCAATCGCTTCTAGAAATTGACCTGTGCCTGAATGCGTAAAAGTCTTCCGGACTGAAAATTGTTCTGTTTCTGGAAATCTTCATAGCGGCGGTTGGAGATAGTATAATTAACAACTAGTTCAAAATTTTTATATGGTTGCCACTCTGCTCCAATTTCCAAATCATTCACCTTGTAACTTCGTGCGTCTCGTTCGTGTTTTTTACCCCCGTCGTAGTACTGATATTTGACAAACGGTATGAGGACTTGATTTTTAACTTTGATGTAATAACACGACTGGATATAACCTCCCTGCAGTGGCATTACTTCAATAGAATCGGTTACTTTATTAAACTCCGGACCTCGTCCAAATGTATATTCCGATTGAATACCAAAAGGTTTAGGATACAATACAAAAGAAGCAGCAATACGTTCATCCAGATAATTTAAGTTTGAAATTGTCTTCACACCGGATGACAGATTTGCCCTCGGAACTACAAACTTTCCTTTGTAAGCTTGAATACCACCTTCTATAATTTGATTATTGAATTCATGAGGCCAGGTTAAACGGGCAACCATATGAGGCTCATTATTTAATTCAGGGTTGTTAGCCGTTTGCCCGTTATAGACACCAAATGCAAAAATACCATAGTCCCCGCTCCCCTTTAAACCATCATTGACCAGACTTGAAAACAACTTTCGTTTATTTTTTGGAGCCCAATAAAAAAACACACCCAGATCACGTTCATTTGCAACAGCACTGTTCAATGCGTCATTTCGATCCAACGCCAATCTGTTTTGGCTTGACTGCATATTCTCAAAACCATAGGGTACTTTACTTTGTCCGATGCGAAATCGGAATTCATTGTCTTTGTCTACACCAAGATCAAGGTAAGCATCTCTGAGTTGACCAAAGTGTAGCCGGTCAGATGATGGGCTGCTGGCGAAATCAGGCTGAATATATAGGTATACATTTTTATGAATTTGTCCAAAAAAGATAATGCGCATCCTTCTGATAAAAAAACCACCATCTTTACCCCAGGAACGATCACATTGTTCACAACCTAAGTTTTCATTTGTTTCCAATAATCTGTTGTAACGAATCTGCATGTAGCCACGAATGGATAATTTATCGTACCATTTCGATGGCGCAGGTGCTTTTTGATCCACTGCATTCACCTGAGAAAATGCTAAAATTGGGAGCAACACTAGGGCTAATAAGAAATATTTCATTGTTCTAAAGTATTTTGTGAGTGTCCCGGAACATTCCGGAAATTTTATCGAATTCGAATTACGAATGAATCAAGTTGAAGAGCACACACTTTGAAATGGCTCTAATTTTGAAAACGGTTATTGAACGGAGTACTACGCTATATTTTCAAAAGGAGTGAGTATGCACGGCTAGTGAAAGTTGCGATAAATTCACCTTTTCCCCTGTAGAATGACAAGCGAAATACCGGACTTTTGGCAAACCCCACCAGGGGCTTTAGTAATTTAGAAACTGGAAATAAGAGGTGGAACCACGACAATGCGGTCGTTCCTTTTAATAATTGAGTCATGACAAATTTTCCTTAAGCGCAGCAAATGTAGAACTCCAATGTTAAGAAATTATTAACTCTTTGTTAAGGACCACAAGACGCTGCATTAAAGGTACTTTTGCCAAAAATTATCCAACATGAGTGCTTTTAATTCATTTATGAAGATTTTTCTTCCTAAAGACCGGGTGTTTTATACTTTGTTTGAAGAGGTTGCCGAAAAAGTTGTAGAAATGGGTAAACTTCTGAAACAATTGGTCAACGAACCTAATGCTGAAGTAAGAGAAAAATTGCTTTTACAGATTGAAGATCTGGAGCACAAAAATGATGAACTGACACATAACATTTTTACGGAACTAAGCCGGAATTTCATCACGCCATTCGATCGTGAAGACATCCACTATCTGGCTTCGTCACTGGATGACGTGGCCGATTACATATTTGCATCAGCCAAAAAAATCATCTTTTATAAAGTTGACCCATCACAAAGCAATTTCCGTAAAATGAGCGACTTGATTCTTTCGGGGGCTGAAAATATTCATAGCGCAATTATTGAATTACGTAACATGAAAAACATGCGTCAAATTACGGACTCTCTCGTGCGTGTTAACAGTATCGAAAATCAAGCTGATGACGAGTTTGATGCTGCTATCCTTAATTTGTTTGCTACGGAATCAGATGCCAAAGAAGTTATCAAGAAAAGAGAGATCTTCACCGTAATGGAAATTGCAACAGACAAATGCGAAGATGCTGCCAATGTAATTGAATCCATCATCGTAAAATACGCTTAACCAGAGGCTAGAAAATTTTTTATGAGTTTAGTAATTATAATTATTATTCTGGCGCTGGTTTTTGACTACATCAATGGTTTCCACGATGCAGCCAATTCCATTGCCACTGTGGTATCCACTAAAGTATTGACTCCCTTTCAGGCAGTACTTTGGGCAGCAGTTTTTAATTTTGCAGCGTATTGGATTTTTAAAGACCACGCTGTCGCAAATAGCATCAGCAAAACCGTACAAAAAGAGTTTATAACCCTGCCGGTTATTTTTTCGGGTCTGATAGCGGCTATTTGCTGGAATCTGCTCACATGGTGGTATGGAATACCTTCCTCTTCTTCCCATACCTTAATTGGTGGATTTGCCGGAGCAGCAATTACACATGCAATTATGGTAAATGGTTTTGATATTTCATGGTCCAAAATCGTTGAGAGCAAAACCATTCTTCAAACCTTATACTTCATTGTATTAGCCCCACTAATAGGGATGCTGATATCCTGGTTTATCACAATTGTTACCATCATGCGTAACCTTTGGCTGCGTTTTGCCATCATAGCGCTGGTCACATACTTGACCGTTTTATTGTTTGATGTATTCGAAAACAATAAAATGCTGGAAAACACACAAAAGTTTTACAAAATTGATAAGTACAAGAAAGAGGTTGCTGCAAAGCCTGATGATAGTGTCGCCATCAAAAAACTGGAAAAGGCTACTGCTGTATACAATCATGTAAAGCCACTTGTTGAGAATTACGATGCCTTGGGAGCATCCGTTATTGCAAAGCAAGTTTATGAAAATGGCTGGCTGAAAGATATTGAAGTAAGCAAACTTAAAGATGAGGTACGCAATGCCAATGACTATTTAATTCTGGAAGCAGATGCCATTGCAAATAAAAATGTTAAAGAGGAATTCAAAAAAGCCAAAGAGCTAACCGAAAAATACAAAGAACCGCTGAAGCTTTATGTCAATAAGGAAATCACTCTTGACAGTGCTGTGGTAAGCATGAATGCGATTTATCCTATCAAGGAAAAAAACCTGCACGCGGTCAAAACAAAAATTGAAAAATTCAATATCGAAAAATCGTTTGCAAAGAATATCGAAAAAGCAGATAATTCCATGATTGTATGGGGTATTATTGCTACATCCATCTTCTTTTGTCTGGTGTATCTCTACACAGAAAAAATCAAAACCCCTACATCTTATCGTATTGCCAAGATGTTCAAGGGC
Organism: Lacibacter sp.; assembly: GCA_049240625.1. GTDB lineage: Bacteria > Bacteroidota > Bacteroidia > Chitinophagales > Chitinophagaceae > Lacibacter. Next base: position 20,334 of record JBMLSG010000060.1, on the reverse strand, counting down.
CTTCAATTGTTTAGTTCCGCTGCCTTTAGTTTAGGCCATGGTGGTAATGATGCACAAAAAGTAATGGGAATTATAGGTGCTGCATTAATCGCCAATGGAAGCATTCAGGACTTTGGGCAATTACCCAACTGGGTGCCGATCGCCTGTTACCTTGCCATAGGATTAGGTACACTTAGTGGCGGTTGGAAAATCGTTAAAACCATGGGTACAAAAATCACAAAGGTTACTCCTTTAGAGGGCGTTGCGGCAGAAACAGCAGGTGCTTTCACCTTGTTTTTTACCGGTCAAATGGGAATTCCAGTTTCAACTACACATACAATCACCGGCTCTATTATTGGTGTAGGCGCCACAAAACGCTTGAGCGCCGTTCGATGGGGCGTAACCACCAACTTATTGTGGGCATGGCTCCTGACGATTCCCGTAAGCGGATTGCTCGCTGCAATTGTTTATTGGATCACGAGTTTATTCTTGTAAAATATTTCCCTTATTTTAGCAAAGCGGATGAAGTTTTTCATCCGCTTTTTTATTCATTTTGTTTCAACTATAATTTTTATGAAAGGAATCATTTTAGCAGGAGGTTCAGGTACCCGTTTACATCCTATAACGTATGCCATCAGCAAGCAAATCATGCCCATCTATGATAAACCCATGATTTATTACCCTCTAAGCATCTTGATGATGGCCGGAATCAAAGAAATCCTGATTATCTCAACGCCTCATGACCTTCCCTACTTTAAACGACTGCTCGGAGATGGAAAAACGCTGGGCGTTCATTTTGAATATGCAGAACAAGCTACACCTAATGGGCTGGCACAGGCTTTTGTAATCGGTGAAAAATTTATAGGAAAGGATAAAGTTGCGTTGGTACTGGGTGATAATATTTTCTACGGCTCCGGTCTGGGAAAATTGCTCTCCAATAACACCAATCCCGATGGCGGAATTATCTATGCTTATCATGTGAGTGATCCGGAACGCTACGGCGTTGTAGAGTTTGATGAACAGTTAAACGCTCTGAGCATTGAAGAAAAACCAACGCAACCCAAAAGCAATTATGCTGTTCCCGGACTCTATTTCTACGACAACGATGTCGTGCAAATTGCAAAAGAATTGAAACCCAGTCCCAGAGGCGAATACGAAATTACTGATGTCAACAAAGAATATCTGAAGCGAGGAAAATTGAAAGTATCCATCCTGGATCGTGGAACGGCGTGGCTGGATACAGGAACCTTTGACAGCCTGATGCAGGCCTCTCAGTTTGTACAGGTTATTGAACAAAGACAAGGAATTAAAATTGCCTGTATCGAAGAAATCGCCTGGCGCAAAGGATTTATCACAACCGAACAACTAAAAGAATTGGCCAAACCTCTGTTGAAAAGCGGATACGGTCAATATCTTATGAATTTAATCAAACAATAGTTTTAAAGCAAAAGCAACAAATCACCTAAAGTCGCATCTTAAAATAATCCAACGGAGGATGATAAGAGGGCTTAACAGTGTACAGGTGTTTAAAATTCTAATTAGGAAGAGATGAAAAAAATTCTTGTAACAGGTGGAAGCGGTTTTATTGGATCGCATACGATTATTGACCTAATCCAGAATGGATATGAAGTGATCAATATTGATAACTACTCCCGTTCCAATCCACGTATCTTGGAAGGTGTAGAAAAAATCCTGTCGCAAAAAATTAAAGTGTACAAAGTCGATCTATGTAAATACGACGATACGTATGCCGTATTTCAGGAGAATCCCGACATTGCCGGTGTTATTCATTTTGCCGCATACAAAGCTGTTGGCGAAAGTGTGGAACAACCGTTACTTTATTTCGAGAACAATTTGATGTCGTTGATCAACTTGCTGAAGTGTGTGAAAGATTTCAAAATCCCTCATTTTGTTTTTTCATCTTCCTGTACTGTTTACGGAAACCCGGATGCAATTCCCGTTACAGAAGAAACGGATCCCAAACCGGCTGAAAGCCCTTACGGATACACCAAACAGATGGGAGAACAGATTGTAAGTGAAACGGTCAAAAGCATTGAAACATCTGCAATTTTGCTACGATATTTTAATCCGGTAGGGGCACATCCAAGTGGTATCATCGGAGAGCTGCCTGTAGGGCGACCGCAAAATTTAGTTCCTGCCATTACACAAACCGCTATTGGCAAACTCGACCAAATGACCGTTTATGGGAATGACTATAACACCAGAGACGGATCCTGTGTACGGGACTACATTCATGTCTGCGATCTGGCGCACGCTCATACGCTGGCTTTAAACTACCTGATCCAAGGAAAAAATACTACACGTTGTGATGTGTTCAATCTGGGAACAGGAAACGGGGTGACAGTACTGGAAGCTATAACAGCTTTTGAAAAAGTATCGGGGGTAAAGTTGAATTACGTCATTGGTCCAAGAAGACCGGGTGATGTAGTTGCAACCTATGCAAACAACGATAAGGCCAAAACAAGCTTAGGATGGGATACAAAATTCAATCTGGACGATATGATGCGTACGGCCTGGCAATGGGAATTGAACTTGAAAAAAGATGAGGAGTTGTACAAAAATCAAAAAGGCACACTCAATTGATGTGGTAATCGGATTGTGTATTGATAACCCTGATTTTTTTATTGCAACTCAAAACTTTCCCTTTTCTTTGCGCCACTAATTACAAACTCCATCAAATAGTTCAAAAATGGCATTAAAAGACATCAAGGTTTCCGGCAATAAGGATACACGCAGCGGTTTTGGTGACGGTATTGTTGAAGCAGCACGCAAAAATCCAAATATTGTGGCCTTAACGGCAGATCTGGCCGGTTCATTGAAACTCAATCAGTTTATGAAAGAGTTTCCGGAGCGTTTTATTCAATGTGGCATCGCCGAAGCCAATATGATGGGTGTTGCGGCAGGTCTCACCATTGGAGGGAAGATACCTTACACGACTACTTTTGCCAACTTCAGTACCGGAAGGGTTTATGATCAAATACGTCAGTCCATCGCATATAGCGAAAAAAATGTAAAGATTTGTGCATCTCATGCAGGTCTTACATTGGGAGAAGATGGTGCCACACACCAAATTCTGGAAGATATCGGGCTTATGAAAATGCTTCCGGGTATGACCGTAATTGTTCCTTGTGATTACAATCAAACCAAACAAGCTACGATGGCGATAGCCGAGTATCAAGGTCCGGTTTATCTGCGTTTTGGACGCCCCTCCTGGCCGATATTTACCAGTCCGGAAGACTCCTTTGTCATCGGGAAAGCACAGTTTTTATCCGAAGGAGCCGATGTTTCGATTTTTGCCTGTGGTCATATGGTATGGCAGGCTGTACAAGCAGGACTGCGTCTCGAAGAAAAAGGCATTCATGCCGAAGTTATTAATATCCACACTATCAAACCGCTTGATTCAGAAGCTGTTATACGTTCTCTTTCCAAGACAAAATGTGCCGTTACGTGTGAAGAACACAACATTATTGGCGGCTTAGGTGACAGTATTGCTCAGGTTGCAAGCCGTTTTTGTCCGGTGCCCATTGAATATGTAGGAGTCAATGATTCCTTTGGCGAAAGTGGTAAACCAACCGAATTACTCAAAAAGTATGGTCTGGAACCTGAAAATATTGTAGCTGCTGCCGAAAAAGCGATTGCACGAAAATAAATTCAGGCTTTTAAACTTTTTCATTACAAACCCGTCTTAACGACGGGTTTTTTAGTTCCTGTTACCGTTACCTTTATCTATCACTTATGATGCAACCGGACGACAAAGAAATACTGGAGCAATTTAAAATTCCATCCTTAAAGGAAAAGGCTTTTACGCAGCTCATAAAAAAATACCAGGAACGAATTTACTGGCATATTCGAAGAATAGTCATTGAACATGAAGATGCCAATGATGTCATGCAAAATGTATTCATCAAAGTATGGAAAGCTTTAGAACAGTTCAGACAGGACAGTCAGCTGTATACCTGGCTCTACAGAATCGCGACCAATGAGTGTCTCACTTTTCTGGAACAGCAAAAAAAACGAGCTACAATTTCAATTGATGGTTCAGCATCAGGTTTTAGTGAAACCATCAAGGCCGACAAACACTTTGACGCAAACAAACCGGAATGGAAACTACAATTAGCAATTCAACAACTTCCTGACAAACAAAGAGTTGTGTTTAATTTGCGCTACTTCGATGAAATGCCGTACGAGGAAATGAGCAGAGTACTCGATACCAGTCAGGGAGCTTTAAAAGCAAGCTATCACCATGCAGTAAAAAAAATAGAAGCCTTTATACTCAATCATTAAACCTTAAACCTGTTTTTTAGTCCAACAACAGTCATGAATCAACATTCTGAGACATATAAAGAATTGTTCGCCATAAGTCCACTTTTAGCCCAGCAAAAAAAAGTGAATCCTTTTTCTGTTCCCGATAACTATTTTGAAACGAATACTGTCGTATTATTTGATGTTGCAACATCAAACGAGTCCTTTTCCGGAGGACCACTAAGTGGAATCAAGGATATGAACACATTGAAGATACCGGAAACATATTTTGAACAACTTCCCGATATCATTTTAAAACGAATCCGCCAGACAGAAACAGAAACTGAAAACCAAGAACTGCAATCAATTTCACCATTGGTTGCTTCCATCCCAAAAACAAATGTGTTTACAACTTCACCAAACTATTTTGATGAAGCCCTGGCTACGATTTCAACAAAAACAATCCACAAACAAACAACCCGCGTACACTCCTTCAAGCATCAATTTGCATGGACCCATTTTGCAGCGGCAGCAACGCTGTTCTTTATGATGACTTTTGGCGCGTTCTATTTATTGAAACAAAATAAAACGTCAAACGACTCCGTTGTAAGCACCGCGATGCAAATCAGAACAGAGGAACAATTTGAAACATTGCTGGCACAGGTCAATGAATCCGATATCATCCATTATTTGCAAATAAGTGCCGATATCAAAGATGCAGAAACAATACGCTCTATGGTTAACAGCAATCAATTACCGGAAGAGAGCGATTATTTCAACACAGAAATCGTAGATACATTTTTGAACGACTTAAATACAAATGTTACAACAAATAATTAAACAATAACCCGAAGTAAAAAGAACTAACTATGAACTCAAAAACATTTCTCTTCCTGATGCTGCTTTGCACAAGTTTCATCGTACACGCACAGGAACCACCCCCACCGGATCCCAAACGGGAAGAAAAAATTCAGGCGCTTGAGATCGCTTTTATCAGCCGGAAACTGGAATTGACGCCGGAAGAAGCACAGAAATTTTGGCCGGTTTTCAATGAGTACAAACGGGATATGCGTGGCGTAATGATGCAACATCGTAACAATCCGGATATGGACGAAATTGAACGGGAACAAAAAATGATCGACATCAGAAAGAATTACAGGGATCGGTTCAAAGCCGTGATCGGCCAACCCAGAATGAACAAATTGTTTCAGGCAGAGAGAGAATTCAGAGGCGTATTATTAAATCAGTTAAAAAATCGCCCAGACAAGCCAATGTTACAACATCGAAAAAGAATTTAAATTATTTTTTTTGGAATTGATTATTAAATTTTGATACCTTTGTATATAGGTGTTTTTCATAGGTTAGCAACGGCCGATCCTTTTTAGGATTGGCCTATTTTTTTACCCTCTTTTTCACTCATTTGTTTTGTTTGATGGATATACAGGTGTTTTGATATCATGATAAAAAAGAAAAGTCCAGTTTTCCTTCAACCCTTGTTCCCACCACCGCATTCTTAATGCTGCAGCCTGCTTCCCATCAAAATCATATTTGGCAACAAATCTTGTTTTCATCTGAATCAACTGTGGAGCCACATCACCGCCAAAGAATACAAGTTGTCCTTCTTCTTCAATTTTAAAGACCTGATGCCAGGGACTATGCGCACCGGTATGTTCATAATGAATGTATTGATCAATACAACCGGACCCCTCAACCAACACCAATTGTTCACTATGCTTTAATGCAAGCAGATCGGAGGGATTGTAAGAAGCCGATGTACCAGTGCACGCCGCCTCAAATTCGCGTTCATTAACGATGTACTGCGCATTGGGAAAACTTAACATTCGTTGTTTCAACATGGTATCTTCTCTACTGATCCCGCCGGCATGATCCTTGTGCAGATGACTCATCAGGACCTTGGTTACATCCAGAGGATTGATCTCCTCACGAATTAGATTTTCATGCAATTGCAAAACACCTTGATCATTGGAGAATCCCAGTCCTGCATCAATGACAATAACATCTTTCGATGTTACAACTGCGAAAGGCTGAATTTCCACGAGCAAACTCCCGGTAGCTCGATCATTCAACTGATCGGTTCCTAGTTGAAAAGGAACAAATTTTTTAGTTGCATCAACAGTGAAACTTCCCTCAGAAAGTGGAATTATTTTCATTGTACAAACTTCGGAAACAATTTGAGGAAATGATCGATTGAAAAGACTTTAATCAAAAGCTTTTATCGTAAAACCATTTGTCGGTTGGCATCCAATCGGATCAGAATAAAAATCAGAATGGTAAATGTAACCAGCGAAGAGCCACCGTAACTCAACAAGGGAAGGGTAATACCTATAACCGGCATGAGTCCAATAGTCATACAAATATTAATAAACACATGAAAGAATAAGATCGAGGCAACGCTGTAGGCATAGACACGAGAGAACGCACTTCGCTGCCGTTCAGCCATATTGATGATTCGCATCAGCAAAACAAAATAAAGCCCCAGTAATAAAGCGCTTCCCCAGAAACCAAAACTTTCTGCTATGGCCGTAAATATAAAATCCGTGTGCTGTTCCGGAACAAAATCACCCTGAGTTGAAACACCCTTTAAAAATCCTTTTCCTAAAAAACCGCCTGATCCAATCGCAATTTTGGATTGCTTTACATTGTAATTACGATCCTTCTTTTTACCCGTAGCCAGTTCTTTTTCAAGTTCTGCTTTTCGTTCAGGATCCTGTGGCTCGTACTCTTTCCCGAACATGCCCAAAATACGCTCCACCTGATAAGGCTTAAACACCTTATCAAACAAAAACGGAAGGGCAAAGCGCTGTAATCCTACAGCCAAAAACCACAAGCTCACAATGAGCACCAAAATACTTCTGTTTCGTTTGATTTGACGGCTCAGGAAGTAAATAGCTCCTGCAGCGACCACCGTTAACAATACAGCCAAAATGTTCGGATCTACAACAATCGATGCCACAAACAAAACTGCAACCGAAAAGCCAACAATAAGATAACTGGCTGGTAGCCCTTCACGAAACAAAACCAGAAAAAAAGAAAGATAGACCAATGCCAAACCCAACTCCTTTTGCGCAATGGAGAGTATAGCCGGTCCCAGGGTAAGGGCAAAAGCAATCAATTGCGGACGCAGTTGATCAAACTCTGTATCCTGCCGACTCAAATATTTCGCTAAAGCAAGTGAAGTAAATACCTTACACAACTCCGCAGGTTGTAAATTAAAACCACCTCCCAGCGAGATCCAGGATCTGGAGCCACTGATATCCTTACCAATTACAAATGTCAGTAACATCAAAACAATGCCCAGCAGATAAAGCAAATTGGATGTGGCAGCAAAAAATTTACTGTCAATCAACAATATAAAAATGCCAATCAATGAACTGATGCCTATGAAAAGGATTTGTTTGGAATAATTTTTTTTCAAATCGAACAACGACTGCAGAAAGGGATCATTCAAACGATACTCAACAGAAAAGATGGCAATCAATCCGATAAACACAAGCGCATAATACAACGCAATTACCGTTGTATCCACTCCCTTTCCAATTGAATCCGGATGTTGCTTCATACAGTATCTGTTAAATAAAATGGTTTGCGAATTTTCCAGCGGTCTGCCTGCAGAAAACAATACGAATGAAAATCTTCCTTTTGATTTTTTTGGGGTAGCGGCATCGACTCATTCGATTCCAGTTCGCCATCCAAATATGCATTATCGGCATCAATACGCATCTTTTGTTCTCTTTCCAGTTTCAATCGGGTAAGTGAATCTTTAAGCTGTTTAATCGAGTCGCGTACATAACGTTCATGTTTAATACGGGCAGGAATGATCGTCACATTTTTGATCCGATCAATTTCACTCTGCCGTTTCTTACCCGCAATGGAATCGGTTAAGAACTTTTCCATCAACAAAGAGGCAATAGGGGCCGCCCAGGTTGCACCATACCCTGCATTTTCCACAACTACGCAGATGGCAATCCGTGGATTTTCTTTTGGTGCAAAGGCGACAAAAAATGAATGGTTCTGCTGTTTTTTCCCTCTGTAATAATTTTCTACGGTTCCGGTTTTAGCACAAACCGAATAACCTTCAATTTGCGCATTACGTGCAGTCCCATTTGTAACAACCATTTCCATCCCATCAATTACTGCCTGGTAAGAACTATCTGGTATGTGCAAGGGGGTGATCTTTCTTCTGAATCGGTGCAAGAGTGTGTCTTCCTTGGTTTCGCCGTCAATTTTTTTAACAAAATGAGGCAGATAATACCATCCTCTGTTTGCAATCAAACACATGGCATTTGCCATTTGTAAGGGTGTTGCCTGTATTTCACCCTGACCAATACCTAAAGAAGCAATGGTACAGGAGTTCCAACTTCCCCTGTGAAACACCTTATTATATCTTCCGGTATCCGGAATAAAGCCTGCATATTCACCCGGAAGATCTATCCCCAAACGGTGTCCCAAACCAAACGCACTCATGTACTCTTTCCATTTCAACAAACCCTGTTCCTCATTCCCGTAAGCAGGATTATCAACGGCCTTTCGGAACAGATCCGCAAAGTAAGAATTACAGGAATTGGCAATGGCCAGACTCAAATTTGCGGCATGCCCACCACCGTTGTGTGTGCAGGCAGGTTTACCACAGGGGCCATAACGACCAAAGCATGGATAACCGAAAGAAGGCGTAATTAAACCCTCATCTAAAGCAACCAAAGCGCCCAATGGCTTGAAGGTAGAACCCGGCGGATAAACGCCCTGCATGCCCCGGTTCAACAAAGGAGATGCAGGATCGAGAAATAATCTGCTGAAATTTTTTCTGGCATTGGGACCGGTTAATTCATTGGGATCGTATGTGGGTCCGGATGCCATTGCAATAATGCCACCTGTTTTGGGTTCAATTGCCACTACGCTCCCTACTTTATTTCTGATCAGTTCTTCTGCCAGCTGCTGTACTTCAATATCGATATAGGTATGAAGATGCCGCCCCGCAACCGAAGGCGTATCAAATGCTCCTTTCTCATAAGGTCCGATCGGGCGATTAAAATTATCTCTGAGGATATACTGGATCCCGCGTTGACCCATCAAGATCCGTTCATAATAGCTTTCCATTCCGCTGCGACCGGCAAAATCACCCATTTGATAGAAGTAGTTCGAACGCTTGAGCATTGGCGAATCAACCTCTCCTACATAGCCTAATAAATGAGCGGCTGCTTTAAAGGGATAGCTGCGGATAGGTCGTTCCTGCAAATAAAAAGCCGGTTGAAAACGAAATAAATTTTCATTGACCTTGGCATATTTTTCGGGCGATAACAGCGCCTCAAATACGGAGGGGCGATTGCGACTGTTTTTAAGAATGGACGTTAAAATTCTCTTCTTAAACTCTGATGTGTCGATCCCCAGAATACGACATAAATTGAACGTGTCAATTCCCTTGACCTGTGCCGGCGTAACCATCAAATCGTACATGGTTACATTATCCAATATCGCTTTCCCCTTGCGGTCGAAAATGATTCCACGACTCGGATACACTATTTTCCTGAGAATAGCCTGATCACTTGCAAGTTTGGAGTATTTACCGGTAAACAATTGCAATGTCATCAAACGAACAAGAATAACTCCAAAAACTACCGCAATGATAATCTGAATCGTTCGCTGCCTGGATTGATTGAATACGGTCATTTCCTTTGGTCGTTACGAGTTCAAAAATAACTCAGGTATTGGTTATAAATTTTTGTTTCCGGTTAAAGGTTATTTCAACAATAAACAGAAGAAAAAGGCTGATCAATGTGGTTCCTGTTGTTTTAAAAAACAAGTAACCGATATTTCCAAACTGAAAAGCCTGTATGGTAAACAGAACCCCATGGTGAAACAACGTTAGAGAAACAACATAGGTCAGATAAGGAACAAACCCCAGTGCCATTGCAGAAGGTTCTTTGTAATTGAATTCGGCACCTCTTTGCGGCATTAATATATTGATAATAAACGGGCGGATGTAGCCAATCAAAACACATGCAGCAGCATGCATACCGGGCGTTTTAGTAAACACATCCAGTGATAAACCGGTTAAAAAAGATACTATCAACAAATTGGTTCTGCTGATCGAAAACGGCAACCACAAAATAAAAATGTAATATAAAACCGGACTGAAGTATTGGTGTAATGGAGGTATCTGGTACAAAACAAAAACCTGTACCAGAATCAGGATGATCAATCGGAGTGTATATCTTAAAAAATCACTCATTTTTTCTTGCTTAATCGTTTTTCAAGTTCGAGCTGTTCGTCACGCTGTAAATTTTTTACGACAAACACATTACGTATGCTGCTGAAATCTGTAGAAGGTCTTACTTGCAACAAATAGTTGTTGGTGCTTTTTTCGAGAAAAACCTGTTCTACAACACCTATTACAATTCCCGGTGGAAAATCAGAATACGGACTAGTCAATACTGTATCTCCTTTTAACACTTTTACACTTTTGGGTATATCACGCAATTGTACCCTGTGCGGGTCTGCGCCATCCCATTCAATACGACCTGATTCGCCTGTTTTTTTAAGACTTGCACTGATACGACTTTGTCGATGTAACATGCTCATCACCGTTCCAAAATTTTCAGAGACATCAAGCAAAACGCCAATGACGCCCTTAGGCCCCAGAACGACCATACCCGGTTCAAGCCCCTGCTTACTTCCTCGGTGAATGGTAATGTAATTTGTAGGGAGCACTGTACTGTTATTCACTACTTCGGCATCCATATACAGATACTTACGCAACCGTCCTGTTGTATCAAGTGGGATTGAGTCGGTTTTCAGCAGAACTGTTGTATCCGGATTTTGATAATTTTCTGCGAGACGGTTCTGGAGGTCTGTTAGCTTATTTCGAAGGTCTCTATTTTCTTTACGGAGGTAAAAATAACTTTCCACCATACCGTATTTAGACTGTACCCTTCCCGTAATTTCTCCGGCAGCATCCATATAGGCCGCCTCATGAAAGCGATTGTAACGAACCAGTAATAGAAAACTTGTGATTTCCAGAATCAGGAAAAATAACAAAACTGAATAACGCCTTATGAAAGCGAATAAATTTCGCACCGAGCAAGAATATTTTAGGTTTGTCTGTCAGCGATTACATCAGTTGCGCATCACAAACGGATAACGATTGTAATTTTTCAAGGCAATTCCGGTACCCCTTACAACACTTTTCAATGGGTCATCCGCAATGTGCACAGGAAGTTTAATTTTTTGGGTCAAGCGCTTGTCCAACCCACGCAACAAAGCCCCTCCGCCTGTGATGTAAATCCCTCTCCGATAAATATCCGCAGCCAATTCCGGAGGTGTCATTTCCAACGCCTTAAGGATGGCCTCTTCAATTTTAAAAATACTTTTATCCAGAGCCTCTGCAATTTCCTGGTAGCTGACCATAATTTGTTTAGGAATGCCCGTTACCAGATCGCGTCCGTTTACAGGAATGTCATCGGGCGGATTATCGAGATCTTTCATGGCAGAACCGATCTGAATTTTGATCTGTTCGGCCGTACGCTCCCCAATTAAAAGACTATGGTAACGACGCAAAGCTTCCATAATATCGGCCGTAAACTCATCTCCGGCGATACGTATACTTTGATCACAAACAATTCCGGCCAGGGCAATAACTGTGATTCCGGTTGTTCCTCCTCCAATGTCCACAATCATATTTCCAACCGGTTCCTCCACATCAATTCCAATACCCAGTGCAGCTGCCATGGGCTCATGCAGCAAATACACCTCCTGTGCTCCGGCCTGTTCAGCACTGTCACGAACAGCTCTTTTTTCCACTTCCGTAATACTGCTGGGTATACAAATCATCATTCGCCATTTAGGAGCAAACAACGGCTTTTTGGGGTAAACCAATTTGATCAATTCACGAATCATTAACTCCGCAGCATTAAAATCGGCAATTACACCGTCTTTTAGCGGGCGAACAGTGCGGATGCTTTCGTGTGTTTTCTCGTGCATCATCAATGCCTTCTTACCTACAGCCAAAACATTTTTGGGATTATTGCGATCAAGCGCAACAATAGAAGGTTCATTAACGACAATTTCATCATTATGAATGATCAGGGTATTGGCAGTGCCCAAATCAATCGCTATATCCTGTGTAAAGAAGTTAAAAAGTCCCATGTTGGAGGACGGAAATTGATAAAAATCCGTAGTCGCAAATTTGGGTGAAATAATTGGAATTAACAAAGTGAAACTTCTACAATTCCATGAAATTCAATTTTATTTTTGCCCAAGAAATCCACGTTTTTGTAAAAAGTCCCGAAAAGCATGGTTGTCTCAAACTTACGACTATACGAGATCGTTAGGATTCCGGAAACTCATACCCAATATCTTTCCGATAATACATCCCGTCAAACTGAACTTGCTCCAGTAGTTTGCGAGACTGCTTCACAGCGGAGGACAGTGAGTTTGACAAGGTTGTAACAGCCAACACCCTTCCCCCATTGGTAACGATTTTCCCTTCTGTGGATTTCGTACCTGCATGAAAAAGGATGGTGTTGTTTTCTGAAGTTTCAAGACCAGTAATTTCTAATCCTTTTTTGTAATCTCCGGGATATCCACCGCTAACAGCTACAATTGTAACCGCGCTGCGTTGGTCTTGCTCCAACACAACCTGATTCAACTGCTGTTTTGAAGTGGAAACAAATAAAGACACCAAATCACTTTTGAGTCTTGGAATGACGACTTCAGTTTCGGGATCGCCCATCCGGCAATTGTACTCGATAACATAGGGATCATCGCCCACCTTGATCAAACCAAAAAACACAAAACCTTTATAGGTCAACTGTTCTTTCCTTAGCCCTTCGATTGTAGGCTTTATAATCCGTTCCTCCACTTTTTTCATAAAATCGCCATTCGCAAAAGGTACCGGACTGATAGCCCCCATTCCGCCTGTATTCAAACCGGTATCGCCCTCACCGATTCTTTTATAATCCTTGGCTTCCGGCAATAACAAATAATGTGCTCCATCGGTCAATACAAACACACTTAATTCAATGCCCGACAGAAATTCCTCTACCACCACCTTATTACCGGCGGCACCGAATTTGGATTGCCGAAGCATAAGCTCATATTCCCTTAATGCCTCTTCACGATCCGTTGCAATTATCACTCCTTTACCTGCTGCCAACCCATCGGCCTTAAGAACCACCGGCAAAGTATGATTACGTATATATTCGTATCCTGCGTCGTAATTTTCGGAGGAAAACTCTTTGTAAGAAGCAGTAGGAATGTTGTGACGCTGCATGAACAGTTTCGCATAGGCCTTACTGCCTTCCAATTGAGCAGCTTCTCCTGAAGGACCGATTACCCCGAGCCAGGAAGGCCCAAAGGATTCACGCAGATGCGCGGCCTCAAAATAATCGTATACGCCTTGAACTAACGGATCTTCCGGACCTACTACAATCATTTGAATCGAATGCGTCCTGCAAAATGATTCCATTACCTGAAAGTCCTTGCTGATGGGCAGATCAACATTGGTACCATATTGTGAAGTACCTGCATTTCCGGGAGCGATATACAATTGACTGCACAAAGAACTCTGATGCATCTTCCATGCAAGAGCGTGTTCACGACCACCTGAGCCAAGGAGTAAAATATTCATCTCTTTCAATTTGAGGCACGAAATTAACCAATGCTGCATGAAGCAGGAACGCTTTTCCGAAAATCTTATTAAATCCTGCAAATACCCGACAAAAAGAAAATATTCTTACATTCACGCCCACTTACGTTCAAATCAATATTGCTGTATGAGTACAATTCAAACGAATGCCAAACATCCGAAAGGTCTTTATGTCTTATTCTTTACAGAAATGTGGGAGCGCTTCAGTTATTATGGCATGAGGGCCATTCTCATGCTTTTTATGACCAAAGCCTTATTGCTGGATACCGAATTCGCCTCAGGGCTCTACGGAAACTATACCGGCCTTGTTTATCTCACACCCTTGATTGGAGGATACATTTCGGACCGTTATTGGGGTAACCGTCGATCCATTTTCATTGGGGCAATTATTATGGCCTTGGGGCAATTTTTATTGTTTGCCAGCGCCTCTTTGCTGGGAACGGATTTAGCCAAAATTTTATTTTTTCTCGGACTGTTCAGTCTGGTGATTGGAAATGGTTTTTTCAAACCGAATATTTCCACCATGGTCAACCAGCTCTACCCTCAAGGCGACAAAAGAGTGGATGCTGCCTTTTCGATTTTTTACATGGGCATCAATCTCGGTGCGTTTTTCTCTCCGTTGGTTTGCGGTACACTGGCCGAAAAAATTGATTACCGCTGGGGATTCTTCGCAGCCGGCATTGGAATGGTGATTGGCACTATCTTTTTTGAATTATTTAAAAATAAATACATCGTTACGGCAGAAGGACTTCCCGTTGGAGGAAAACCTGTTGCTCAAAAGAATACAGAATCCAAAGCAACAACAGAAAAAGCTGAATTCAGTCCGGCACGCATCGGAATCTGGGCAGGCGTTTACGCCGTACTGTGGATTGTATTCATGTTTGTTGTTGGATTTAATTTTGTGAGCACATTAATCTTTGCCACTTCCATTGCGGCATCAGGATTTATCATTACAGACCCAACATTAAGTAAACAGGAAAGAGACCGAATCCTTGTGATTTACATCATCGCTTTCTTTGTTATCTTTTTTTGGAGCGCCTTTGAACAGGCCGGCGCCTCATTGACACTGTTTGCCGATCAACAAACCGACAGAAACCTTTTTGGATGGGAAATGCCCGCAAGCTATTTCCAGTCCATCAATCCGCTGGCGATTATTGTTTTTGCGCCTGTATTTGCATTCCTGTGGACCGCTTTAGGGAAACGCAACCGTGAACCGGCATCACCCGTTAAACAATCAATTGGTCTGTTCCTCTTGGCAATTGGCTATTTGATCATTGCTTTTGGAGTGAAAGGTGTTACTGCTACAGAGAAAACGAGTATGTTCTGGTTGTTCAGTATGTACTTAGTACACACATTGGGCGAGTTGTGTTTATCTCCAATTGGCTTGTCGATGGTGGCACGTTTGTCACCCATGCGACTTGGCTCCTTACTCATGGGTATTTGGTTTATGAGTAATGCAATGGCAAATGATTTTGCAGGCATGCTTAGTAAATTGTACCCGGAAGGGGGAAAAACAACGAATCTTTTGGGTATTCAGATTGCCGATTTGTACGACTTCTTTATGGTATTTGTTGTAATGGCAGGTGTAGCCTCCATCATTTTATATTTCCTGTCGAACAGACTTTTAAAAATGATGCATGGAATAAGATAACTGCAGTGAATGGAAACCCCGATCGAAATGTCGGGGTTTTGCCATTCTGAGTTGTGTGGTTCGTCGTCTAAAATCATTTTCTGTTAATCAACCTGCTCCCATATAGGATTGCTACTAAAAAGCAAGCTCATCAACTTCAAAACATAGAAGTAACAACAACTGTATTCTTCCATTTAACTTGAAAACGCATGTGGAAACAACATCCTAAAGCACTCCCTTTTTTGTTTTTCTCTGAAATGTGGGAACGATTTGGATATTATCTGATGATCGGGATCTTCACACTGTATCTTAAAGATGCTGCAGGCGGCTTCAATATGGATGAAAAAGAATCGGCAAGCCTTTACGGGACCTTCATTGCCCTGGTTTTTTTTACCCCCTTTTTAGGTGGACTGATTGCCGACCGGTATCTTGGTTATCGTCGTTCAATTATTCTTGGCGGTCTGTTGATGGGCGTTGGTTATTGTACCATGGGCATACACAATCTGAACATGCTTTACCTTTCGATGACACTGGTAATTATTGGTAATGGCTTTTTTAAACCCAATATTTCGACGCTATTGGGAAATGTTTACTCTACACCAGAGCATCGTCTTCAAAAAGATGAAGGTTACAACATCTTCTACATGGGCATCAATATTGGAGCGTTTGTTTGCAACTTTTTTGGTGCCGCATTGTACACTACCATAGGTTGGAGTGCCGCTTTTATTGCAGCGGGTGTTGGAATGTTTATTGGCGTTGCAACATTCATACTGGGAACCCGTCATTACAAAGCATTTGATGTAAAAAAGGCAACACAGCCTGGAGATATGTCGCTATGGAAAATCATGCTGTTTGTATTGCTGCCCTGTATGGCCTTCGGGATCATTGGCTGGTTCATCAAAGGAACAGAAGGCTTTATTTTTGATTCCAATTCAACCGATGCTTTCATTTTTGCCTGCGTCCCTGTACTTGTTTTTTATGCTGCACTCTTAATTAAAAGTAATCAGGATGAACGCCCTTCAATCAGCGCAATGCTTGCGATTTTCACTGTGGTAATTCTGTTTTGGGCCATTTTTAAACAAAATGGAACAGCGCTCAACACATGGGCAGCACGTTATACCGAGCGACATGTAAGCAGCACAACAGGAGCAATTCTTTCAACGCTCAAACAAACCAAAACAATTACCTACCGCTTGGATTCGGTTATACAAACCGATGAACAATTTCGGAAAATCAAAGTCAACGACAAACCATTTACAGCTCCTGGCTACGATGATTATTTTAAAAATTTCCGGGGAAGAGAAGAGTTGAAAGAAGGAACGTCCATCAAGGTTTGGGTCCCCAGCTTAAGTCAATCCATCAACCCATTTTGGGTTATAGTTTTTACACCTTTGGTAGTTGCTTTTTTTACCTTTCTTCGCAGAAAAGGAAAAGAACCCGGAACACCTGCAAAAATCGCATGGGGTTTGCTGATTTCGGCATTATCGGTCTTAGTAATGATTGGCGCTGTAAAAGCCGGGACTAACGGAGCCGAGAAAGTGAGTGTTTGGTGGTTGGTTGCAAGCTATGGTGTTGTTACAATAGGAGAATTGTTCTTGAGTCCGATGGGACTGTCGTTGGTATCCAAATTGAGCCCACCCCGAATGACATCCTTGATGATGGGCGGTTGGTTTTTATCAACTTCGATTGGTAATAAATTGAGCGGTATTCTTGCCAGTCAATGGGATGGATACGATAATAAAGCGGATTACTTTCTTCTCAATTTTGTTCTGCTGAGTATTGCAGCTATCTTTCTATTTCTGCTGTTAAAATGGCTGAACAGAATCATGAAACAACAGGGGATACGGTAATTGGAAGGGCCTCCAAAAGGAGGCCCCTGACTTAAACAACTACTATGAAGCAAATAGAATTAAGCTATTCCCAGAAGAGACGCTGCGGCTTTTGCCGGACGTAACAAAAAGAATTCGGAAGTCGGCCTTTCCGCAATTTGCTGATACAATTCACTGTACAGATCACTCACTCGCTCGATACTGTATTTGTAACGCATTTTCCATCCATTATTAACCAATGTATCACGATAAGCTGCATCTTCAATAACCTTCAATACTCCTCTGCGGATGTCTAATACATTGTAAGGGTTCACTTTGCAAGCAGCATCTTCAGCAATTTCATCCATTGGTGAAATACGGCTGGTTACAAGCGGCCGCCCCACTGCACATGCCTCAAGAATCGGCAATCCAAAGCCTTCATATGTTGATACAAATGTAACCATGTCGCAGGCCAGATATTGTGTCTTTAACTCATCGAAGGAAAGATTGGTATACGATTTAAAATCAATTTTATTTTCCTGTAAGGCCATTTGTGTTTCAACATCCAAACTTCCCACAATGTGCAACTCACAATGTATTCCTTTCAGAGCCGCTGCCAGATTAAGAAGATTCTTATTACTTTTTGTGCCAATTTGCAGGATTCTGGGCTTTACTGCATTAAACTCCTTGGGCGCAAATTCAAATCTAGGGTCGTAAAAGTTTGGAACCACTTGAATTTTATCAGAATGAACGCCTGTAAGATGAATCAATTCACGTTTTGTTTTTTCACTAATAACCGTAATAGTATTGACACGCGACATTGGTAACTGATACCAAAACAATTTCATCAACCAATATTTCAAATTCCGTTTGTTGTAACGTGTAAGAAAAACACAATCATGAATAGTTAAAATTGTATTTCTTTTCCGCATCCCAAGCGAAACATAATGAATATCGCCGGTAATGTGATTGATACGGGATTGCTTTTGTGTCGTATTCAGTATATTGGAAAATACGTTCGTTAAAGCAGGAACTTCTACCTTTTGAGTCGCAAATTGATTTTTTCGTTTGATTTCGTTCAGGATGTTATCGAATAGCATTTCGATACTGAACGCATGGAGTCTGCGTTTACGAAAGAAGTATGATACTTCCATGATAGTGGACTTTTGGTTTTTAATGATATTGGATGAAACAAATATAAGAAACATTCCGAAAACGGCAAACAGGAGCCTCTTAGATTAAAAACAAATCATAAACAACTGAATTACAGCACTATAAAAAATGAATTCGGCTTAAGTTTTTGAAACGCAGTCCCATATTCGTTCCGTACCGACAGAGCCGTGAATGGTGCAAAAACCTGCCTGATGAACCAAAATTGATTTCGGAATTTTAAGAATTCTGCTAATTTTATTCCATGCATTTCAGGTGGATAAAATATTACAGCCCCCTTGTCTTTTTTTTCGGAGCTTTTATTGCATTTCATTACCGGGGATGGTTGGGGTTTTCCCCTGTTTGCATCGCTTTTGCAGGAATTCCGTTGTTGGAACTTTTTTTAAAACCCAATGAACAAAATTTAACCGCGATTGAAGAAGAGTTGGTAAAAAAAGATGTTGTATACGATTACATCCTTTATGTATTTTTCTTTCTTCACTTGATTGCATTGATTTGTTTTTTATATACTGTATCACAAGATTCTTTATCCATACTGGATTTAGCAGGTTGTGTCAGCAGCATGGGTGTTTTATGCGGAATCTTTGGAATCAATCTGGCACACGAATTGGGACATCGTTCTAATAAAACCGAACAATTTTTTGCCAAAACGCTCTTGCTTTCTTCACTGTACATGCACTTTTTTATTGAGCATAACAAAGGGCATCACAAACGTGTAGCGACAAAAGAAGATCCGGCATCAGCTCAATTCAATGAAACCGTTTTTCATTTTTATATCCGTTCCATTCTGGGCAGTTACATAAGCGCCTGGGAAATTGCAAATACCGAAATGAAAAAAAGAAAGCTATCTGCATTTCATTATAAAAATCAAATGTTGCAGTTTCAACTCATCCAAATTCTTTTTCTGGCAGGAATTGCGATGTTATTTAGTGTTCAAACAATGATATTGTTTTTTGCTGCGGCATGTTTTGGTATCTTCTTACTGGAGAGCATCAACTATATTGAACATTACGGGTTAAGCAGAAACAGTATTGCCCCCGGAAAATATGAACGACCGATGCCACACCATAGCTGGAACAGCAATCATGTTTTGGGCAGAGTTATGCTGTTTGAACTAAGCAGACATAGTGATCATCATTATCTTGCAAGTCGTAAGTATCAGATTTTACGCCATCACGAAAGCGCTCCGCAAATGCCTACAGGATATCCGGGAATGCTTGTTCTGGCGCACATTCCCCCTCTTTGGTTTAAAGTCATGAACCCGTTGGTTGAGAAATACAGCAAAAGACACTAATCTGATTTCTTTTTGACCTCCTTTGCAACCAGGTTACACTTTTAATGTGCTTATGCTTTTTCATTTGTCCATCAATCCCATAACTTACAGGGCAATTCAAATCATCAATTATGAAGTATTTCGTTTATGGTACTCTTATGTTTTCCTTTTTGTTGCTTTCCTGTCAAAAAAACAATTCGGAGAAGATCGTAATGCAAGAAGATGATACGATTGTAAATGAACGTCATTGTGCATCGAATGAAGTATTACAGGAACAACTGCTTGCAGATCCGGGACTAGCGGTAAGAATGCAAAAAATTGAAGCTGTAACTCAACAAGTTTTACGCAATCCAGCAGCCTTTCGCTTAATGGCTGACGGAAGCATTGAAATACCTGTTCACGTTAACTTAATTTACAGAACATCTGCAGAGAACATCAGCAATGCACAAATCCAATCTCAAATCGATGTTTTGAATGAAGACTATGGCGGTACAAATGCAGATAAAATAAACATTCCAACACTCTTCACAGGTTTATTTGCAAGTGACAT
>JBMLSG010000059.1:111095-118691 GCA_049240625.1 Lacibacter sp. | reverse complement strand
TATAGTTTTCTCACCCGAAAAAGAACACTACTTAACAAATTATTAAGTCAAATCAGGATGCAAAATCAAAAATTCCCACTGTATTACCCCCTTTTAAATAAAAAAGGCTGAAACCCTTATCTAAATAGAGTTTCAGCCTAATAATTGTGGAGCTGAGGGGAATCGAACCCCTGTCCAAACACATTCCCCAAAAGCTTTCTACATGTTTATTTCATGATTAATTGTCGGCAATCTACAGGACCTGAACCTACCAATAAATTGCTTAGCTGAATGTGTCTTTTGCAACAGGCACAGCCTGGTGTTGCAGCAATCTGTATTTGTTTTGAGTCGGCGGCGGAACTTGGTAACAGATCAACCTGTTCGGCGGCCCTAATGACTACCTAATCACTGATTAAGCGGCCATGGCATACTGTGTATTGCCATTTGAATTTTGAATCTTCAGATTTACGTGCTAATAATCCAACGCACGACATGCTTACACTTTCAAAGATCTATGCTGTCAAAACCGGGCAGCCCCAATGAACATACAAAAGTAACGCATTCTGCGCACAAAGCAGTAATTGCATCGATCGGTATACAACAAAAAAGGAGGGATTGTCCCTCCTTAGCTAGTTATTACTTTTTTTCTATCAACGATTCCAGCCAAACAAATCATTTCCGTTGGCATAGATCAAGAGACTGAATAAAATGATCATACCAACGATTTGTGCATACTCCAGAAACTTTTCGCTGGGCTTACGTCCGGTTATCATCTCAACAAGAGTAAACAATACATGTCCCCCATCCAGCGCCGGAATGGGCAATAAATTCATGAATGCAAGTACAATGCTGAAGAAAGCAGTGATATTCCAAAAACTTTCCCAATCCCACTCGGATGGAAAAATGGAACCCATCGACTTGAAACCGCCAATCCCTTTATACGCTCCGGTTTCAGGGTTCAGGATCAAACGAAACTGACTGATATAAAAAGAAAGTTTTTCATATGCCTTGTTAACACCGGCCGGAAGCGCTTCTGCCAAACTGTATTTATGGCGTTCAATTTGAATTACCTGAAGCTTCTCATATTCTTCATTCGATAAAATTCCCAATCCTATTTTACCGTCAGCATTCACCTTCGATGTGATTTTAACGATCTGTCCTTTTCGATCAACGGTTAAATCAACTGTGCTATTTTTCTTTTTTCCGATCAACGGAATCATTTCATCGAAATAAGAAACAGCAACAGAATCGATTGCCACGATCCGATCACCCTGCTGCAATCCCGATTGTTTTGCATAACTGGTATCTTTTTTGTCAAATTCGCCTACGATTGCAGGAACACGTGGCATCAACATTAACCCTCTCTTTCGTTTACTCTCAACCAGCTTCTCAATTAAATTCACCGGCAAATCAATGCGCTGTCTTTGTCCGTTGCGTTCTACTTCCAAATGTGTTCCGGTAATGACGGCAGCATTAAGTCCTTCGAAATAATCTACTTTTTGATCGTTTACCGATAACACTTTATCTCCGTTACGTAGTCCAATTTCGTACATCAGACTGTCGGTAATCCAGATTCCATTTTTAACACCCGCTACCGGCGTGCGTTTTTCGCCCCAAACAAACAAAATCATGGCATAGATCAAAAACGCGAGTATCACGTTGACGGTTACACCACCAATCATAATAATCAAACGTTGCCAGGCCGGTTTACTCCGAAACTCCCAGGGCTGAGGTGGTTGTTTCATCGCGTCTTTATCCATACTCTCATCAATCATTCCGGCAATTTTCACATAGCCGCCCAAAGGCAACCAGCCAATTCCATAGACGGTATCACCGATTTTCTTTTTATACAATGAAAACCAGGGATCAAAAAACAAAAAGAATTTATCGACACGGCATTTAAACCAACGAGCCGTAATGTAATGTCCAAATTCATGAAAAAGGATAAGGATTGAGAGCGACAACAACAACTGACCCGCTTTTATTCCAAATTCACCCCAATTGATAAGCAAAAGCATATGCTACTTTTTAATAAGGTTGCAAATATCCGTGAAAATATCTTAGTGGTTTGTCAAATTTTTGACAGATTCGCTACAATTGAATCAGAGAAGCGGCATAACTTCTGGCCTCTCCATCGCTTTCCAGATACTCATCGAGTGTCGGATTTTCGATAAAGGGCACATACTGCATGGTCTTTTCAATCACATCCGTCATGTCCAGAAAACCAATCCGGTTGCGTAAAAATGCCCAGACGGCAATTTCATTGGCTGCATTCAATACACAAGGCAAATTGCCTCCTTTATTTAAACTTTCGATAGCCAGCGCCAGATTGCGAAAGGTCTTCAGGTCCGGTTCCTCAAAACTGAGTGTATTCACTTTTCGAAAATCAAAACGTGGAAAGTCGTTGGGAATACGGTTGGGGAATGCCATCGCATATTGAATGGGCAATTTCATATCCGGCAAACCCATTTGCGCTTTGATGCTGCCATCTTCAAACTGCACCATGCTGTGAATGATACTTTGCGGATGAATCACAACACGAACCTGCTCCGGTTTAAGATTGAAAAGCCATTTGGCTTCAATCATTTCCAATCCCTTATTCATGAGTGTTGCGGAGTCGATGGTGATCTTGGCACCCATACTCCAGTTGGGATGCTGTAACGCATGATCCCGTTTGACGTTCAATAAAAAATTGGGCTTTTTACCCCGGAAAGGTCCGCCACTGGCTGTTAAAATCACCTTTTCGATTGGATTTCTTGACTCGCCAACCAGACATTGAAAAATGGCCGAATGCTCACTGTCGACCGGCAATACCGGCACTTTGTTTTCAACGGCCTTCCGCATAACAATATCTCCTGCCACAACTAATGTTTCTTTGTTGGCCAACGCAATGGCTTTTCGGTTTTCAATGGCACGGAGTGTTGGTTGCAAACCTGCAAAACCCACAATGGCAGCAAGCATCATATCGTAGGTGTCAAACGCGGCTACTTCTTCGAGCGCTTGTTCACCGGCAAATACTTTTACATCTGTAGCCGCAAGCGCTTCCTTTACCCTTGCATACTTTTTTTCATCACCAATTACAATTGCATTGGGATTGAATTTCAAAGCTTGCTGGATCAGTAATTCATCGTTGGAATGAGCCGTCAAAATTTCAACTTCAAATAAATGGGGATTGGCCTCAATTACCTCAAGTGCCTGTGTTCCAATAGAGCCGGTTGATCCAAATATTGCGATTCTTTTTTTCATCATGGAGTAATCGTAGAGAATGGTAAAGCTAATTATTTAAGTGTAAACGATTGCAGTTCATCGGCAAGTTTCCGATCGTTACTCAATCGGGGCACCTTATTTTGTCCACCCAGTTTGCCAATGCTTTTCATATAATCAATAAACCCATTTTTACGGATTACGGTAATACGCAATGGTTGTAAAATGGCGCCCTTAATCAGGTCATCATAATAGATATTTCTGGCTCGAAGAGCAGCATCAATCCGTTCGGCAAATTGTTCCAAAGAAGCCGGAGCATGCTCGAACTCAACAAACCACTCATGGTAGCTTTTGCCTTCACCCTGCTGTATAAATGGTGCAACAGTGAATTCGGCTACCCGAATGTTTTCTTCTTTTGCAGCCTGAAGCAGACTTTGCTCCACCTCTTCCCCAATGACATGCTCGCCAAATGCAGAGATGAAATGTTTGATTCTTCCCGACACAACCAGACGGTAAGGATCTGTAGATATAAATTTCACCGTGTCGCCAATATTATACCCCCATAGTCCGGCATTGCTGTTGATGATGAGTGCATAATTTTCGCCCACTTTAACATCTCTCAGACTCAAACGGGTTGGGTGTTCATTAAAGATTTCGGCAGCGGGAATAAATTCAAAAAAGATTCCGGAATTGGTATTCAAAAGCAGCCCTTCGTGTTGCTGACTATCCTGAAATGCGAAGAAGCCTTCGCTCGCGGGAAACAGTTCTATGATATCAACAGTCCGTCCAATACTCTCCATCAGTCGTGCACGGTAGGGTTGAAAGTTTACGCCTCCCTGCACCATGACACTGAAATGCGGAAATAAGGCACCGATATTTTTTCCGCTTTTTTCGATTAACCGGTCAAAATACATCTGCATCCAGGGCGGAATTCCGCTGATGAGTCGCATATCCTGTTGAAGCGTTTCTGCTACAATGGCATCGAGTTTGGACTCCCAGTCTTCAATACAATTGGTTTCGTATGAGGGCAATTGATTACGACGCAAATAGCCCGGAACATGATGGTTGACAATACCGCTTAAGCGTCCCGTTGGAATATCGGCAACACGCTGCAATTCAGGTGAACCGGATAAAAAAATCATTTTCCCGTCGGCAAACTGCGTATTTCCTGTTTCGGCCATATAACAGAGCAACGCATTTCGGGCTCCGTTAATGTGATTGGAAATGGAGGCCTTTGTAATCGGAATGTATTTGACACCGCTGGTTGTTCCGCTGGTTTTAGCCAGATAAATGGGTTTCCCTTTCCACAATATATTTTGACGTCCTTCTTTAATAAGGTCAATATAGGGTCGCAAACCTTCATAATCCCTTACAGGAACGGCTTGCTTGTATCCTTCGTAATCGGTTACAGACTGAAACCGATGCTCCTTGCCGAACTCGGTCTGTTGAGCCAACTTTACCAATTGCCGGAGAATGGTTTCCTGATCTGAAACAGCAGTATGATACCCTTTTTTGATTTCCCGGTACACATATCCTGCGAAAGGCTTTGCGAGCAACGATTTTATTTTCATAACCAACCGGTCTAAGATAAGCCGCAAAATTAGCTTTACGCCTCAAAAGGCCGGCCCATTCTGCAGTGAATATTTTTTGCCGAAAATATGGATTAAAAGCATTTTTATCCCTACCTTTGCAGCCCTAATATTGGAAAGTTATGTTTGCAGTCGTAAAAATCGCAGGTCAGCAATTCAAAGTAACCGAAGGTCAAAGCCTCTATGTACCGCATATTCAAGGAAATGCAGGTGATAAAGTTGCTTTTTCGGAAGTATTACTGGTTGATGCAGACGGTCAATTAAGTA
Organism: Lacibacter sp.; assembly: GCA_049240625.1. Taxonomy (GTDB): domain Bacteria; phylum Bacteroidota; class Bacteroidia; order Chitinophagales; family Chitinophagaceae; genus Lacibacter. The sequence continues at coordinate 113,652 of JBMLSG010000059.1, read as the reverse complement.
CCGGAAACGCAACCAACGTCAAAGTAAATGCTGAAATTCTTGCAGAAAAAAAAGGTAAAACGGTTATCGCTTTTAAAATGAAACGCCGTAAAGGTTTTCGTAAAAAGAAAGGACACCGTACACTTTACACACAAATTAAAGTTACCAGCATCGCCTGATCTGTAGCATCAAGCGACAGTACAATTCATAAACATTAAATCATTATAAGATGGCACACAAAAAAGGGGAAGGCAGTGTAAAGAACGGCCGTGATTCACAAAGCAAGCGCCTCGGAGTTAAAATCTATGGTGGTCAACCTGCATTTTCCGGAAACGTTATTTTACGTCAACGCGGAACGGTATATCATCCCGGAAAAAATGTGGGTGTAGGAAAAGACTTTACAATTTTTGCATTAGCTGATGGATTGGTAGAATTTAAAAAGGGGAAGAACAACAAGACCTTCGTTTCAGTAGCTCCTGTTGCAGCTGAATAAAAAATTTTTTTAAATAAAAAAATTTTTTATTTTTACTCCGTTAAATTTTATTAACTAACCGTTAAATTCAAACAAAAATGGCAACTGCAAAAAAAGCTGCTCCTAAAAAAGCTGCAAAAAAAGCTGCTCCTAAGAAAGCCGCTAAGAAAGCTGCTCCTAAAAAAGCTGCAAAAAAAGCTGCTCCTAAGAAAGCTGCTAAGAAAGCTGCTCCTAAAAAAGCCGCTAAAAAAGCTGCTCCTAAGAAAGCTGCTAAGAAGAAATAAGATTCCAATGGAATTTGAAGAAAGCCTCCTGAATCAGGAGGTTTTTTTTTGCCGTTCCGTTATTCAGGTCTAAATGATCAGAAAAGACTTTTAACGAATTCTTCTTTATTAAAGACAAGAAGATCATCCACTTTTTCTCCCACGCCAATAAACTTAACCGGTATCTGAAACTGGTTGGCTATGGCCAATACCACCCCACCTTTGGCAGTTCCATCCAATTTCGTAATCACCAGTCCGCTTACATCCGTTGCAGCAGTGAAATGACGAGCTTGCTCCAAAGCATTTTGTCCTGTAGATCCGTCAAGAACCAATAACACATCATGCGGAGCATCCGGAATTACCTTTTGGATTACGCGTTTGATTTTGCTGAGTTCTTCCATTAAATGTGTTTTGGTATGCAATCTTCCGGCTGTGTCAATGATGACGATGTCAACGTTTTTTGCAACAGCACTGTTCACTGCATCATAGGCAACAGCAGCTGGGTCGCTACCCATTTCACGTTTAACGATGGGCACGCCCGTACGCTCACTCCAGATCGTAAGCTGATCCACGGCCGCAGCACGAAATGTATCGGCAGCGCCTAATAGAACAGATTTTCCGGCTGCTTTAAAATGATGAGCGAGCTTCCCGATTGTGGTTGTTTTACCTACACCATTCACCCCTACAACCAGTAAAACAAACGGCTTCTTGCCGACAGGTAAATCAAAGTTTGTATACAACGTATCGGAGGGCGCATCAATCAACAGATTCCCGATTTCTTCTCTTAATATAGCGTTCAATTCAGATGTATTGATGTACTTGTCACGAGCTACACGCTGTTCAATACGTTCAATGATCTGAACGGTTGTATCAATACCCACATCGGCTCCTACCAATGCTTCTTCCAAATTATCCAGCACATCAGCATCAATGGTACTTTTCCCTGCGATGGCTCTTGTGATTTTGCTCAGAAATCCTTCCTTGGTTTTTTCCAGGCCCTGATCCAATGTTTCCTTTTCCTTTTTGCCGAATAATTTTCCAAAAAATCCCATAGTACTTATTTTTCAATGAAATGGATATAAAAACAAGAAAGCCGTTCCGGCATCAGACAGGAACAGCTTACTTCATTCAAATTCAGAATGAGCAAATCTTATTTTTGAGACAGGTAGTCTTTTACCTTTTCTTTGTGCACAATTGCCTCTTTGAAAGTATAAGCACCTGTTTTAGGGCTGCGTACCGCCTTGATTACTTTACTCCAGTTTTTAGCTTCTGCGGCTGCTTTTTGATCTTTCGTCTTAATCGCCGTCTTTGCTGCTTTTGCCATTTTGGTAATGCTTTAAACAATGATTCAATGACACAGAGAAATCCTTATTTGATTTCTTTGTGTACGGTTACTTTTTTCAGAATGGGATTGAATTTTTTCAATTCCAAACGCTCCGGGGTGTTCTTTTTATTTTTCTTGGTAATATAACGGCTGGTACCGGGCTGACCTGAAGTCTTGTGCTCTGTACATTCCAGAATTACCTGAACACGATTACCTTTTTTTGCCATTGTTGCTCAGTTTATTAATTAATTCAGATTTTTTCGCCCTTTGAACGTAATTCTTTCACTACATTGTACAAGCCACGCTTGTTAATGGTGCGAATCGCTTCGGTAGACAACTTTAATGTCACCCATTTATCTTCTTCAGCCAGAAAAAACCGTTTGGTTTGTAAATTCGGCAGAAAACGGCGCTTGGTCTTAATATTTGAGTGTGAAACTCGATTTCCGGTCACCGGCACTTTTCCTGTAAGCTGACATACTCTTGCCATGGTTGAAAAAATTTTGGACGGCAAAGGTAGGT
>JBMLSG010000059.1:0-110995 GCA_049240625.1 Lacibacter sp. | reverse complement strand
ATTTTACTTGCGGCAATCATGGCAGGCTTGTATTTCAGCAACACTGTAACCGGTACACTCGGTATTGTATTGCTGGTTTTTTCTGTAATTTTTGTCCTCACCAGCCTGGTCAGCTTTTGTCCGCTTTACACCCTTTTTGGCATTAATACTTGTGCCGCCAACAAAACCAAACAATCATGAGCGGCTTTCAGGAGTTGATTCAAAGTGACCAACCTGTTTTGGTGGACTTCTACGCAGAGTGGTGCGGGCCCTGTAAAATGATGGCCCCTGAGCTGGAAAAACTTAAACAAATAATGGGAGATCGCTTACGCATCGTAAAAGTAGATGTGGATAAAAACCAAAAGGCCTCCATGAATTACCAGATCAGCGGAGTGCCAACGCTCCTGCTGTTCCGAAATGGAAAAATCCTTTGGAGAAAAAGCGGTGCCATGGATGCCGGTTCTCTTTCAAAAATCATTTCAGAAAAGTTGAATTGATGGCAAATTACCTGCTCCAACCTTAATGCAGACAGGTACAGCATCTTGAAAACTTGTGACGATTTCAAAAGAGGGCTTCCTTATTTTTGCTGCCACTCCTCCAATTGAAGAGCGGAAAAAACATGGCAAAAACAGGAACCGGCGAAACCCCACTCATGCAGCAACATCGGGCCATTAAAAGCAAATACCCCGATGCCATCCTGCTTTTTCGCGTTGGTGATTTTTATGAAACCTTTGGAGAAGATGCCATCAACGCATCAAAAGTCCTTGGAATTACCCTTACAAAACGAAACAATGGTGCAGCCTCCAGCAGCGAACTGGCCGGTTTCCCCCACCATGCGCTTGACACCTACCTACACAAATTGGTGAAAGCCGGTTTCAGGGTAGCGATTTGCGACCAGCTTGAAGACCCCAAACAAGCAAAAGGAATTGTAAAAAGAGGAGTTACCGAATTGCTCACTCCGGGCATTGCCACTAATGACAAACTACTGGAAAACGAATCCAATAATTTTTTGGCAGCTATTCATTTCGAAGAAGACACGTATGGTCTTGCCTTTTTGGATATCAGTACGGGTGAGTTTTTTATTTCACAAGGGAATAAAGAATATGCCGACAAACTGTTGCAGGGACTGAAACCGGCGGAAGTGATCTTTCAGCGCAACAGACAAAAACAATTTAAAGAATTATTCGGTCATCGGTTTTACACTTACCATCTGGACGAATGGATCTTTCAGGAAGTTTATGCCCAGGAGATTCTTCTCAAACAATTCGAAACACACTCGTTGAAAGGTTTCGGGATTGAACAACAGAAAGCCGGCATCGTTGCAGCCGGTGCGATACTGCACTATTTAAAAGACACAGAACATCCCAACCTTGGTCACATAACAGGTATTGCCCGGTTGATGGAAGAAGATCATTTGTGGATGGATCGCTTCACCATTCGTAATCTGGAACTATTGGGCAGCAGAGACGATGCAGGACAATCGCTCATTAAAGTAATGGATCATACTGTTTCTGCCATGGGCGCACGACTTTTACGCAGATGGATGGTGCTGCCGCTGAAAGAAATGGAACGCATCCGGGAACGCCTGAATACCGTTGAAACTTTTTTACTCAACCGTGACTTGAGTTTACAATTACAAACACTCATTAAACAGTGCGGTGACGTAGAACGATTGGTGGCCAAACTTCCGCTGAAAAAAATCAATCCGAGAGAGGTCGTCCATCTGGCAAAAGGTCTTCAAAGTACCGCAATCATTCGTAGCCTGTGTGCCGAATCCGACAACCCATACCTCAAACGATTGAGTGACACACTAAATCCCTGTTCGTTTATTGCCGAAAAGATCCTACAGGAAATGACCGATCAGCCCCCGGTTGCACTTAACAAAGGACAAATCATTCGTGAAGGTGTGCATGAAGAATTAGACGCGCTGAGACGTATTGCAACACACGGAAAAGAATATTTACTAGAGATTCAACAACGTGAAAGTGAAGCAACCGGAATACCCTCTCTTAAAATCGCATTTAACAATGTGTTTGGCTATTACCTGGAAGTAACCAATGTTCATAAATCCAAAGTTCCTGCAAGCTGGACACGCAAACAAACACTGGCAAATGCAGAGCGTTACATTACCCCGGAACTAAAAGAATATGAAGAAAAAATTACCGGCGCCGAAGAAAAAATCATTCAAATAGAATCCATGTTATTTGAACGATTGTTGCTGGAATTACAGGAATACATCGGTCCCATTCAAATCAATGCACAGGTGATGGCCCAGTTGGATTGCCTGACTTGCTTTGCAGAAATCGCCAAACAATACAATTATGTCAAGCCGATGCTTCACTCCGGCTTGAATTTAGATCTGATTGACGCACGTCATCCTGTGATTGAACGCGGATTGCCTCCGGGCGAAGAATACATAGCCAACGATATCCGACTGGACGATGAACAACAACAAATCATCATTTTGACCGGGCCCAACATGAGCGGTAAAAGTGCTTTGTTGCGACAAACAGGTATCATTGTACTGATGGCTCATATGGGCAGCTTTGTTCCTGCACGTGAAGCACATATTCCCCTTACCGATAAAATATTTACACGGGTTGGCGCCAACGACAATCTAAGCGGAGGCGAAAGTACGTTCATGGTGGAAATGAATGAAACCGCAAGCATTATCAACAACCTGAGTGAACGAAGTTTGATTTTGCTGGATGAAATTGGAAGAGGCACGTCCACTTATGATGGCATTTCCATTGCATGGAGTATTGCCGAATACCTGCACCATTCCAATTGCAAACCAAAAACATTGTTTGCAACCCATTACCACGAATTGAATGAGTTGGAAGAAAAGTTTCAACGAATCAAAAACTACCACATCACCAACAAAGAAGTTGGAAATAAAATCATTTTTCTTCGCAAATTGGCACCGGGAGGAAGTGTTCACAGTTTTGGTATTCATGTAGCAAAAATGGCCGGCATGCCACCTTCACTGATCAAAAGAGCCAACGAAATTCTGGAATTGCTGGAAGAACAACGAGGTGCCGGCGACCTGAAGGATCAATTAAAACAACTGCCGGCTCAAAAAGTACAACTTAATATTTTTGATGTGCATACTCAAACGTTTGAAGAAATCAGATCGATGCTGGAAGGGATTGACATCAATCGGTTGACACCGGTAGAAGCCCTTTTGAAATTACAGGAAATTAAATCAAAACTCAAATAAACAAGCTTTCCAAAAAAAGAAGACCCGCTTTACAGCGGGTCTTTAATTAAGGGAGGCTGATGGGTTTCGAACCCACGGCCTTCAGTGCCACAAACTGACGCTCTAACCTACTGAGCTACAGCCTCCGTAAAGTCGGCTGCAAAAATAAAACAATTCGACCTGATGAACAAAAACTCTTGCAGTAAAAAAAAATACGTTCTTTGCAACTCATTCTTTTGATATGAATTACTGGCTGCTCTTCATACCTTTTATATCTGCATTTATCGGATGGGTCACCAACTGGGTGGCAATCAAAATGCTCTTTCACCCACGGGATCCGAAAAAAATTCTGGGCATTACCTTTCAGGGTATTTTCCCAAAACGCCAGGAGCAATTTGCAGTTCGTTTGGGCAAACTGGTAAGTGAAGAACTTTTATCCTTTAGTGATATTGAAAAAAAAATAACCAATCCTGAAAACCTGGAAAAACTACTTCCACAGGTTGAAGCGCACATTGATCATTTTTTAAGGGTAAAGCTCAGCGAAAGCATGCCAATGATAAGTATGTTTATTGGAGACAAAACCATTGAGAAAATGAAAACGGTTTTTGTAGAAGAACTGCGCGAACTCTTTCCCGTTCTCATGACGAATTACCTTGGAAAACTGAAAGAAGAACTCGATCTGGAAAAAATCGTAACAGAAAAAGTAAAGAATTTTTCATCAGACAAACTTGAATCCATACTCTATGCCGTAATGTCCAAAGAATTTCGCTTTGTTGAAATTATAGGTGGCGTACTGGGCTTTTTGATCGGCTTGCTGCAAATCGGCATCACATTACTTTCTCAGTAAGCGTACCCGTCTTATATGGTTTTGTCCGAATAAACGGCTTTAAAAGCCATTCATCCCTCTTGATGATTGTAAACGCCTAAATGTCACGAACTTTACGGCTTATTCAGAAATTTATGAACCCACGATCCATTGTAATTTGCCTGCTTCTGCTCTGCAGTTCAGCGTATGCCCAATTTCCTCCCGGGATGGGAAAAGGTAATTTACAACAAATGAACATAGGCCACTTTTATGGAAAAATCATTGATGCAACCACAGGAAAACCCATCGAAGCAGCATCAGTCCAATTAATCCAAAACAAATACGACAGCATTTCCAAAACGAAAAAAGACATTGTAGTAAACGGACAACTGACCAAAGCAAACGGCGATTTCAGTCTGGAAGGATTGCCAATAATGCAAACCTATAAATTAAAAATCTCAGCTATCGGTTACAAACCCATTGAAAAAAAAGTTGCATTCACACTTTCGATGAATGGAGGTGATATGAGCCAGATGCTCAACAACATTGACAAAGACCTTGGCAACATCAAATTGGAAACTGCTTCCAAAGAATTGGGAGAAGTGGTTGTAACCGGAGAAAGACCAACCTTACAACTTGGAGTGGACCGAAAAGTTTTCAATGTAGATAAGAACATCGTTTCACAAGGAGGTACGGCCGTAGATGTGATGCGTAACGTACCCACTGTTAGTGTAGATGTAGACGGGAACGTTACGTTACGAAATAATGCTCCACAAATTTTTGTAGATGGCAGACCTTCGATCCTTACACTGGAACAAATTCCTGCCGATGCCATTCAAAGCGTTGAGCTCATTACCAATCCATCTGCAAAATTTGATGCCAGCGGTGGCCAGTCGGCGATTATCAACATCGTATTGAAAAAAAATCGCCGGGCCGGATTTAGTGGCAACTTAAGAGCCAATCTTGATATGCGTGCCCGGATTGGTGGAGGTGGCGACATCAATATTCGTCAGGGCAAAATCAATTTCTTCGCAAATGCCAATATCAATCAACGCAAAAGCATTGCATTTGGCGAAACGGATCGTCGGAATCAGTTTGAAACGAATGAGAACACCCTATTCACGCGAAACAGAAATACCAATGAAGGTGTCTTTCAATTTGTACGAACCGGCGTTGATTGGTTTTTAGACAACAGGAATACAATAACGGTTTCCGGCTCTATCGTAAAAGGCAACTTCAACAATCTGGATGAAAACAGTTTACGCTATGACACCATCAGCCCGTTCTCAAAAACAACCTCTGAGAACCGTAATACAAAAAGTGAGAATTTGTTCCGCAATATCGGCGGAATGATCAGCTACAAACACAATTTCGCAAAACCCGGAAAAGAACTAACGGCTGATATCAATTACAATCAGGCAAAAAGTCAAAACGATCAGGACATCAACTATACGTTGTTCGATGCGTTCAATTCCCCACTAAATAACACGAACCAATTTATAGATGCAGGCGGCGGAACCAGGTTATTGGTTGCTCAAGCCGACTACGTACACCCTGTTACGGAGAACAACAAATGGGAAGCCGGAATCAGAAGTCAAACAAGATGGTTTAACAGTTTCCAAGAGAATTACATGAATTCAATTTTCATCCCCGGGTTCAGCAATAAATTCGAATATACCGACAATATCTATGCAGCTTATGTAACTTATTCGGAAAAAATAAAGAAATACAATTTCAATTATCAGTTGGGTTTAAGAGCTGAAAGTTCGTCATACAACGGGAAGCAAATTACCAGATCGCAAACCTACAGTAACCAATTCCCACTCGCTTTGTTCCCAAGTGTATTTGTTACCAAAAACCTGAAGAACAAACAAGATCTGCAAATCAATTATAGCAGACGCATCAACAGACCCGGTTTTTTTCAATTAATGCCGAATACTGACTTTTCTGACGTATTCAATTTTACGACAGGTAATCCGAATTTGCTGCCCGAGTTTACACATTCTGTTGAAATCAGCTATCAAAAAACATACGGCAAGAAAAACAACAGTTTGCTGATAAACTTGTTTGGCAAAAACACCAACAACCTGATCGCCCGTTATCAAAGTTTTAAACTGATAGGCGACAAACCGGATCCGCTACTGGTGACTTCATGGATCAACACCTCCAGCAGTTATGCCGCCGGACTGGAACTGGTTTTCAAAAACACATTGAATAAATGGTGGGAAACAAATTACAACCTCAATATCTACTATTCCAAAATTAACGGAAGCAATGAAGTGCCCGGCTTGGAAAATGAACGCACCAGTTATTTCATTAAACTGAATAACACATTTCGTCTTGGCAAAGGCTGGACAGCACAATTAAGCGGCGATTACTTTTCGAAAATGATTCTTCCTGTATCCACCGGGAGTGGCGGCCAGGGAGGTGGACGTATGGGCGGGTTTACAGGCGGTGGCGGTGGTGGATTCGGTGGCAGCCAATTGAGTACCACACAAGGTTATATTGACTTTAACTACTACGTAGATTTGGGACTCCGTAAAGAGATTAAGTTAAAGACCAATGCCTTGATTGTTTCCGTAAACTGGAGCGATGTCTTGAGCAGCCGTCGCAATAACATTTATGCTGTATCTCCTTATTTTGATCAATTCAGCTGGAGACGAAGAGATCCTGCATTTGTACGACTAAACGTCAATTACCGCTTCGGCAAAATGGATGTAAGCCTGTTTAAAAGAAAGAATACCAAAGGCGAAATGGAAATGATGAACAACGGCATGCAAATGCAATAAAGCCCTATATTAATGCGATCAACTACTTTGCTTACCCAATAACATGGGTACAAATGAAAATTGATCGAACAATTCTTCTGAAAACGATCCGTCGTCCAGTTTCGTAAGACGTTTCATACGTTGCAATTCACCCTCATCAACAGGAATGACCATCTTGCCACCTGTTTTTAATTGTCCAACTAATTTTGGAGGAATAAAGGGTGCTGCAGCGGTTATAATGATCTTATCAAACGGTGCAAATGTGGGCAGTCCTTCAAAACCATCACCGTAAAAAAATTTAATATTGGTATAGGACTTTAGAAACGGAAATTGTGTTTTATTGGAATCAAACAACTTCTTCTGACGTTCAATGGTAAAAACCTGAACTTGCATTTCGGCTAAAACACAAGCCTGGTAAGCGCTTCCGGTACCAATTTCCAACACTTTTTCATATGGCTTCAAATCCAGTAATTGTGTTTGATACGCTACCGTGTACGGATGTGAAATGGTTTGTCCCGATTCAATTGGAAACGCACGGTCTTCGTAAGCAATTTCATCAAAAGCTGTATCCAGAAAAAAATGACGTGGCACCTGATTGATTGCCCTTAATACGTTTTCATCTGTGATGCCTTTGCTCCGTAGCAGATCGACCAATTTTTTTCGCAACCCCTTATGCCTGTATGTATCTTCATATCGACGCATGATTCCTTTCAGTTTAAAACATCACTTACAAAATACCTTTCAATTTTTAGGCAAAGAAATCCACTTAGAGCCATTCCACTGCAGTAACATCGTTAAAGTGTCAGTAAAAGCCGCTTTGCTCTGGTCACTGGGCAAAGCATCAGAAACAACCCATCCGTTTGCAACAAAAGTAGTACGATATACATTCTTTCGCTCTGCTTCAGGCTCGATCGATTGAATATTTATTTTTTCAATTTGAAATTGAATATGATCGGTAGCGGAAGCCAATTGATTGTAATATTCATATACTTTCACCTTCACTTCATCTTCAACGGGGGCTTGAACGGTACAGGAAGCAACGAGAAAAGCAACCAATATAAAACAACACTTTATTGTATGCATCTTTTATTATATTCCAATTCAACGAAAAAGGTTACACCAATTGCAAATCTTCCAGAATTCCTTCAATTCGTTGATTCAGTTGATGATGAACGGCGTCAAAATCCGAACGGTTTTGAAGAGGTGCATGCACACTGAAATAAAACTTGATTTTAGGCTCTGTTCCACTGGGCCTCGCTGAGATTTTGCTGCCATCAGCCAAAATGAATTGCAACACATTGGATTTTGGCAATTGGATGCTCCACTCTTCGCCGGTTTCTAAATTTTTCCCCTTTTGCTGTTGGTAATCGAGCAATTGTACTACCGGAGATCCATTGATGGAGCTCGGGGTATTTGTCCTGTAACCCTCCATCATGTCTGCAATTTCTTTTTGCCCGTTCATTCCTTTCTTCGTTATGGAAATCAAATGCTCTTTATAAAAACCAAAGCGGACATAGAGGTCTATCAATTTTTCATACAAACTTCTTCCCTGATTTTTTTCATAGGCAGCCATTTCACAAAGCAATGCCACTGCACTGATAGCATCTTTGTCGCGCAATTGATCACCTATCAGCAATCCGTAGCTTTCTTCTCCGCCAATGATATAGTTTTCAGTGGATTCCGTTTCTTTAATTTTTTCGGCAATCCATTTAAAGCCGGTCAGCACATTGTAACATTTAATTTGATTTGCATGCGCAATGGCATCTATCATATCGGTAGTTACAATGGTTTTCATCACATTGTCATTGGAACGACTCATTCCCTTTGCCTTTCTTGCTTCAATCATGTAATTGAACGCCAGAACAGCCGTTTGATTTCCATTCATCAGCACCCAGTTACCTTGATGATCCTTGACACCGATACCTACACGATCACTATCGGGATCGGTCCCCAATAAAATATCGGCATCCAGTTCTTTTGCTTTTTTCAAACCGATGCTCATTGCCTCAGACTCTTCCGGATTTGGATATACGACCGTTGGAAAATTTCCGTCCGGTTTCATTTGCTCTTCTACAACTGTAACGTTGTTAAATCCAAAACGTTTTAAAATTTCAGGAACCAGTGTAATTCCCGTTCCATGAATTGGAGTATACACAATTTTCAGTTCTTGCTGCAAACGACACACGTCAGGATATACGCTTAAACCTTGAATCATGTTGAGATAAGCCTCATCCAATTCAGCACCAATCAATTTGATATGGGCTTCACCACCACTCCATTTCACCTCATCAACCGACTGGATGGATTCCACTTCCTCAATTACATTCTTATCATGTGGGGGAACCAATTGTCCGCCATCATCCCAGTAGGCCTTATAACCATTGTATTCTTTAGGATTGTGTGATGCCGTACATACAACTCCACCCTGGCATTTAAGGTAACGAATAGCAAAGCTCAATTCGGGTGTGGGACGTAATGCTTCAAACAGGAAAACCTCTATCCCGTTTGCGGCCAGCACATTCGCTGTAATTTCAGCAAAGATTCGACTGTTATTCCGGCTATCATGCCCTACCACACATTTTACCTGTCCCTGTCCAAAACATTTATTGAGATAGTTTGCGTAGCCTTGTGTTGCTATTCCTACCGTATATTTATTCATCCGGTTGGTTCCAACGCCCATTAATCCTCTTAATCCACCGGTACCAAACTCAAGATTCCGATAAAATGAATCGGCTAATTCATCAGGATGCTCTTTTTGAAGTTCTTTGATTGCATCCTTTACGGATTGATCGTAGTTTCCGTTCAGCCATTTTTCAACATTGGCTTGTATTGTAGATTCCATGCATTTTCAATTTTGGATTTCAAATGTAACATTCTCCAGCTTTTCTTTCAACACGAAGTTTAGAAATGTTCATTTTTTAACGGGGTTCCTTATTTTGCATCTTCATGCGCTTAAATGAAATTCAAAAGGCCGGAGCTGTTTTCCTTCTCATTGTATCGTGTTGTATAAGGGAAGTGAAAGCGCAGCAATATTTTTTGCCGCCCAGCACAAACTACCGGCCCGACAGAATTCGGAAAATCGTGATCGCCGAAACCGCACTCTTTACAGCCACTTCCATCGGACTTTATTACCTATGGTATAAAAAACATCCTAAAAGCCGTTTTCATTTTTTTAACGACAATCACGAATGGTTTCAAGTCGACAAGGCAGGGCATGCAACAACAGCCTATACAATTGCTCAAACGCAATATGATTTACTTCGATGGGGCGGCGTACCTTCCAACAAAGCAATTGGAACAAGTGTATTAACGTCAATGGCATATATGAGTATCATTGAAGTTTTGGATGGATTTTCAAAGGGATGGGGATTTTCAATTGGAGATATGCTGGCCAATACCGCAGGAGCCGCATTGTTTGCAACCCAGCAAAAAATATGGAAGGAACAACGTATAAGTTTAAAAATCTCATCCCGATTTAGCCCATATGCGCAATACAACCCTTCCTTACTGGGCAAAAACGGTACGGCTAGATTGTTAAAAGACTACAATGGCCAAACCTATTGGCTCTCGTTAAACATCCACTCCTTTCTTTCGCCTAACAACCGGTTTCCCGAATGGGCAAACCTTGCTTTTGGCTATGGTGCAGACGGCATGATTAATGCGTCTGAAAACAAAGGGATCAACAACCTAAAAACAGTACGATACCGCCAGTTTTATCTGGCTCCAGATGCAGATTTGTATCGTATGAAAAGCAATACCACTCTGAACACTTCTTTGTATCTGCTTCGTTTTATAAAAATACCATCCCCTACACTTGAATTTAATTCAAAAAGAAAATTTATCTTTCACCCCGTACAATTCTGAAAGGATGCTGCAAAAAATATTCTACATACTGGTCGCTATTTTTATTTTATCCTATTTTTTAAGAAGCGTTTTGATGGTTGGTTATGACCACTTAAAATTTAAAAGCAAGAGAGAAAATGCAGGTCTTTTCTTTAAAGACCTCTTACTTGTCATGATCAGTTTAAAACCCGTCACTCAAAGACTCCTCACCCCAAAAGGATACGACTTCAAACTTCATCGTCGCTTTCAAAACAAGTTTACATTGTATTATGTAGTCATTTGGATCAGCTTGTTTCTCATCTTGTTTTTAACAGCAAAACTATACCTCAACATCTTTTAAGTAAGACTATACACTTATTTTATTTGAATATTATACTTATGTATTAATATTTAATTTTTATACGTGTTTTTACTTTCTTTTTTTTGGATCACGTACCGAAACAAGTCATTGCGATGCAATGGTTGTTTTATTTTTTACATCAAACCAACCCCCTTATGAAGACATTAAAAACGTATTTTGTCGTCACCGCACTGGTACTTGGATTGTTTTTTAGCAGTTGTAAAAAGGATTTGGATCGTAACAGTGTAAATGATCCTTCAACTGAAGAAGTGACCGCTTTCAAAGATTTAAAAGTTGACAACTCCTTTAACTGGAAGAACGATCGGTCCGTAGCACTTCATGTCACACCATTGAATGTGCCAGCCGAAATTTCCAACACATTAAAAGTGTACAGCACCGATCAAACGTATTTGTATTTCAATGCCCACCTTTCCATGAATCAGGAATTTAATTCACAAATCACAATCCCACATCATGTGAAAGAAGTCCTCGTAACTTATGGCACGATAAAAAAAACAGTACCGGTTATTGGCAATCAAATCAACTTCGATTTTTTGACAGTTGAATAAGAACTACTTAAAAAATATTCCTATGCAAATTTTTACAAGACTTTTCACAACAATACTTATTTGTTTTTTATTCAATGCTTTGGCCTCAGCACAAACCAGCCTTTCCACATTGACTGCAGAAAGTGGTAATCGAAGTGTAGAGACTTCTGCTTGCTGGGCATTTGGTGCGATCTCCTACACGTCAACATCATCACAAGTCATTAATGGCAGCTGGTCAATGCGCAGCAACTCGCCTACAAGTCTCAATCCGGGCGCTTGCTGGGTAAAATCACCCTGGATCAAAATCACCAACAATCAAGTTTCCCTGAAACTCAAGTTCGAGGCAAGCGGCGCCGCTACGATCAGACGTGTGATTGCATCTTATATTTCCTACAACGATGCGAATCAATTTAAAGAAAGTGCAATTACTCGTTTTGACTCGGTTGAATATACCACCAGTGGCGGCAACAGTTTACCCACAAGTACCAACAATATTTCATTTACGATTCCTTCATCAATTGTAAACAACAACAATGTGTACAAAATCATGATCAGCTTCGTAGGCACTGGAGGGACGACACGATACAATATTGATGACATTGCAATTCCCGGTTTGTATTTTTCTGACCCTTCCAACAACTGCTTTCCTTTGAGTCTGATACAGGATGCAGACAACGATGGTGTTGCAGATAATGAAGATGCTTATCCTAATGATGCCAATCGCGCTTACAACAATTATTATCCTTCTGCTAATGGATACGGAACACTTCTTTTTGAAGACCTTTGGCCGGGTTTAGGAGACTATGACTTTAACGACCTTGTTTTATCCTACCGAACGAACAAAGTAACCAATGCCCAAAACAAAGTTGTTGAACTTAAAATTGTTTACATCGTTAGGGCCACCGGAAGTTCTTTTCAAAATGGATTTGCTTTCCAATTGGACAATTTGAACCCAAATCTAATTACAGCCGTAACAGGCACCAAAACAAGCAATGCTTCCTGGCTCAGCAGAAATGCAAACGGTACTGAAAACGGACAAGATTATGCCAATATCATTGTTTATGACAATATCAATAAGTTCTTAATCAACCCAGGAACGATTGGAGTCAATACAAAACCAGGAAGCCGCCGTGTTGAACCGGACACTACAAATTTGACTGTGAGTTTTTCAACAGGTGCAAATGCAATTGGGACCAACGATATTAATATCAATCCTTATCTGATCGTGAATCAAATAAGAGGAAAAGAAATCCACTTGCCCGGTCTTCGTCCAACAAGCAAAGCATCTTCCTCCTATTTCGGCTTAAATCAGGACAACACGCAACCAGGTGCTAATATTTTTTACAAATCCAAGACGAACCTACCTTGGGCATTAGACATTCCGGTATCAATCCCGTATTTAATCGAAGGAATTGATTTTCTTAAAGGCTACAAAAATTTTGGGAGGTGGGCTTCATCAAACGGATCTGCATACAATACATGGTATTTAAACAACATTGAAAACAGGGATCCTAATAATCTTTATAACGATTAGCAACTAACTAAGGAATTCCTTTAATTCACAAAAAATCCCCGTCTGCAGGGGATTTTTTGTCTATCATAAAATTTCAAAGATCTCACCGCATATGAACGACTATAAAAATTGAATCTAATGAAATAGAACGCTTAATGTTTCCCATAAATAAAGAAGGATAAATCTTCAAAATATCGATCATTAAACATTTAATTGAAAAGTTTAGTCCTAAACCATTAAAATAAGTATTTACTTGTATTTTATTTATGATTTATTAATTATATGCCTAAACGAGCTTCACAAACAATCTGTCTGTTTGATTAAGAAGAATAAATTTGTTGTGACCCTGACGTTTAAGATAACCAATATCCAATGTGTTTGAATCTGACACTTTCAGATTCGGATACAAAACCAACCACGTATGAAAACCAAATTTTTGTCAAACATTGTTATGCTGTTGCTTTTCTTTACAGCATTAGTGGGGTGTAAAAAAGAACATTCCTTAAAAAGGAATCAACCAATTGAACCCGTTTCAGAATTCAAAAAATTAAACCCGGAACATACGTTTAATTGGACTAATGATCGTAGCATAACTTTTGAAGTATTGCCACTTTCAATTCCGGTTGTCATTAGCAATACACTTAATATATACAACAAAGACAAATCGGAATTAATTTATACGGTCCAAATAGAAATGGGAAAATCTTTCAGCACAAAATTCACGGTGCCGGCAAACACTGATGAATTAACGATTCGATATGGTTCCATTGAACAAACTGTGCCGATTATTGAAAATCAGATAAAGTTTGATTTTGTAACGTTTGACATCACTGAATAAACCTTAATGAAACAAGATGATAAAATCGATTCGAACATATTTCCTTTCAGCAGTTAGCTTATTCTTAAGCAATCTAAGCAACGCACAATCGCCCCTTCCCGTATTAACAGCAGAAAGCGGAAGACAATCTGTTGACATGACCCTTTGCTGGAGTTTCAGAGATATCAGATACACTACCGCTACCGCTCATACGATTACCGGAAACTGGTCATTGCGCAGTTTGACGCCTAGCAACCTAAACCCGGATGCTTGCTGGGTCAAATCACCCTGGATCATGGTTAATGGCAATCAAATCTCACTCAAACTAAAATTTGAAGCAAGCGGTGCAGCAACAATAAGGAGAGTCATTGCATCCTACATATCATACGATCAAAATGTACCATCTTTTGAAAGTCCAATTACTCGTTTTGATTCACTCGACTATTACACGACTTCATTGGGGAATAATCTCCCAACCTCCATGCAGAATGTAACATTTACAATACCATCTTCCATTGTCAACAACAACAAACTCTACAAAATCATGATCAGTTTTGTAGGGTCAGGAGGAACAACGCGCTATAATATTGACGACATAGCCATTCCGGGAATCTACTCTTCAAACCCATCGGATAACTGTTCGCCTATAGCTGCAATACAGGACGCAGACAATGACGGAGTAGCAGATGCGGATGATGCCTATCCAAACGACTCCGAACGGGCCTTTAACAACTTTTATCCATCTGCAAACGGATTTGGAACACTCTTATTTGAAGACCTCTGGCCGGGTTTGGGTGATTATGATTTTAATGATTTGGTTCTGTCCTATCGAATCAATAAAATCACAAATGCGCAAAACAAGTTAGTAGATCTCAAAGTTATTTATATTGTAAAGGCGGCAGGAAGTTCATATCAAAATGGATTTGCCATTCAACTGGACGGAATTACGCCTGCCATGATTCGTTCGGCCAGCGGAACAAAAACAAGTAATGCACCCTGGTTGGTTAGAAGTTCAAATGGCGTAGAAAGTGGACAAGATTATGCCAATATTATTGTATATGACAATGTCAATAAGTTCATGATCAACCCCGGCACAATAGGAATCAATACGAAACCCGGGAGTACGCGTGTTACTCCCGACACAACAAATTTAACCATTCGATTTGCAACCGAATCTTACGCCATATCAGCAGGAGATTTAATCATCAACCCATATTTAATCTCTAATCAAATCAGAGGCAAGGAAATTCATTTGCCGGGTTTTAAGCCAACAACAAAAGCAGATCCATCATTCTTTGGACTCAATCAGGACAATACAAATCCACAAACCAATAATTTCTACAAATCGAAATCCAACCTGCCATGGGCATTAAGTGTACCGGAGGCCATTCCACATCTTAAGGAAGGAACCGACTTTTTAAAAGGATATACCAATTTTTGGAAATGGGCCTTATCAAATGGAATAAACAATACCGGCTGGTACTTGAACAATACGGGCAACAGAGATCTAACTAATTTATATAATGAATAGAATCAATTCAACAGTCCGGCAGCCCAGTTGAGAGAAGCAACCGATTGAAGATATTTAGCCTTTAACTCAATTAATTTTCGATCCACTTCCAATAATTTATTTTCACGCATGTTCATCAAAAAAAGCGTGGTTTCTCCTAGTCCAAATTTCAGAAATTCGGCATCAAAGAGCGCCTGATACTGTTTCCTTGCTTGTTCAACTATTTCTATCTGTTTACGAAGATTCGAAACTTCATTGTAATAGTAGAAAATTTTATTCTCGATCGTTGACTGCATATATGAGCGATCTAATTGAATCGACTGAACTTTAATTTTCGCAGACCGATACTGCCCGATTCCATTCCTGTTTGGAACAGGGACAGCCACATTCAATCCGAATTTATAGTTGTTATCCATAAAATTCAGTCCCACCCCTTTCAATGGATCGTAACCGCTTTGTAAAAAATTATATTTAAGATTGACTTTCGGCAGCATGCTCTGGAATTTCAACTTGCGTTCTACTTCCATTGATTGCTGCTTAAAGTCCAGCATTTGAAGTTTGGGATGTTGCGCAACATTGCTGATCCACTCATTAATTGGAGGAAGCAGCACCTGTTGAAATGTTTGCTTGCTCCACACGGTGTCGGGAATGACCCGTTCTGTCAAGTAAACCGGTTGATTTTGCGACCATAAAAAAACCGACAATTCAAAAGAAGACTTTTTGTAATTAAGCCATGCCTCTTCCCTTTGCTGTTGAAATTGCAACAGTTGTGCAAGTGCCTCGGAGGTATCTATTGCAGCACGATCACCTTGCTCAAACGACTGTTTGACCAACTCGTATCGAAATTCATTGACACGTATCGTATTGCCCAATATCAAATAAGTCTCATAATTTCTGGCCCAGTTCCAGTAGGCCTGGTAAGCCTCTAAAAACAAGTCGTTTAACAGATTTCTTCTTTCAGACCTGCTTTGCCTCAGGAAGAGTTTACTTTGTTGCAAAACCGCACGACGTTTATCCAGTACAAGATCTTTCAACAAAGGAATGCTGACGCCAGCATAACTGCTTTTGTTTTTGGTTAGTTCTGTATTGATGAAGTCGCCGGTATTGTTTTCAATTCCTGTGTATAGACTCACTCCGTACCAGGTTGGAACAGACAACTCTCCATTAGAATAATTGAAATACGTTTTGCCGTCAAATGTTTTTCGTTGGTTGTCAAACATGAAAAAGGGATCAAAAAGACCACGCGCTTCTAAAAGTTGGGCATTAGCTTGCTTGATCAGCAAATCGGATTGCTTTGCAATAGGATGATTTGCTTTTACAATTGCCAGAAACTGCTCTTCGGTTAATATCCGAATGGTATCTTGTCCCAAAATTGGATTCATAAAAGTACAGACCCATATCAATCCGGTGACAAGAAGTGATTTAGAATGCATGAACATTATGCGCATGTACATCTTTTATAATTTGTGCTTATCCAATTTCTTTTTCTTGTCGTTTTTCTTCATTTCCATATCGTCATAAAAATCGGGTGGGAAGCCATTGATCTTACGCCACAATTCATACCAAACGGGAACATCCTTCAATAAGGCAAAACTTACCGTTCCTGTACCTAATTTTAAGGAAGGGGGCCACTTCCGATCCGATGTATCTTCCGTAACCAATACGCGAAACATACCATTGTCGCTGCGGTTGGTTTCAATGGCAATGATGGTTCCTCCAAAAGTTCCATAAGACGCTTGAGGCCATCCACTGAAAACGATGGCAGGAAACCCGTCAAACATAAACCGCACTTTCTGCCCAAGATTTAATAATTGCAAGTCCATCGGATTGACCCATATTTCTGCAGCAAGTTGATATTGTTTTGGAACAATCTCAACAATCATTTCGCCTTCCTTTACAATTTCATTGATACCTGATTTTTTCGCCTTGATCACTTGTCCGTCTTGAGGCGCCAAAACAAAATATTGACCGCTACGAATGCGGTAATTATCAAACTGATTTTGAAGCTTGGCAACTTTTCCTTGTCCGCTTGCAATTTGAGACTGCGACTGATATTGATCACCTCTTGTTTTTGCAATCTTTTCGGCATACTCCTGTATCGTACCGTTCTTTTCAATTTGCAGTATCAGCAAATCCTGTCTGGAATTATTGTAATCATTTTGAGCTGTAGTGAGTCGCGCCGCTACATTTTGATGCAGCACTTTTCTTCGTTCAAATTCCGTAAGCGGAATCACTCCTTTTTCAAACATCCGTGTTGCCCCTTCCAACTGACGGTCTGCCACACTCATTTCATTCAATAATGCAGAAACTTTCATACTGTCACTCTGCACTTTCCGTTGCGTTTGTATGACTTTATTGTCAATGGAGCGCAGTTTTAACTCGCGTTCATTTTCAAGCGCTTCCAATTGTTGCATGGTAGCCTGCACTTTACTTTTGTAAAAATCAATAGTCAATTGTTCGGAGCCTAATTGTTGTTCTGTACGTTGTAACAGATTAGGATCCAGATAATCATCCTTGATCTCTGCCAATTGCAGGATCGTATCTCCTTGTTTCACAAAATCACCTTCTTTTACCCACCATTTTACGATCCGGCCGGCAATGATGTTGTTGATTTGTTGTGGACGTTGCTCCTGGCGCAAGGTTGTCACGCTTCCTTCACTCCGGATATTCTGTGTCCAGGGAATAAACAGGGACACAACCATTGTTATTACAACAACCCAGAATACTTTACGAATGTTTCCACCCTTATTGTTTCTGTAAATATGTTGATAGCACTCGGGGTCAATGCCAAGCTTTGAATCAATTTCTTTTGTGAGGAACTGCATATATGTAATATTCAGTTTATAAGTTTTCAGATGGCTTTCCAATGGTTTTAACCGAACCGTTTTCCAATACAATTACACGGTCACATTGTTTTGCGAACGCCGCATCGTTACTGATTACAAGCACAGTTGTACCGGGCAGCGCGTTTAACAAATAGGATTGAATCCGGGCAGAACAAACATCGTCAAATCCAAACCAAGGTTCTTCCAGTAACAAAAGGCGTGAACCCGAAACAAAAGCACGGAGTAACAGAATTTTTTGTATGATTCCCTGTGGCAAACGCTTACCCGTAGGGTCCAATAATGTGTCCAGACCCTTCTTTTGTGATGCAATAAAATCTTGAAGCCCTAAAATTTCAGCCATCCTGATGATGTGATCGGCAGCAACCGTTCGATCTCCCAGTGCAATATTCTCATACAACGTACCTTGAAAAATATCCTGTTGCCGAAACAAAATCCCAATTCTGGAACGCAACGACTCTAAACTGTAATTGCCAATAGGCAAATCATTTATGAGTAAATTTCCGCTAAAAGTAGAATAGGCACCAGTTAACAGTTTGAGCAAAGTTGTTTTGCCCGAACCATCCTTTCCCATGATACAAACTTTTTCGCCACTCTTGATTTCAAAGTTCAAATCACTTAAAACCAAGGAATCAACAGAATAGCCAAAACCCAACTTTTGAAATGCCAACGATAATCCCGAAGGTTCATCCTTTAATTCCAGCATACCATGTTCTTCAATTTCATTATCGATTACTTTTCCAAGCTTCTCAACACTGGTAAGCACATCGTATCCCTTTTCCAGACTCTGAATTAATTTCTCAACAGCAGACAAAACCGTGATAACGACAATTTCTGCTGCCACAAACTGACCCACATTGATTTGATTACGTACCAGCAATACTCCACCAACAACCAACATGCCCGCAGTAATAACAATCTTAAACCCGATTAAAGCCCAATACTGAAAAAGCAAAATTTTAAAATGACGTGTTCTGGCATCCAGATAATTCCCCACTAATACATCCGTTTTTTGAACCGGTAATTGAGTGCCTCTTGAAAACCTGAATGATTTAAGAACCCTCGCGACCTCTTCCAACCAGCCGGCAATTGCATATTTATATTCACTTTCTTCCAGACTTGTTTTCAACCCCATCGTTCCCGTGTAACGGATAATAAGAAACACAACGAGTAAAATAAAAATGGAAAAGAAAATAAATACGTTTGAGTAGAGCGATAACAACAGGAGCCCAAACAAAACCTGTATGGTAGCAGTGGGTATATCCAGCAACAACTTACTGATGCTCTTTTGCAAGGAGATAATATCAAAGAAACGATTCACCAGTTCAGGTAAATAATAATTGTCCGCCTTTTGTAAATCCAGTTTAGGCAAGCGCCATGCGAACTCAAAAGCATAGCGTGTAAATAATCGCTGTTGCACTCGCTCGATCACTTTCATTTGCCCGATCTGCAGAAGCCCTGTAAAAAAAACGGCCAACACGACCAGCACAATCAAAACAACCATTGAGGTGGAAACACGACCTGCCAAAACAAAATTGATTATGGCCTGGATGCCTAGAGGTAAAGACAACTGCAACAAACCGGCTAAAATGGCGAACAAGTAAATGGAACCGATCTCTTTACGTTCAAGCCTGAATAACTGCAGCAATCGACCTATTGGACGTTTTAAATCCTGTTTATCTGAAAGACTTGCCATATTTTGCTGTTACCGATTAAAGAAAGTTATTGATTTACAAACAAAAGAGCAACATACTGTCTTTAAATTTGTTGCGCAAAGAACAGTATTTTTTGCGACTCCGGACGCAATTTTTAAACAGAAAGAGCCATTTTTAACCCTTCTTTCGCAGTTTCAAAACCCTTAACACTCACTAAGAGCCAGAGGTATATGAACCGCCAAGCCTCCTTCTGCCGTTTCCTTGTATTTGTGACTCATGTCAACAGCCGTTTCCCACATGGTTTTAACTACGGCATCGAGAGAAACTTTGGCAAAGTCCGGACTGCTTTGCAATGCCAGTTGTGACGCTGTGATGGCTTTGATGGCTCCCATTGTGTTTCGTTCAATACATGGAATTTGCACTAATCCGCCTATGGGATCACAGGTTAGTCCCAGGTGATGCTCCATTGCAATTTCAGAAGCCATCAACACTTGCCTTTGTGTGCCGCCCATGCATTCGGTTAAGGCAGCAGCGGCCATAGCAGAAGAAACACCAATTTCTGCCTGACAACCGCCCATTGCAGCCGAAATCGTGGACCCTTTTTTGAAAATGCTTCCTATCTCTGAGGCTGTCAGCAAAAAGCGTAAAATCTGTTCTTCGTTGTTCTCACAAAAAACGAGATAATACAACAAGACAGCAGGAATGACTCCTGCCGCTCCGTTTGTTGGAGCGGTTACTACACGGCCAAATGATGCATTTTCTTCGTTTACCGCCAAAGCAAAACAACTAACCCAGTCAAGTGTATATTTAAAATGATCTCCGCCTTGTTGAATGGCGGTAAGCCAGGAAGCGAAATCCGAATACGTTCTTCCTTGCAGCAATCGTTGATTCAAACCTGCAGCTCTTCGTTTAACCTGCAAACCTCCGGGAAGATAGCCCTCGGTATGACAACCCTTGTAAATGCATTGCTTCATTTCACTCCAAATTCTCAACAAGCCTTCACGGGTTGCCTGTTCTTCGCGCCAGGCTCCTTCATTTTCCATAACAATTTCACTAACCGTCATACCGGTTTTCATGCACCAATGTAATAGGTCATGAGCCGTATCAATTGGAAAGGGCAAATGCTGAGAAACAATTTTCGTTTGAGCAACAGATGTATCTGACTGTAGAGATCCCGTGTGTTCCTGAACAACAAAACCGCCTCCAACCGAATAATAGGTTTCGGAAATATTTGCGCCCGAATCGAAAGCGGCAAGAAAGGTTAAAGCATTGGGATGAAACGGAAGACTTTCCGTCATCCAGAATTCAATATCCGTTCCGGGATGAAAAGCAATGTGCTTGGTCTTGCCAACCCACAGTACTTGTTGCAATGCTATATCCGCAATTTGTTGCTCAATAAGCGCAACTTCATAGGTTACCGGATCCTCACCTATCAATCCCAATTGCACAGCGATATCTGTACCATGTCCCTTCCCGGTTTTTGCCAGTGAGCCGTATAGAAGAACCCGAATGGATGTTAACTGATCCAAAAGTCCTTTTTGCCGAATGGTTTGAATGAACTGCAGCGCAGCACGCCAAGGTCCCAGCGTATGACTACTGGAAGGACCAATGCCAATTTTAAAAATATCAAATACAGAAATGGGTTCGTATGACAAGCGTAGATCGTTTGAGCGAAATTACTGAAAACAAACAAGCATTGAGTATATGCAGGCGTTATACAGCAACAGAACTTTCAAACGGGAACAGCCTTTTAGTTGACATTGATCAATTCAATATCAAATACCAACATGGCGTTCTTTTCAATAATATAAAAACCTGTGCTACGATCAATGATTCCATCTGCTCCATAACCCAATGACGGCGGGACAAACAAGCGCATTTTACCACCTTCGCCAATTAACGGCAAAGCACGTTTCCACCCTTCAATCAATTGATACAATTCAAAGGTTGCGGTGCTTCTGGAGATTCCGCTTCCCGGCTTGGGATCGAATGTAATCCCATTGGAATAACTTCCTACATAACTAACACTGATACGACTGCATTGTTTCGGCCGATCCGAATTCCCCGCTGCGTCTATTATATAGTACATACCGGAATTGTCGAGTTCTTTGGCCACACCCGAAAGCCCTTGCGTATTCAGATAGTCGGTTACCATCAACTCCTCCGCATCCGGAGCCTGAGTAGTACCGCCGGTATAGTTGCATTGCTGCTCTTTGGCACAGGACGCAATCAAAAAAATAAGCACAGTGCCGATCATCCAATTTTTCATAACTCAAGAATTTATTATTGTTTTTTCAGTTTCAAGTTCTGCTTTTCGTTTCAACTCCATGTATCGTTGTTCATTCATTTCCCATTTAAAACGCATCTTGAAGATGGCATAAAAAACGGCAATACCAAGACAAGCCATTAAGATTAAAGTAAACTGTGTGCCTGAAACATAAGGCATACGCTTATACCAACCTCTAAAGAGCAGGCTTAGAAAGACCGGAAACCCAAAAACGAGCCCTAGTGGTAAACCAATACTTAGCTGATGCAACCATTTTTTTTCTTTGGCACGATGCTGTTCCCACCATTGAATAAACTGCTGATTCTCATCCGACAATTTTTCATTCATGCGTCAAAGTTAATCTGTAGATCCCGACTGTAAATTGAAATTCTTGGCACTCCCCTTAGTTTTTTATAAGTTTGATGAAAAATTACGTGAAAGTTCAGGATCTTTTAGCCCAATATCTATACCAGCACAAATCATTAATCTTACCGGGAATCGGCACCTTCGAATTAAACCCTTCTGTAAACGTACAGGAGATCAAAGATCAACCCTGGCCACCCGATACAATAACCTTTCAGAACAATCAGGTTCATACGTTTGATGAGCAATTGTTACAATATCTGGTAGAACATTCCGGCAAAATGAAACCGCTTGCGCATAGTGATCTGGAATCGTATCTGAATAACGGCATTCAATTATTGAACATTGGGAAGCCCTTTACCATTAAAGGTATTGGCTCGATTGTAAAAACAGGTCACGGTGCCTTTTCTTTTCAGCAAGGATTACCCAATGCCGAGCCGCCTCAAAGTGAATACGTCTTAAAAGACAGAACCCGTCAAAAAACTGAAATCCAGGAACAGGATTTTTCATACAATGCCCCCGCTACTTCTAAAAAACTGATTGTGATTTTGGGTTCATTGCTTGCTCTCTGTTTAATTGTATGGGTTGTTTATTTATTACTTCCGGGCAAAAACAGTTCTGCAGACTCGGATCCTTCTCTCGATACCACCAATCTGACACCTGTTGTACAAACAGACTCCATACCGGAAACAACGCCCGATACAACCTTAACACAATCGGTTCCAACACAGCAATTCAAACTGGTGCTTGAAAACGGAACAAAGGAAAAAATGACTGCACGTGTTGCCAAATTAAACACGTTGGGCCATAAGGTTGTTCTTGAAACCACAGACAGTGTTCAATACGCTGTTGTATTCAACATCCCCCGACCTTTATCAGACACCACTGCCGTAAAAGATTCTTTATCCAGAATCTTCGGCCCCAAAATTCAAGTCCTTGCAAATTGAGGGTACACAATAAAATAAAAAACCGTTCAGCAAGCTGAACGGTTTTTTTATTGCAAGATTTGAAAGGATTAATAATCCATTCCGCCCATTCCGGGAGCACCCATTGGAGCTGCAGGAGCTTCAGGCTTTGGTTTGTCAGCAATTACGCACTCTGTTGTCAACAACATACCTGCAATAGAAGCTGCATTTTCCAAGGCAACACGTGCCACTTTAGTTGGATCAATTACACCGCTTTTGAAGAGGTTTTCAAATTCCTCTGTACGGGCGTTGAAACCATAGTCGCCTTTGCCTTCTTTAATTTTATTAACGATCACACTTCCTTCGAGTCCTGCGTTTTCAACAATCGTACGAATTGGAGATTCAAGTGCACGACGCACAATGGCGGCACCCAGTTTCTCGTCTTCGTTGCTGCTGCGGAACGTATCCAAAGCGCTTACAGCACGAATGAACGCTGTACCACCTCCCGGAACGATACCTTCTTCAACGGCAGCACGAGTGGCATGTAAAGCATCGTCTACACGATCTTTCTTCTCTTTCATTTCCACTTCAGTTGCAGCACCGATGTTCAATACGGCCACACCACCGCTCAGTTTAGCCAAACGCTCTTGTAATTTCTCTTTATCATAATCAGAGGTCGTTACTTCAACCTGTGCTTTAATCTGGTTGATACGAGCCTGAATATCATCTTTCTTACCTTTTCCACCTACAACGGTTGTGTTGTCTTTGTCAATTGTTACAGAAGTTGCCTGACCCAAATAAGAAAGATCTGCATTCTCCAGTTTGTAACCTTGTTCTTCGCTGATGACAATACCTTTTGTAAGGATCGCGATGTCTTGCAGCATTTCTTTTCTGCGATCACCAAATCCGGGAGCTTTTACAGCTGCAACTTTTAAAGTTCCGCGTAATTTATTTACCACCAGAGTAGCCAGTGCTTCGCCTTCCAGATCTTCTGCAATGATCAATAAAGGACGACCGCTTTGCGCAACTTTTTCCAGAATATGGAGGATGTCTTTCATCGCCGATATTTTTTTATCGTAGATGAGAATCATCGGGTTTTGCAATTCAGCTTCCATTTTCTCACTGTTGGTAACGAAATACGGGCTGATGTATCCGCGATCGAATTGCATACCTTCAACAACTTCAACAGTTGTATCGGTTCCTTTTGCTTCTTCTACGGTGATCACACCATCTTTACCCACTTTTTGCATAGCTTCTGCAATCAACTTTCCGATGAACGGATCGTTGTTGGCTGAAATGGTCGCTACCGCTTCAATTTTCTTGTTGTCGTTTCCTACAGCCTGAGACTGTGATTTTAAATGCTCGATTATTTTTTCAACCGCTTTATCAATACCACGTTTCAGGTCCATGGGATTGGAACCGGCAGCCACATTTTTCAACCCTTCGGTGATAATGGATTGAGCCAGTACGGTTGCAGTTGTTGTACCGTCACCGGCTACATCTGCAGTTTTAGATGCTACTTCTTTCACCATTTGAGCACCCATGTTTTCAATTGCATCTTCCAGTTCAATTTCTTTCGCTACAGTAACACCGTCTTTTGTAACAGCAGGTGCACCGAATTTCTTTTCAATAACAACATTGCGTCCTTTTGGACCCAGTGTTACTTTAACAGCGTTGGCTAATGTATCAACGCCTTTTTTCATTTTATTTCTTGCTTCCAGATCGAAGAAGATTTGTTTTGCCATGATCATTCAGTTTAAAAAATTAATAAAATGGAAACACCTGATTACAACAACCTTATTCAAAGGCTTTGTTTGTGTCAGGTCTTAAACAATAGCGAGCAGATCGCTTTCTCTCATGATGAGGAGATCTTCTCCCTGGATGTTAATTTCTGTACCGGCATATTTCCCGTAAAGAACCGTATCACCGCTTTTCACCGTCATGGGTTCATCTTTTTTACCGGGTCCTGCAGCTACAATTGTGCCACGCTGTGGTTTTTCTTTTGCAGTGTCAGGGATAATGATACCACCCGCTGTTTTCTCTTCGGCAGGGGCTGGTTTAACGATTACCCTGTCATGCAAAGGAGTTACATTTAACTTCTTAGCCATAGTTTATGTTTTTTTGTTTTTAAATGAAGTTCTTGCCTTGTACCGGCAACTTTCCGAAATGTTGATTCCGTCAAGCGGGCAAAGGTAAGCGAATAGCATGCCATCGGAAACAAATCAGAAAAAATTGCAGTTTTCATAGCAATTATGCAGAAAACCGAATAGAACTGTCAGAGAAATGGACAAATTTTCATGTACAATGACCATCCCAATATGATTATCAGTCCATCTGTCCGATTCCTGTATGTCTTTCAAAAGGCTTCGGTATTCATGTAGCTGTTTCCTGTATATTTGCACCTCCAAAAAAAGTTCTTTCCACAATGATCAGCAGAAGAAATATCCGAGTTAAAGTCATGCAAACCCTCTATACCTGCACAGCAGCAGACGGGAGCATTACGAAGGAAGCGGCATTGCGCACCCTGGAAAACCATTTAGACCAAAGCCGGCAGCTATTCATTACCTTAACCTATATCCTGACAGAAACGGCACGTTACGCAGAGCGTGATGCATTGCAAAAAGCATCCAAACACTTACCCACTTCGGCCGATTTAAACGTGAATGTAAAAATTGCAGGTAACGAGGTCCTTTGGAAGATTCTTGAACAGCCCTCCTATCAACAAGCGCTGAAGGAAATCAAACCCGAACGCTTTGGACTGGAAGATTGGATCCGAAAACTCTACATCGAATTAACGGATTCGGAGGTTTACAAACAATACATTGCCAAACCCGAACGCAACAAAAAGGAAGAAAAAGAAATCCTGGAATTCATTTTCACAGATCTGATGTTACCCAATGAAAATCTGGAATCGCAAATCGAAGAACTCTTTTTACACTGGGAAGACGATTGTGAAATGATGAATTTGCTGATGTTGAATTTCCTTCAAAAGCCGCATACGTACAATTTTCAAAATTTTGTTACGGCGGAAAAAATGAAATACGCCCGCGAGCTGCTCGTCAGTGTCATTGAAAAGGAATCTGTTTGCAGTGATTTAGTTTCTTCCAAATTACAGAACTGGGATCCGGAACGCACGGCGTTGCTGGATATGATCCTGATGCGGATGGGCATTTGCGAATTTCTTTATTTCGAAACCATTCCACCTAAAGTCACCATCAACGAATACATTGATCTGGCAAAAGATTACAGCACACCGCAGAGTGGTCATTTTGTCAATGGAATCCTGGACAGTATTCACAAGGAACTGGCAACCCAAAACAAGTTGCATAAAGTGAATTTTAAAAAATCATAGAACAGCGGATTCCTTGTACATTTGCACCTTAACATTGTAAAAAATGAAAAAAGTATTGATTGCCTTTTCCCTTTTTGCCTTGTTGAACGCTTGTAACAACGCAACAAACAACAAGAAAGAAACAACCATTTCACAAGCTGCCGGTGTACCGGAACAGTCCGATGTGGACTCTTCCAACTGGACGAAGGTTTTATGGCTGGACTCTTCACAAAATTTCGGCAAAGTGATGGATGGTGAGAAAGTGCTCATCACCTTTCATTTCAAAAATACCGGCACTAAACCGCTTGTGTTTACCAATGTGCAAGCCGGCTGCGGATGTACAGTTCCTTCGAAACCGGAAGAACCCATTTTACCCGGACAGGAAGGTGAAATCAAAGCCGAATTCAACAGCAGCGGAAGAGCGGGCCATGCCAGCAAATACATCAACGTAACCTGTAACACAAAAGAACAGAACTACACCTTACGTTTTGAAGGTGAAGTATTATCCAAAAAATAAAAACAAACCATGACACATTTCTTGTTTCTCTTAGCGGCAGACCCCAAAAACGGTGGCGGTACCATTCAACTCGTTTTTTTAGGCTTAATGATTCTCGTTTTCTGGCTTTTTATGATTCGTCCGCAGGCTAAAAAAGCAAAACAGCAAAAGCAGTTCATCGACAATCTGCAAAAAGGTGATAAAGTCGTAACCATTGCCGGCATCCACGGAGTCGTCAATAAAGTGAACGACGACAATACCCTTTCACTTGAAATCAATCCGGGGAGCTACATTAAAATCGAAAAGAGCTCCATCAGTCTGGATTGGACCGTTCAACAAAACAAAGTGACCGAAGAAAAAAAATAATCAAATCCGGGACCGTAAATGTGAACCACTTACGGTCCTTTTTTTTGCACCTATCGTTAGGGAACAAGTACTCTCTTCAACGAGCCCCCATCGTTTACAATGCTAAAAATCGGACTCACAGGAGGAATTGGAAGCGGCAAAAGCACGGTCGCAAAAGTGTTTGAATTACTGGGGATTCCGGTATTCTATGCCGACCTGGTTGCCAAAGAGCTCATGCAAACCGATGACGGTCTCAAACAATCTGTTATCAAGCATTTTGGTCCGGAAACATACGACAACGGTATTCTCAATAAGCCTTTTCTTGCAGCCAAAGTATTCAACGACCCCAAAAAACTGGAACTGCTCAATACATTGGTACATCCCGTAACCATTCAAGCTGCCGAAAACTGGTTCCGGCAACAAAAAGCTCCCTACGCCATCAAAGAGGCGGCCCTCTTATTTGAGAGTGGAACAGCAACCGGACTGGATGCCATCATTGGCGTTACAGCACCTGTAGTTCTGCGCATACAACGTGTTATGCAACGAGACCGGGTTGCACGAGAGCAGGTTCTGGAACGCATGAAACACCAAATTGAAGAAAGCCTGAAAATGAAACTCTGCACCTATGTTCTTTCCAACGATGAGC
This sequence comes from Lacibacter sp., assembly GCA_049240625.1. Taxonomy (GTDB): domain Bacteria; phylum Bacteroidota; class Bacteroidia; order Chitinophagales; family Chitinophagaceae; genus Lacibacter. Next base: position 82,823 of record JBMLSG010000059.1, on the reverse strand, counting down.
AACAATTGCTGATCCCTCAAATTTTAACGCTGCATCAAACCCTGTTATCACAGTCAGAAACCCCATCTTTACCACAATGAGTCTGCTGTTTCTGATCATCGTTGTTGCGTTGCTCCCTTATTTATCTGCAATCAGTTATCAAAACATCAAAAAACTGGAAGCAATGAACGAAGGGGCTCTTTTGGCAAAGACGCCCATCTACCTGCAATCGATCGCTATGCAAGTGATTATTTCAATCATAGCATTTGTGGCAGCGCGTTTTGAACACATTAAAATTCAGATGGGTTCGAAGCTTACAGTATGGAGTTTGTTGGCTGGATTGTTGTTTTTAGTTCTGGCCTTATCGCTTGCATGGTTCACGCAAAAACAAACCAGGCAAACACAGGAAAGCACCCTCAAGCATTTACTTCCTGACACGACCACAGACCGGATCGTATGGGTTTTTGCCTGTTTGGCAGCGGCATTTTGCGAAGAGTATATTTACAGAGGTGTATTGTTTCAAATGATGCAACTACAAACCGGACAAATCTGGATTTTATCTGCCATTATCAGTGCCGTTGTTTTTGCATTTGGACATGGCACACAAGGAGAACGTGCCATTCTTCAAATCATACCTTTTGCGTTGGGGTTTCACCTACTGGCTTATTGGAGCAATGGTTTACTTTTACCAATGATCGTACATTTCCTTTACAACGTTTTGGTAGAGTTGCTTTTTGGAGAAAAAATCAAAAAGTCTGCATCATAAGTTCAGCAGTAGCACATGATAAGTATTCCTCTGTTTTGAGGATTGACCATTACCATCCTATTTTTTCGCCCCATTTCCCCAAACCAAAATAAAGATTGAGAGGCAAATTCAATCCCAGTTGATTGTAAGCCGTTGTATTCTGAAAATACGTGCGTGCATATCGGATTTGCAATTTCGGTAGCAGGGCACCTACCCCCAGCGAAAAACCGGTAAGCCCGTTGGCTACATTCGGAATCCGCAATTCATTTCTTCTTAAAAAATTATAACCCGCTGTTACTTCCACTTTTTGTCCAATTAAAAGTTGTGTGGACAATACAAAATGACGAAACAGCTTGTTGATGGTGAATTTTCGGTTGTTTACAGGAGGAACTCCCGTCTCGGCATTAAAAGCCGGATCATTGTAATCTATATCAAACTGATGCAGATGATGGGCCGTAAATGAAAAACGGATGGGCGCATTTTCCAATTGTTTGTACACGCCCAGTACCAGGTCAAAAGGCAATTCTTCAGAGACAGCCGAATTGTAACGACGGATTTGTACGCCCATATTCATGACCGTGATGCCGGCCTGAAAGAATCGGGCCGTATCCTTATACAACAGCCCTACATCCACTGCAGCAGCTTGAGAACGATACATACCATAGTTGGAGGCAATCCATTTCAGTGTCATTCCATAATTCCATTTTGTGAGATACGAGCGGCTGGCTGTGATCTGAAACACCAGGTCCCTTGGACGCAAGGTTCCAAAAACGGTACCCGCAGCATCGGTTTGCGTGATGGAACCATAATCAAAGAACTGAAGCGAGGCGGAAAAATTGGTTGCAAGGCCGGGATGCCGGTAGCCAAGCATCCAGTGATAATTTTTCACTCCGTCATAAAGGGCGTTGAAATTGGTGGCCATTTGGGCATGCATGGAAGCATCGAGCAAGGCCGGATTTTGAACAGTCAGGGCCACATCTTTTGTTGCATGAGCAACATTCACACCTCCCAGTGCCGCTAACTGGGGAGAGGCCGGAAACCGCAAAAAGGAATAGGCAGCATTTCCTCCCAGTGTTTGAGCCATTAACCGAGGAGTGAGAAGCCAAAAGAAACCAATGAGTAAAAGATTGATTTTGTGATTCACAACTGTAAAAGGTCTGTAATATAAAGATAACTGCAATAGGAATCTTTTTATTGTACGTATAAAAATTCCCCCATGAAAATGGGGGAATGTCTTAACCTTAAAACAACCAACATGAAAATAAATTGACAAAAAAAGTTTTGATTTGTTCACCGGAAAACAAAAAAAAGAGGCTACCAAAAGGCAGCCTCCAAAATTATTCAGTTGATACTAATTAGAAATGAAGCGTCAAATTCATTGAAGCAACACCTACATTACCTAAACCAATTGAAGATGTTTTGCTTCCTTTTACTGTAGTAGCAGCACCAGACCAAGGAGTGGTAGTTAATTCACCAGCACCTTGCATGCGTACTGTCAATCCATACTGGTATTGAGCACCGATGGAGATTTTGGGGAACAAGAAATATTCTGCACCCAAGAATCCATTAACACCGATACCTAATCCTAAGCCATTTTTGTCTTTTTGCTCTTTAAACTGAGTCAAATTGCTTGTGTTTGTTTCTTTAGTGGAACTAGAACTTACGTTCAACAAAACATCAGCACCATAGTAACCTTGCAGACGAGTTTTGCCTCTACGCCATTCTTTACCCAAACCTAAGCTAACATCAAATCCACTTTCAGTGTATTTGTTCGTGTTGCTGCTTTGCTCGTCAGTTTCAGTTTCAGTTCCGAAACCAATGTTAGCAACAACGCGGTAAGCAGTAGTCGCAGAAGTGAATTTTTTACCAACAATTGAGTTGCTTACCCAGTTGGTCAAAGAAGGAGCTGCGTTATTGGTATTGCCGTTGAAAGCATTACCTACATAACGGAACAGGTTGTTGGCGTTGAAACCAATAGCCCAATCGTCTTTTTCAGGCAAATAAGCTTCGCCTTTTTTAGAAGTTAATGTTTGTGCGTTTGCAGCATTTAAGGCAAACAGTGCGAATGAAATGGTTAGTAATTTTTTCATATTTTTAAACAATTTGTGCGAAAATATTAAACAGAAGTTAAAAATCAAAACTTTTTGGGGTCATTTTTTGACGAATTAAGAAAGTGCAGCCTCTAATACCTGCTGCATGGTTTTCACAAAATGGAACTTCATACCCTTAATATAAAGGGGGTTGATCTCCTGAATATCCTTCTCATTTTGCCAGCAAAGAATCACTTCCTTGATGCCCGCCCGCTTGGCTGCCAGAATTTTTTCCTTGATACCACCAACCGGCAATACTTGTCCGCGCAGGGTAATTTCACCCGTCATGGCAAGAAAAGGTTTCACTCTGCGTCCGGTAAAGGCACTTGCAATGGATGTTAACATCGTAATACCTGCACTGGGACCGTCTTTAGGCACTGCCCCCTCCGGAACATGGAGATGGATGCTTTTCTTCTGAAACTCTGCAGGGTCAATCTGTAATTTCTTGCCATTGGCCTGCAGGTAACTCAACGCAGTAGAGGCGCTTTCTTTCATAACATTACCGAGGTTACCGGTAAGTTTCAATTCCCCCTTTCCTTCCGACAAACTGGTTTCAATGAACAAAATATCACCCCCTACGGAAGTCCATGCCAGTCCAACTGCTACGCCGGGTATATTTACGGTTTTGTACAATTCATTGCTGTAACGGGGTTTCCCCAGAATTTTCTCTACATCACCTGAAGTAATGGTAGGTTTGAGTTTACTTTTAAGAGCATACTCTTTCGCCTGGGAACGCATGATGGAAGCCAACTGCCGGTCCAGTTCACGCACACCGCTTTCTCTGGTATAATCTTCAACGATTTTTCGCAAAACCGTATCGCTGATCTTAAACGGAAGCTTTTCCAGTCCGTGCGCCGCTTTTTGCTTGGGCAACAGATGCTGCTTGGCAATTTCAACTTTTTCCTCTGTAGCATAACCACTCAAATCAATGACTTCCAACCGGTCGCGCAAAGCAGGTTGAATGGATGCAATGTTATTGGCCGTAGCAATGAACAAAACCTTTGAAAGGTCATATTCCAGTTCCAGATAGTTATCGTAAAACGTATGATTTTGCTCGGGATCCAGCAATTCCAATAAAGCACTGGAAGGGTCGCCTCTGAAATCATTACCCACTTTATCGATCTCATCCAGAATCATAACCGGATTGGAGGATTTTACCTTTCGGATCGACTGCACAATCCTTCCGGGCATGGCGCCGATATAGGTTTTACGATGCCCGCGGATTTCACTTTCATCGTGTAACCCACCCAAACTGATTCGCACATATTTACGACCTAACGCAGCGGCGATACTCTTACCCAAGGAAGTTTTACCAATTCCGGGAGGCCCCAGCAAACATAAAATGGGACTCTTCATATCGCCTTTAAGTTTTAAGACGGCCAGATATTCCAGAATACGTTCTTTTACTTTTTGAATGCCGTAATGATCCTGATCCAGCACTTTCTTTGCTTTTTTGAGATCATACAAATCGGTCGTATATGTTTCCCAGGGAAGATCGAGCAACAAGTCCATATGGTTGTAAACAACCGAATAATCAGGCGTGGAGGGATGCATCCGCTCCAGTTTCTCTATGCCTTTTTTGAAGAGTTCCTGAGCGGCTTTGGGCCATTTTTTGGCTTCGGCCTTTTTCTTCATTTCCTGAATTTCAAGATCGTTGCTATCTCCTCCCAACTCCTCCTTGATGCTCTTCATCTGCTGCTGCAGAAAGTATTCCCGTTGCTGTTTATCAAGCTCTGTTCTCGTTTTGCTCGTCACCTTATTCTTTAACTCGGCATACTGCAGTTCTCGTTGCAGTAAAGTCATCAGCAATTCTGCACGCTGACGAATATTTTGAGTTTCGAGCAACTCTTGCTTTTCGGCGATTTCACTGTTGAGATTGTTGCTGACAAAATGAATTAAAAACGAAGGATTCTCGATATTCTTTAAAATGATCGAAGCCTCACTGGGTATATTGGGCGAAAGATGAATGATTTGCGCGGCCAGGTCTTTGATAGAACCTGCCAACGCCTTAAAATCTTCATCCTCGGGTGTTGGTTCATCCAGCAATAACTTCACTTTTGCTTTAAAATAAGGTTCTTCGGCTGTAATGGCTTCAATTTGAAACCGTTTGCGGCCCTGAATGATAACCGTTGTACCTCCATCGGGCATTTTGATCAGCTTTACCACTTTGGCGATGGTGCCGATGTCTTCCAGATCTTTCACTGTTGGATCTTCAATTGAACTGTCGGTCTGTGCCACAACACCCACCAGCTTATCCGTTTTATAGGCTTCGTTTACGGCCTGTATACTTTTATCTCTTCCAACGGTAATGGGTAAAACAACTCCCGGAAAGAGCACAGTATTCCGTAAGGGCAAAATTGGAAGGTCGTGTTCAATATGAGTGATCTCATCGGCTTCGCTTTCCGTTTCATTTAACGGTATGATGGGTAGAAAATCAACATCTTCATCAGTAGAACGCATGAACAAACTTTTTTCAGTCATAATAAAAATCTTTAGTCAAAATGACAGACGTGCGGAATGAAATCCGCTGTCTTTGCATTTGGCACGATAAGGCAATATTGATGCCATGTGTAAAAACCTGCAATATATTCATTCAAAGCGCAGCCGTCTTCGTTTTTCACAAACCTTTTTTTAAAAGGATGAAAATCGGCTTACTCCAAAACAAGTCATCGCCATTTTGAAGTAACGAAACCCATCATACGGCATGATGATAAGACGATGTAAAATTGTACCTTTGCGCGACCCGGAATGAACCGGTTTTCAATTTAAAATCATCTGATATGGCAGACATTTTTGAGAAACTGATAAAAAATTATGGGCCCATTGGTCAACACAGAGAACGTGCACATGGTTATTTTGCCTTTCCGAAACTGGAAGGTGAAATCAGCAGTCGAATGAAATTTCGTGGAAAAGAAAAAATTGTATGGAGCCTGAACAATTATCTGGGACTTGCCAATCACCCCGAAATCAGAAAAGTGGATGCCGATGCAGCAAAAGAATACGGATTGGCTTATCCGATGGGTGCCCGTATGATGAGCGGAAATTCAAACTACCATGAACAACTGGAAAAAGAACTGGCCGAGTTTGAAGGTAAAGAAGATGCCATTCTGATGAATTTTGGTTATCAGGGAATCATGAGTGCCATTGATGCTATTTGTGGCCGTCATGATGTCATTGTTTATGATGCGGAAAGTCACGCTTGTATCATTGACGGACTTCGTTTGCACCCCGGACATCGTTATGTATTTAAGCACAATGATGTGGCTGATTGCGAAAAACAATTGCAACGGGCTGCCGCATTAATTGAAAAACAAAATGCCGGCGGTATTCTGGTGATAACAGAAGGTGTTTTTGGCATGGCAGGAGATCAAGGTAAACTAAAAGAAATTGCAGCACTCAAGAATCAATATGAATTTCGTTTGCTGGTAGACGATGCTCATGGTTTTGGAACCTTAGGGAAAACCGGAGCCGGTGCCGGAGAAGAACAAGGTTGCCAGGATGCGATTGACCTTTATTTTTCAACTTTTGCAAAATCAATGGCTTCCATTGGAGCTTTTCTTGCAGGCCCCCGCACCATCATTGATTACATTCGTTACAACATTCGTTCACAGATCTTCGCCAAAAGTCTTCCCATGCCAATCGTCATTGGAAATTTGAAAAGACTGGAAATGTTGCGCACCATGCCCGAACTGAAAGACAAACTCTGGCAAAACGCACGCAAATTGCAGGCAGGTTTGAAAGAACGCGGATTTGATATCGGCAAAACCGACAGCCCTGTAACTCCTGTTTACATGAAAGGTGGAGTTGAAGAAGCAACCGCTATGGTCATGGATCTCCGCGAGAATTATAATATTTTTTGTTCCATTGTTGTATACCCTGTCATTCCGAAAGGACATATCATATATCGTTTAATCCCGTCGGCAGCACACACCGACGAAGACATCAACCTCACCCTGCAGGCATTTACAGAAACAAAAGCAAAACTGGATGCGGGAGCGTATAAAGTAGAAGCAATCCCCGATATGGCTCATTCTTAAACTGATTTAGCCTCCAATAAAAAAAACGTCTCTGTTCGGAGACGTTTTTTTATATCAACCTATCGGATTCGTTCATCGCAAATCAACGATTTCAACGCCGGGATATTTCTTTTTATCAAATACAAACTGAGCATCGTTTACCTGTGCATTGCCATTGAGCGATCCAACTGCATAGGTGTAACGATTCCCGCCTTTTTCGAGCACCTTCGTGCTTACAATGGTTTGAGCGGTCTTATCCACCATCACGTAAACTTTAAAGAATGGTTTCGATTTATCATAAGGAGTGAGTTCAATTTCCTGAATCGTTTTGCCGCCTTCTTTTTTCTCACCGTTTAGCTTGTAGAGAAAATCCTTATCGTAGAAATTAGTAAACAATTTTTGTGGCGTGATGGTGTTTTGAGAAGGATCGTATTTGGAGATCGTAACTTCATTAGAGGCTTTATCATAAGTCCAGATTGTTGTGCCATCACAAAAAATATCCTGTCCGCCCGTAATGGTTACACGGTACTTATTGCCTTTCATATACAAAACCCCTTTTTTGAGTCCAAGTACCTTCCCTTTCCCATCTTCATTTTTAAACGAAAACGTGGCCTGTACCCCTTTGTATGTTTTGAATTTGGCACTAACAGCATCCAGAATTTTTTTGGCATTGGGATCACTTTGACCAAAAGAACTTTTTTGTGAGAATCCTGTTACTGAGATAAGCAAGAAAAAGATAGATACTGCAATAAATTTCATTCGCTTGGTTTATAAATTCGTTACAAAAGTAAGGCCACAATTTGAAATAGAGTGACGCTTTTTAAAGCCTGAACCGGAGAATCAATGTTTTAACAGAAATTTTAGCCGAGCAAATCCAGATGCTGATCCAGTTCTGCTTCCGTTTTGATTAAGACTTCGCGTGCTTTGCTTCCCTGACTGGAACCTACAATCCCTGCTGCTTCCAATTGATCCATCAAACGTCCGGCCCTGTTGTAACCCAGTTTCATTCTTCGTTGAATCAAAGAAGTGGAACCTACTTGATTTTGAACAATCAAACGCGCGGCTTCTTCAAACAACACATCACGGTCGTTTAAGTCAAAGTCCTTTGAGTCATTATCTTTTTCGTCTACATACTCCGGCAACATGAATGCGCTGGGATAACCACGCTGTTTGCTGATAAATGAAACGATTGCGTCAACCTCGGGTGTATCTACAAATGCACACTGCAAACGGGTGATTTCTCCGTTGTAACTGATAAGCATATCACCTTTCCCAATCAATTGCTCGGCACCGCCCGTGTCAAGAATGGTACGACTGTCCACTTTTGATGAAACCTTAAATGCGATACGAGCAGGGAAATTCGCTTTAATGGTACCGGTGATAATGTTTACGGAAGGACGTTGGGTTGCAATGATCAAATGAATACCCACCGCACGTGCCAACTGGGCCAAACGGGCAATAGGCATTTCAACTTCTTTACCGGCCGTCATAATCAAATCGGCAAACTCATCCACGACTAAAACGATGAAAGGAAGATACTGATGGCCTTTTTGCGGATTGAGTTTTCGGGCAACGAACTTCTCGTTGTACTCACGTAAGTTGCGACAACCGGCCTCTTTGAGCAAATCATATCGATTGTCCATTTCAATACACAAAGCATTCAAGGTATTGATCACCTTTTTCGTATCGGTAATAATGGCCTCTTCTTCTCCGGGTAATTTTGCGAGGTAATGCTTTTCAATATGGCGATAAATACTCAACTCCACTTTCTTGGGGTCTACTAATACAAACTTCAACTGAGAAGGATGCTTTTTGTACAACAAAGAAACCAATAGGGCATTGACCCCGACGGATTTACCTTGTCCGGTAGCTCCCGCCATTAACAAATGCGGCATGGTGGCCAGGTCGACAATAAAATTTTCGTTATCAATTTTCTTTCCGATTGCGATTGGTAATGCAAAATTGTTTTTTTGAAATTTGTCGGAAGACAAAAGTGTGCGCATGCTTACTACCGTCTTTTTGATATTGGGCACTTCAATACCTATGGTTCCTTTTCCGGGAATGGGAGCGATAATACGAATGCCCAATGCAGCCAGACTGAGTGCGATATCGTCTTCCAAATTTTTAATTCTGGATATACGCACACCTGCTGCCGGTACAATTTCATACAATGTTACCGTAGGACCTACCGTTGCGTAGATTTTCTGAATTTCAATATCATAGTTACGGAGTGTGTGAATGATTTGATTCTTATAATTTTCAAGTTCTGCGGGATCCTGAACAATTTTTTCTCCGCCATGTGCTTCCAGTAGATTGAGGGATGGAAATTTGTAATCCTTTAAATCCAAAAACGGATCATAGGGAGGCAGATTTTCAACAACAGATGCATCAGGATCTTCATCTGTAGCTTCCGCGTCCTCTATATTCTTGATTTCAAGTTCAAGATCATTGTCATCTTCCAAAGGCTGAATGACATTGACGGGTTGAGGCTGCAGTACTTTCTCCAGGACAGCAGGAATTTCCGTTCTTTCAGGAACAGTAACCGGAACGGTTGGTTGCAAAACGAGTGCATCATTTTGATCCTCCTGTTCGCTAACCGGCTCTTCTTTTTCTGATATTACAAATTCATGCAAGGGTGATTTATTTTCGGGCTGTAACACAGGAATCACAGTCTCACCATTCTTTTTTAGTTGATTGCCCTGCTCCTTCACTTCTACCGAAGCAGCCTCCTGTTGTTCATTCGAAACCGGCATGACTGCTGCCGCTTCCATAAGCGGATCAGTTGTGGGTATGGGTTCAGGATTTTTTTCTCTGGCTTTCGGAATACGGAACACCGGATTAAATCTCCATATGATGTAACACAGTACTGCCACTGAAAGAATGATGGCCGTTCCTGCTTTACCCAAAAAACCATTGAGCCATTGTGCAGAAAAATCGCCCATCGCTCCGCCCCATGGAAAATCATAACCCGATAAAAAGAAGGAGAAGAAAAGTGGAAATACAATCAGGCCCACCAAAACATATTTCAGGTTGCGTACAAGGGAAAATACTTTTCTGCCGATCATCAGATTAATACCCAATGCAAAGAAGAAAGAACAAACTAAAAAAGACGCAACACCAAATGCGTTGTAAAAAAACTGATGTGAAAACCAGGCGCCTATACGGCCCAATAAATTATCAACTTTAATCTCATTCGAAAAAAGGAACTGTGAAGCAGGTTGCAACACTTTATCCTGATCTTCTTTCCAGGTGAGCAAGTAAGAAGCAAACGAAAAAAACAAAACCAAAGAGACCAGTAAAAACAGCGTACCTGCAATTTTATGCGTGCGATCGTCCTTAACGAGTTCTCCTACCGTTACCGATTCTTCCGTTTCTTCCTTGAAGTCACCGGTATCGGGATTTGTTTGTTTTTCTTTTAAGCGGGATTTTGCCATGTAAACAAAGATAAAGAAACCGAAAATGTGAATTTAAACTGAAATAAAAGTTGATCCGTATTTATTTCATCTCATTTTTTCGCCTTCGAAGGCTGAATGGCAGTAAATAAGCTGAGCCATCCCAATATAAAACTTAATCCGCCTAATGGTGTGATTGCACCTATCCAATTGACTCCGGAAACATGTGCAACTTTCAAAAAAGACAAGCAGTAAAGTGAGCCGCAAAAGAGCAGGAGACCCACCATAAAAAAGATGCCACTTGCACGCAAACGTTTATGCTCATTTTTTAAGTATAACAACCCGGTCAAGGCCAAAGCTCCGGTATGATAAAACTGATATTGCACGGCTGTTTGGTAGGTGTGCATACTTTGAGGATCCAGCTGACCATTTAATGCATGTGCACCAAATGCACCCAATGCAACAGCCAAAGCACCTGAGAGAAAAGAAACGGAAAGAAATGTATTAGCCATGCCTTTTGATTATGCGTTCAAAATTACTGTTATCAAGAAATTTTACCCGGAGGTGATACACGGCCTTTTTGTAAAAAGGCAAACGCTGCTTTAGTTTTTGGTCAATAAAAGCGCTCAGGTCTTGATCGGCAATTTGCTGAATCAATGGCCGGTTTGTTTTTTCCGGCATCAAACGAGTTGTCAGTTCTTCTACCGTACTATCCAGATAGATCGTAACCCCTGCTTCATTCATTCGTTTCATATTGTCAAAGAAACAGGGTGTTCCACCACCACAACTTAATATAAAATGATCCTGTTTCAGTAACTGTGTCAACACCTCCCGCTCAATTTTCCTGAATCCCCCTTCCCCATGATCCTGAAAGATTTGAGGAATGGACTTCCCCTGCTGTTTCTCTATTTCCTCGTCCAGGTCAAACGATTTCAATTGAAAAGCTTCACTCCAACGTTTGTTCCAGTAAGACTTCCCACTACCCATAAAACCGACTAAGAAATAGCGCATAAACCGTTCTTTTACTCGTACGAAGGTAATTGAAAACCGAGCGCAGTGCTGCAACAAAAAAGGTCCGTTGCTGTTGCAACGGACCTTGAAGTATGAATTCAAAGAATTAACCTTCAGTTGTAGATTGATCTTTCGACTCGTTATCCATTTTCTTTTTCAGATCAGCCAAAGCACTCAAGTCGCCCAAGGTAGCTTTTTCAACTTTACCTTGTACTTCTTTCACAGCCTTTTTGGTGCGCTCTGCATCGGCTTTCTTTTCTTTGATCACCGCATCTTTTTCATCAGCTTTTACCTGTTCCCAGATACGTGCATGACTCAATACAACGCGTTTTTCATTCCGATCGAATTCAATCACCATGAAAGGAGCTGTTTCTTCTGCCTGAACCTGAGTTCCGTCTTCTTTGTTCAAATGACGGTTGGGAGCAAATCCTTCAATACCGTATGGCAATTGTACGATTGCGCCTTTGTCGTCTTTGCGGGAAACGGTTCCTTCATGAACGCTTCCAATTGCAAAGCTCTCTTCCAAAGCATTCCAGGGATCTTCTTCCAATTGTTTATGACCCAACTGTAGTTTGCGGTTTTCTTTGTCGATGCTTAAAATCATCACATCGATTTCAGCACCAACCTTGGTGTATTCACCGGGATGGTTGAAACGCTTGGTCCAGCTAAGATCACTGATGTGAATCATACCGCCGATACCGGGTTTCAATTCCACAAATACACCATAAGGAGTGATATTTTTAACCAATCCTTTGTGCTTGCTATCAACAGGGAAACGATCTTCGATGCTGCTCCATGGATCTTCAGTCATTTGTTTGATTGAAAGACTCATTTTGCGGGCTTCTTTATCCAGGGTTACGATCTTCGCTTCATGCTCATCACCCATTTTGAAGAATTCTTTTGCGTTGATGGGGGTGTTCGCCCAGCTGATTTCACTTACGTGTACCAGCCCTTCTACGCCCGGCATAATTTCAAGAAACGCACCGTAATCTTCAATGTTAACAACTTTACCTTTCACGATATTGCCTTCAACGATTGAATCAGACAATGTATCCCAAGGATGAGGAGTCAATTGTTTTAGACCGAGGCTGATTCGTTTTTTCTCATCATCAAAATCCAACACAACCACGTTCAGTTTCTGATCCAGTTTCAGTACTTCTGAAGGATGGTTGATACGTCCCCAGCTGATATCGGTAATGTAAAGTAATCCGTCTACGCCACCGAGATCCAGGAATGCTCCGAAGTCGGTGATGTTCTTAATGGTTCCTTCAAGAACTTGTCCTTTCTCGAGTTTACTCATGATAACCGCACGTTGTTGTTCGATATCACTTTCAATAAGAGCCTTATGACTTACAACTGCATTCTTGATGTTTTCATTGATTTTAACCACTTTGAATTCCATGGTTTTACCAACGAACTGATCGTAGTCCGTTACAGGTTTCACGTCAATTTGTGAACCCGGCAAGAAGGTTTCCATTCCAAACACATCCACGATCAAACCACCTTTTGTTTTGCTGGTAACCACCCCGGTAACAATTTCACCTGTTTTATGGATTTCAACAATGCGTTCCCAAGCACGTGTTATGCGGGCCAATTTACGGCTGAGGTGCAAATGTCCTTCACGGTCTTCTTTTTCAACCACCATCACTTCAACGGTGTCTCCTACTTTAAGACCGCCTAAATCACGAAACTCGTTTAAAGAAACCAGACCGTCACTTTTGAAACCGATGTTTACAACCACATCTGTTTTTGTAAGCGCTACAACCTGTCCTTCAACCATTTCGCCGTCATTCACTTGTTTGAATGTGCCATCGTAAACAGCATCATACTTTTGGCGTTCATCGTTTGAATAAATCGCCACATTGCGTTTGTCAACACTCCAATCGAAATCGTCGTGTGCAGTTTCAACAATGACAGGTGCTTTTGTTGTCGCTGTAACAGTTTCCGCAACATCGGTTGCAGCAGCCTGCTCCTGTGCATCAGCGTTTGAGTTAAGAATTTGATTTTCTGACATAAAAATATCCCGGTTTGTTTTTATTACGGGGGTGCAAAACTACAAAAAAAGCCCCGTTTTACAAAGGATTGACCCTAACCCTGTCTGAATTTTCGGAAACAGAACCGGAATTCCGCAAGAAACCGGACTTACAGATTGAAATTGTGACAAAAATCCTTCAAAATGGCCTTTGATTCAAGACCTAAACGGGAATCTATTAACGCAAAAACACATAAGATCGGGCGAATAAAGGCAACAGAAGTACCCCACTCAATGCAAAACCGACCGGAATCCAACACTGCAGCAGCCAGAAAACTCCGGCAAGCCAGCATGGATACAGAAAAGATAAAAAACAAAATAAAATACTGTCGTAATGAACATTCTTAAAACTGATCCAATAAGCGAAAACGTGGCCGATCGCATAAAACGGAAGATGAAAAAGAAATCCTAATGCAGCAAAAGGAAAAAGCAATGGTGCCCATAAGGGTTGTTTTGTTTCAACCTTATCGATAGCTGATAACCGCAACAACTCTTGTTCCAATGCACGGTTGATTTGCTTCATACGGCTGGCCGGTTCCGGGATCTCCCGAACAATAGCATCCCGTATCCAATTTCCAGCGCTGATATGGATTGTCTTACCGAAACGGGAGAAGGAATTGTAATGGATCCAAATCGGAAGCATTTTCACCTGTGTATTGGTCTCCCAACTTTGCAGTAAAATCCTGGCCGCTCCTTTGCGTAAAGGCTGCAAAGTTGTTTGATAATTGCAAAAACCCTCGGCAAAAATCAACACGTTCTCGCCCTTTTCCAATGCCTGACAACTTAACCGAAAACTGGATTCATTTAAACTCAGTTTATCTTTACCGTCACGTATTCTGTAAACAGGAATCATCTGGAACTGATGTAACAATACGCGGATCCATTTGTGCTTGAATACATCACTGCGTGTTAAAAAATGAACGGGTTGTTTCATCAATGCGCCAATTAAAATGGCATCCAGAAAAGAATTGGGATGATTGGCCGCTATAAGTATAGGGCCCTTGTCCTGAAACTGTGAAGGATTATGAATGCAAATCCGCTTACAAAAAAGCAACATAGCAGCCCGGGCCCATATTTTGACGAAGGAATACAACATTCTTATTGTTAGCAAATTAGCCGTTCTTATCAATAAAACAACCTGTTTTCAACAAAAAAAGCGGGACATTCATAATCCCGCTTTTTTGGCATGTGATATAACAATTAATTTATTCGAGTCCCATTCGATTTATAAGAGACCTTTACACGCCTTCCATAATTTATAAATTCTACGCTCCATTCATCTTCGTATTTAACCCATACTGGATCTTGCGCAAATGGGTAATGATTTCTAAAAGCTGTTTGTACTTTGTTGGGTATATTTTCTCTTACTTTCCGATTCCCGTTCCCCTTTTTATTTCCCTTTGATTTGTTTCTTTCTCCTTCCTCATCGCTTTCAATTCTGCCTTTTGTCTCGCGCCCAACTTCCTTTTTTTGTCGGGTCTCAATCTCCACCTCTTTTTTGGGCTCGGCCGTATTCGAACGCTGTTCAATCACTTTCAAAGAATCCTGCTGAAGTGTTTTCTCGATTTGTTCATTGGGACGCTTATCCTTTGATGGATTTGGCTTTTGCTCAACAGGCGGCAGATTGGGATCTTCAACACTTGACGGCACCTGCTGGTTAACGGGTTCTTGTTTTTTTTCCACTGTGACTTTAGAGTTCTTATCCGGACTTTTCCCTTTCGTATTCACTTTTTTTTGACCAAATAAGGATGCCGTACTTGCTACAAACAAAAACATTAAAAAGACTCTTTTCATAAAAGATTGTTTGAAAACAAAATAAGCATTTATTCTATAAATCCACTTTTTATACGTGCCTAAGAATTTCTTAAATCTTTTACACTCAGTTAACTAACGCCCTGCATTTTTGAGCGATGGCTGTTGCTGCTATAAAACCGCTTGTCCAGGCATGCTGAAAATTATACCCTCCTGTTATACCATCCACATCCATCACTTCACCCGCAAAAAATAAATTAGACTGAAGTTTACTTTCCATTGTAAGGTGATTGATCTCCTGTAAGGCTACACCGCCGGCTGTTACGAACTCTTCCTTAAAAGTTGTTTTACCCGAAACATTGAACGAACATTGAAGTAGATCCCGAATGAGTTGCTGTTGCGACCTGGAAGTCATATCGGCAATTCTGCAATCTGCATCAACTCCTGCATTGCTTAATAAAAAATGCCACAACCGAACAGGGAGTTTAAAAAAGTTACTATTGTATATTTTCATACTGCCCTGATGCAATCGGGCTTGCTGTAATTTTTCTTTCAACTGATCGATATCCATTGCAGGCAACCAATTCACTAAAATTGTAAACTGATAATCCAACTGATTCAATTCACGGGCTGCCCAGGCCGATAATCTCAAAATAACAGGGCCGCTTAAACCCCAGTGCGTAATCAACAAAGGACCCGTTTCTTTGTATTTTAAAGATTGAATTTTTACGGTTGCCTCCGTTACAACAATCCCCATGAGTTGATTGATGGGATTCCCCGGTAAATTGAATGTAAATAATGAAGGAACAGGATTCACGATTGTATGACCTGTACCTTGCAACCAGCTTAGTTGTTCACTTCGTTGAAATCCGCCACTTGCTACACAAACAAAATCGACTTCCAATGAATCATTGTTCTTAAACTTTAATTTCCACAGGTCGGTTTCCCGTGCAAATGTTTGAACTTCCCGATTGTAAAGTATTTCAACGCCATACTTAGCAGCTTCGGACAACAAGCAATTGATTACAGATTGAGAAGAATCCGAAACAGGGAACATGCGCCCATCCGGTTCTGTCTTTAATTTCAAGCCGCGCTCTTCAAACCAACGTACAGTATCCGAAGTGAAAAAATGATGAAATGCTTTTCGTAAAAATGCCCCCCCTCTTGGATATCCTGTACTCATTTGATGCATATCACGACACCCGTTTGTGACATTGCATCTGCCACCGCCACTGACTTTTACTTTGGATAAAATTTTTGTTGTCTTTTCGACGATAAAAACTTTTAGTCCCGGATGCATTCTTGCCGCATTGACAGCACAAAAAAAACCAGCTGCCCCACCTCCAATTACAACTAATGTTTGATGCTGCTTCATAAAACCGGCTTTCAGTAAAACACCCCTTTTGAAGGGGTGTGGGATAAATTAGTAATAAGAAGCATCAAGATTTGGATTGGCCTTTTCAGCAAGTTCGATACTTTGAAATGAAGACAAAATATCTGCCTTTCCCTTCTTGACACAGACTGTATGTTCAAAATGGGCGGATGGTTTGCCATCACCAGTACGAATGGTCCATCCATCCGCATCGTGATATACATCTTTTAACCCCATATTGATCATCGGTTCAATAGCTATAACGGTACCCTCTTTAAGCTTGGGTCCAGTTCCCCTTTTTCCGAAATTAGGAACCTGAGGATCTTCGTGAAGATTGCGTCCGATACCATGACCTACAAGCTCCCTTACCACTCCGTATCCATGTTGCTTCTCGGTATATTCCTGAATAGCAAATGCGATATCGCCAATACGATTTCCGTGTACTGCTTTTTCAATTCCTTTCATCAAAGACTGCTTGGTCACGCGCAACAACTGCAGCGTATCGGCAGTACCTTCACCTACTATGAATGTATAAGCGCTATCACCATGATAGCCGTTCATGTAAACACCGGCGTCAACAGATACGATATCTCCTGATTGCAAAACCGCATTGGTTGGAAAACCGTGCACAACGGCATCATTAACGGAGATACAAGTTGTATAGGGATACCCTTTATAATTTTTGAAAGATGGCACGCCGCCATTATCCAAGATGAATTGTTCCAAACGGGCATCAACTTGCATAGTTGTGATCCCCGGCTTTAACATCTTTGCGGCTTCAGCCAATGCTTCGCCTACCAACAAGGCGCTTTTTCGGATCAGTTCAATTTCAACCGGTGAACGATAATGAATCATACTATTTTTATTAAAAAGCCCTGACAAAGTTTGCCAGGGCTTTATTTCAAATGAACTATTTTTTAAATAGCAGAAGTTGCTGTCTGGCGGCCCTGAATTCTTCCGCTTTTCATTAATCCGTCGTATTGGCGCATTAACAAGTGTGTTTCTATTTGCTGCAGCGTATCTAAAATAACTCCTACCATAATCAAAAGGGAAGTTCCGCCGTAGAAAGTAGAAAACCCACTGGTGATTCCGAAGTTTTTTGCGATACCGGGCAAAATACCTACTAATGCCAGAAATATAGCTCCCGGTAATGTGATTTTATCCATTACAGAACCGATATAATCTGCTGTAGGTTGTCCTGGTTTTACGCCCGGAATAAATCCATTGCTCTGTTTCAATCCGTCTGCAATTTGTTTTGGATTAAAAATAAGTGCGGTGTACAGGAATGTAAAGCCGATGACTAAGACAGAATAAACAATCATGTACCAGATATTTCCATGATCACTTAAAACGGCTGCTAATCCTTTAGTGGATTGGAACCCTGTAAGCAATGTTGGTAAGAACATGATTGCCTGAGCAAAGATGATCGGCATCACACCGGAACTATTAACCTTTATAGGCAGGAATTGACGCGCACCACCAAATTGGCGATTGCCTACAATTTGCTTGGCATAGTTAATTGCAATTTTACGGACACCTTGCACCAGAATAATCAATCCCATAATCACAGCAATCATGATGGCAACCTCAACCATAAAGATTAAAAGACCGCCACCGCCACGATTCATTTTTGAATCGAATTCTGCAGCAATCGAAGCAGGGAAACGAGCTAATATCCCTATCATGATGATCAATGATGTTCCATTACCCAATCCTTTATCAGTTATTTTTTCACCCAACCACATAACAAACAAAGTGCCTGCAGTAAGTACAATGGTTGTTGAAAGCCAGAAATAACTGCTGTAAGAAGCCAGAATAGCTGCTCCGGCAACCTGAGGGTCACGCAAATAAGCTACATAAGCGCTGGCCTGGAAGATTGTTACGATGACAGTGAGGTAACGAGTCCACTGGTTGATTTTCTTTCTGCCACTTTCTCCTTCTTTTTGCATTTTTTGCAACTGAGGCACCATGATGCTCATCAACTGCATGAAGATCGAAGCCGAAATGTAGGGCATGATACCCAATGCAAAAACAGAGGCACTTGAAAAGGCTCCACCGGCAAATGAATCAAAAATACCTAAGATACCTTCTTTGGCCTTTGAATTTAACTGTCCTAATGCAGAAGGATCAACACCCGGTAAAACAATATGAGATCCCAGGCGATATACGAGCAACAACAAGAGGGTGAAAACAATTTTCTCTCTCAGTTCATCGATGCTCCAAATATTTTTAACGGTCTGTATCAGTTTTTTCACTGGAAAAAATCATTTTTAATAATTGCCAAAGGCGTTCGATTTGAACGCCCGGCAAATATCGTTAATTATTTCACGATTTCAACTACTCCACCAGCTGCCTCGATAGCAGCTTTAGCTTTTTCACTTACAGCATGTACCTTAAAAGTTAACTTAGATTTCATTTCACCGTTCGCCAGGATTTTAACTTTTTCGGTACGGCTGATCAATCCATTTGTATAGAGGTTTTCCAGAGAAAACTCATTGATTCCGTATTTTTCGGCAATTTGTTCAATTTGACCCAAATTGAATACAGCATATTCAACACGTCCCGGATTTTTAAATCCACGCTTTGGTACACGACGTTGAATGGGCATTTGACCCCCTTCATGGGCCATTTTACTTTTATAACCGGCACGACTTTGTCCACCTTTGTTACCTTTTGTTGAAGTTCCACCTTTACCGGAAGCTTCACCACGACCAAGACGCTTTTCTTTTTGTACAGAACCTTTAGCAGGTTTTAAATTGTGTAGTTTCATTTTTTTAGATTTTGAACTTACGGGGAATCACCCCTCGCATTTTAAAAAATTAAGACTAAAAGAAAAAGAACAGTTGATCAAAACTGTTCCTGTTTCAGATTAAGCTAATTCTTCGACTTTCAAAAGATGGTTTACCTTTTGAACCATTCCAAGAATCTGGGGAGTAGCTTCCAATTCTTTAGTGGAATTGGTTTTGCTCAAACCCAAGGCCTGTAACGTTTTTTTCTGACGCTCAGGTCTGTCGATCGGACTTTTAACTAAAGTTATTTTTATCTTTTTCATATCTCTGTCGTTTGTTAGTTCGGCACTTTATGAAGGGGCGCCTGCACATTACCCGTTAAACACTTTCTTTAAACCAAGGTTGCGTTGACGTGCAACACTAATAGGTTCACGCAACATCGTTAACGCTTTGAAAGTAGCTTTAACCACATTGTGCGGATTGGCAGAACCTAATGACTTTGCCAATACGTCGGTTACACCTGCACTTTCCAAAACAGCGCGCATACTGCCACCTGCAATTACACCGGTACCATGTGCAGCGGGCTTAATCAACACTTTGGCAGCACCTTCTTTCGCTAACTGATCGTGGGGGATTGTTCCATGCATAACAGGAACTTTAACCAGATTTTTCTTTGCATCTTCAATTCCTTTAGAAATTGCAGATTGAACTTCTTTGGCTTTCCCTAAGCCGTGACCTACAACACCATTTGCATTTCCTACTACAACAAGTGCAGAGAAACTGAAGGCACGTCCACCTTTGGTTGTTTTAACTACCCGGTTGATCGCAACAACTTTTTCTTTTAATTCCAGGTCACCAGCTTTTACCTTATTTGTGATTACTTTAGACATTTATGTTTTTATTAAATGTGTGAAATGTTAGAATTGTAAACCGGCTTCTCTTGCACCTTCAGCTACTGCTTTAACCCGACCATGATACAAGTTACCTCCACGATCGAAGACAACAGCACTAAGACCCAATTCAGTTGCTTTGCGTGCAATGGCAGCTCCTGCCAATTTGCTTTTCTCAATCTTTGTTCCTTTTTGAGCTTTGATGTCTTTGTCGCTTGTAGATGCAGAAGCGATAGTTTTGCCATTAACATCATCAATCAACTGGATGTAAATTTCTGCATTACTGCGAAATACGCTCAAACGAGGCATTTCCGGTGTACCCGCTACTTTCTTTCTGATGGAGTAACGTATTTTTTGTCTTCTTAATAATTTAGAACCTGTTTTCATTTTATTATTTTT
Source organism: Lacibacter sp. (assembly GCA_049240625.1). GTDB lineage: Bacteria > Bacteroidota > Bacteroidia > Chitinophagales > Chitinophagaceae > Lacibacter. The sequence goes on along the minus strand of JBMLSG010000059.1, from coordinate 62,416 downwards.
TCTCTCCTGATACTGCCAGGAGTATTCGAAAATTTAAATGTTATTTACCTGCTGCTTTACCGGCTTTACGACGGATGAACTCACCAACATATTTCACACCTTTTCCTTTGTAAGGCTCAGGCTTACGTAAGCTGCGCAATTTAGCTGCTACCTGACCCAATAACTGCTTGTCAATACCTTCCAGTGAAATCATCGGGTTTTGACCTTTTTCCTGAGATGTAACAACTTTTAATTCACTCGGTACTTCAAAAATGATGTTGTGGGAGTAACCTAAAGCTAAATCCAGAATATTACCTTGGTTTGCAGCTTTATAACCAACCCCTACCAACTCCAGTTTTTTAGTAAACCCTTCGGTTACACCTTTTACCATATTGGATACCAAAGAACGATATAAACCATGCATAGCACGGTGGCGTCCCTGATCTGTAGGACGACTAAAAGTTACAACACCATCATTAATTTCAACGGTGATATCACGATCAATGGCTTCTTTCAATTCGCCTTTGGGTCCTTTAACAGTAACAACGTTATCCTTTCCAACGGTAATAGTTACACCTTGTGGAATCACTACCGGTTTTTTACCTATACGAGACATAATAATTTAAATTTCGAATTTACAATTTGAGGCTTTCGTTTTCAGTTGCCGTATAGAGAACTTAAATTTTCGACTGGCCCCTATTTCTGTTGCGGGAATATAATCCCGATGAAAATTAATAAATGTAGCAAAGAATCTCGCCGCCTACATTTTGTGCTTTTGCCTGCTTATCGGTCATTACTCCTTTAGAAGTACTCACGATTGCAATTCCCAAACCGTTTTTAACACGACGGAACTCATCGGGTTTTGCATATTGACGTAATCCCGGACGACTGATTCTTTCCAGTGACTGAATTGCAGGAATACGTGTTTGAGGGTCGTACTTCAACGCAATTTTGATCACACCTTGTTTTGAATCGTCTTCAAATTTATATTTCAGGATATAACCTTGCTCATATAAAATTTCTGTAATACGCTTTTTAAGGTTGGATGCCGGTATTTCAACAATACGGTGTCCTGCCATTTGAGCATTTCTTAATCGGGTAAGATAATCTGCAATAGGATCTGTAACCATTTTAATTTGATTTGAATGATTTTTAAAGTTTACTTACAATGTGCATCATATTCAAAACCTGCACTTGTGTTTTATAAAAAAATTACCAACTAGCCTTTTTAACACCGGGGATCATTCCGTTTAAAGCCATATCACGGAACATGATACGTGATATGCCGAAGAAACGAATATAGCCTTTTGGACGACCGGTAAGTTTACAACGGTTCTTTAAGCGAACAGGTGATGCATTCTTGGGCAATTGATCCAAAGCAGCATAATCTCCTGCAGCTTTCAATGCAGCACGCTTTTCTGCATACTGAGAAACCATTCTTTCTCTTTTGTTTTGACGGGCTGTTACTGATTTTTTAGCCATAATTGTGAGTTATTATTCATTCCGTTTTGCGGAATTTGAAACAATGATTTAGTCTTTTTTAGCGTTTTTAAAAGGCATCCCCATTTCCTTCAGTAATTCATACGCTTCTTCATTCGTTGTTGCGGTTGTTACGAAGGTAATGTCCAGACCGGTAATCTTATTCACCTTATCGATATCAATTTCAGGGAAAATAATCTGTTCGGTAACCCCCATTGTATAGTTTCCGCGACCGTCAAAAGATTTGTCATTGACACCTTTAAAGTCACGTACACGTGGAAGAGCCGCAGAAATCAAGCGATCTAAGAATTCGTACATATGAGCGCCGCGTAATGTAACACGCGCGCCAATAGGCATTCCTTTACGCAATTTAAAGTTTGAAATGTCTTTCTTTGAACTCGTAGGAACAGCTTTTTGACCAGTGATAGTTGTAAGCTCTTCAATTGCAATATCTACCAGTTTTTTATCGTTTACAGCTCCGTTTACACCACGGTTCAGACAAATTTTTTCCAAACGGGGAACCTGCATAACACTTTTGTAAGCAAAACGTTTCATCAATGCAGGTACAACTTCATTTTTGTACTTGCCTGCTAAACGCGGAGTATAATTTGTAGTGCTCATTTTATTGTTTTTAAACGATTCTAGATCTTATTTTACAGTCTGACCAGATTTTTTAGAAACCCGAACCAGTTTACCATTTTCACGCACATTTTTTACTTTAGTTGGTTGTTTACCATCCCAAAGCATCACATTGGAAATATGAATGGGGGCTTCTTTTTTAACGATACCACCTTTCGTATTTTGCGCAGAGGGTTTGCTGTGGCGTGTAATAATGTTAACGCCTTCAACCAGTACACGTGATTCATCAGGAAATACCTCCAGAACCGTACGTGGTTTTTTTAAATCTTTATCATCACCGGCAATAACTACTACAGAATCGCCTTTTCTGATACTGAACTTGGGTTTAAATCTGTTGCTCATGTTTTACGCTTTATGTTTGATGACAAACTCAAGAGTTTGGTCAAAACTTAATTTATTGTTTAAAGAACCTCCGGAGCCAATGAAATAATTTTCATATAACCCTTATCACGCAATTCTCTCGCTACAGGTCCAAAAATACGGGTTCCGCGAGGCTCGTCTGAAGCATTTAGAATTACAACTGCATTGTCATCAAAACGAATATAAGAACCGTCTTTTCTGCGCAGTTTATTTTTGGTGCGAACGATAACAGCTTTTGCAACTGTTCCCTTTTTAATACCGCCACCTGGTAATGCATCTTTAACGGTTACCACAATTTTATCGCCAATTTTGGCATAATCTTGTCCACTGTTGCCCAGAACTTTGATACAAAGTACTTCTTTGGCACCACTGTTGTCGGCTACGTTTAATCTGCTTTCTTGCTGAATCATATCTTTAAGCTTTTAGCCCCTAGCTGTGAGCTGTGAGCAATGAATACAATTAATTTTTGCCCGGTATTAATCCGGATTACATGTTATTTGGCTTTTTCCACCACTTCAACCAGTCTCCAGCGCTTTGTTTTGCTCATTGGACGAGTTTCCATGATTTTAACCATATCGCCTATTCCACACTCATTTTTTTCATCGTGAGCATGAAATTTGGTTGTCTTCTTTACAAACTTTCCGTAAATAGGGTGCTTCACTTTACGTTCTACAGCAACGGTAATCGTTTTATCCATTTTGCTGCTGGTTACAACACCTGTCTTTGTTTTACGCAGATTTCTTTCTAACATTTTCTTGCTTTTTTATTGTTCCCCGAGAGGAAATGGGATCAAAGACCCAATTGCTTTTTTCTTAATTCAGTTTTCAAACGTGCAATGTCACGGCGAAGTCCGCGGATGCTTACCGGATTCTCCAAAGGAGAAATGGCATGAGCAAACTCCAGCTTTTTCAAACGCAGTTCATCTTCAGAGATTCTGGCTGCGAGATCTGTAACAGTGAGATCTTTTATGCTTTTTAAAAAATCAGTTGTCTTTCCCATGTTTATCTGTTTAATCAGTTCTACTAATGATTTACGCAATCAAGTCTCTGCGTATGATAAATTTTGTTTTAATCGGAAGCTTTTGTGCAGCGAGCGCCATTGCTTCTTTTGCAACAGTTTCCGGTACACCGTCCGCTTCAAACAAAATACGTCCCGGCTCAATGATTGCAGCCCAGCCTTCAGGATTTCCTTTACCTTTACCCATACGTACTTCTGCAGGTTTACGGGTTACTACTTTATCGGGAAATACACGAATCCAAACGTTACCTTCTCTTTTCATGGCACGAGTCATTGCCTGACGTGCACTTTCGATCTGGCGGTTGGTAAGCCATACCGGTTCCAATGCTTTTAATGCATAAGATCCGAAGGATATGCTTGCACCACGCTTAGCCACAGCACGGATACGTCCCTTCTGTGATTTTCTGTGTTTTGTTCTTTTCGGCTGTAACATTGTTTATATGATTTCTTGTTACTGTTATTTGTTTTAAACAGGCCATGGGCCTTTCTGATATTATTATCCTTTACGGCTGTCTCTGCGTTGTCCGCCACCACGACGATCATCTCTTCTATCACCACCTCTTTCATCGCGACGATCTTTACGATCACCTGGCTTACTCTCAGTGCCAATGAAATTTGGGTTGAGATCACGCTTACTTAAAACCTCTCCCTTACAAATCCATACTTTGATGCCAATTTTTCCATAAACAGTCAAAGCAAACAGATTTGCGTAATCAATATCCATACGGAAAGTATGCAAAGGCGTACGACCTTGTTTGATTTCTTCTGTACGGGCAATTTCAGCACCGCCTAAACGACCGCTTACTTTAATCTTGATACCTTCTGCACCCATACGAAGAGCCGAAGCGATTGCCATTTTCACAGCACGTTTGTAGTTGATCCTGTTTTCAATTTGACGGGCAATTGTATCAGCTACAATGGTTGCATCAATTTCAGGACGACGGATTTCAAGAATGTTGATCTGAACATCTTCTTTACCGGTAAGTTTTTTCAACTCTTCTTTGATACGATCTACTTCACCGCCACCTTTACCAATGATAATTCCGGGCTTGGAAGTGTGAATAGTAACAATCAGTTTATTTAACGTACGTTCGATAACGATTTTTGCAATACCGCCTTTATTGATACGAGCATTGACGTAAGTTCTGATTTTATTATCCTCAATCAGCTTTCCGGCAAAGTCTTTTTTGTTACCATACCAGTTACTTTCCCATCCGCGGATGATACCTAAACGGTTACCAATTGGATTTGCTTTCTGACCCATAGAATGGTTTGAATTATTTTATCAATTAATTTTTTTGTCTACTATAATGGTTACGTGGTTGCTGCGCTTTCTTACTCTGTAAGCACGGCCTTGAGGCGCAGGACGTAAACGTTTGATACTGCGTGCGCCGTCAACATAAATTGTTTTTACAATCAATGACTCGTCAGCTGCACTTTTGCCACTATTTTTTTGTTCCCAGTTGTTGATGGCACTTTTCAAAAGCTTACCTAAAGGAGTGGCGGAGTGCTGAGGATGAAACTCCAGTAACGCCAATGCTTTTTCAACGTCCATTCCACGGATTTCGTCAGCCAACAGACGCATTCTGCGAGGAGACGTGGGATAATTTCTAAGTTTTGCTACTGCTTCCATTTTAATTCAGTTTATGCAATCTTCTTGCTTGAGTGACCTTTAAAATTTCTGGTGGGTGCAAATTCGCCCAACTTGTGTCCAACCATAAATTCAGTAACATAAACCGGAATGAATTTATTGCCGTTGTGCACTGCAAATGTGTGCCCTACAAAATCAGGTGTAATAGTAGAGCGACGGCTCCAGGTTTTGATCACACCTTTTTTTGCTTTACCCTCATTGACAGCCAACACCTTGGACTCAAGATGACTTGCTACATAAGGACCTTTTTTAATTGAACGTGCCATGTTTATAATTCAATTTGAGAATTTGTTAATTTATTTCGCCAGTTTTTTTCCGTCTCTGCGTTGGATGATCAGCTTGTTAGAACCTTTGTGCAAACTGCGTGTTTTCTCACCTTTTGCATACTTACCGGTTCTGCTACGTGGGTGACCGCCGCTTGAACGACCTTCACCACCACCCATTGGGTGATCAACCGGGTTCATCGCAACACCACGGTTACGGGGACGAATACCTTTCCAACGGTTCACACCTGCTTTACCAGCTTGTTCCAAATTATGATCGCTATTGGAAACAACACCTACTGTTGCATAACAGTTAATCAACACCTTACGCAATTCACCACTTGGCATTTTTAAGACAGCGTACTTCTCTTCTTTGTTCGTAAGCTGTGCACTTGTACCGGCGCTGCGTACCAATTTTCCACCCTGACCAGGCTGCATTTCAATATTGTGAATCATTGTACCCAAAGGCATATTCTTCATTTGCAAAGAATTACCTAATTCAGGCGCAACCGCATCACCGGCAATTACAGTTGTACCAACTTGCAAACCCTGGGGAGCAAGAATGTAACGTTTTTCACCATCTGCATAATTGAGCAAAGCGATGAAAGCGGTACGATTCGGATCATATTCAATTGAAGCAACTTTCGCAGGTACTTCTTTCTTATTTCTTTTAAAATCAATAACGCGGTATTTCTTTTTGTTACCACCACCGATATAGCGCATGGAGCGACGTCCTTGTGCATTACGACCACCGGTTGATTTTACATTTTCAAGCAGTGATTTTTCAGGTGTATCGGTTGTGATTTCAGCATATGCGTTCCCAATTCTCCAACGGGTTCCTGCTGTTACCGGTTTGTATTTTTTTAATGCCATTTTTAAATTCTTTTCAATGATTAAATGTCAAATCTTTGCGGCGTATGACCCGCCATTCGTTCTTTGTTTATACGTTACTGTAAAGATCAATTGTTTCTCCTTCGGCAACAGTAACATAAGCCTTTTTATAAGCAGGCTTGCTACCTTGGATATAACCGGCCTTAGTAAAACGATTTTTGGCCTTACGGGGAAGAACAGCTGTGTGCACATCTGCTACCTTCACATTATAAAACTCCTCAACCGCTTTTTTGATTTCCAGTTTATTCGCCTTACGATTCACACGAAAAGTAAACGTGTTTCTTTTTTCGCTCAGTCCGTTGCTTTTTTCTGAAACAATCGGCTTTATTAAAATATCAGTCTGTTTCATTTAGACTTGTTTTTTCGTTTGGATGATCTGATTACGCAGCTACTTCTTCTTCGCTGAAAATTTTCGCTGTACTTTCTGTCAATACAAGCACCGCATTGTTTACGATGTCGTAGGTGTTAACATCTGCCAGTAAAGAGCCTGTAACAGTCGGAATATTTCTTAAGCTGAGATACACATTGTCGTTGTTCTCAGGAATCACAAACAATACTTTTTTACCTGCAACATTCAAGTTGGAAAGCACTGTTGAAAATTCTTTTGTCTTAGGAGCATCCAGATTGAAATCTTCAATGATTACAATTGCATTTTCCTTAGCCTTGTATGAAAGCGCACTCATTTTAGCCAGATCCTTCACCTTTCTGTTCAGTTTGAAATCATAACCGTGCGGCTTAGGTCCAAAAATAGTACCACCACCTTTGTACAAAGGGTTACGGATATTCCCTTTACGAGATCCGCCGGTACCCTTTTGGCGATGCAGCTTACGGCTGGCACCTTTTACTTCGGCACGTGTTTTAACCTTATGGGTTCCCTGACGACGAGCAGCCAAAAATTGTTTTACAGCAAGGTAAATAACGTGGTCGTTTGGCTCAATACCAAAAATTTCTTCCGGTAATTCCACCGTACGTCCGGTTGCTTTTCCTGATTTATTTAAAACTTCTACTTGCATGACTTGTTAAATTAGTTGGTTTACTTCTGAATGTATACGATGGAACCGTTGTGACCCGGAACGGAACCGCTCACCAGGATGTAATTTTTATCGGGGAAAATCTTCAACACTTTCAGCCCTTTTACTTTCACTCTTTCTGCACCCATGCGGCCTGCCATTCGCATACCTTTCATTACACGTGAAGCATCGGAAGAGTTACCAAGTGAACCCGGAGCACGCTGACGATCGTGCTGACCATGAGATTGACCACCCACACCATGGAAACCATGACGTTTTACAACCCCTTGAAATCCTTTTCCCTTTGTGGTACCAACAACATCTACTTTCTCGCCTTCTGCGAAGATTTCGGTAGTTACGGTTTCTCCAATATTTTTTTCGATGGAATAATCACGAAATTCTTTTACGAATTTCTTAGGCGCCGTGTTGGCTTTTGCGAAGTGATTTTTTTCTGAAGCGAGAGCGTTTCTTTCTTTTTTGTCGCCGAATGCAAGCTGCAAAGCACTGTATCCGTCTACATCTTGTGTTTTGATTTGTGTAACAACACAAGGACCAGCTTCGATGATGGTACAACTTTGTTGTTTACCATCGGGACTGAAGATGCTGGTCATGCCAATCTTTTTTCCAATAATACCTTTCATTTTGTTTACAGTTTATGCCCTGTAAGGTTTTTGAGACAGATCCGATGAAAGTCGGAATCTTCAATCCCCGTTTACCAGCGACCTTTTCCTTTTTCCCTGCTTTGGTTCGGAAGTACCACCGGCAAACTAACCGCGAAGGGCTAGTTTATATGTACCTCACCTTTTAATGGTGAGATTTTTATTTTTTTAATATCAGAGCTCTTTTTTTCCTGAACAATGCCGGAATTGAGAGATGAATATGTTTAAGAACTTATGCCAACATGCCGCAAAGCGGCTGATCGTCAGGCTTTGATTTCCACTTCCACACCGCTTGGCAAATCCAATTTGCTCAATGCATCAACGGTACGGCTGCTGCTGGTATAGATATCCAAAAGACGCTTGTGCGTGCACAATTGGAACTGCTCACGACTCTTTTTATTCACGTGAGGTGAACGAAGTACCGTAAAAATTCTTTTGCGTGTAGGCAAAGGAATGGGACCGGTTACGACTGCACCGGTGCTGCGAACCGTTTTAACGATTTTTTCAGCAGATTTATCGACCAGGTTGTGATCGTAAGATTGCAATTTGATTCGAATACGTTGAGCCATAAGTTCTATCCCAAGTTTGAATTGGGAGCGCAAAGGTAGGAACTGAATGTGTTATGGCAAAAAGTTTTCTGATTTTTTTTCTGAATAATGGCTTTTTTCTTACTTTTTTCAGTTATCCGCAGACTAAAATGTAATACCCGCAACAATTTGGAAGGCCCTGCTCCGCCAGGTATCCTTTTGGTCTATACTGTTTAGATTGGTAAAACCGTGCTCGTATCGACCACCGATAAACACAACCGGCAACTGAAGCCACAGCCCTGTTACTACGGAAAAATCACCTGATTTAAAGACACTTTTGACCTGATTGAGTCCGCTGCTTTGATTGAAAACCATCCCCCACTGTGGACCAAACTGCCATTTTACACGCTGGGTAGGACCAATATCTACGTTGACCAATGCCGTAAGCTTGAAAATATCCATTTTTGCAAAAGGCTGAGAACCATCGCGAAACAAATCGTCGTAAATCTCGGTTGCATCATTTGAATATTGTGCGGCACTTTGCGTAAAATGCAGTTCCGGCTGAAAACCGATTTTTGTTAACGGGTTAAATTGAAAGAAAACGCCTGCCTGGTAATTGAATTTGTAATCGCCTTTAAAACTCCGTCCATCAATACTATTAATATTTACCCCACCTATGAGCCCCATTCTAAACGGACTTTCATAATCCTGTTGCATCTTTTGGGCATGAGTAACGGCCGAAAGCAATAAAAAAAACGAGCATAATATCTGTTGCAGTATACGCATCTTGAGTCGATTTCATTTGAAACTACGAAAACCTTGCCAAAAACGATCACAGTCATTTTTCACAAAAGAGAAATGCTTTTCATTATTTTTGGCACTTAGACTATGTATATGAAACTGATTCTATTTCTGATGTTCGTACTAATGATTGCCTACGCCTGTAATCAAACCCCTGAAAAGCAAGATCAAAACTATACCAACCTGCCGGCCCCCACTTCGTTACAATACTCGATCATAAAAGTTTACAACCACGACCAGGATGCGTTTACACAAGGTCTTCAGTTTTACAAAGGAGTTCTTTTTGAAGGTACAGGAAACCCTGATAACCTACCCGGAAAATCCAGACTGAGAAAAGTAGATATAGAATCCGGAAAAGTCCTTCAGGATGTGCCCTTGCCCGGCCAATTGTTTGGAGAAGGAATTACGATTTTAAATAACAAAATTTATCAATTAACCTGGCAGGACCACAAAGGCTTCATTTACGACCTGGAGACCATGAAACTGCTGAAAGAATTCCCCTATCGCATTGAAGGCTGGGGCCTTACAAACGATGGCACGCATTTGATTGTAAGTGACGGCAGTAATTCCATTTACTTCTGGGACCCGGAAACATTCAAGGAAATCAAACGCATCAGTGTGCAGGATCACACTGGACTTCGCAATAACATCAATGAGCTGGAATATGTAAACGGGTTTATCTACGCAAATGTGTGGGGAGCCGATGAAATTCTTAAAATTGATGCCGCTACCGGAAATGTAATCGCCTATTTGGATTTGAGTGAATTAAAAAAAATGTACCCCGAACTTAAAGGAGCACAAAACGAAAATGTCCTTAATGGTATTGCCTGGGACAGCACAGGAAACCGCTTTTTTATAACCGGAAAAAAGTGGTCGAAACTTTTTGAAATCAAGATTCAGTAATGATTACACCAGATACGCTCCGGAAATAACCCCTTCTTCGATTTCAACATAAATATGTTCTTCCAGTGTGGTCGCTATGGACATGCCCACATAATCAACCTGAACGGGAAACGCTTTGTGTGTACGTTCCACCAAGACCAGCGTTTGAATGCCCTGGGGCTGATCCTGTAAAAAAGGAAGAAATGCATACAGCATGGTTTTACCGCTATTGGCAACATCATCAATCAACAAGATCGTCTTTCCGGAAAAACCGATCGACTGATCGATGGTAACCGTTTTGGGATTTTTTTTATCCATCGCTACTTCCAGTAAATCCACTTTAATGGAAGACATAGACATCACCTCCCGGGCCAAAATTTTTGCAACGGTTGTACCGGGCCCTTGAATTCCTGCAAAAAACAAATGCTTCAGATTGTAATTCCGTTCAACAATTTCATAAGCAAGGCGTTTTATTTTTCTTGCAGCAGTCTCCTGATCGAGTATGTATTTCTTTTCCATATTTGGCTCTAAAGGTGCAAATTTAAACCGAACGAACCAATCTAATCAATCAACTCGTAACTTAGCGCCCACAAAACACACTGCATGCAAATACTTCAGCAACTTTTATTTGCAATCATACTTTTAGGAGGGTCTTGGTTTTTTATCAAAAAAGCCCGTGAAATCCGTCGTAACATCTTACTTGGTAAAGATGAAGACCTCAAAGACCAACCATCCAAAAGATGGAAAAATATGCTTCTGCTCGCTTTCGGCCAAAAGAAGATGTTCAAAAACCCTATGGTTGCGCTCCTTCATCTGATTGTTTACGTTGGATTTGTGATCATCAATATTGAAGTACTTGAAATTGTGCTGGACGGACTAACAGGATCGCATCGATTATTTTTAGCGCCCCTCGGCAAATGCTATAATTTTTTGATCAACAGTTTTGAACTGCTTGCACTTCTTGTTATTGTAGCATGTATCATTTTCCTGACACGCAGAAACTTGATCAAATTACGTCGTTTTGTGAGTAATGATCTTAACGGTTGGCCCAGAAGCGATGCCAATTATATCTTGTTAACAGAAATTGTACTAATGAGTCTGTTTTTGTTGATGAATGCTTCTGACAGGGCATTGCAACTGAAACAAGTTGCTCACTATCATGATACCGGCGACTTTTTCATTTCCGGACTGTTTGCGCCTTTACTCGGTCAATTGGAGACCGGAACGCTGATTGCAATCGAACGGAGTTCCTGGTGGTTGCATATACTTGGGATTCTTGCATTTTTGAACTATTTACCCTGGAGTAAACATCTGCACATTCTTCTGGCATTTCCCAACGCATGGTATGCACGCCTCACCAACACAGGAGCAATGGCCAATATGGAAAGCGTTCAAAATGAAGTAAAATACATGATGCAGCCGGAACTGGCACCTTCCGAAGCAACACCACCATCAAAATTTGGAGCAAAAGATGTATTTGATTTGAGTTGGAAAAGTTTGCTTGATGCCTATAGCTGTACTGAATGTGGCCGTTGTTCTTCTGCTTGTCCCGCCAACAGCACCGGCAAAATATTAAGTCCCCGAAAGATCATGATGAGCACCCGCGACCGACTGGAAGAAGTTGGCCGTAACATCAACAAAAATCAACAGTTTGTAGATGACGGAAAAATGCTTTTGAATGATTATATCACAACAGAAGAATTGAGAGCTTGCACAACCTGCAACGCCTGTGTGGAAGCCTGCCCAGTAAGTATTAATCCATTGCAGATTATTTTGGACTTAAGACGCTCGCTCATTATGGAAGACAGCAATGCACCCGGCGAATGGAATGCTATGTTCGGCAATATAGAAAACAATTTCGCCCCCTGGAAGTTCAGTCCGGATGACAGGGACAAATGGACGGAAACTACATAACGACCTTCTCTAATGTATGTGCTTTTCCAGTTTCTGTATGGCATCTTCAGGATGTTCCATCTGATGCACTGCATCCTTTTTTCGGATGATTTTATACAATTGAATCAAAGCCGTTGCCAAAAAAACAAATCCAATGATCCAATGCAACAGATGTTGGCCGTTATTTAAATGCCGTACCAACATTCGTCCACCGAAAATAAAAACACAATTTCCGGCAAAGGTGCCAGCGCCAATGCCCAAAATATAAGAATTGTAATTCCAAAGACCGGGCTTCAGTATATTTTTTGTAAACAATACAGTACTCCAACCAAACCAAAACGGAATTTGTACCGGGTTAACCGCACTCATCAATAAGCCCATAAGATACCGGTGCATACCATTGGACAGCAAAACGTTTTTTTCAACCTTGGGATGAAGTGCCGCCCAAAAACTAGAAACAGCCAAGGCCAGTACAATGACCACAGTTAACCATTCCAGTGCTTTCAATAATTTTTCCTGTTTGCGTACCCAATCCATTGCAACCAGTGAGATGCGAACGTAAACAATTTCGGCACTGAGGGAACCAGCAGAAAACCACAAAGCAGGAACAATACCGTCGGAGATGCCAATTTGCATCGCAGCAATGTTTAAGGTGCCCAGCGGCAAGGAGCCCAGAAAGCTAATCAGAAAGCCCCATAACATGATTTTCAATACCGGAGTCATGCAACGGATTTGAGTGAATGATCAGTCATATTGTTTCAGTTTTTTAAAGTGTCTGTTGGACGCCTTCAAAAATGCATACCCTTTTTGAAAACTCCAATAACGGTGTCCCTTCAAATGATTGTGACGACTGATTTCATAAAGCATCTTCCAGTGTTTCAGAATTTCCTTGTACGCTCCTATCAAGCTCATTTGGCAATCATAAATATGATTGGGCTCTGCACCACAACCATTATACTCCAAAATGTAAAAATTACGTCCTTCCTTTAAATCCTGAATGGATGCTGCCTTTATATCATAACGTCCATAATAAAAATGTTGAGTGTGTAAGCTAAGCTGATCAAATACCGTATGCAATTGTTCGTCAATTTCGGATTGAAGATTGGAAAAATGGGCACCCCGATTGTGATTCCCTGCATAGGATAAATAAAATATCTGATTGGGCTCCAACACTCTTTCAAAACGATGACCATGCCGGTGTTGCATTTCTTCCATGCGATGTGAAGCCCGGGGATGGTTGCGGATCAATTCTTTCAGATTCGACCGGCCATCTCCTTTTACATGTAAAAGTTCTTTTGAGATAAACCCGGAAATAACGCCCTTTTGTGAAGCCGGATGACGATAATAAAATACACTCACTTCAACAGGCAGATCAATTAATTCCTGAATAAGATACTCTACAGGGATCTTGTCGTGATATTTCAGAAGCTGGTCCTCCCGGTCTATTTTACGAAAGAGAATACCTTTCATCCCCACATCGGGCTTTACCACAAAAGGATACCGAAATCCGGATGCTTCCATCTTACGTTTCACTTCCTCAAAACTCCAATGTGGTTGTATGTAAATAGTCAATGGTACAGTATGACCGGGCAGCTGCTCGTACATCTCCTTTTTCCCTTCCCCTTCAAAACCACCAAACGTGATTGTAGGATTGGAAGGCGTGAAAAACCAAACGGAACGGCTCCGAAGCATGTACCAGACCCAAACAAAACTGATGGGAAAGTAAATCAATGCAAAGGGCCACAACTCCCAATTGGTAATTCGATCAATGATTTTTTTAAACATGAAATTCAAAGATAAAGGGCATGTCGAATATATGAACCATACGAACGCTTGAATTTAAATGCATTTGACCTAGTTTTGAAACAAATTAACGTTCATGCATGTACCAACAATGGCCGAAATGATGGCCAAGAATGAATCACCCGAGATCTTATTTTGGGTTGGCTGTGCCGGGAGTTTCGATCAACGAGCCCAAAAAATCACAAAAGCATTTGCTCAAATATTAGATAAAGCCCAAATTAAATATGCCATCTTAGGCAAGGAAGAAATGTGTACAGGAGATCCGGCACGACGCTCGGGCAATGAATTTCTTTTTCAAATGATGGCCTACAATAACATTCAGTTATTGAATGGTTATGGGATAAAAAAAATTGTAACAACCTGCCCGCATTGCTTCAATACATTGAAAAATGAATACCCTGTTTTGGGAGGAACTTACGAAGTCATACACCATACTACGTTGATTCAACAACTGATTGACAATGGCACCATTCAGCTGAAAGGAGGCGGGTCCTTTGTCGGAAAAAAAATCACCTATCACGACAGTTGCTATTTAGGAAGAACCAATCACATTTATGAAGCACCGCGTCAGGTTCTTGAAGCACTGGATGCCGAACTGGTAGAAATGAAGCGTTGTCGCAGCAATGGATTGTGCTGTGGTGCAGGCGGAGCCCAAATGTTTAAAGAAGAAGAAAAAGGAACTACGCGTGTTAACTGGGAACGAACGAATGAAGCAATTGAAACGGGTGCTTCCATTGTTGCTTCGGCTTGTCCTTTTTGTAACACCATGATCACAGACGGCGTAAAAGTTGCTGAAAAGGAAGAATCTGTTCTGGTTATGGACATTGCTGAATTAGTTGCCGCTTCCCTCTAAGAAAAATAAATGGCATGAAAAAGGTCATTCAATCTTTCAACTGGAGAAACTTTGCACTTCGCACAACCGTATTTTTTGTTGTGTTTTTGATTATACAGATTTTGGCCGACTGGATTGAGAATTCGTTTTCCATCCGTCAAATTCTGAATCAAAAACTTTTTCGATTTCTGTTATTTGCAATGATTATTGCGATACTTGACAATGAAACATGGCTTCGAAACGAATCATCCAGCAAGAAAGACCCTGAACCTGAATTTAAAACCCAAAAAGCGTTTATACTGCACTATTTAGGAGTCGCTTTTTTTATCTCTTTATTGTGCGGTTTGATTTTTACTTTTTTTGTTTTAATCAGTTGGCTGATTCATCAATTCAGAAATACGCATAAAGCATTTCAATTCTCAGGATGGAACAAATACTTACTCATCATCGCTGCCATTGGAATTTGTTTCGCTCTGTTTGATGCAATACGACATCTGTATCGGAATAAAGAAAAAGCATAATATCACTTTATAAAGTTCTATAATTTTAAATTATGGATTTAGCATACAGCCACTTAGTCCCGGAAGATTTTAACGCCAACAGCAGAGTTTGGATTTATCAATCGAGTCGTCCATTTGGTTTTGGAGAAGCTTTACAACTTGAAGACATCCTCAATCATTTTGTGCAAAACTGGAAAAGTCACGGCACTCCTGTAAAAGGCTTTGCCACACTTTTTTTCGGTCGATTCATTGTTTTAATGGCCGATGAAAGCGCCACCGGCGTGAGCGGCTGCAGCACAGACAGCAGTGTTCGGGTCATCAAAGAAATCGAAACGTTGTTCAATGTAACCCTGTTTGATCGTCAAAATCTGGCATTTTACATCAATAATAAAATTGAAGCACTTCCTATGAGTCAGATTCAATACGCAATAGACCAAAACTTTTTAGAAGCAACTACACCTTACTTCAACAATCTGGTCTCCACCAAACAAGAACTGCTCGACAACTGGATCATTCCCATTGGCAACAGTTGGCTTAAAAACAAAATCCTGCTCAAGAACACCATCGGGTAAGGCGGGTTCATTGTCTTAACAATGAATGCCTGAATTCAAAATAGGCAGAGCCGTTTTTTAAAGTATTTTTGCGGCACAAGTCACAAACATGTCGATTCAAAAAATCATACAAAAGGCAACGATTGATTGCCTTGAATCTTTATACGGAAAAACCTTTACTGCAAAAGACTTCCAGATCAATAAAACAAAACCGGAATTTACAGGTGATTACACCATTGTTTTGTTTTCCTTATTAAAGCCATTGTCTAAAAGCCCGGATGCGCTTGGAAAGGAACTGGGAGAAGCCTTAGTCGAGCGCCAACCTGAGTTCGTATCAAGTTACAATATCATTAAAGGATTTTTAAATCTTGTTGTTTCCGATAATTACTGGAATTCTATCCTGCTATCTAAAAACAATGATCATTGTTTTGGAACCGGTGCTCAAAAAGATCGCAGGGTGATGATTGAATACTCTTCACCCAATACCAACAAACCGCTGCATCTTGGACACTTACGAAATAATTTTTTGGGATGGAGTATTGCTGAAATCTTCAAAGCGAGCGGATACGACATTGTTAAATCCTGTATTGTAAACGACCGTGGCATTCATATCTGCAAAAGTATGATTGCATGGAAACTCTTTGCCAACGGTGCCACCCCTCAAAACACCGGAATCAAAGGCGATCACTTTGTTGGTGATTATTATGTAAAGTTTAATGATGCTTACAAAGCAGAAGTGGAGCAATTAGTGAACGAAGGATACAGCAAAGAGGTTGCAGAAAAAGAAGCACCGATCATGAAAGCCACCCAACAAATGCTACTGAACTGGGAAGCAGGAGATCCTGAAACACTCGCTTTATGGAAAACCATGAACGAATGGGTTTACGAAGGATTTAATGTTACCTATAAACGAATTGGCAGTGATTTCGATAAAACATATTACGAAAGCAACACCTACCTGCTCGGTAAAGAAATTGTACAGAAAGGACTGGAAAAACAAATTTTTTCCCGGAAAGAGGACGGAAGCGTGTGGATCGATCTGACAACAGACGGACTGGATGAAAAAATTGTGCAACGAAAAGACGGCACTTCCGTCTACATCACACAAGATATCGGACTGGCACTGCAGAAGTATGAAGAATACCAAATGGACCAAAGTATTTATGTCATTGGAGATGAGCAGAACTACCATATGAATGTGTTACAACTCATTTGTAAAAAACTGGACCTGCCGAATGCAAATGGCATTTATCATCTCAGTTATGGTATGGTAGAATTGCCTACCGGTAAAATGAAAAGCAGAGAAGGAACTGTTGTTGATGCAGATGACCTGCTGGATGAAATGGAACGTGTGGCACAACAAAAAACAGAAGAACTTGGAAAAGTGAATGACTTTCAACCGGAAGAATTGAAAGAACTATATAAAACACTGAGTTTAGGTGCCCTCAAATTCTATTTATTGCGTGTTGATCCGAAAAAGAAGATGATTTTTAATCCCGAAGAATCGATCGACTTTCATGGGTATACCGGACCGTTCATTCAATACACCTATGCAAGAATTCAATCAATTTTAAGAAAACAAAGCGGAAACTTAACCGGAGCCGGTCTCAATTTCACAACGCCCCTTTTGAAACTGGAGAAAGAATTGATCATGACTTTGGAACATTATCCGGTTGTTGTAGAACAGGCTTGCCAGGAATTAGACCCATCACATCTTGCCAATTATATTTACCATGTAGCCAAAATCTATAATTCGTTTTACGCAGAACACAGTGTTATGAATGCGGAAACAGAAGAAAAAAAGCAAATGCGTTTATTGATGTGCAGGTTCACGGCAAATGTGATTTCATCCGGAATGAAACTCATGGGCATCAAAGTTCCTGAGCGAATGTGATGTTTTTTATTTACTTCCAACAGCAAAACGAAATCCGATAAGACAACGTCTTTGCATCAATGGCGCATAGTTGTATGATGGATCAAAGGTATAGCCTAAAGGATTGTTAACCGGATCATTGACTCTTTTATCAAATGGATCCTCGGGCCTTAAAATAGGATCCCGAGGCATAAAATTGAGCACATTCTTAACACTGATGTACAGCTCACAGTTTGATCCTAATTTTCCGGTCACTTGCAAATTCATTAATGTAAACCATGGTGCATATTCCGGCCGATAATCATTTGGCACAACAGGTAAGCGTTGTGGCCCATAAACCTTACCCGTGAGATCACAGGTCCATTTCAGTTTCGGCAACGTATAACTAAAAGCATAATTGGCAGAAAACACAGGAGCAAATAATTGTCTTTGTAAATTGCGGCCACCGGTTTCATTCTGCCGGGCATTAAACACATCCATGATCGTTATTCCAAGTACAGCCCTGATTCCGTTTTTACGAACAAGTTCTGTATTGATCGTAGCACCTCTTGAGACAGCAAAGCCATTGATGTTCGTATAAATGATTTTTTGGGGATCTGTATCATAATCCGGAATGATCTTGTTGGAAAACCATGTATAAAACAATGAGGCGTCTACGTTCACAAACCCGCTTCCGGAAGTAGCGGTTACAGAATAATTCAGGTTGGCATTCCAGCTTCTTTCCGGCTTTAGTTGTTCTTGTATAACCACCTCGCGTGCACCGCTTAATGCAGCATGGTCTTCCGTAAAAAGGTTCACGACTCTAAATCCATTACCAACACCCAGTCGAAAGATTTGATTGTTTTGCAATCGCCATTTCACTGCCAATCGGGGCGCCGGAATAAAACCATGTGAACGTGTCCACTCCAAACGCATACCGGACAAGAGCACCCAGTTTTTATGTACGTCCCACTCGTCTTGAAAAAAAGCACCATTCAGGAATGTATTTGAAGGCTGATTTCGATTCGCAGTGTTATTGAAAGTTGCCGGAGAATTGTCATCGTAGTGGGAAAAACGAAATGGAATCCCTGACAACAACTTGTGTTTTCCTTTTACTTTATTCCATCTCAATTGGGAAAACAGATTTTGCTGCTTTGCAAAGTAAGGTACTACTCCATAATAAGAATCTTGTTCGTGATAATTGTAGGAATACTCGAATACTAAATTTTCATGCAGCAGATTCAAGTCATAACTACCGATCAACTCCACGCGTTTGGTATTGATCACTTCCCCGTATATACTATCCGTACCTTTCCATGATTGATTCCACTGCATTTGACCGCCCCAGCGCTCCTCAGAAAGCAAACGGACTCCCATTCTAAACGCTTTTCCGTTCGAACGGTTGAACTCCCACTTATTAAAAAGAGAGTATCGTTTTTGCAAAGCCACATCCGTAAAATTATCGGCATTGACATCCCATCGTTTGCTTGCATCAAACAGATTCATACCGAGTAACGAATGCGACTTGCCGATCGAAAAAGAAGTACTCAAATCAACATTGTGTTCATTATAGGATGAGGTAAAAAGGTCGGCCGAAAACTTTGGTGCGGTTGTCGGATCTTTTGTAATGATATTAATCAAACCGGCAACGGCTTCGCTTCCATAAAGTGTAGAGGAGGGACCTTTTACAATTTCAACACGCTTGATCATACCTGCCGGAATTCCTGAAAAGCCGTAAACAGTGGCCAAGCTGCTTACAACGGGCATCCCATCAATTAAAACCATGGTGTAAGCCCCTTCCATTCCATTGATATGAATATCGCCCGCATTACAGATATTACAATTTAATTGTGGCTGTACGCCATTCATGATAGATAAAGCTTCAAACAAATTTGAGCCGGGATTCTTTTTTAAAAAGCGTGAAGAATAGGTTTCTACAATAATGGGACTGTTTGACTTTTTGATTTCCCGCAGATTACTGCTGACAACGACCTCTTCCAATTCTGATAAAACAGGTTGTAAATAGATACGCAGCGTTGAATCAGTTACATAAACAATCTGCGTATGAAAACCTGTTTGACGAATGCGTAACGAATCACCAAATTGTGCTTTAACGGTAAAATTCCCTTTCTTATCGGTTTTTACAGTTTGGCCCGAAATCAGATGCTCAACCGATACTGCAAATAATTCATCCGATTGATGATCGTAAACAGTTCCATGAATAGTTACTTGTGAAAACAAGGAACATGAAAGAAAAAATGAAAAGAAAAAGAGAAGACTTCGCACTTTTTTTAGGCAAATCTAAATATTTATTTTGATAAGCCTTATTTATCTAATGATTTTGACATTTACAACGTTTGGACCGGCGTTTCAGGTTCTGCATGCTTAGGTTGCAACATCACCCATACCAAGCTCAGGGCAGCAGAAGCGGCCGCCACAAGAAAGACCCAAGTACTTCCACCCTTCATCCAGAGAAATCCTGCCATACTGCTTGCAAATAAAGCGGCTATACTGTTTAATCCTGCATAAAGTCCCAGTGCAGAAGCTGTTTCATGCTTGGGAACCAAACCTGCAATCCATGCTTTTGCAATTCCTTCCGTACAGGCCGCAAAGAGTCCATATGTAAAAAAGAAAATCCAAAAGCCGGGCATCCAGGTATTCAAAGCAAATCCAGAATAGGTTATGATAAAAAATATCAGTCCTGCAAGAAACACATTTTTTAAACCCAACCGATCCGCCAATCGACCAACCGGAAATGCAAAAACGGAAAAAACGATATTATAAAAGACATAGGCACTGATGACCTGAGAGTCAGAAAAACCGGCCTCTTTAATCTTAAGAAGCAAAAAAACATCTGAACTGTTAAACAAGGCAAAGAAGATAAGTGCCGGAAGCAAGCGGCGATACAAGACGGGCGACTTCCACCAAAAAGACAAGAGATTGCGCATTGTAAAAGAAGATTGCTCTTCCGGCACATGCGGCCTTTCACTTATGATGAATGTAAGCATAATAGCCAGTAAACCGGGTAAAAATGCGGCAACAAATAACAGCTCGTAATCGCCGGGGAAATAGTGTAAAAAAATCAAGGCAGCAATCGGTCCCAGAATAGCGCCCACGGTATCCATTGAACGATGCAATCCAAAAATTGTTCCTCGTGTTTTGGGTGTAGCTTCATCGCTTAAAAGCGCATCACGAGGTGCAGAACGCATTCCTTTTCCCAAACGATCTAAAAAACGGGAAGAAAACACCCACCATAATTTCGTGTTAACAGCCAGCATGGGTTTTGCAATCGCACTCAAAGCATAACCCAATTGCACAAAAAATAAACGACGGCCATTCAAATCACTGATACGTCCGAAAAATATTTTTCCGAATCCAGCGACTGCTTCCGCGATGCCTTCCAGTAATCCAATTATGAAAATGGTATATCCTATGCTTTTCAGATATACAGGCATTACGGGATACAACATTTCACCGGCAAAATCAGTAAACAGACTTACCAATGACAACACCCACACTGTTCTTGTTATAACCTGCTTATTACTCATATTGTGCCAATCGCGCGAAAACAGAACTTATCATATGTAATGCGCTACAAATCAAGGCTCAAAGTAAAGTCTAAAATTTGAAATGAAAGAACAAAAAAGCAATTCGATTATCAAGAAACAATTAAAAAACAAAAATCCCTACCGGAAACTAAAAAGGACTCCGGCAGGGATAAAATAAACATAAATAAACTACGCTAATCTTATTATAAAATCAGCTGATCATATCACTCACTCTTACAACAAGATTTTGAACAGGAATGCTTAGACGATTTCGAATTTTTTTCGCATTTCTCATGTGTGTTACAGGATGCGGCATCGCCATGATGTTTACCTGAAGATCCTTTGCCATGCATCTCAGTACAATTTTCACAACAACTCCCCTTTTCACCACATGAATTCTTGCTACAGCAATCGGATTTGCCTTCTACCTTTTTGCAACAAGACATTTTCTTGGAACACTTCCCATCCTTCATGCAACAAGTTTTATTGCTTGGAGAAACGGCAGTTCCATCTTTTCGATCGTATTGACAACAAGCATGCAACTTATTGTACACTTCATCTGAAGCTTTGTATTGCTCATTATCATAACCTGCATCAGCAACACCTTTCAGAATTTTATCTTCAGAAGTTGCAGAAGGATTAAAGGTGACAACCAACATTTTGGAATTTACATTCCAAACTGCCGAACTTGCACCCTGCTCTTTTGCGGCCGTTTCAATTGTTTTTTTACACATTCCGCAATTGCCCCAAACCTTAAAAGTTGCTGTTTTATCCTGAGCAATTACAGGAAGTTGCAGCGTAAAAAATAAAATGAATAAAAGATGAATCTTAAACGATTTCATGATTGTAATTTTTTAATTTAAAGAAAAGTCGGTTCCATTAAATCAGAACCTCAATTGAATGTTTAATCCATTATAGAACAAGCTTTATACTTGTTCCATAAAAGAACTAAACTATCTCTAAATCAAAAAAACACGATTGGTACGATACCGCTTATTAAGTAAACGAGGAGGCGGAGAATGATACGTTGAGGGCGGCAAACTACTAACACCTTGAATAGACGGATGGAAGTCATCCGAAAGTGTTAACCATTCGTTACTGTCAACAGGCACCTTTACAAATTCGGCAGTCGAAATTTTGTGCTCACTGGTGATTTTTAGTATTTTAAACTCATCATGACAACAAGCATTTTTCTTTTTATCCATTCCACATTTACCGCAGGCATCTTCTTCATGATTGCCCTCATGTGCGATATGCATTGACGCCAATCGACCCATGCAATAGTGAATATTCACTGTTACACCGGACGCCAGCAGCAGATAAAATAAAGCTAAAGTCGTTATAATGATTTTTCGACGCATTGACACAACTAAGGTAATACAATCCTTATCAAAATCAAAGTGGATATTAGTTAACAAAGCCCCAAAAGATCCCAAACCGCACTACAAATCCGGGTAATGGCTGCAGCGGTGTGACCAAATTGTTTCTCAAAAAACCGAATGAAGGGCTGGTTTGTACAGCATTCAGATTTTCGCCTCGTAAAAAGAGATACATACTTCGGATGCGAACATGCACATAGGCTGTCAAATCCGGTCGATTTCGGATCGTAACGCTATCCTGCAAAAAGAACTGTCCCAAAAGGGGCGAATATCCATCTGCCCGGTAGTTTGAATGATAACGTAATTCCAAGCCGGCCGACAAGCTCAGGTTTTTAAAAAAACTACCCTCATAAGCAATGCGTTGTCGTGTAAGTAGTAAGGGCACACGAACAGGAGCCTGACCGGAAGTTTTTTGAAGATACCACTCCGAATACCAGTTCCACCTTTTTGACAGCCGAACAATTTTCGAAAGCTGCAACTGAACAAGATTCAACAGGGTTGCCTCCTGAACAGACTGTGTATAATTTCTAAAATAGGTGTAATTGCTAACCAATGTATAGCTTCCGCCCAGTCGTAAACGAAGCAGAGGCACATCATATAAAACGCCTACAACAGTTGTATTTTCTTTTTGAAAACTCGTATTACCAACATTAAAGCGCTTAAAACTACTTCGATCATCATGAACGAAAGAAGGCGTTCGGTTGACATTTAAAAAAGAAAGCGTGAGCAGACCTGCTTTTTTGCTCAACATCGACTTCAGAGAAGCCTGTACGTTATAATCGCCTGCATGAAACCCAACCGTATAAAACGTACCTGCCAACTCCATGTCCCATTTTTTATTGCGGGTTCGGTTCCGATATTCGCCCTTGATGTAAACATTTTGAAAATTCAAAGTGCGATCATCAAACGACCCAAACACATTTTGAATCCCGGCTGCTGCTTTGATGTATTGTTGCTGATTCTTTAGATCAGGAAATTGGTAAACTGAAATCTCATTATCCCAAAATCGCCACTGATCTTTTAACTGAAATGTTTCACCGGGGTTCTCAACTCCATAAAAGGATTTATAACTCTCATCATCCACCCGGAGATCCAGAAATTCATACCTGCTTTTTGCATACTGTATTGTATGTTGGACACGAAAGCGGGGATAAAAATAATGTATGGTTGTAGAGTCCAAAACAACCGAATCCTTTTTCCCAAAATCATATGATTGGCGGAGCAAATAATGAGAATTCGAGTAACGGTTTCCTGTGGTGATGGTATTGTTAAGAAAACTTTGTTGTTGAAATGCTGTGCCGCCAAAATTAGTCGGAATATTAAATCGATCGGAAAATGTGGGTGTACTATCGAGCAGACTTACATTTTTCAAACCTCCATTTTCAGTTGCGCCAATCGTATTTCGGATCGCTGCAAAATAAATTGCATATCGTTTATTGGATGAAGTATACCAGGTGTTAGCAAGATAATTGTTATGATGATTTTTTTGATTTCGAAAAATCCCCGGCGCATTGATCAAATTGTAGTGAAGTGAAAAATTCCAATTAGGCCGGATGTTTTGTGTATGCAACAAGGAAATGGTTTGCTCTGCCTTGCTGCCCAAAATATAATTCAGTTGTGTATACGGTCGTGTTGTTTGAAAAAACCTTACATCCGACATGCGCAACATATAAGCATCAAAAGCATGGAATCCTGCATCCCAACCGGCAGACAAATTGGGCTTAAATAAAAGAGACCTGGAAGCACTTCCCGTATTACCAAGAAATACGGAGGTCCAGGGAACAGGCCACCTTCTGCTAAAATCACCCACAGATGAATCTAAAACATAGTACCGTGCTGTATCTAAATAGCGGAAAGAAATCGTTGCGGAATCCTCCAATCCGGTACGATGCAGCAAAGAATCTTTGAATGGCCCACTCGCACTGTTACTGTTTCCGAAACCTCCATTCATGAGACCACCTCCGGGAAGGTTTTGCAGCAAATTGGAATTACCGCGTCCCGGCATTTGAGCCAATGCTGATTCGATAACAAGTGAAAAAAGAATAATGCAAATGATTCGGGCCATACCAATCCGCCTTTTAGTCCGGATGCTCCTCTTTAAAGGACTTCGTTAAAACACGGACTTTAAAAGCCCTGCAAAAATAGTCCAATTCAATATGCCGACCGTAGAATTAAACTTCAAGAATCAGCTGCTTAACGATTGCCGTCATTTTAGGCTCAGCCGCTGCCGCTTCCTTTAACACCTCTTCATGTGTAATTTTGTTAACCTCTTCCCGAATGCCGATATCCGTTATCACACTCATTGCAAACACCTTTAACCCCATATGAACCGCTGTAATCACTTCGGCCACCGTACTCATACCCACAGCATCCCCACCCAGAAGGCGTATCATTCGGTACTCACTGCGTGTTTCAAAACTGGGACCTGTAACACCTACATAAACACCTTCATGCACTTCAATTTGAAGTTGGTGAGCAATCTTTTTTGCTTTTTCAATCAACTCGTGGTTATAGGGCTCACTCATATCCGGAAAACGGGGACCAAGTTCTTCAAGATTCAATCCAATTAACGGATTTATGGTAAACTGACTGATATGATCCTTGATAATCATTAGGTCGCCCACCGAGAAATCGGGATGCACCCCTCCGGCTGCGTTACTCAGGATCAGTGTTTGAACACCCAAATACTTCATTACCCGAATTGGAAAAACAACATCGCTGATGCTATAGCCTTCATAATAATGAAACCGACCTGCCATTACAACGATGCGCTTCCCTTCCAATGTCCCAAACACCAATTTACCCTGGTGGCCTTGAACAGTGGAAACCGGAAAATTGGGAATCTCATTATAAGCAATCTCCTTCTCAATTTGTAACTCGTTTGTAAACTGACCTAATCCGCTTCCCAAAACCACGCCAATCGCCGACTCTTCCCTGTAATGTTTACGGATGTATGTCACCGTTTCTGCAACTTTCTGTATAATGTTATTCATTGTTCTACTTATACGAACAAATATATTGAATCTGTATGGCTAGAGGATGTATATTGAATGAAAAGGGTTCCGGCAACACTCATGCAATTAGATTAAAACATTATTTTCACATCAACGACCGAAACACATTTGCAGGTCATCAAACAACCTCATCTTATTTACACGAATCAATCATTAACAACTATGACCACATATATTTCACTGCTTCGTGGTATCAATGTATCAGGTAAAAATTTAATCTCAATGAAAGACCTCAAAGAGATTTTTGAGCAAATCGGGTTCAAAAACATTCAGACCTATATACAAAGTGGAAATGTGCTTTTCCAATACAAGAAAGAAAAGACCAAATCACTTGAAAAGAAACTGCAACAAGCCTTACTGAAAGCAACAGGAATAAATGTACCGTTTTTTATTTTTGAATTCCCAACGTTTAAAGACATTTATGAGAACAACCCTTACCTGAACGAAAAAGATCATTCAAGCGAAGGACTGTACTTTCTTTTTCTTCAAGAGACACCTGTACAATCAGATCTAACCCCGATTTTAAACATGAAAGCAGATCATGAATCCTTTACACAAAAAGGGACAACAATTTATCTTTCCTTCCCCAACGGATTAGGCAAAAGCAAACTAACAAATACGCTTTTTGAAAAAACGCTAAAAACAAACGGCACAATCCGAAACCGGAATACCGTGTTAAAACTCATTGAAATCGCTGCTTCATTAGAATCCGCAACAACCCATTGATTCATTACGATTAAAAAAATAATTCTGAATGAAACGTTTTCTTGTACTTACTTCCATAACCGGAAAAAAGGATATCTTAAACGACCCTCAAGTGGTGTACGACAATTGCGACTACATTGCATATGTTGACTTCTCTTATGAAACCAAAGTTTGGCAACAACGAAAAGCAATCTCATTTTCATCGATTGATTACTATCAAAACAGAAGAAACGCAAAAGTTTACAAGATCCTTTCGACTGTTCATTTTCCGGATTATGAATACATTATTTGGGAAGACGGGAACCATACACTTAAAATAAATCCGGAAGAGATGCTTCAGGAATACGGAGCTGATCACGACCTGTATTTGTTTAAACATCCGGACCGAACTTGTTTATACGAAGAAATGAAGACCGTTGCAGTATGCGGACTAGACTCAAGATCCAACATCAAAGAGCAACAGAAATTTTATAAACGGGAGGGCATGCCGGATCAGTATGGCTTGTATGAGTCTCCCACCTTTATGATCAAAAACACGCCGGCAAGCAGACAACTGCAGCTGATGTGGTGGGAACAGATCTGCAGGTTCAGTTCCAGAGATCAAATCAGTCTGCCTTATTGCTTGTGGAAAATGCAAGACCAACTTAAGATTGCCGTCCTCAAGGGATTTGCAAACATTTACTCCATGAAAGGAAAAAATTCAGGCAACAACTACTTTCATGACGAGGGAATGCACTTATGGTAATTCCTCGCCAATACGATTTGAATTAAACGTACAACTTAAACGGCGGTTTGAACAACCTCTGTAACGGGAGCAGATGCATTTCGTGTTGCGATACTTCTAACTGCCATTGCTGTAAATTCTTCAAAAGCTTTTTTAGTGACTGTTTCATTACCGGCCATGATGGGAGTACCATTATCCCCTCCTTCCCGTATGCTTTGAACCAAGGGTATTTGACCCAGAAACGTAAGATCAAACTCTTCTGCCAATCGTTTACCCCCTTCTTTACCAAAAATGTAGTACTTGTTTTCGGGCAACTCGGCCGGTGTGAAGTATGCCATATTTTCAACCAATCCGATAATGGGCACTTTAATCTGTACCTGACCAAACATGGCTACCGCTTTTTTGGCATCGGCTAAAGCAATATCCTGTGGTGTTGTTACTACGATTGCGCCGGTTACAGGAACCGTTTGCACCAATGTAAGATGGATATCGCCGGTTCCGGGGGGCATGTCAATGACAAGATAATCCAAATCACCCCAGGCAACATCAGTAACAAACTGACGAATTGCACTACTGGCCATTGGCCCCCTCCACACAATGGCATCTTTTTCATTTACCAATAATCCGATACTCATGAATTTGATTCCATATTTTTCAATAGGGGCTATAACACCTTTTCCATTCACTTCTGTCATCATGGGCCGCTCACCTCGTACGCCAAACATGATGGGAACGGATGGGCCATATATATCGGCATCCATCAGTCCCACTTTGGCACCACCCTGAGCAAGTGCTAAAGCAAAATTGGCTGCCACTGTACTTTTCCCAACGCCACCTTTTCCACTAACAACGGCAATTATATTCTTCACACCGGGTAATACCGACTCATTTCCCTTGCGGTTTGAGGATGTATTTGAAGTAAAGTTTACCTGCACTTCTGCCTCCTTATTGACCAAAAGTTTGATTGCATTTTTACAAGCATTGCCCATATGTTCTTTCATTGGACAAGCAGGAGTGGTTAAAACAACCGTAAACGAAACCCGATTGCCGTCTATTTCTATGTCCCGGATCATGTTTAAGGTTACGAGGTCTTTCCCTAAATCGGGTTCCTGTACATTTTTCAAAGCTTCCAGCACTTGTTCCTGTGTCATATTGGTAAAATTTGTTAAAATAGTAATTGAGGTCACAAAAATAACCATCGAAGGCATTCAATTGTTGATTCAAATCACAGATTCAACTTATTTTTGACTCAGATGAAACGAATCCTACTGCTTCTTTGTATTGCACTTATTACGACTCCAAAACTCGTATGGGCTCAATTTGAAACACTTAAAGATTCTGTCGTACAACTTTACGGTGTTGTTATGACTGCCGATAGCCTGAGGGGACTTCCGCTTGTAACCGTAAAAATCAAAAATCAAAATCGAGGTACATTCACAAACGACCAAGGTGTTTTTAGTATCGTCGTACTGAAAGGAGACGTAATTGAATTCAGTTCGGTTGGCTTCAAACCCAAATCTGTAAACATACCTCATTCCCTGGAAGGGAATCGATTCAGTATCATTCAGTTGATGGTCGTAGACACGGTGTATTTACCGGCAACAATTATTAAAGCGAGGCCCAACCGACAACAGTTTGAACGCGACTTTGTAAATACACCCGTCCCTGCCGATAAAATTGAAGTTGCAAGAAAAAACACACAAACAGCCCAATCTCGAATCCTTTTACAATCAACGCCTAAGGATGGGAATGAATCTTCCAATTATACACTAAGAAACCAGGCACGTAGTTCCTATTATAGTGGACAACTTAGGCCACAACCCATATTTAGTCCTGCTGCATGGGCCGAGTTTATAGAAGCATGGAAAAGGGGCGATTTCAAGAAGAAATATTAACATCGGTCAACCGAAGCTGCTCATATTTTTTAATTTGATCAATAACTTCGATTTTTGCCCACCGAATTACGGAAAGTAACCTGTGTTTCAGGAATCAGGACCGTTCTTCGTTTTTTTCTCATCAAATATTTTAATATGAAACAGATTGCTGTCATTGGTGCAGGAACTATGGGAAACGGAATTGCCCATGTTTTTGCACAAAGCGGATTTCGAGTAAATCTCATTGATGTAAACGCTGATCAATTACAAAAAGCGATTGCCACCATCACCAAAAACTTAGATCGTCAAGTTGCAAAAGGAACAGCAACCGAAGAGCAAAAACAAGCCGCATTACAAAACATAACAACGGTTACCGATTTGTCGGCCGGAGTTCAAAATGCCGATCTCGTTGTGGAAGCTGCTACTGAAAACACCGAACTAAAGTTGAAAATTTTTCAACAAATGGATGCTGCAGCTCCTGCGGGATGTATTTTGGCCACAAACACTTCATCAATTTCCATTACAAAAATCGCTGCTGTAACCAAAAGACCCGAACTGGTCATTGGTATGCACTTTATGAACCCCGTACCGGTTATGAAACTGGTAGAGATCATTAATGGATACGCCACCAAGCAAGAAGTTACAGATGCTGTTGTAACAATGAGTAAAACACTGGGTAAAATTCCTTGCGTTGTAAACGACTACCCAGGTTTTATTGCCAACAGAATTTTAATGCCCATGATCAATGAGGCCATTTACAGTTTGTTTGAAGGTGTTGCAGGAGTAGAAGAAATTGACACCGTTATGAAACTCGGCATGGCGCATCCAATGGGCCCTTTGCAACTCGCCGATTTTATTGGCCTTGATGTTTGTTTGGCCATTTTGAAAGTCCTGCACGATGGTTTTGGAAACCCCAAATATGCTCCTTGTCCGCTGCTGGTTAATATGGTTACAGCAGGTAAATTAGGTGCAAAAAGCGGAGAAGGGTTTTATACGTACACGCCGGGAAGCAAAGAACTGGTTGTCAGTTCAAGTTTTAAAAAATAATACAAATAAAAAAGGGTTGAATTGCTTCAACCCTTTTTTATAATTACTCATTGCACAAGTCAATTTCATCTGTTGTTTTTGTGCTCATGATGACTTTATTCACCTTCTTCTGCTCGTTGTAGTACACAATCAATGTTCCGTAAGCAGTTTGAAACGCTTCCCAACCCGGATCGGCCACCTTAGGATTACCAAACCAGCCAAACAGATCATCTTGAGAGGCTCCCAGTAAGGGAACAGATAATTTCCCTTTAAACTTCTCACCAATGACCAGGTATTCACGCTGTATATAAAATTTCAGATCTTTATCCTCGTAGTAAATACCGCCTCCGCACTTCGACTCATTCCCTTCTTTTTCAAACAATGTAAAACATGGCAATTTGGCCTTGATTTGTTCGGGGTCGGCATTGGGTTTTACATCATTGATCCAGCCTTTATACACATCAACATTAATCAAGCCGCAATCATTTTTAGCTTTCAGTTGTGCCTTCATTGATAACGTGATCGGCAACAAAAATAAAAGAAGAGCAATTTTTCTCAGCATGGGTTTGTTGTTTTTGCAAAGTTCCGATAAAATGAAATATGAGCAATCGTTGAATGAAAAAAGTATTGATTATCTTCATCGGCAATTCCAAATAGCATGTTTTTTATTCTCTCCAAAACACTCAACTTTTTTTTA
The DNA here is from genome assembly GCA_049240625.1 of Lacibacter sp. Classification (GTDB taxonomy): domain Bacteria; phylum Bacteroidota; class Bacteroidia; order Chitinophagales; family Chitinophagaceae; genus Lacibacter. The sequence goes on along the minus strand of JBMLSG010000059.1, from coordinate 31,860 downwards.
CAACCTTTCAACTGGCTGCTACTGCTCATCCTTTGGGCGCTAATAACTCGCAATCCGGCACGAAGAAACCGAATATTAATTGCTACGTTATTGGTTTTTCTGGTTTTTTCCAACCCGTATCTTTCTCAAAAAGCAATGCTGGCATGGGAAGCCGACGAAGTACACCTGAAGGCCGAGGACCAATTTGAAGTTGGCATCCTTCTCACCGGAATGTGTTCGTTCAACCTGAATACGGGACAGGGATATTTTAAAGGTGCGAGCGATCGGTTCATACAAACCGTCCGACTCTACAAACAGGGGCATATCAAAAAAATTCTGGTTACCGGAGGAAACAGCAGCATCTGGAAATCCAGACAACAATACAAAGAAGCCGATTTTTTGCATGAACAACTACTGCAGATGGGAGTTCCGAATGCAGCAATTTTTATCGATAATCAAAGTCGTAACACCCATGAAAATGGCGTGAACAGTAAAAAAATCATTGACTCATTGCAATTGAAAGGTCCGTTTCTTTTAATCACATCTGCAACACACATTCGCAGATCGCTGGAAGTTTTCAATAAAGCAGGCTTGCAAACAACCCCTTATCCCTGTCATTACAGAGCCGTAGACAATCCATTTCTTTTCTGGAGTGCAATAACCCCTTCGCTCGAAGCACTGGATCATTGGAATACGCTGTTGAAAGAAAGTGTAGGATTGCTCATGTATAAACTTACAGGGAAAGCTTAATCTATTTTCTGCATGACAACATCATGCAGATCCTTCAGTTTGAACAACACTTCTTGTAAACGATTACGGGGAATAGCGACTTTTATTCTGCAAAACAATTGCTGTACCTGATCTTCCAATCGGCATTGACATTGTTTCAGTACCACCATTACATCATTCATGCGATTGTAATCAAACTCGAGGATATAGCCAACTTCAATTGGTTTTTGCTGAATGGGGACGATTTGCAATACCAAAGAGGTTGCCGTCTTGTACGCATTAATAAGACCGGGTACTCCCAATAATGTGCCGCCAAAATACCGTACAACAATCACCGCAACTTGGGTTAACTGCTTACTATCAATTTGACCAAGGATGGGACGACCGGCGCTACCCGAAGGTTCGCCATCATCACTTACCCTGAACAGATTTTTATCGTTACCCAACCGGTAAGCAAAACAATGATGATTAGCCTTTGGATGCTCTTCCTTTAATTGCCTGAGGAGAACCTTAAATTCATCGGTAGTTTGAACGGGATACGCATACGCAAGAAAAGTACTGCCCCTGTCCTTGTACTCGGCTACTGCAGTTTTTTCGATGGTAAAATAAAAATCCGGTTCACTCATATGCACCTTTTGGAATTGAGGTTTGCAATAGTACGAAACAATCAATGAAAGAAATGCGATCTATATCGATGCAAGGAGTGGATTGGTAAAATAATCAATACGGTCTGTTAAAACAGTTTCAGTCTTTTGTCTCGTTGCCAACTTCAGCAATGGTGCCGAAAGTCCGTTTTTTATTTCCAATTCCCGATTGGTAATCACTCTCGCTTCGTCCCACAAGTTGTGTGCTATAAACTGATTGATTAAGGTTGCGCCCCCTTCTACTAAAACACTTTGTATATTCATTTGATACAATACATCCAACATCTCTTGCAGAATTGAAGTTTGATCTTTCAGTTGCACAAATGTTTTTGTTCCTACTGTTTCCTGACGTATGGTATTAAAAATTATAGTTTTCATCGTATCACTAAGCAGATACAATTGAGGGGGTAGTTGCAGATAACGATCGAGAAGTAAACGAATGGGTTGAGCACCATTTCCCAGCCGGTTGGTAAGTATCGGATTGTCTTTAAGTGCTGTTTTTGATCCAACCAGTATAGCAGCTTCTTCACTGCGCCACAAGTGCACCCGTTTATTGGAGAGTTCATTACTAATCAGTAAGCGTTCAGTGCTGTTAGAAGCGATAAAACCATCCGATGTCTGGGCCCATTTCAGTATGATGTAAGGCCGATGCAACTGATGAAAAGTAAAAAAACGCTTATTCAACGCTCTGCACGCCTGTTCCAAAACACCTTCTTCTACCTCAACACCTGCGTTACGAAGCTTTTCGATCCCTTTTCCGTTCACGTGAACAAACGGATCTCTGCATCCAATGATGACTCGTGGAATCTTCTTGCGAATGATCAGATCCGAACAAGGCGGGGTTTTACCGTGGTGCGTACAAGGTTCCAGTGAAACATACATGACAGAGCGCGGCAGCAAATGACCGTAACCATTACCTTCGGCATTTTTGATGCATTGGACTTCTGCATGTGCTGATCCGAACTGCTCATGCCATCCTTCGCCTATGATTTGATCCTGATAAACCAATACCGCTCCCACCATGGGATTGGGAGCCACAGAGCCTGCGCCTTTTTCGGCGAGCGTAATACAACGCTGCATGTACCATTCGTTGGGCGTGTTCATCGCAAGGCAAAATTAAGTCTTTCACCCAAAGCAATTAGTTTTGTAAAATGACGATCCATTCCGCCTTTCAACAATTCAAGCAAGAACTACTTTCGATATACAGTGAAGGCGAAGCTGCTACGATTGCAACATGGGTGTTTGAATCGGTATTCGAAACATCCATTTCCCTGTTACGACAACCAAACAATAAGCTACCGGATGCCTCCCAAATAACGCTTTTGAACGAATACCGAACGCAGTTACTGACCAATAAACCCATTCAATATGTATTAAACGAAGCCTGGTTTTATGGCTTAAAACTGGAAGTAAACAATCAGGTATTGATACCCAGACCGGAAACGGAAGAACTTGTTGATTGGATTGTTCATGACCTCGCCGGAACAAAGGAACATCTTAAAGAAAGAGATACGAATAAATACAACACATCCAACCGGAGCTCTCTTCACATTTTGGATATCGGAACCGGCAGCGGATGCATTGCTCTTGCATTGTCTAAGAATCTCCCTAATGCTCAGTGTACTGCAATTGACCGAAGTGCTACTGCCCTTGAAGTTGCACAGAAAAATGCCTCACGCCTGGGAGTATCCGTCGTATTCAAACAAGTTGATTTTCTAAATGAAAAAGAACGGAGTGAATTGGGCGTATTCGATTGTATTGTCAGCAACCCTCCGTATATCGCACTTGACGAAAAAGAGCAATTGGAATCGAATGTAACAAATTTTGAACCTCACGAAGCCCTTTTTGTACCCAATGAAACGCCGCTGTTGTTTTACCGTGAAATTGCACGTTTCAGTAAAGAACATTTAAGTCCGGGAGGCTCTGTTTATGTTGAAATCAATCAAAGATTCGGCATTGAAACGCAGCAACTTTTTTTACAAGAGGGGTTTGATTTCGTCGTTTTAAAGAAAGACATGAGCAATAACGACAGGATGATAAAAGCCACAAAGCATTGATCTGTTGCCGAATGTTGCGTTTCAATAAAAAACGTGCCGTAACGGGATTTATTCCACTCCTTTTTTATCGACACTCATTACCGCTTTCACGCCAAGCCGATCGGCAGCTCTTAATACAGCAGCAAAACTTTCGATCGTTGCATTACGGTCTGCATTAATAACAATGCTTACCTCCTCACCACCGGTGCGTTTGCTGTTGATCAATTGCGACAATGTAGTGTCCATAAGTAAAGGATCAACGGGCTTTGCACCAACAAAAAAATGATTGGTTGCATCGATGGTTACAACAACAGTTTGTTTGCTTCGGGTATTACTTTTTGCTTTGGGCAAAGAGGCCTTGCGTACATTGGGATTGGCCAGTGTGGATACAATCAGGAAGAACATCAGCAGAATGAATAAAATATCATTGAGCGCGTCGGTAAAGACTTCACTTTCACCTCTATGTTTCTTTCTTAATTTCATCGTGAGGTTTTTTAGTGCGTTGGCTCTTGGAGTACATCCAGAAAATCGGCAGCAGCAGCTTCAATCTGGTTCGATGTTTTATCTACCTGTGTTTGCAGAATATTGTGCAACAAATAAGCAATCATTCCAATCAACAAACCTGAAATGGAACTGATCAGTTTGGTGTAAATCCCACCCGCGATTGTACTCAACTCATACTCCCCTGTTGCATTGATATTGTAAAACAACTGCATCAATCCTGCCAACGTACCGATAAAACCAAAAATGGGTGCTACTTTAGAAATAACGGAAAGAATATTGATGTTCTTTTCCAACTTGTACAATTCCAATTGTGCAATATTTTCCATACTTGCGCTGATGGCATCAATCGGCTTACCAATCCGTTGAATGCCCTTATCGATCATTCGACCAACCGGATTGTTCGTATTTCTTGCGAAATTTCTTGCCGCGGTCACATTTCCACTCACAATATTATCACGAATGATGTTCATGAATTTTTCATCCAGAGCAGCCGCTTTTTTGATTGCCATCCATCGCTCGGCAAAAACATAAACGGTTGCGACACTTAAAATAAGCAAGGGCACCATGATCCAACCTGCTTTCATCAACAAATCGAACAAGTGCATTTCTTTGGGAGCCACGCCTTGTGCAACAGTTTGCTGTAGCGTGTCTACTGCCTGCTGTACTTGTAATAGAAAAAAATTCATGCGGTAGGTTTTAAACAAATGTAATCGTTGCTGCTAATTTAAACGGTATCTGCAACAGTTTATTTTCCACAACCAAAGATCGGTCCGATTCGAGTGAACACACCAACCTATTTTGTTAGAGGAATGCAAAAGTAATTGCTGTATAAAATCAATTCAAAAAAAAGCCGGATCTAAATCCGGCAATGAAGTTTTTAGTTACACCGTCAGGACTGTCCGGCTTGTTTGACCATCAGCGCTTGAATTTGCTTCATGGTTTTTTCCATTCCATCGGCGCTTCCATCAAGAAAAATAATATTGCCCTTTCCGTATTCTGCAAAATTCTTCACGGCTTCGGTCCACATACTGAATAAAATCACATTTGTGTCCAAATTGGCCTGCTTCATTTGCTCGGCAGCTTCGGTCATTCCCTTTGCTACTTCCTGACGGAAAAGCGCAACTCCCTGTCCGCGTAATCTTGCAGCTTCACGTTCCGCTTCTGCAGCAATTTTGATGGCATTCCCTTCCGCTTCTGCTCCTTTTGTTTTGGTGATCAACAATGCCTGACCTTCATTTTCGGCAGCAGCCTTCAAATTGTTACTGGCCACAACACGACTCATACTCTCCATAATAGCCTGATCGAAGGTGATATCATTGATTTGTAAATCCTGTAAATGATAGCCCCACTCTTCCAGTGAGTGATCGATTTCACCTTTCACATAATCAACAATCTCACGACGTTGACCCAAAATTTCGGCCTGACGTTTCGTAGCCACATAACTTCGGATGTTCCCTTCAATGGTACGAACCAATGCCTGCATCAAATCTTTATCGCTGATGAATTTAAAGGCTACTTTTTTGATCGTTTCCTCTTCTGCGTTCTGTACACTGTATAACAGCATACTTTTAAAATAGACATTTGCCTGATCGATGGTTACAGCCTGAAATTCCAACTCTACGGAACGATTTTGAATACTAACCCGCTTGTAGATCTGTTCCAACACCGGTATTTTGAAATTCAATCCGGGTTTTAAAATACGCTGGTACTTACCAAACATCGTTACTACAGCAATCGTACCCTGATTAACAGTAACCAGTCCGCTAAAGACAATAAAAAGAACAATAAACAACCACCAAAAGTGAAGAATGAAATCCATAGATTTATATTTTGATTAAAATTAGCACAAAGAACCTTACAAACGGAAACAAGCTGAACAATCTATGAGGGAGAAAAAACGATTTAACATTTTAGCCGCCACCATCAAGCACCCTTTTCTTCCCACACTCGAACCAATTCGATGAGCATACGTGTACTTTGCTCCATATCCTCCACACCAATCCACTCGTGTTTGCTGTGAATGGCTTGCATGCCGGTAAAAAGATTAGGGGAAGGGAGTCCCATATAGCTGAGTTTACTACCATCTGTACCACCGCGAATCGGCTCTTTAACAATAGTGAAACCACAACGTTTATAAGCTTCTTCGGCATTCGCAACGATCTCCGGATGCTGATCCAGCACTTCACGCATATTCCTGTATTGCTCTTTCACAACAAATTCCATCGTGGCGTTTGGATAATGTTTCATTACAGAGCTTGCAATTGAATGCAACCGTTCTTCATGTTGCTTTAAGCCCTCCAAAGTAAAATCACGAACAATAAAGTCAAGGGTTGCTTTTTCAGCAATTCCACTGATTCCAACAGGATGAACAAACCCTTCTCGTTTTTCGGTTGTTTCAGGACTCCACTCCGTTTTTGGCAAAGAGGACAGTATTTCACCTGCAATTTTGATTGCATTGACTAGAATCCCCTTTGCTGTTCCCGGATGCGCAATCACTCCATGAATAACAATTTTAACTCCATCAGCGCTGAAAGTCTCGTCTTCTAATGTACCCAGCTCTGCTCCATCCAGCGTGTATCCTACCTGAGCGCCTAGTTTTTTAAGATCTACATGTTCGGTTCCTCTGCCCACTTCTTCATCGGGTGTAAATAAAATTTTAATCGTTCCGTGTGGAATTTCGGGATGTTGCATCAGATAATGCGCCATACTCATTATGATGGAAACACCGGCTTTGTCATCGCCTCCCAGTAAGGTTGTACCACTTGCCGTTATGATTGACTTTCCAATATGATTTTTGAGATAAGGATATTTGGCAGAACTGATTACTTGTGTTGGATCATCGGGCAAGACCAAATCACGTCCATCATAATTGGTGTGTAAAAGAGGACGGACATTGTTCCCGCTGCAATCAGGAGCTGTATCTACATGACTGCAAAAACAAACAACCGGAACCTTTTTGGAGGATGTAGCAGGAATCGTTGCATAAACATACCCATAGTGATCTAATTCGGCATCTTCGATTCCCATTTCCTTTAGTTCTGCTACCAGCAGTTTAGAAAGTTCTTTTTGCTTTTCGGTTGAAGGCGAAGATTCCGAGTGCGGATCACTTTGCGTATCGATTTGAACATATCGCATCAAACGTCCTGCAGTTCCATAATTATTTTCTGTAGACATAGCATTCATTTTTGGGTTGTAAAGAAAACTGTTTTTCACGTGCCGCCAAAATCAATCCATTTTATTAGTTGTTTTCAAAGATGCCCCAGGTATCCATATTTTCTTTTTGGGGATTTGAACACATGTACCGAATGTCCTCATATTGTCAACTTCACATCAAACGATTGAAACCTCCATTAAAACCGATCGACCCAATTCATATTTGTATTTCTTAATTATTCACGTCCGATTTGCTTAGCACTTGCAAATTGAAAGTCTTTTTGCTACTTTGCTTCGAAACAAAGCAAGAGCAGTGCTTTGATATACTTAACTCAAAAAAAGAACACATGAAAAAAATTCTAATTGGCGGACTTATCGGAGGCATCCTATTATTTGCATGGCAAACCATTTCATGGACGGTGGCAAACCTGCATGAAAAAGGACAGGAATATACACCAAAGCAGGACACTGTATTATCATTTCTTGCCAACGTAGGTATCACAGAAGGATCCTACCTCTTACCCAATTCAGCTCCCGGAACATCAATGGAAGAAATGCAGAAAGAAATGGAAGCACATAGTGGGAAGCCATGGGCAAAAGTTCAATATTATAAAGAAATGAAAACGGATATGAGCATGAACATGCTTCGGGGAGTTCTGTCCAATATCCTTATTGTTTCTTTATTATGCTGGATCCTGATTCAAATAACGAAAGGCAGTTTTGGAACATACTTCCTATCTTGTATAGCAATTGGAATTTTGTCTTTTACAAACGGGGCCTATACCGGTCATATCTGGTATCCATTACATGACATCAATGCTCATTTGATTGATGCACTTGCCTCTTGGGGCCTGGTGGGCATTTGGCTTGGTTGGTGGCTGCCAAAAAAATAAAAAGCTATTCGATTGAGCATAAAAAAAGTCCGCAATAGTTTGCGGACTTTTATATTTTAACTGAAATAATCAGGGAACAATAATCAATCCTTTTGCATCAATTCCTACAATTTCAATATCAAACACGAGTTCTTTTCCGGCTAACTGATGATTGGCGTCCAGCACAACCACATCTTCCCGTACATCAACGATTGTAACAGGAAATTGCTGACCGGCATTGTTATTCATCATCAACTGCATGCCGATTTCAGGCGTCATGTCATCGGGAAAATTTGAGCGAGGGAAATCAATGATCATTTGATCGTTTCTTTCACCATAGGCTTCTTCAGGAACGATATTAACGGTTTTCTTATCACCGAGTGCCATTCCAACTACAGCCGCATCAAATCCTTTAATCATCATACCGGCACCTACCTCAAATTCAAGGGGTTCGCGGCCTTCACTGGAGTCGAATAATTCTCCAGTTGTCAATTTACCGGTGTAATGCACACGTACGGTATCTCCATTTTTCACCTGTTGCATAAAATAATTATTTGCGCAAAAGTACCGTAATTCTATCCGTTCCTATTAACTTTTTTTTACCGCCTTATTTCTGCAATTTTGGAACCAAATCACGTTCAAATGAAACAGTTCCTGTTGTTACTTGTACTTCTGGCAACCCTTTCCTGTCATTCTCAGGTCCGAAAAGGAAGAGGAGGATACACCAGAGGCACTGTGAAAGACCGAATGATTGAAACCGGAGCCGAAAATCTTTCACAATACCTGCCCCTTTTGAAAGGGAAAAAAGTAGCTGTATTTGCCAACCAAACATCCGTTGTTGGAAACGTGCATTTAATAGACACCTTACAAAAACTGGGAGTGAACATTCGGGTAATTTTTGGACCCGAACACGGTTTCAGAGGTAAAGCAGATGCCGGAGAAGAAATCGGCAATAGCAAAGATCCGAAAACCGGCATAACAGTTATTTCCTTATATGGCAACAAAAAGAAACCTACTGCTGAAGAATTGAAAGACATTGATGTAATGCTTTTTGACATCCAGGACGTTGGTGTTCGTTTTTACACCTACATCTCATCTCTGGAATATTATATGGAAGCCGCTATGGAGTCGGGCAAACATTTAATTGTACTCGACAGACCCAATCCAAATGGGCACTACATAGATGGTCCGGTTTTAGAAAAAGCTTTTCAATCCTTTGTTGGCATGCAAGCTGTTCCCGTGGTTTATGGAATGACCATTGGCGAGTATGCTCAAATGCTGTATGGGGAACAATGGCTGGATCCAAAAGCTTATTCCTGGGGTAAGGGATCGGGAACATTTGAACTCACGATCATCCCCTGCAATAACTATACGCACAAAACATTCTATAATTTACCTGTAAAACCCTCCCCTAACCTTCCGGATATGCAATCGGTTTACCTTTATCCTACAACCTGTTTTTTTGAAGGAACACTCTTGAGTGAAGGTCGCGGAACCGACAAACCCTTTCAGGTTTATGGCCATCCCTCCTATTCCAACAGCATGTTTTCATTCACCCCTAAAAGCAAAGAGGGTGCAAAAAAACCCAAACTGCAAGACCAGGTTTGTTACGGTTGGGACCAAAGTGGAACACCGGAGGAAGTTCGCAATCGAGTCGCAAACAAACTGCAAATAGGATGGATACTTGAAGCATATAATTTATTCCCCGATAAGAGTCAGTTTTTCCTGCAAAGTCAGGGCACAAAAAAAGAAAACATTTTTTTCAATAAACTGGCAGGAAACAGCACATTGATGCAGCAGATAAAAGAGGAAGAATCAGAAGAGATCATCCGTAAAAGTTGGGAACCTGCGCTTTCGCGATTCAAGAACATCCGGAAAAAATATCTTCTTTACCCTGATTTTGAATAAATGCTCGTTTCATAAGTACCTTTACAACACAAAATACAAAGCATGCTTACAGTTCTTCATCCCTGGCACGGAGCATCCTACGGATCCAAAGCTCCTGAACAAGTGCAAGCCCTGATTGAAATCCCTCAGGGAAGCAGAAGTAAATATGAAATTGATAAAGAGACAGGCTTATTGCGATTGGACCGCATCATTTTTTCATCCTTTATTTATCCTGTCAACTATGGCTTCATCCCTCAAACATTAGGACAAGACGGAGATCCTTTGGACATTCTGGTTATTTGTTCGCAACCCATACAACCCTTGTGTTTGGTTGAAGCAACCGTAATCGGTAATATGCAAATGATCGATCAGGGACAAATGGATGACAAAATCATCGCGGTTGCAAGTAACGATCCTACCGTAAAACACATCAAAGATATAGATGAACTTCCGGAACATTTTTTCAATGAACTGAAGCATTATTTTGAAGAATACAAAGTGCTTGAAAACAAAGTTGTAGAAATCGATAATTTTCAAAATAAAACAGAAGCATTTCGTATTATACAGGACGCTATAACTTTTTACAAGGAAACGTATCGGGATTCTTTATAACTCCTGTTTTCATGAACCGAATGCACACCAAAATGGACAATCAAACCATCGTCACACTTTTATTGATTGGTCTGGCAGCCGGAACGCTCAGTGGTTTGGTGGGCGTTGGGGGTGGCATAGTTATGGTTCCGGCACTTGTTTTTTTTCTGCATTACAACCAGCATCAGGCTCAGGGAACCTCGCTTGGTGTCATCATGCTTCCCGTTGTTTTTCTTGCCTTCTATCAATATTATCAATTTGGACAAGCAACTCAATCTCCAATCAGCTGGAAAGCAATCGGACTCATTGCACTTGCTTTTGTGGCAGGTGGTTTCATCGGAGGCAAAATAGCTGTGAGTGTGAATCAGGACATGCTAAAGAAAATCTTTTCCATTGTACTGATTTATACAGCTATAAAGATGCTTGGATGGGACAAAACGATTGTTCAGTTTTTCAGTCGTAAAGGTCATTAGATCAGCCTGCGGATCATCCGTAGTTTATGTGTTCGCTGAAAGTTTTCACGATTGAGTATTCCCAGATGATCAATGGTATCGATCCGAACTTTACCGTAAACATGTATGATCTCACGCTCATTGAGCAATAACCCTACATGAGACAATTCGTCTTTATCCTGATCAAAAAACACAAGATCACCACAACGGGCCTCTAGAAGTGAACTCACCTCTTCACCCACTATGGATTGATTCGCAAGCGTACGAGGCAACCTCTTACCAAAAAAACGCAGGACCTGTTGTACAAAACCGTTGCTATCCAATCCAAATACACTACGTCCACCCCATAAAAAAGGGGTATTCAAAAACAAAAACGCAACCTGTCGGATCGACTCATCTTCGAATGGGTAAGCACCTTCCATAATCAGCTTGCTGCTGCTTCTTATTCTGTATTCGCCCCAATGCGCTTCGCCATTTAACAAGGCCGGTAAGGCACTGCCTAATGGCACATGCATGGGCGTCTCATTCACTTGCATAATGCCGCTCCAAGTTTGAACCAGTGGGACCTGATCCTGTAAAGCAATATCCTGATGGACAAGCGCTAGTTGATTACGGGGACAAAATCCTGCAAAACCATCAAAAATGCTTACAACCTCAAACCAATCATCATGCAATGAAATCAACTCTACCGCTTCACCAAAAAGCAACTGAGAGGTCATTTCGGAGTCGTGACGGGGCAGTCTGCGAACAGGCGTAACCGCTACAATGGATAAGGCATGGTTCATGAAAATTCCTTTTGTATGAATTTATGGAAATTTCATATAAAATGCATCTCTGTTGAAAATGTACTAATTTAACCAACGAACCTATTGCTTTTTGATTGACACAAACAACATATCGGATCAGGAATTATTGAATCAGTATTACAAAGATGGTAACGGCAAATGGCTTGGTATTTTATTTCAGCGTTATACCCTTTTATTATTGGGTGTTTGCATGAAATATTTAAAAAATGAAGAAGAAGCCAAAGATGCTGTTCAACAAGTATTTGAAAAATGCATTCGTGAACTGGACAAATACCCTGTTCATTATTTTAAAAGCTGGATTTACAGTGTAGCCAAAAATCACTGCCTGATACAGCTGAGAAATAAAGGAAAACTACCCGGCGAGCTTCAGGAAAATATGCTTTTGGAAGATGAATCAGATGAACACTACGAACGGATTTTGGAAAAAAACGAATTGTTGAACCACCTGGAACTGTGCTTACCGCTCCTCAATCCGGATCAACGTACTTGTATTGAAGCGTTTTATCTGAACAAAATGAGTTATCGTGAAATTGCAGAATCAACCGGACTTACCATGATGCAGGTAAAAAGCAATATTCAAAACGGGAAAAGGAATTTAAAACAACTCTTACTGCAATTCAAACGGAATGAAAGATAAATTACAGAACAAATTAAAACAGCAATCCGGGTGGTCCGAAAAGGATTTATGGGACTATTTCAATGGGACCCTTTCACCCGAAAAGCAACATGAACTGGAATACAATCTTTCTTCTTCCGATTTTTTACAGGATGCAGAGGAAGGTCTGAAAGCAATGAAAGAAAAAGAAACGATCAAACGAACGGTTCATCATATCAACCACACCCTTTCACGTCAGATTAAGAAAAAATCACACAACCATAAGAATCCCTTTTCCTCTTTACCCTTATTGATTATTTCAACTTTCCTCCTACTGGCCTTAATTGTATTGGCTTTTTTAGTACTGTATAAATTGAGTCTTGTAAAATAAGCCAAAAAACACGTAATGATTCAAAATACAAATGGAAACTGAAGTCTTGTATTATTTATTTTCCTATCTTTTTAACAGAAATTAAAATGTAAACTTTCCGATCATTGAAGAAAGGATATTTAATTTCGCCTATAATACCAATCGCTTCAAATGCATTACATGAATAAACTCCTGACCCTTTTTACAATTGGATTTCTGTTTTTGATCAACGATTCCAATGCACAGCTGGTAGATATTGACAGCAACGTTTACAAGACCGTAAAGCTCGGTACGCAAACATGGATGGCAAGCAACTTGAACGTCAGTCATTTTCGAAATGGCAATCCGATCCCTCATGCCAAAACCGTTGCGGAGTGGATACAGGCCGATCTGGATGAACAGCCTGCTTGGTGTTATTACAAAAACGATTCAACCACCGAAGAGCAATACGGCAAACTTTACAACTGGTATGCCGTAACAGACCCTCGCGGATTGGCTCCTGACAAATGGCATATCCCCAACGAAGAGGAATGGATTCGTGTAACAACATTTATTGGAAGTAAAAAAGCGGCAGGCACCCGTATGAAACATACAACCGGCTGGAAGAAAAACGGAAATGGAACAAACACAAGCGGACTATCCATGCTCCCCGGTGGTTCGCGCAGCGATCAGGGTAAATTCAGTGGAAAAGGTGGCTACGGATATTGGTGGAGCTTTGATGAAAAAGGTGGCGACGATGCGTGGGGCCGAAATCTGGGATACAGTCACGGTTATATCCTCAAAAACTCCTTCATTAAAGGGAATGGTATGTCTGTTCGCTGTGTGAGAGATTAAACAATGATGAAGTTCTTAATAGAACAACCATACAGATTTACGAGCGACATAATTCTTCAATCCACGTAGCATGTTGTGGATATACCTGAAGCAATTCCGTACGATTGGCCATTTCAAAATCGGCAAAATCAAACCCCGGCGCTACGGTGCAACCAACAAAAGAAAAACTGTTACGGTTTGCCGGACGCGATGCAAACCAACACCCTGCAGGTACACAGTGTTGAAACTGAAATCCATTTTCGATATCACTGCCCAATTTTAGTATGCGACCTTCACCGGAAGGTTCGATGACATATATCAACAACCCATCACCGGTGTAAAAATGCCAGAGCTCATCGCTTTTGATCCGATGGAAAGCAGAAAAAGTTTCTCCCTCCAGTAAAAAATAGATGGCACTGCTAACATATCGCGGACCCGAAAACCGATCCGGCAGAGCTTCAGCGGAAAGTATTTCGGAACTTCTATATGTAGACGTATAATAGCCTCCTTCGGGATGAGGCTCCATCAGATAATGCCTGATTAGTTGTTCCGGAATGTTCTTAGAACTCATCTGCAAAAAGTAAAGGTTTAAAAAAAGAGAAAGCAGAACTTTCTCTTTAAATGAAGTCGTTATATTGGTAGAAGTACAAATTATAATACGATCTGTACTTCAACTTCTTTTTTTACGCTCTTTTTTTTGCCGGCTTTTTCTGCTTGAGCAAATCGTCAATTACCTTACTGAATGCAGCAACACTAACAGGACCTTTGTAATCCACATCGTTGAGGTAAAAGTAGGGGATGTCTTTAATTCCTTTATCGGCCCCTTCCAGCAAATCGGCACGAACGCTCCATCCATAGACAGAGTCCACCAACTTACTTAAAAAATTCTTATCGGTCACGCCTGCATCTTTCGCGTATCCTTTCAAACTGATGGTTCCCAGATTTCTACGACGGGCAAACAACAAATTGTGCATCTCCCAAAATTTTCCTTCCTGTGCAGCGCCTATGGAGGCTTCAGCTGCTTTATGAGCTCGTTGATGGATTTTCGTCAAAGGAAAATGCCTGAAATTAAATCCGATTTTACCGTCATATTTTTCCAATAACTCCTTAACAACCTCATTGGCTTTTGCACAAGCCTCGCTTTCATAGTCACCATACATGACCATTTTTACGGGAGCTTGCTTGTTTCCGACCCAAATATCTTTTGTTGGAATCAGCTCTACCTCATCTGTTTTTCCTTGTGCCATAATAGCCTATCTATAGATTTAATAATGAAATAATACTAGAGCTTTGAACCCTGTTCTCAAGCCCTAAACATACACTTTTTAATTAACAATCAAAACACAAGGATGTTGCAGGAATATTTAGGTTTCAGGATCCGTTGTGATTTTCATTTCGAAAGGCAACTACCCCATCAAAAACGTCCACGACTACAGGCTTCGTTTTATCGATTTCACCGGCCAGAATTTTGCGACTAAGCAGGTTTACGATCTCCTTCTGAATCAACCTCTTAAGTGGTCTGGCTCCAAATTGGGGATCAAACCCGTTCTCGGCCAGATAGTCTAACGCATAATCCGTAAATTCTAAATGAATTCCGCTTTCGGCAACGAGTTTTTGCAAATTCCGTAATTGAATCCTGATTATGGACTTGATTTCCTTTTTCAACAAGGGAGCAAACATGATGATTTCATCCACCCTGTTTAAAAACTCGGGACGTACCGTTTGTTTCAGAAGGTTCATCACTTCAACCCTGGTTCTACCCGCCACTTCTTCCAGATCCTGTTCCTTGACATTTTCGTATGCATCCTGAATAATGGAACTACCGATATTGCTTGTCATGATGATGATTGTATTCTTGAAATTGACTACACGACCCTTGTTATCGGTCAGGCGACCGTCGTCCAAAACCTGTAACAAGACATTCCAAACATCGGGATGTGCTTTTTCGATCTCATCCAGTAATACCACACTGTAAGGTTTCCGACGCACCGCTTCGGTTAATTGTCCGCCTTCATCATAACCCACGTAACCGGGAGGTGCACCCACGAGTCTTGAAACGGTATGCTTTTCCTGGTACTCACTCATGTCGATACGGGTCATCATGCCCTCGTCATCAAACAAATAATCTGCCAGAGCTTTTGCGAGTTCGGTTTTACCCACACCGGTTGTGCCCAGAAAAATAAACGACCCGATAGGTTTACGCGGATCGCTCAATCCCGCCCTGCTTCTGCGTATGGCATCGGCCACGGCAATGATGGCCTCATCCTGTCCAATTACACGTTGATGCAATTCTTCTTCCAGATGCAGCAATTTTTCTCTTTCACTCTGCATCATTTTAGCCACCGGAATGCCCGTCATTTTTGCAATGTTTTCGGCAATATCCTCAGCATCCACTTCTTCTTTCAATAAACGCTTTTCACCTGTATTGGATAGTTGGGCGGTTGATTGCGCAATTTGTTCTTCCTGTATTTTTATTTTTCCGTAACGGATTTCTGCTACCAACCCATAATTGCCTTCCCGCTCGGCACGTTCGGCCTGTAACTTGAGATTTTCGATTTCGGCTTTTGCTTGTTGCACCTTTTCAACGATTTCTTTCTCGGCCCTCCACTTGGACATAAGTGTATCACGTTCTACGGAAAGGTTCGCAATTTCCGTATTCAATTCTTTGAGTTTGATTTCATCATTCTCACGTTTGATCGCTTCGCGTTCGATCTCGAGTTGACGTATCTGACGTTCCAGTTTATCCAGATCTTCGGGCATACTGTTCATTTCAAGTCGCAATTTTGCGGCGCTTTCATCAATAAGATCAATTGCCTTATCAGGTAAAAAGCGATCTGTAATATACCTACTGCTCAGTTCAACGGCTGCGATAATGGCCTCGTCCTTGATACGAACATGATGGTGCGTTTCATAACGATCTTTCAATCCGCGCAGGATTGAAATAGCATCTTCCGGAGAAGGCTCATCGATCATTACTTTTTGGAAACGACGTTCCAGTGCTTTATCTTTTTCAAAATACTTTTGATATTCATTCAATGTTGTGGCACCAATAGCGCGGAGTTCGCCTCTTGCAAGTGCCGGCTTTAAAATATTGGCTGCATCCATCGCTCCTTCACCACCACCGGCACCGACCAGTGTGTGAATTTCATCGATGAACAAAATGATTTCTCCTTCGCTCGTGCTAACTTCCTTAACCACACCTTTTAAACGTTCTTCAAATTCGCCTTTGTATTTGGCTCCTGCAATCAACTGTCCCATATCCAAAGCATAGATGACTTTTGATTTCAGATTTTCCGGAACATCGCCGTTCATAATGCGCATCGCCAATCCTTCCGCTATGGCTGTTTTACCTACACCGGGCTCTCCCACCAGGATTGGATTGTTCTTGGACCTGCGGGTTAGGATATGAAGTGTACGACGAATTTCTTCATCACGACCAATCACCGGATCCAGTTTTCCCTGACGTGCCAGTTCATTCAGATTTTTTGCATACTTATTGAGTGCATTGAATTGCGTTTCCTGTGTTTGACTCTTAACGGATTCGCCTTTTCGCAATTCTTTAATGGCAGTGACCAATCCCTTTTCGGTTAGTCCGGCTTCTTTCAAAAGCTTTGCAGTTCCGTCGTTTCCCTGCACTATCGCAAGCAACAAATGTTCAGGAGTAACAAATTCATCACCGAAGGATTTTAAAGCAACTCCTGCCCGAAGAACCACATTATTCGCTTCTCTTCCGATTGATTGAGCCGCTTCGCCACTTGTTTTGGGCAATTTAGCAATGGCCTCCTCCAATTTGCCGATTAGCAAATTCATGGTCACATTATTCTTCTTTAACAAATAGGCCACAGGTGAATCCTGTTGTTCTACTAATGCTTTCAAAAAGTGCTCGGTCTCAATGTTTGGATTTTGAGTATTGAACGCCAGTTGCTGCGCTTGTTGAACCGCTTCGGCTGCTTTGATAGTGAAATTTCCAAGATTCATATAGTACTGTTTAGGTTTTTCAGAAATCCGTTACAGAAACTGCAATTACCGGCAACTGCATTTTCTGTACGTTTAACGGAAAGGAAACCGCAAATCATTATCCAATCAAAAAAACAGGCAACAATGTCACATTCCGCATCAATAAACCGACTGAAAGTCAGACAGAAGTGTTGCATTCTGAAAATATAACACTTAGGTGTTCGATCCTGCAAAAATTTGATAATTCAGATATTACTATCTTAACTGAAATTTGAAAGCGTATGTATGAGCATAAAAAACAACAATTGGCTACACGAAAAAAATTCATTAGGCGACAAACATCACATGTTTTGTTTGCAGGTATTACAATTATTCTAAGCCTTTTACTTGGTATAGTTGGTTACCATCTTACCGATCAAATACCCTGGATTGATGCGTTGCACAACGCCTCCATGATTTTAAGCGGCATGGGACCAGTAGTTACGATTGAGTCGGATGCAGGAAAATACTTCTCCTCATTTTATGCATTGTTCAGCGGAATTGTTTTCATTACCAATATTGGAATTGTACTGGCTCCTGCTGTACATCGGATCTTTCATATCTTGCATCTGGAGGAAGATGCATCGTGAATCTCAAAGCTGTTCAATATCGTAACGCCATTCAAGCAAAAACCCGAGAGCTTGGTTTTGACTATTGCGGGTTCGCCAAAGCCGAGAAACTGGATGCTGATGCCCGTCGGTTTGAAGATTGGCTCCACAAAGGAATGCATGGCTCAATGCATTATATGGAACGCTATTTCGATCTCCGTATTGACCCTACTTTACTGGTACCGGACGCCAAATCTGTTATTACGTTGTTGTTGAATTATTTTCCTTCCGAAGAACAGCAACCCGATGCACCGCGTATTTCAAAGTATGCTTACGGCAACGATTACCACGATGTCATTCGTACGAGATTGAAAACCTTGCTGGAATGGATGCAACAACACATCGGTGCAGTGAACGGAAGAGGATTTGTGGATTCTGCTCCGGTATTGGAACGAGCCTGGGCTGCTAAAAGTGGCTTAGGATGGGTTGGAAAAAACGGCAATTTGATCACGAAACAACATGGATCCTTCTTTTTTATTGCAACACTCATTTGTGATCTGGAACTGGAATACGACCTGCCCTATCAAAAAGATTATTGCGGCACCTGTACCCGTTGCATTGATGCTTGTCCTACTGATGCCATCCTTCCCGATAAAACCATCAACGGCAGCCAATGCATTTCCTATTTCACGATTGAATTAAAAGATGCGTTGATTCCGGATACGATGAAAGGGAAATTTGAAAACTGGATGTTTGGCTGCGATACCTGTCAGGATGTATGTCCATGGAATCGTTTCAGTCAACCTGCAAAAGAAACTGCATTTCAGCCATTACCTGAAATCCTCAACCTTTCATCACAGGAATGGGAAGCGCTTACGGAAACGTCGTTTCAAAAACTATTTCGACAATCGCCGTTAAAACGTACAAAATGGAAGGGCATTCAACGCAACCTGCATTTTCTGAAATCAACTTGACAGTACCTGTTTTTCGATGCTGTTTTTAAAGTTTTGCAATCCTTGATCCAGCACAGGACCCAGCATATGGTCCATGAAAATACCAAGGAATCGCTCCCAGGGGTACCACTTTAATTTATAGTCCATCAGCCATTGTACTTCTGTTTGCCGACTCGATTGTCCGCCGGAAACAACACGAAAAACGCCTTTTGCCTCATTCATCCCTTTCAGGCTATGCAAAACATAAATCGTTTGTGCATCTGTTGCCGTAATGGTGATCTTTCCTGCATTCTTTTCATCCATTCCCTGCCATTTAATAAATGACCCCGGTTCGTTGGTAATAGCAGAAAATTGAACAATCGCTCCACTGTCGGCAACAATCCAGGGCAACCATTCATTCCAATGTTTCACGTCCTTTAACGCCAACAACACAATGTCTGATGAAGCATCAACCTGAACCGCTCTTGAAATTTTAACGGAGTTTGGAATCAACAACCCGATAGCTGAAACCACGAGAAACAATCCTGCCAAACCCAAAACAAACATCTTTACTAATCGCATACACAATAGTTTGAAAATCCAATTACATATAATAATACTGCTTACTCCCAGCGAAATACTTTGATTGCCAACAAGTAGATTGCGACACCCCAGGCGCCCAAAACCGCCAGTTGCAATCCACAATCGGTGAGATGACTTCCTTCAAAAGCAACATTACGCATGGCATCATTTAAATGCGTCAAGGGTAAGATTTTACAAACGGGCTGCAACCAGGAAGGAAAAGTATCGATGGAGAAAAAAGTCCCTGCCAATAAAAACTGCGGCATGGTCACCAAATTGGCAAACGGAGGTATCGTACTTTCATTTTTTGCCAGTCCGCTCACAACAAATCCAAATCCCATAAACACAATCAAGCCAATCAAACTCAGCAGGAGTAATTCAAAAAAAGTAACAACCCCGTGAACCAATGTAAACTTGAATACAAAATGACCGATTAATAAAATGATCACGGCTGTTGTGAGTTGAAACAAAAGCCGACTGATTCCTTCACCAAAAAGAATGTAGCTTCGTTTGATGGGGGTAGCAAAAAAACGTTTTAACACCAGTGCTTGCCTCAAATTAAAAAATAAAAAAGCCACACCAAACACCCCCGCGCTCAACAAGGAAAACCCAAGTTGTCCCGGCAAAATAAAATCAATAGTTCTGTAAACTCTTCCGGGCATAGGAGGCGGAACATCGATCGTTGCATAGGAAGGTGCATTTGGACTTGCGCTTCGGTCGATGTTAAATAAGATATCTTTTATTGTAGATTGTAAAATCGCCAATTTGTCGACACTTGCAGTTGAAGTGTTCACGGTTATTTTATAAGCCGATGAGGAATTGCTTTCAACAGGTCTGATATCCAGTATAGCCGTGATGCGTCCTTTCAATAAATCCTGCTGCAATGCTTCCTGCTCCTTATCCACAACCTTGATGGTTTTGTATTTCAACAGCAACTGATAGACCGCATTGTTACGACCCGTATCGGTTGTTGAAGAAAATCCGATGCGCACCGTAGGACTTCCTCCGCCAATGAAACCAAAGACGAGAATAAAAATCAATGGAAATCCAATACTGAAAATAACAGCACTCGGACTTCGTACAATCGCACGAAGACTGGCTTTCGTGATCGACAACATGGCTTTCCACTGATGGTATTCTGTTTGCATAAGAAGTCTATAAGCTGCAAAACTATCTGATAATTACGCCATTCAAAACTTTTTATCCGACTTTTGAGTTTCATGAAACATCAGGCGTATATCTTATTGGGAAGTAACCAGGGCAACCGGGAAGGTTTTCTGGAACAGGCAGCCGAACTTGTTGCAGTACAGGCTGGAAGTGTTGCCAAACGATCCTCGATCTATGAAACAGCCGCATGGGGAAAGGAAGACCAGCCGTCGTTTTTAAATCAGGTACTATTAATTGAAACGTCACTGAACCCCGACAACCTGATGCAAACCCTTTTAAATATTGAATCGCAACTGGGGCGTGTGCGGATCGAAAAAATGGGACAACGCACGATTGATCTTGACATCTTATTGTATGATGACCTCGCGTATGTGAGCAATCTTGTTACCATTCCGCATCCCGCTCTACAAGATCGTAAATTTGTTCTTATGCCACTCGCCGAAATTGCTTCTGCAGTCATTCATCCGGTTTTCCAACAAACCGTACGTTCCCTTCTGGATCAATGCACCGACCCGCTACCGGTACAAATAAGGGAAACGGAGAAACGTTAATTCAGAACCGAAGACCGGCTTATATGAACTATCATTTCATTACCATCGAAGGGAATATCGGCGCAGGAAAAACCACGCTTGCAAAACTGTTGGCCCAACATTACAATGCCCGGTTGGTACTGGAAACATTTGCCGACAATCCGTTTTTGCAAAAGTTTTATGAACAACCCGAGCGCTTTGCTTTTCCATTGGAGCTCTCGTTTATGGCCGAACGCTACAAGCAATTAAAAACCTTACTGCATACCCGCGACCTCTTTAATACAGTTACGATATCAGACTATTTATTCACCAAATGTCTTTTGTTTGCCAAAGTCAATCTACCGCCCGACGAGTACCGCTTATACCAGCAATTGTTTGAGATCATTCATCAGCAGATCCTGCAACCTGATCTGCTCATCTATTTACATTCTCCAATCGAAAAACTACAGGAAAACATCCGAAAAAGAAACCGTTCTTACGAACAACAGATTCCGGACTCCTACCTAACAACGATCCAGGAAACCTATACGCAATACATCAGGCAACATGAAATCAAGACCTTGTTTGTAGATGTTTCCAACGCCGATTTTACCGGCAATCCAATCCATGTTCAAACATTGATAAAGGCGCTGGAACAGGATTATACCGATGGGCCGCACTACTTATCCCTACCCTAGAATTTCTTTTTAATAAATGGTAGATTTGCCGGGTGAAGCAACCAAACAACAAAGACCCATTTGCAGCACTACGCATAACCGAGTTTCGGAATTTTTCCATTGCACGATTTCTTTTTATTATGGGCTTGCGCATGATGGGCACACTGGTAGGCTGGTGGGTTTATGAATTGACGAACGACCCGCTGGCACTGGGGTTGATTGGCTTATCCGAAGTCATTCCTGCTGTTTCTATGTCGTTGTATGCCGGGCATGTAGTGGATCGAAACAACCGAAGAACCATGGTCCTGCGCAGTGTCGTTGCTTATACGATTCTGGTATTGATTTTGTTTCTGATCTCCGGAGTTTTTTTTATGAAACCGGCATCAAATACGCCTTTGCTCACAGGAATTTATGCCGTCATATTCCTGACAGGCCTTGTTCGTGCATTCAGTGGTCCCTCTTTTGGTGCCATCATATCACAAATTGTTCCAACTCAAAAACTGGCCAATGCCACTACCTGGACACAAAGCATCTGGCTTATGGCTTCGGTTACCGGTCACTCAATGGCGGGTTTTATGATTGTGGGCTTTGGTATCAGCGGAACACTTTTTTTCATTGTAATGCAATTGCTGTTGGCAGCTCTCATTTTCAATACAATCGGCAGTAAGCCCACCCCGGTTTTGAAAGACCAAAAAACATGGGAAAGTGTAAAAGAAGGCATTCGGTTTGTATGGACAACCAAGGAGGTGTTAGGCGCCCTTACACTGGATCTGTTTGCCGTGTTGTTTGGAGGCGCCGTGGCATTGGTCCCGGTTTTTGCAAAAGACATTTTAAAAGTTGGACCTATTGGTTTTGGCTGGTTGAATGCCGCTGCCGACTTCGGAGCAATTTTCTGTGTCATTCTGTTAACCGTTTTCCCATTACAGAAAAAACAGGGGAAAATTTTATTATTCGCTGTGGGTGGATTTGGACTTTCCATCATCCTCTTTGGGGTTTCGAAATTGTTCTGGTTGTCTTTCGTCGCCCTTTTTATCGGTGGGGCACTGGACGGCATCAGCATTGTAGTACGGGGCACCATTCTTCAATTGAAAACACCGGATGCCCTTCGCGGACGGGTAATGAGTGTTAACAGCATGTTCATCAATTCCAGCAACGAACTCGGTCAATTCGAAAGTGGTGTCGCGGCCCGAATGTTGGGGGTGGTGCCATCTGTCGTTTTTGGGGGCTGCATTACATTGTTTGTCGTAATTCTTACCTGGTTCAAATCTCCATCGTTAAGAAAGCTGGAATATTAAATGACCCAAGTTTAACATTCTGTTCGGGAATAAATGCACTGCTTAAGCTCAAATCTGAAAATAAAAAATTGTCAAATCAATCAGAATCAGTATTTTCGGAGCAGCCTAAACAAGGTAATTCGAAAAATAAATCAACCTTTGAACACGCTTGCCATTTTTGTATAAACTGTGTTACACATGAACCGGAAAGCATTTCTTAAGTCTTCTGCATTTACACTGGGCGCATTGGCATTGGCCAATCAGCGACTCATTGCCGGAATTTTACAAGAACCAACCTGGAAAATTGAAATGCTCACAGATTCAATCGGCATTTTCAATGAAGGACATAAAGGAACCATGGCCTTTTATATTTACAAAGACGGTATCGTTGTTGTAGATGCCCAGACTCCTGAAACCTGCGCACATTTTCTGGATGAAGTAAAAAAGAAAAGCACGGTTCCGTTTGAGTTATTGATCAACACACATCACCATGTTGACCATTCCGGTGGCAATATTTTGTTTAAAGGAAATGTAAAGCACATCATTGCGCACGAAAATTCGAAATACAATCAAATGCGTGTGGCAACGATTATGAAATCGGAAAAGAAAAATCTTTACCCCGACATAACCTTTAAAGAAAGCTGGTGCCAGAAATTTGGCAAAGAAAATATCTGTCTTTACCACTACGGACCCGCCCACACTGATGGTGATGCCATCGTACATTTTGAACACGGCGACATCGTACATCTGGGCGATTTGGTATGGAACCGGAAAGCACCGGGCATTGATCGTTTTGCCGGGGCCAGCATTAAAAATTGGATTCAATCTCTTTCCAAGATCTATTCCGATTTTGGGAAAAATACCCGTTTTATTTTTGGACACTCGCTTGATGGGTTTCATTCAGTAGGCGATCGTGAAGACCTGAAAGCCTTTTCCAATTATCTTTCGCACATGCTGTTGTATGTAGAAACCCAAATCAAACGCGGCCGAACCAAAAAGGAAATCCTGAAAGCAACCGGTTTATCCGGAACGCCCGAATGGAAAGGTGAAGGTTTCACAAAAGCACTTTCCGCTGCATACGAGGAGCTGACTTACGTAGAAGATATAGATTAAAGGCAACGGCATTATTTACAAACTAGTGCTTTCCCCAGCGATAAGTAGGATTCTGAATCCCTGCCAGATCAAGAACACGATCCACAACTGTGGCAGCAACGTCTTCCAGCGTTTTGGGCTTACTGTAAAAAGAAGGCGTTGCCGGACAAATAATACCTCCGGCCAGTGTTATCGTTTCCATGTTCCGGATGTGGACCAGATTATAAGGCGTTTCGCGCGCAACACAGATCAATTTCCGGCGTTCCTTTAAAATCACATCTGCCGCTCTTGTTATGAGGTCGTTGGAAACACCTCCGGCAATTCTACCCAACGTACCCATCGAACAGGGAATGATGATCATGGTTTGAAATTGTCCGGAACCGGAGGCAAAGGGAGCGTTAAAGTCGGACGAATCAAAACGTTCAAAAGTACCTTCTTCATACCATTTGTTCTCCAATTCAGTACGCCACACTTCTTTCGCATTCGAAGTCATGACAACTGCCAGTCTGCTCCACTGTTCATGTGCCAGCAGCAACTTCTTAAGCAAGAGTTCTGCATAAATGGAACCGCTTGCTCCCGTTATTGCTACTACAATTTTATGATCCACAATTTGTTATTTTTGAAGTAAACAAAAATACGATGCAAAAAGTTGTAACTGTTTCATTCCTTGCAACAATCCTGTTCCTGGCAACGGGATTTACACAATCGAAAAACAAAGCTGTTTTGAATTGGATCAGCTTTGAAGAAGCGGCTCAGTTACAACAGGATAAACCCTTACCCATTCTGATTGATGTGTATACACACTGGTGCGGTTGGTGTAAAGTGATGGATAAAAAAACCTATTCCAAACCAATGGTGATTGAATACCTCAATAAAAAATTTTATTTGATCAAGTTCAATGCCGAAACGAAAGAACCCATTACCTGGCGCGGAAAAACCTATACCTACAATCCCCAGTACCGAACCCATGGATTGGCCGTAGAATTGCTGAGGGGTGAACTTGCCTATCCAACGACCGTTTTTATACCGGACGCACAAAGCCAGGCTCAGCCTGTACCCGGATTTCTGGAAACGCAGGAATTGGAACTGATGGCCAAGTATTTTGGAGAGGGGCACTACGGCAAAACAGCATTTGAAGCCTATGCCAAAAGGTTTAAACCGGAATGGAAATAACCATCCGAAACGCAATTATCACATCTACCTAATCTATTTTGAAGACTCCTGCTTGGTCTTTTTAGAAACCGGAGCCAGAAACACCTGAAACCCAAGACCAAAAACAAAACCGTGGTTGTTGAATTTCGATTGCGGTTCAGATTTGCGTGTTTCATCCAGGGTATTGTTATTATCGTAATCCACCAGCGTAGTATACGTTTCCTTTAATTTGTTAGAAGAAAAATTATAGCCTGCGTAAACATCAAGACCCGTATAGCTTGAAAGCATTTTGGTAAAACCCAATGCCAAAGCAAAATTGGTATAGAATCCGCCGGTTGATTCGCTATCATAATCAAACCGCGACAAAGGTGTTTCTACAAAGTAAAATCCTGAAGATTGCTGGTTGAACGTACCAACGCTAAAGCTCAATTGACTATAAGGCAAAATGGAAGTTTTATCCGTTACATAGTACCGACCAAACGCACCGGCTCCCAGATTAAATGCGTTCTTTTTATCGTACTGAAACGTATTGCCGTTTTGCGAAACCATTTTATTTTTTGTGACTGAAGTACCTGCATTCAAAGAAAAACCCAAAACAAATGCGGGCGTAAGAAAGCGGCCATAAGAGGGCGTAACCGAAAATCCACCGGAATTACTGTTCATACGATAACTCTGTGACAGAGCCGACTCAAACGTGTACTGTGTTTGTCCGGAATTAGTAAATGCAGTACCCAAGGTAGATCCAACCATTTGAGTGCCTTTTGAAAATTGAGCAGTGAGCATGGAATGAATCAGCAAACATGAAATCAATAAAATGTATCGCATATACTTTTTTTTAGCAGATGTTTATGACCAACATGCCAAATATTCAAAAAAAACGAATAAGAAAACAAAAAAATGCTTTTTTAATTGCCCGGGTGTCGAATCTGAAAAAAGTTATTCCTCAGATAGTAGGTAAGCCTCATTTATTAAATTACCAAAAATGGACAATACAACTCATCGATACAAAATATAAACATCACAATCTGAGATTGTTATCATTTAAGACCGGTATCAAAAAGCAGATATTATAACACACAGATATTATTTAAAAACCTTCATATTTTTTTTGTTTCAAATTAATAGATAATTAACTTGTGCCTCCATTGAACAAACGTTCGCATTAATTAAAAAATAAAACATCACACAATGAAAAAACAGTTCATTCAATTTCTCGGAGTTTTGACCGTTTCTGCTTTGTTATTTTCCTGTAAAGGAACAGAAGGACCAGCCGGACCAGCCGGTGCTGACGGACCAGCGGGACCAGCCGGACCAGCCGGAAGTGCCAATGTAATTTACTCTGCATGGTTCAACATCAATACGCCTACAGCAGCTACAGCGTGGAGAGATACCGCCGACCTTACTTTGGGTGGTTCACGTTATGGTGTAAAAACAGCAAGTGCTGTAACGCAACAAATTTTGGATCAAGGTGTCATTCTGAGCTATGTAAAGTGGGTATCAGGTGGTACTACCTTAATCGAACAACAATCTTTGCCTTGGTCTGATTATTTAAGCCCCAACCAATTTGCTTTGAACTTTACACCTAAAGTTGGCAAACTTTACTACTATCTGTATACTACAAACGGAGGAACCGGTGCATTTAACTCAACTGCAATGTCAACTATCAGCTTCCGCTATGTCATCATCCCCGGTGGTGTAGCTGCAAGCCGTATTACCAGCGGTCCTGCAAAAGGCTATACTGTTGCACAGTTAAAAGCTTTAAGCTACGATCAAGCTATGACGCTTTTAAACATCCCTGCTGAAGGAAGCAACATTAAATAAAAATCAAACCTATACAAAAAAAGCCTCTTAAATTTTTAAGAGGCTTTTTTTTGTATTAGCTTCACTACATAATCAAAACAATCACAGCATGAAAAAACAACTAATTGTACTCTCACTCGGCATCTGTACACTTTTCGCCATTCATGGGTGTAAAGGAGATGCCGGACCTGCAGGACCGGCAGGTGACAAAGGCGCAACAGGACCAGCAGGACCGGCAGGCGCAACAGGACCGGCTGGGCCAACAGGTGCCACTGGTGCACAAGGGCCGGCAGGTGCTACTGGCCCACAAGGACCGGCAGGTCCACAGGGTATTCAAGGACCGGCGGGTCCAACAGGACCAATAGGTCCACAAGGTCCGGCAGGTGCTACAGGCCCACAGGGACCGGCAGGTACCGCAGCTCAAGTCATCTATTCAGCATGGGTAACCAGCCCATTTAACTCAAGAGACACAACAATCGACGGGACCTGTGTACGTATCAGACATCTCAATGCACCTTCTCTTAGTGCAAATATTTTAAATCAAGGAGTTCAAATCACATATATGCGGGTCGGATCTATTGGCCCTTATATGCTACCTTATACTTCCGATGCCGGTGGTGCTACCAATACAGTTAATTGCATCTACAATCTTCAAAAAATATTCGTGTACAGGCACACTTTAAACACGTGCAGATTCACCTCTGCTGTTCCGGAAGCGTATCCCGGACAACCTGTTTTAATCAACTTGCCACAAAGCCTGGAATACAGATATATTTTGATACCGGGCCTTGTTAGCGGAGGAAGATTGGCCTCAGGTCCTGCATCTGGATATTCAGAATCACAGCTCCGAAAAATGACCTATCAACAACTCACTTCTTTATTGGGAATTCCTGAAAATGGGGGTAATGCACGTTAAGAACTTTGAAAGAGGCTGTCACAAAAAGGCAGCCTTTTTTTATTTCTCTCCCAGTAACTGTTCCATCACTTCAAACACGATCGGACAAAACGTTGCATTCTTTAATGTTAATTGCGGACGCTTCAACAACACATCTTCATCGGTATAAGGGAACCTCCGGCAATCGGAAGGGCGCACTTCATAAATACTGCACGCGTTATCAGTCCCCAGAAAAGGACAAGGCTTGGTTTTCACCACATAATCGCCATCGCTGTCGAGATATAAGTAACGGTCTATCAACTCACTCTCGCGCAATTTCAAGGATTTGCTGATCCGCTTAATATCGGGCGTTTTAAACCGGGGCGAATAGTTTTTACAACAATTGGCACATTGTAAACAATCCACTTTTTCGGTTGCCGCTTCATGTAAATCGGGCAATTGCTTGAGCACCCGATTTTTATCGGCACGTTTTAGGAAAGCAGCATAGTTCTTTTGGTGTTCCAAAGCTTTCTTTTCCCATCCGTCCGGGATTGATTGAGGATCCTTCTCGTCTGCCATACTGCAAATAAAACGAAAGTTTTGATGAACCAAAGCGGTTTCTATACAGCTGTTTCGTTGCACAAAAACAAGGAGTCCACAGGCTTTCAACAATCACTAACAACTGTTGCTTGAATCTGTTCGAATCGTACCTTTGCAGCCGTTAACATCCAACCGATAAAGAACACTGTTCCTTTACATTCTTTAAATATTAAATAACCCGCAGGGGCACTTGATTTATGAATCTTTTTGAATTGCAACAAAACGAATTTTCCGGACGTCATATCGGAACTCTGGGCGAAGAGCAGTCTATGTTGTCCACCATCGGATTTGACACTCTGGATGAACTGATCGACCAAACCGTACCGGCCTCCATCCGCATGCAGCAACCGTTAAAGGTACCCGCTGCCATCAGCGAACAGGCTTTGTTGCAGGAATTGAAAGAAATCTCCCTCAAGAATAAAGTGTTCCGTTCGTATCTCGGACAGGGCTATTACAATACACTGACGCCTTCCGTCATTTTACGAAACATCTTTGAAAACCCGGGATGGTACACACAATACACTCCTTACCAGGCCGAAATTTCGCAAGGCCGTTTGGAGAGTTTACTCAATTATCAAACGATGGTGTGCGATTTAACCGGTTTGCCCATTGCCAACGCTTCCCTGCTTGACGAAGCTACCGCCGCTGCCGAAGCAATGAACCTGTTGTTTCATCATGTAAACAAGACCGACCTCGTTGAACGTCCGAAATTTTTCGTCGACAACGAAGTGTTTCCGCAAACCAAAGATTTGCTGCTCACCCGTGCGCAACCCATTGGCATCGAAATCGTTTTTGGTGACTACCAAACCCATACAATCGACTCCACTTACTTTGGAGCATTGATACAATACCCCAACAACATCGGAGCCATCAGCGACTATACGGCATTCATTGAACAAGTGCACCAAACAGGCGCTTTTGTTGCAATGGCCACCGACTTACTGGCACTTACCCTTTTAACGCCTCCCGGTGAACTGGGTGCCGATGTGGCTTTTGGCAGCGCCCAACGTTTTGGCGTTCCTTTAGGCTTTGGCGGACCGCATGCCGCGTTCTTCGCTGCTCAGGATGCCTTCAAACGCTCCATGCCCGGACGCATCATTGGCGTGAGTATAGACGCAAAAGGCAACCGTGCCTTACGCATGGCGCTACAAACCCGTGAACAACACATCAAACGCGAAAAAGCAACATCCAATATTTGTACGGCACAGGCCCTGCTCGCCAATATGGCGGCAATGTATGCGGTTTATCATGGTCCGACCGGATTGCGCAACATCGCACAACGTGTGGCGGTATTAACCCAAACCGTTGCGGAAGCGCTGGAAGAAAGAGGCTATCAACTGAAAGCTAATCAGTTCTTTGACACCCTTGCAATTGAAACCGACCGTGCAGAGGCCATTTATCAAAAAGCCTTACAACAGGAAATCAATTTGCGTCGTATCAATACAACAACAATCGGCATTTCACTGGATGAAACGACCACGCCGGAAGATTTGTTTAACCTGATCAATTGCTTCGAGAACGATATCAACCCGGTTGCCTTTGCGATTGACGAAGCGGCAAGACCCAACCGACTTCCCGCTGCACTGATTCGCAGCTCCGGTTATCTTTCGCATCCCAATTTCAATTCCTACCACAGCGAAAGTTTGATGATGCGTTACATCAAGCAACTGGAAAACAAAGATCTTTCACTCAATACGTCCATGATTTCACTGGGCAGTTGTACCATGAAACTGAATGCGGCTACCGAAATGATACCACTTAGCTGGTCGCACTGGAGCAGCATTCATCCGTTTGCTCCGGAATCACAAACAGCGGGTTATCTGCAAATCATTCGTGACTTATCAACATACCTGGCCGAGATCACCGGATTTGATGCGTGCAGCATGCAACCCAACAGTGGAGCCCAGGGCGAATATGCCGGCTTGCTGGCCATGCGCAATTATCATTTGGCTAATGGCGATGCACATCGCAATATCATCCTCATCCCTATTTCGGCTCACGGCACCAACCCTGCGAGTGCCGTAATGGCCGGCATGAAAGTGGTGGTGGTGAAAGCATTGGAAAACGGATATATTGATGTGGCCGACTTCAAAGCCAAAGCAGAACAATACAGTGCGCAACTGGCGGGCACCATGATCACCTACCCGAGTACGTATGGCATTTTTGAAGAAACCGTAAAAGAAATCTGTGCCATTGTACATGCACACGGCGGACAAGTGTATATGGACGGCGCCAATATGAATGCGCAAGTGGGACTTACCTCACCCGGACTCATTGGTGCGGATGTGTGTCACCTGAATCTGCATAAAACCTTTGCCATACCGCATGGTGGCGGCGGCCCCGGCATGGGCCCCATTTGTGTGAAAGCCCACCTGGCTCCGCATTTACCCGGACACACCCAACTCAACACCGTTGGCGCAGTAAGTGCCGCGCCCTACGGATCGGCCTCCATCCTGCTCATCAGTTATGCCTATATCCGTTTGCTGGGATCGGAAGGATTGCGTAAAGCAACAGAGTACGCCATTCTGAATGCCAACTACATGAAAGCCCGTTTGAAAAGAGATTATGAAATCCTCTATACCGGACACAACGGAACCTGTGCGCATGAGTTTATTGTAGATCTGCGTCCGTATAAATCCACCAGTAGCATTGAAGCCGAGGACGTAGCCAAACGTTTGATGGATTACGGTTTCCATGCGCCAACGATGAGTTTTCCCGTTCCCGGAACCATCATGATTGAACCCACCGAAAGCGAAGACAAAGCCGAGCTGGATCGCTTTTGTGATGCCCTGCTCCACATTCGTGAAGAAATACGTGCCGTGGAAGAAGGACGTGCCGATAAAACACAAAATGTACTCAAAAATGCGCCTCATACACAGGCTGTCGTGATTGCAGATGAATGGAATCTACCTTACACCAGAACCGAAGCCGCCTTTCCGCTCCCGTATGTGGCACACAATAAATTTTGGCCCAGTGTGAGCCGCATCAACAATACTTATGGCGACCGCAACCTGGTTTGCACCTGCGAGCCCGTAAGCAGTTACGCCGAAGCAGAAGCATAAGCAATCTTGTTTCGATAGAAGAAAAGCCCTTGAACTTTGTTTGAGGGCTTTTTTATACTTTTAGAATGAAAAACACAACCTATGACAGCACAATTGAAATTACCGGAAGAATGGAAAGCCGAACCCGTGGTTCATAACGGAGAAAAGCGCATCGGTCTGTGGTT
>JBMLSG010000058.1:17304-63969 GCA_049240625.1 Lacibacter sp. | reverse complement strand
CAATTAAGCAAACTCCAATTGCAGGTTTCACGAACATATAAAACAGCAGCACTGTAAGCCACAAACAAAATACCATGAGCCCAACCTGCAAATTTTACTGCTTCCGGTAAGCCCATGAAATATTTCAATGGCATTGCAATAAAAAGCAACAACAGAAAGGAGACTCCTTCTGCAAAACCAATTTTCCGCAGTAATTGAATGGAACGTACAGGCATAGAATGAAATTTAGATTAATGATTGCAATCGTCTGTGTGGCAGTGTTTTGCTGCTCTGCAATAACGATGATTCAGAAAATGGGCGGTGAGGATCGCTGCAATTCCGGGAACAATCAAAATCAGCGTTGCGTGGGGTATATGCACGAACTGATGCGCCACAAAAAGAGCAATACCAACTGAAAAACTCAACAAGGTAATAATCCGGTGATGGTGTTTCTTGTAGCCATGCCACAAGGTAGAGATACCAATACCAAAGGCAAGTCCCAGCAAGAGCAATTCAAGAAGAGGGTTGTGAACCAGGTTCACCCCAAAAAGCGGCAAGCTGCTGATGAACAAAGGCATCAGGGCGCAATGGATGGCACAGGCAACAGATGCCGCAATACCCAACCCTTCCCAATTGATTCGAAAATTCATAGCAGGCGGCAAAGATACTTCATTTGCAATGGTGTTGCAAAAGATTCTATCGAAAGATGGTTCACACCAAAGGGGTTCGTACCTTTGCAGCCAATCTGTTATATGTCGAAAAAACTTTGGTTTTATCTGATATTCTTTGTGTTCCTGCTTGGGTTTTTCTATCTCGCTCTTTTTTGGGGTACAGATCTTTGGAGAAAAAAACTCCCCACGCTCAACGATGTGAAACCCTTTGCTTTCATCAGCCAAAATGGCGATACCATTACCCATGAACAAGTAGCCGGCAAGGTGT
Source organism: Lacibacter sp. (assembly GCA_049240625.1). Lineage (GTDB taxonomy): Bacteria > Bacteroidota > Bacteroidia > Chitinophagales > Chitinophagaceae > Lacibacter. The sequence continues at coordinate 63,051 of JBMLSG010000058.1, read as the reverse complement.
ATGTGGCCGAATTTTTCTTCACCACCTGCAAAGGAATCTGTCCTAAAATGAACCGCAATATGGCGAGTATCGCTGCGGATTTTAAAGATGAACCGGATTTTGTCATTTTAAGTCATACCGTCAACCCCGAAACCGATTCGGTTTCAACAATGAAGCGTTATGCCGACTCGTTAAAAGCCAACCCAAACAAATGGTTTTTCCTGACGGGTTCAAAGAAAGACTTGTATGAAGCAGCGCGGCGCAGCTATTTGCTGGATGATCCCAATAACAGTGTTCAAAAACTAGAAGAGCAGTTCATCCACACCCAGTTTTTTGCCCTTGTAGATAAAAAAGGAGGAGTTCGGGGTATTTATGACGGATTGGAAAAAAAGGAACTGGAAAAACTGTATCAAGACATCAGATTGCTGTTGAAGGAAACCTATAATGGTCCGCGTTTTGTAAACGGGATTTTTCAAAATTCACCGAACTGATCCCGTATCATTGATTACGCGATACGGCAGAATTAACAGGTTCTGTTTAACTTTACATGTAGAATAATTTTCATGTCCGATTCCATACGCACCATACTCAAAAAAAACAATCTGAGTGTTACAGACAGTCGGCTGCACATCCTCGAACTGTTCTACAACGCAAAGGGAGCTTTAGCACATTCGGATATCGAAAAACAAACCGGCGATCACATTGACCGTGTTACAATTTACCGTACGCTGCAAACATTTGAGGAAAAAGGAATCATTCATACCATACCCACTTCCGACAATTCAGTTAAATACGCGCTTTGTAAAGACCGGTGCGAAGAAGGGCATCACCACGACAATCACGTACATTTCATTTGCGATCATTGTGGAAAAACGATTTGCCTGGACGATGTACTGGTTCCGGAAGTCAAACTCCCCAAAGGATTTGAGCCGCACCTATCCAACATGGTTGTTACCGGATGCTGTAATACCTGTAAATAAATTCGGGTTCGGATAACTAGTTGCTCAAAGAAGCCCTGTTATTTACAAGCGATCCATTTCATCCCGAACAAATTCCATCAACACTTTAATGTGATCGGGCGAAAAATCAAATTTTAAACCGGCTGCAGCATACAACTCGGGCAGAGTTTTGGTCCCTCCCAACTTTAATGCTTCCATATAGTGTTCCAGTGCCTGCTGCGGGTTCTGTTTAAACTGCATCCACAACCCAATGGCGCCGAGTTGTGCGATTCCATATTCTATATAGTAAAAAGGCACTTCAAACAAATGCAACTGACGCTGCCATTCGTAGGGACGAAATTGTTCGAGTCCGCTGTAATCTATTAAACCGGTGCTGTATTCATTTGCAAGTTGCAACCAATAGGCGCCCCGCTCTTCGGAAGTATGATTGGGATGTTCATAGATCCAGTGTTGAAACGCGTCGATACGGGCAATCCAGGGAAGAATCGTGAGCACACGTTCCAGTTGTTTGAATTTGGCTCGGCGTAATTCTTCCTTGTCCTTGAAAAAGACAGTCCAGTATTCCATGCTAAACAACTCCATCGCCATACTGGCTACTTCGGCAATTTCGGCTCCGTATTCCTTAAACCCGGTAAGTTCCAGGTCATGTGTAAGAAAGGAATGAACCGCATGTCCGCCTTCATGTACCATTGTGGTTACATCATCCAGTGTACCCGCCGCATTCATGAAAATAAACGGAGCACCGGATTCGGCCAGAGGCATGTTGTATCCGCCCGGCGCTTTGCCCTTTCTGCTATCCAGATCGAATCGTTTCAATTCATCCATCTTACGCAAGCAGTCGGCAAAAAAGGGATTCAGCTGTTCAAAACATTGAATGGTTTTATCAAGCAATTCCGTTCCATCGGCGAAAGGCTGCAAGGGTTGTATACCTTCCGGCTCTGCATCCATATCCCAGGGACGTAGTACATCTACACCAATGGCCTTGCGTTGTTCTTCATAGATGCGTTTGACCAGTGGAACCACATGGTGTTTGACCGAATCGTGAAAGCGGAAACAATCGGCCGGCGTATAATCGAAACGACCCATTTCCTTGAACTTGTAATCACGGTAATTTGAAAATCCGGTATTGAGTGCGATCTGATGTCGTTTAGCAACCAACTGATCAAAAAGTGTATTCAGCGCCTCCCTGTCGGCATACCTTCTGTTTTGCATTTTCAGATACACCTGCTCCCTCAGTGCCCGATCGGGACTTTCCAAAAACTTACCCGCCTGTTGCAATGTATATTCCTTGCCTTCAATTTCGACCGTCATTTTACCGGCAATTTGTCCAAACTGTTGTTGCATGACACTCAACTCAGACTGTAAGGGAATGTTTGCTTCCCGGAAGAGATCGATGCTCTTACGGATGGAGCGTAAATACGTAAAATATTTCTGCTGATCCAGTTGCGCAGTGAATTCTGAAGCAATCAGTTTGCGATTGAGCTGATCGGCATAGGGTTGCATTTTAGGAGCAATCTCAATGTAGAAATAATTGAAGGCTTCCTCCAGTTCTTTGTTTTCGGTATCGCAGGTCATGCGTACCTGACGCCAACAGGCATCTTCACTAATTACCGCTTCCAGTTCGCTGCTGTCTTTGAGCCATTGCTCCAACTCCTGAATGCTGTTAAGCGGTCGGTTGAGCAATTGCTGAAAATACGGCTCCAGGTGTTCCCAGGTGGTAACCGTAAAATCATGAGGTAAAAACGAACGGGGAATGGGCGTGATAGCGGCTGAAAGCATCGTGACAAATTTTAATAAAAGACCGGTAAAATGAAAAAGGCATACAGCCTGAAATCACTTTACCGGAACAAATTGAAAACAATGAAATTTAGGCTTCTTTTTTCTTGCGTCCGGCTTTTTTAGCAGGAACCTCTTCAACTGCAGGAGCAGCCTCAGCAACGGTTTCCTCTACCGGCTCCTCTGTTAACTGAAAAGCAATTCCATTGGATTTGATGACAGCATACCAACGGATCATTTTTTTCATATCACTGACATAAACGCGTTCGAAATCCAGTTCAGGATATGCTTTCTCAAAATACGCCTTGATGGCTTTGCCATCTTTTTCATCAGGCAACGATAAACCGGAAGCATCCATCGCCTTAAAGATATCTACAAGATTCACGTTTTCACGCTGTGTGTATACTTCAATACTTTCAAGATGTGAAAACTGATGCTGACGGGTAGAAGCAAATTTTGTACTGTTATCCTGTAAGGAACGCACAATCGCCCCATCGTTTTTACTACTTACCAATTCGTATAAACCCGGCAAACCGGTTACTGCAATTAATTTTCCGTATTCCATATTAAATGATTCAGGCGTGCAAGTTAAGGGATTTGAGGCAAGGTGATTTTATACTTTGATGTTAAAAATGTAGTTTCGAAAAAATAGCAATCATATGACCCGTTCTGTCTTAACCCTTGCGTTGAGCTTCTATTCGTTGTTTCTTTTTGCACAAGGAGGGCTTGGATCCTTTCAAACGCTCAAACGTGAAAATGGAGCCATACGCATTACTACAACCAACGGCAATTTGCTTTTTAAAGCGTTTGCCGGCGAAGTCATACAAACCACTTTTGAAACCACCACCTATAAGGGGGAGCAGGTGAGCAATGCCCTGATCACAAAACCATCCGGCGCTTTTCAGATCCAAGCAGAAAATGATTCATTTCTTTTGCTTTCTTTAGGGTCTACCGAAGTGAAACTATTCAAATCACCGGTTCAGGTATGGTATCGTAAAGGAACCGACTCCTTTGCCCTTAAAGACTATCAATTGAACGACAATCACCATACGCTTCGTTTTTCTACTGCAAAACCCGATGAGCAATTTTTTGGAACCGGATCCAGAAGTTTACCGCTCAACAGGAAAGGATACCGGGTAGGACTGGACAACAATCCCTGGTACGGCTACAGTATGCAAGCCGATAATTTGAATTATTCGATGCCCTTTTACATCAGTGATGCTCATTATGGTGTGTTTATCGATAACCCATCCAGAGGCTATATCGATTTCGGAAAATCAGTTCCCGATGTTATTGAACTTGGTTTGAAAGCGGGCAAATTGCAGTTTTATACCTTCTTCGGAAACAATGCGGCGCAACTGGTTCAAAAATTTACAGCGCTTGTTGGACGCATGCCCATTCCTCCCCGCTGGGCTATGGGTAATTTTATGAGTCGGTTTGGCTACCGCAATCAGGAAGAGGTGCTGCAAATTGCACAAAAATTCAAAGACCAGCGCTTTCCGTTCGATGCTGTAATCATTGATCTGTTTTGGTTTGGTGATGCCGTGCATGGGAAATGGAACATGGGTAACCTGGACTGGAACAGAACTCGTTTCCCCAACCCTGAAGCAATGATCAACGACCTGAAACGACAAAACATTAAAACCATCTTAATTACAGAACCGTTTGTTCTTTCAGAATCCTACAACTACAAAGAAACACAGGAACAGAAATTAAACGCGGTGAATCATAAAGGCGATACCGTTAGTATCAAAGAGTTTTATTTCGGACAAACCGGCTTGCTGGATCTGTTTCAAAACAAAACACAGGATTGGTACTGGAACAAATACAATCAACAAATCAAAAAAGGAGTCGCCGGCTGGTGGGGTGATTTGGGCGAACCCGAGAAGCATCCCAATTATGTGTACCACAACCTGAAAGACCGTGGTTTCAAACGTCTTTTCAGTGCCGATGAAGTACACAACTTGTATGGACATACCTGGAGTCAGATGTTGTTTGAAAAGTATGCGAAATACTATCCGCAGCAACGGCTCTTTCATCTCAACCGCAGCGGTTATGCCGGTACCTGGCGTTACGGTTCCTTTCCCTGGAGTGGGGATGTTGACCGAAGCTGGAACGGACTCAAAGCACAATTACCCATTATGATAGGAACAGGATTGAGCGGCATACCCACGATGCACAGTGATGCCGGAGGATTTGCAATGGGACAACGCGATCCGGAATTGTACAGGAGATGGATCCAAATGGCCGTATTCAGTCCTGTATTTCGTCCGCATGGCAGTGTAAGCGATCCCAATCCCGATATACCTCAAATTGAAAGCGAGCCCGTTTTTTATGACGAACCCGACAAAAGCATTCTCCGGAACTTTGTTGAACTGCGTTATCAATTAATGCCTTATAATTATACTCTTGCGTACGAGGCCTCCACACAAGGAAAGCCCTTTGTACGTCCGCTATTTTTTTACAATGCGAGCGACAGCAACCTCAGCAAGGCTACCGACCAGTACATGTATGGAGACGCCTTCCTCATTGCTCCCGTATTAGAAAAGGGTGCCACAAAACGCAAACTCTATTTACCCGCAGGAACATGGTATAATTTCTGGAACCCAACCGAAAAACTAAGTGGCGCCAGGTGGTTGGATGTGGATGTAACTGCGGCAACCATACCTGTTTTTGTTAAGGCCGGAAGTATTGTTCCGATGAAACCGGTATTTGATAATACGGAAAACTACCCCGACAGTATTTTGATTGTACATTATTATGCAGCCGATGGATCACAAACATTTAAAATGTATGAAGATGATGGACGTTCGGCAACGTCTGTATCTAAAAAACAATTTGAACTCATCCGTTTTCAAACAATGAAAAAAGAGCTGCATACCGGCATGGTAATCAGCAGCAATGGCGGCACTTACAAAGGGAAACCGCTTTCACGCAAACTGGAATTATGGATTCACGGGATACAACAACCCAAAAAACTGCGGATCAACGGAAAACCCGTAACCAATTGGACATGGAAGGACGGAGCCGTATTGATTCCCGGCATTCAGTGGTCGGGCAGCAAGATCACTTTAGAACTCAAGTAATAAAATAAAAACGGGACCCATCGAGGTCCCGTTTGCTTTTAGTTGGAAGTGGTTACACCGTTTCAGGAGCAAGAGAATAATTTTCCTGACTTCTCCATAAAGCCGACAAAAGTAATTCGCGCATAAACGTAAATTCTTTTGGCATGCGGTCATATGCTTTTTCAAACAGCTCTTCATGTCCCAGTAATTCCTGCTTCCACAATTCACTGTCAACCAGCATGATTTCATTGAATTGCTCGCGGGTGAAATTTTCAAGCCCTTTCCAATCCATATCACGGTAACGAGGCCTCCATCCGATGGGACATTCAACAGCACTCGCTTTTCCTTTACTGCGTTGTACAATCCATTTCAACACACGCATGTTTTCTCCGAAACCGGGCCATGCAAATTCACCCTGTGCATTTTTACGGAACCAGTTCACGCTAAAAATACGTGGCGCGTTGGGCAGGTCACGTCCAAATTGCAACCAATGATTAAAATAATCACCCATGTGGTAGCCCATAAACGGAAGCATGGCAAATGGATCTCTGCGTACTTTACCGAGTTCACCAAAAGCGGCGGCTGTCATTTCACTGCCCATAGTAGCGGCGAGATACACACCAAAGTTCCAGTTGAAAGATTGGTATACTAAAGGTACCGCAGAGCCTCTGCGACCACCAAATACAAATGCAGTAACCGGTACGCCATCCGGATTATCCCATTCGGAATCAATAACAGGATTTTGATGGGCCGGTGCTGTAAACCGGGCGTTGGGATGCGCGGCAGGTTTACCTAAGGTCTTATCGTACTTCTCGCCACGCCAATCGATCATGCCATCCGGAACTTCTTTCGTCATCCCTTCCCACCATACATCACCATCCGGTGTGATGGCTACGTTCGTGAAAATGGTGTTCGACTGAATACTTTCCATCGCATTGGGATTAGTCTTTGCGTTGGTGCCGGGAGCTACTCCAAAATATCCTGATTCAGGATTGATGGCATACAAACGTCCATCCTTTCCTTTATGAATCCATGCAATATCATCACCTACTGTTGTAACCTTCCATCCTTCCATTTCTTTAGGAGGAATGAGCATGGCAAAATTGGTCTTACCGCAAGCACTGGGGAACGCAGCTGCGATATAGCTCTTTTCTTTTTCGGGAGATTCAACACCTAAAATGAGCATGTGTTCTGCAAGCCAGTTTTCTTCACGACCCATCACACTGGCGATACGAAGGGCAAAACATTTTTTACCCAACAATGCATTTCCTCCATATCCACTTCCGTAAGAAATAATCAAACGATCCTCCGGAAAATGAGAAATGTATTTTACTGTAGGATTGCAAGGCCATTTCACATCTTCTTGTCCTTCGCTCAGGGGAGCACCCAGCGTATGCACGCATTTTACAAATCCATCATTGAGGTATTCTGTTATGGAACTTCCAATACGAGTCATAATGCGCATGTTGATCACAACATATTCGCTGTCGGTTATTTCCACTCCGTATCTTGAATAAGGAGAGCCCACCGGACCCATACAAAAAGGAATCACATACATGGTTCTCCCCTTCATGCTTCCTTTGGTTAAGTCTTCCAGAATTTCCTTCATCTTATCGGGAGCCATCCAGTTGTTGGTGGGTCCTGCGTCTGATTTTCTACGACTGCAAATGAATGTACGGTCTTCCACACGAGCTACGTCACTGGGATCACTGAAACAAGCAAAACTGTTGGGGCGCTTTTCGGAGTTCAGGCGAATGAATGTCCCTTTTTCTACCAACTGTTCACACAACATATCATATTCTTCCTGACTTCCGGTACACCAATGTACTTTGTTGGGCTGAAGATGGCCGGCCATTTTGTCAACCCATTCTTTAACTTCTGTTTTTGTTGAAGCAATCATAATTTAATATTGAAGTTTACAATTCAATCTGATGGTTCAGATTGGTTTCATATGTTTAGGCGTTGCAAATGTAGAGGGGGATGCTATTACAAAGAATGATAAGCGTCACTTTTTATTTTGAAATTGAGTCATTTTTAAAACTTTGATTTCTATTTAGTTGAAAGTAAATTGATTAGTAGTAACTTACTGTTGTTTCAATCATGTTTCGTCTGATCATAAAATTTGTATGGAAATTATCCGGCTGGAAGATATCCGGCTCCTTCCCTTTTCACGTAAAAAAAATGGTCATCGTTGTTGGTCCGCATACATCGGCCTGGGATTTTATAGTAGGAGTAGCCGTGCGTGCCCTATTGCCCATAGAAAACGGATGCTTTCTGGGAAAAAAGGAATTGTTTGACGGACCCTTCGGTTGGTTTTTTCGGAAGATGGGGGGCATTCCTGTTGATCGTCACAGTAAAAAAGGTTTGGTGGAACAAGTTGTACAAACGTTCCGGCAGCAAGACCAATTGCGGTTGGCCTTATCGCCTGAAGGAACCCGAAAACAAGTACAAACTCTGCGCACCGGTTTTTATCACATTGCCAAAGGAGCCGGCGTACCTGTATTACTGGCCGGATTGGATTTTAAAAAGAAAACTGTTGTGTTGAGTGAGTTGATTGATTTAACAGACAACGAAAAAGAAGACATGAAAAAAATCATTCAGTTTTTTCAGCCGATTCAGGGCAAGCATCCCGAACTGGGCATGCAACACATTCCATTTCCGGAATAAGCAGATTGAAAACAGGATTATATTACTGGATCCGATTTTGTATTAAGACTCTTCTTCAAAAAAACCGGTTTGTCGGTTTTTGCGCACATTGTTCCACATGAAATAGCGTCCGTTCATGGCAACGTACACCCCTTTTGGTAAAGCTTGTACAAAAGCCAGTGCGCTTCCCAGATTAAACAAACCGTCACTACTTCCAAATTTGATGGGAATCATAGCTCCGGTAAGGATGATGGTTTTATTCCTGACGTTCTGCGCCAATACTTTTGCCGTTTGCGCCATGGTATCAGTGCCGTGTGTAATAATGATTTGATCTTCCTCGCATTGAACGCATTGATGAACGATCAGTTCGCGGTCTTCATCAGTCATTTCGAGACTGTCAATCATCATCAGCGTTCGAATTTCAACCGGAATCCGGCAACGACCCATTTCCAACAAATCGTGCATGTGTGTATCCTTAAAATAAAGCTGACCGGTGATCTCATTGTATTCTTTATCAAATGTGCCGCCCGTAATAAAAATGCGTATGGCCATATAAGAAATTTACATCATGAATGTAAGAAACATCTTTGAAAGGGTTCCTGACAAAGAAAAAGGAGTAACGATTGGTTACTCCCTGTATTACAGTCGAACAGTTCCGTCGTTAAATGGCAAGACCTTCGTTGTTGATGAAATTGACCAAGGCGGCACTGTTTTTTAAATTTAATTTTTTGAGAATATTATGACGGTGTACTTCCACTGTTTTGAGTGAAATATTCAATGCGGTCGCAATTTCCTTGGAAGAAAGGCCGTCTTTAATGTATTTGATGATTTCCAGTTCACGATTGGAAAGTGAGTTGGCTCCGGATGTAGAATCATCTTCAAACATCTGCTCGGAGAGAATGGTTTTCACTTCGGAGCAGATGTACCGATTACCACTCGTCACTTCCATAATAGCCTCAAACATTTCCTGTTGCGGTGAGTTTTTGGTAACATAACCGTGAGCACCCAGTTTCAGTAATTTCTTTACATAAGCCGGTTGCGAATGCATCGATACCCCGATGATTTTACTTGCAGGAGAATATTTACGAATTTGTTCGGTAGCTTCAATACCGCTGATGGGTGACATGTTGATATCGAGCAACACCACTTTGGGGCGTAATTGTTGTGCCAGAGAGATTGCTTCTTCGCCGTTGCTACACTGTGCAATAACGGAAAATCGGGGATCGCTGTTTAAGATAAAACTCCAGGTCTCACGAATCAGCTTATGATCATCCGCAATAAGAATCGTAATTTTTTCCATTAGTTGGTTCTTTGGTTTATAGGAATACTGACTGTTAATTTACAACCTTCGCCGGGTTTTGATTTTAAGCTAACCGATCCGCCGAGCATTTCGGCACGACTCATCATATTTTTAAGTCCGAGCCCTTTTTTCACCGATTCATACTCAAAACCTTTCCCGTCATCTGTCATGATCAAATCTACATTATCTTTTTCACTAAACAGTTCAACCACCACAGATTTTGCATTTGCATGCTTAATTACATTGTTTACATTCTCCTGAACGATCCGATACAAAGTTAGTTTTGAATTCACAGAAAGCAAATTTTCTATTTCAGGATCTGAATAGAATTCGATTTCCAGCACATTGGTCATACGAATAATAGCAAACAGATCATTCATGGCTGCAACCAAACCAACATCATCAATATTGGAAGGAACAAGAGAGCGGGATACATTTCGAATTTCGCGGATGATTTCGTTTACATTTTTGGTACATTGTTCCAACATCTGATCCTGATATTTTTTCTGGACCAGATCCAGCAGCAGTCGGGTTGTTGTAAGCATTTGGCTTACATTGTCGTGCAATTCCTTTCCAATATCGGCACGCTCTTTTTCCTGTGCGTCCACCGCAGCCTGTGCAATCTGTTTTTGACGATTACGCTCTTCCAGGATCAGTTCTTCTTCCAGTTTCACCCGATCCGAAATATCTTCCATAGCGCCTACCACACGAACAGGGTGGTTCTCTTTATCAAGGATCATGTAGCCGCGGTCAATGATGTTGGCATAGGACCCGTCCTGTTTCCGAAATCGGTACTCACATTGCCAATTGTGACTTTCTGTCTGCTGCAAAAACAAACGTATGCTTTCGGATGCACGTTTTTTATCATCGGGATGCAAATGCTCTTCCCAAAAGCCCATACTGGCATCGTCTTTCAAATTCGTATATCCAAAAAGATGCGTGAATCCTTCACTTCGGGTGATGGTATTGCCAATTATATCGTAATCCCAGATGGCTTCATTGGTCATGGCCTTGGATACCAGACTGTACCGTTCATTGCTTAGTTTCAACTCCGCTTCAGCAGTTTTTTGTTGCGTGATATCTCTGTGTGATGCAATGACCATACCCTCTTCTAAAATGGGAGTCGCCGTCCAGGCAATCCATTTTACGACACCGGATTTGGTGACGATTCTGTTTTCAAAATAATTGACAGATTGCCCGGATGTTAGTTCCAATAATCTTTTTAATACCTCCTTACGATCATCGGGATGAACATAATGAAGTGGATGCAACACACGTGCTTCCTGTTCCGTGTAGCCACAAAACATTTCAAAGGCCGGATTGACCCTTATGTAACGTCCATCCAAACCCGCAATGGTCATGATGTCGGAGCTGATGCTGAAAAACCGATCCAACACCATTTCCTTCTTCCGCTTCTGGATCTCGGTACCAATCAGACTTCCAACAATGGAAATTAATTTTTCAATGCGCTCCACCCTCCGTTTGGGCGAGAAAGAAAACAGGTAAATGGAACAAACGACCTTGCCTTCATTTAAAACAGGAATCGACAGGACAGATTTAAACTCCGATTCAAGAGCTATTTTTTTGCGAACCAGAGAATTGTCGGCCTCCAGATCTTCGATCCAAAAAGGTTTCAAGTTTTTATAAGCCGGTGTTTCGGCATAACGATCGCGTTTGTACTCTTCCATTCGAGTACGGGAAATAAACCCTCTTATTAAATCTGCTTTGGGATTTTGGGGATTGTATTCCGAAAGATCGTTTCGGATGGATGAATGATCGTAAACAGGCATCCATAATTCAATCAGATCCCAATCAGTAAAATTTCGGATTTTATTCAGAGCGGTCGTTAAATTTTGATAGAGCGGAGTATTTTCAATCAAAATATTTGAAACATCATACGATAACTGACTTTCCTGCTGGTGATAAAACGACTCCGTTACATCGTGCACAAGAATCATACGGTAACTTTTCCCTTCGAGATCCATGGCATGTTGTTCAATGTTTACATACAGAACATCGCCGTTTTTGGTGAGGTGCTGTTGTGAAGATTCATGGATGAATTTGGAAATATATGTTCCGTTTTTACTGATCTGCTGCTGCGATGATTCATGGATGAATTTGGAAATGAATTGTCCGTAAAGCGGTTTTTCTTTAAACAAATCCGTATAGTTCATACGCAACAATTCTTCCGGACTGTAGGCATAAGTTTCGGAAGCCTTCCTGTTGAAACTTTCAATTTGAAAGGTTTCCGGATTGACCAGAAAAATAGGATGTGGCAAATACTCAAAAAACGTACGGTACTTGTTTTCACTTTCAAGTAATGCCTGTTCGGCTCTTTTGCGTTGACCGATTTCATTCAAATTCACCAGTACGCTCTTAACATGCGGATCATCCAATAAATTTTTCCCCTTTACAACAGCCCACATCCAGGTACCGTCTTTTTTTAAAAACCGTACATCAATCGCCTCATTGTTGTTGGGGTTTTGAATTTCGTCGTTGAATGTACTCCAGGTTTTCTCCAGATCCTCCGGATGAACATAAGCAAAACAGTTGCGACCAATCATTTCTTCCGTCTTGTATCCCATCCATTTTTCAATGTTCGGAGAAATGTAACTGATGACGCCCTCTTTGTCTAAAAGTGTGACAATATCAATACTGTTGGAAAACAGACTTTCAAAGATCTTTTCCTTTGAAACGATTTCCTGCTGGTAATATTTAATCGCTTTGCTGTTGAGAATTTCATTGGTAATATCCACCCCTATGCAACGAACAACTGCTTCATTCGTATCGTGCTGATTTAAGTAAGTGAACTCCCATTTGGTAAATAACAGCCTGCTGTATTTTGCTTTTTTTCGCAACAAAAGCGGATAGGGCTTTCCCGGATTTTCGACGCACCAGTGCACAGCCTTTGAACACAGTTCAATATCTTCTGCATGCATGGTTTTCGTATAATCGTATTCCAGTAATTGTTCTTGGGTAAAACCAAATTCATCCAAAAAATAGCGATTGGCATTGAGGTAAGAGCCATCCATACCAATGATGGTACAAAAAATATTTTGCGAATGCAAGAATGCTTCTGGTATGTTTGCCAATGACATCAACAGATATTGGATTGAGTCTGTAAAAATAAATATTGGTGTTGGAACATCACAATCGTTTACGCACTTAAGATAAGTGTAAACCATTAATTAGAAAAATATCTAAAAAAGATTCCTGTCAAATTTAGAAAACTTAATGTAGCAGCTTTTTTCAACTTCTATTCAACTTGTCCATTTTCCATGTAATTTTATTTCATACACCAGCATACATGACCGAAATAAGTATTTCATTTTATACCTCGTTGTGCAAGCACGTTTCACAACCAATTGGGGTGTTCGAAAAGGAGCATTTTTCGGTACTCTTTTTAAATCCTGCAGCAAGATCTCTTTTAAACTTCAACGGCAGCAACCATCCAAAGCTTACCGAAATCCTGCCTTCGCTTACAAATGTGCAGGATGACTTATCGGCTTCGTTACGCAACAAGCATTTATATAAAAAAAGTTTTCAATTGAATGACGGTGCAAAAACATGGGTTCAGTTCATGGCAGAGGCAATTGAGGATCACCCGACACATGTTTTTTTTAGTTTGACCGACTTAAGCATTGCCATTCAAACAGAAGAATCGCTGCTGCGTGAAATTCAGAAATTTGAAGCACTCTTCAATTATGCGTCTATGGGCATTATTGTGGCCGATCAATCGGGAACCATCACTATGGCCAATCCCTATGCATCCAAACAATTTGAATACAATCAATTGGAATTGATCGGTAAAAAAGTAGAGGACCTGATTCCAAAACGCTTTCAACACACCCATCAGCACAACCGTGATAAATACAACCAAAAACCGCAAGCCCGTTCCATGGGTGCAGATCTGGACCTTTTCGGTTTAAGAAAAAGCGGAACTGAATTTCCGGTACAAATCAGTCTGGGACACTTTGAGAATGAAGGCGGAAAATATGCCATTGCCTTTATTGTAGATGATACGAAACGCAAAGCCAACGAAAAAGAGATCATCCGGCAAAAGGAAGAAATGGCCGCCGTCAATGAAAAAATGAAGCAGCTCAACGAATTGCTTGAAATCAAAGTTTTGGAGCGGACCCAAATGTTGCAGGATACGTTGAAAGAACTGGAACAATCCAGAGATGATCTTCGACAGGCGCTGGATAAAGAAAAACAACTCAACGACATGAAAAGCCGATTTGTTTCGATGGCTTCACATGAATTCCGAACTCCGCTCAGCACAATCCTTTCTTCCATCACACTGCTATCAAAATATACAACATCAGACGAGCAAGCAAAACGGGAAAAACATATCGACCGAATCAAAGCATCCGTAACAAATCTGACGGATATTTTGAATGAGTTTCTTTCATTGGGACGAATCGAAGATGGAAAAATTGAACCCAAATGGGCCGAGTTTTCCTTGCCTGAGCTGGTATTCGCTGTCACCCGTCAACTGGATCCGCTTCGAAAAACAGGCCAAACCATTAAACACGAACATTTCGGAAATGCCGAAATTGTTTTGGACCCCAGCCTGCTGAAAAATATTTTGATCAACCTCTTCAGCAACGCAATTAAATTTTCCCCTGAACATTCGGTCATTACAATAACCACACATACCAACAATAAAGACATTCTGATCGATATCAAAGATGAAGGAATGGGCATCTCCAAAGAAGACCAGCGGCATTTGTTTGAACGTTTCTTCAGAGGCGCAAATGTTGTGAACATTCAGGGAACCGGTTTGGGCCTGCATATTGTAAGCCGCTATGTTCAGATGATGAACGGATCCATCAAATGCAAAAGTGAACTGGATAAAGGAACAAGCTTTATCATCAAATTCAAACAACATAAATTTGCAGACACAAATTAATTTCAATTAACTTACAATTGATTATATCGCTTTATAGCCTAATTTTTTAAAACACTGCAATGAAGAAAATACTGCTGATTGAAGACAATGCTGATATTAGAGAAAATACAGCCGAAATACTGGAATTGGCGGGATACAAAGTAAATACGGCCGAAAACGGAAAATCCGGACTCGAAAAAGCGATCGAATCCGCACCTGACCTGATCATTTGCGATATCATGATGCCTGTTCTCGACGGATACGGCGTGTTGCATGTGATTCAAAAAAACCAGGACCTTCAAAATATACCCTTCATTTTTTTAAGCGCTAAAAGTGAACGTACCGATATGCGCAAAGGAATGGAAATGGGAGCCGATGATTACATCACCAAACCCTTCACCGAAACAGAGCTGCTGAGCGCCATTGAAAGTCGTTTGAAAAAAATAGAACTTTTGCATAAAGACGCTCCTCAAGGAATTGAAGGATGGAGCAGACTGGCTGAAACGGTCACAGGAAAAGATCCGTTTGCAACACTGAAAGAAGACAGGAACGTAAATAAATACAAAAAGAAACAGGTGGTTTATTCGGAAGGAAATCATCCCGGGCGCTTGTATTACATTTTAAAAGGGAAAGTGAAAACCTTTAAAACGAATGAAGACGGGAAAGAATTAACGGTAGGCCTGTTCAATGAAGGCGATTTTTTAGGCTACATACCTTTACTGGAAAACGAACCCTATAAAGAAACGGCGGAGGCTATGGAAGATTCTGAACTCGCCATTATCCCGCGAAAAGATTTTGACGACTTGCTTAACAACAACAAAGATGTTGCATTAAAAATCATTCGACTGTTAGCCAACAACATCACCGAAAAAGAAAATCAGTTACTAGGTCTTGCATATAATAGTTTGCGCAAGCGTGTGGCCGAAGCGCTGATTACTTTGATGAAAAAATACAAGAAACCGGAAAAGGAAAATTTTTCAATACACATTTCCAGAGAAGATCTGGCGAATATTGCTGCTACAGCAACAGAAAGTTTGATTCGTACACTCAGTGATTTTCGTTCGGAAAAGCTGATTGATATCAAAGATGGACATATTGTGGTGCTGAACGAGAAAAAGCTGCATGATATGTTGAATTAACGGAGTTGTTGATTACTCGCCGTTATGCAGAATTTTCTGCGCCAGGTATTCATTGAAGGCCTTTTTCATTTTAAAGAAATCATCTTCCATATAATTCATTTGACCTCTGATTTGGTCCTGTGCAAGTATAATTTCATCTTTAAGTTGCTGTCCGTCGAACAGGTATTCGCTTACCAGCCTTTTTTCCTGCGCATTAATATCCTGCTTCAATAAATTAATGGCCTCCTCTTTTTGAAGCATTTGATTTTGATGCAACTCGGCCCATTCCAGCAACTCTGCCGAATGATAAGCATCCAGTACTTTACTTAATCTGTTTTTCATATAGGAATTCTCATCCTCCATGTAGTTAAGTGTTCTTAACCATGTTGAATTTTCCTGATGAAATTGTTCCATTTTTCTACTCGGCATTGCTTTGCAATTTCAATAATCAAAAACCTATAAAAAACCCCCTGTCTTTTTTCGGCAGGGGGCTGATGCTGCACTTACCGAACCTCAATTTTTTTGGGTGTTGTTGTCTGCTTGACAACAAGCTTTGGTATCGTGAGTTGCAACTCCCCGTTTTCATAACGAGCTTCAATTTGATCAGCAGCTACGTTTTCGGGCAATGTGAATGTTCGTTCAAAACTGGTGTAACTGTATTCCTTACGGGTATACTTTTCATCCTTTTCTTCAGAACTACTGCTCTTTTCGGCGCTGATAGAAATCAAATTTCCATCTACATTAATTTTAAAATCTTCTTTTTTCAAACCCGGAGCAGCAACCATCACTTTATAATGATTGTTGGCTTCCGATACATTGACAGATGGAATGGTTGAAACCTTTTCCAATCCCCCATCAAACCATTCACGCCATGGCTTGAAAAAATCTTCAAACAACGTAGGGAAACTTTCTACTTTTTTAGAAGGCATAATCCCGCTGTTCATAAAAAGAGTTTAAATGTTAAAGAATGTTGTTGACTCTTCAAATTTCAATCGCATGGCAAGTGCTTAAAAGAATAAGAGTCAAGTTTAAATCTGAGATTCGTCACTTCGTCTTTCTCAATGGCAGGGAATCCCGGCATCCTGCGACGGACTCAAAACCGGAATTCCTAAATTCAACCCGCGCAAAATCAATACGATACTCATCAGAAATAAAAAAACAGGAACCGCTTTGCGAAACTGCAAACGAAGCCCCTGATTTAAAAAATTGCCCAGAAACGAAATCCCCATCATTGCAGGCAAGGTGCCCATTCCAAAAAAAGCCATAAAAACAGTTCCTTTTAAGGGCGTTCCTGTTGCAACTGCAGAAACGGCTGCCAGATAAACCATACCACAGGGTAAAAGTCCATTCAATAAACCGATCACATACAGTGTTTTTTTACGTTGATCGGAAAACAGTTTTCCCATCTGCTGCTGCAAACTCAAGAAAAAGCTGTTGAAGAGGAATGAAAACTTCGTACGCCCGGTAAGTTTTGACGGTAAAAAAACAAATACCAGAATCAAAACGCCCATTGTAACAGAGAACCAGCGCTGTGCACCACCAAAAGAAACAGTTTCTCCAATCCAGCCAAAAACAATTCCCGCCAGCGCATAGGTTGTTACACGACCTAGATTATACAAGAAAACACCTTTGAACCGATCAAACCCCGAACGGTGGTAAACCGGAAGAGCCAATGCCAGCGGGCCGCACATGCCTACACAATGCAGACTTCCAATGAGCCCCATGGTAAATGCTATGGTAACAACCGTCATCATCAGTTAAAGAAATAATTTTTCTTCATGGTAATAGGAAAGTTGTTCCACCTTCCAGCTCAGTTTCAATTCATGCATCCCCTGATTGGCAGCGGGAAGGTCCAAAACCAATACTCCATTCGAAACCGTAAATGGAATGTTCACATCCTTACGTGCATCTGCCGGATAGTAGATCAATGCTGCACCGGTGATTTGTTTGCCATCAAAATCTTTTGGAAACTGTACTTGCAAGCGATGATCTGTTACCGTTACTTTAACCGCCTCTGATAAAGCGCCTGTGCGATTACGTTCATCAATACGGTTCTGATATTTTAGTTCGGCTTCATAATAGTTGGTTTCCACCAAATCGAATGATTCATTTGTGGCCTTGTACACTAAAAACAAAATGCCCGCAACAAAAGTGAGGTAGACAAACAGTATTTTATAGCCCCAGTTCATAGTCATAATTGTAGTTTTATAATGAAGGTCCCAGAAATGTTGTTTTACAAATGCTGATGCGCTTGCCGTTTTGGTAAATGCCGATTTTGAGTGGCGTTTTACGACGATGAATCTGTGACCGATCCAGCTTTACAAAAAAGCTTGTTTGAAAATAAGATTCACGGGGCACAACCACATTTTGAATCAATTGTATTTCACCGCTTATATTTTCAAGTTTAAGTTCCAATGGTACTTCTTTCCTGGTTTTATTGGTCAGCTTGATATTATACAAATTGCTCAACCGCCCATCTGGTAAGGATTGAAATGTTTGTCCCTGTGAACGGAGAATTCTTGAATCCACATCATCTCTTGTAACCAACAATGTAACCAGCAATCCTACAAGTAACAACAATACAACTGAATACAAAGCCATGCGCCCTGTAAATCGTGTTGGTTCGTTGTTTGCAATATTGTTTTCACTGGCATACCGTATCAATCCTTTTGGTTTATGAATCCCCTCCATGATGGCATCGCAGGCATCAATGCAGGCGGTACAGTTGACACACTCCAATTGGGTTCCGTTGCGTATATCAATTCCCGTTGGACAAACCCGCACACACGCAAAACAATCGATGCAATCACCATGCGAAGCCGTGTCTGCTTTTTTGAGTTTACTTCTGGGCTCCCCACGTAAGTAATCATAGGCTACCACAATGGAGTTACGGTCGAGCAATACGCCTTGCAATCTTCCGTAAGGACAAACAACAATACAGGCTTGTTCCCGAAACCAGTAGTAAACAAAAAAGAAAACAGTAGAAAAACCCAACAGGGATACAAAAGTTCCCAGATTTTTTGCCACACCTTCATGAACCATTTTCAGGACTTCATCCATTCCAATGATGTATGCAAGAAAAAAATTGGCAATCACAAAAGCGATCAGATAAAAGACAGCAATTTTTAAAATCCGCTTACGCAATTTCACTCCATTGAGCGGCATGGCTCTCAGTTGTTTTTGTTGGTGAGCATCGCCGTCAATCCAATACTCCACTTTTCGAAAAACCATTTCCATGAAATTGGTTTGCGGACAAACCCAGCCGCAAAACAAACGACCGAAAACAACTGTAAAGAGAATGATAAATACAAAAAAGGTCAGCAATCCTATGGCAAATATGAAGAAATCCTGAGGCCAGAAAATTTTGCCGAAAAGAATGAACTTCCGATCGAGGACATTGAACATTAACAAGGGTTCTCCCTCAACCGTTATAAATGGAACAGCAAAAAATACAACCAAAAAAACCAGACTGGTATACGTTCTTAAATGATAATAACGCCCTTCCGGTTTTTTTGGATGAATGTATTTACGATGTCCTTCTTCATCAATGGTGGCAATATGATCCCTGAAGGATTCGTTCATCCCCGTTTTGATTTCCTTCATTGGTTGATTTTCACTCATTGCTGAAACATGAACAGGTTGCTTATCCGTTTACGGCAACTGCTTTTTCTTCTTTTTTGGGCGTTCCTATACTATCGGTTGCAGGCTGCTCTTTCCCACCTTCCTTATACAGATCACCTTGAGGTGCCTTTGGGTTGGGAGGATTGGTTCCGTGTAAGGATTTGACAAAACTGGAAATTTGCTGAATTTGCTTGGGCGAAAATTGTGCCTGCCAGGATTGCATCCCTTTATCGGGATAACCATATTTAATGGTTTTGAAAATATCATTCATACTGCCGCCATGTATCCAGTAATCATCTGTTAAATTGGGCCCTACACCACCTTCTCCTTTTTGACCGTGACAGGCAACACAGGTTTTCTGATACAAGGCATTGCCGGCAGAAATTCCGGACGCATCAGCAAGTTCAACATTATTTTCATCAACCAGGTCCTTTGCTTTGGCCATGTATTCCTGAATCTGGATCTGCGCTTTTTCCATTTCCGCTGCGTATTCCTGTTCCGGACTAGGACCTGTTCCCCACATATGAAAACGCAATAAATAGATTACGGCAACTACAATGGTTACGTAAAAACCATACTTCCACCATGGTGGCAACGCATTGTCTAATTCACGGATACCGTCGTAATCATGATCCAATAAAACATCCGTTTCTTTTTCAGCAGCTTTTGTAAAGAATTTACGATCCAGTTCATGCCAGGTTCTCCAAATCCAACTTTCCTTTTCCTCTGTCTGCGCTGCAGATGTTTGGGCTGCCGGAGTTTCAATCAATTCTGCATACAAGCGGCGAATGTTGTAGACCAACAAAAAGATGATGAGAAATTCCACAACAATCACACCTGTTAACATATAAAAGGTTGTTGGCGACAAGCCTCCATAGTTAGCTGCTGTAGCGATGGGTTCGGCTGCGGGCGCTGCGGCATCCTGAGCCAGACCCGGAATGGACAAAAACAACAAAACGGTAATGATGGATGCTGATTTTCCGGCGATTGATTTTTTATGTTTTGCAACTAAATTTTTGGCCAACGCAATTAGAACATTGCCCAATCCCCAAATAACAAAGGCAAGGACAACAGCAACTATCCCCAGAAACACTTCCAGATAATTAGTTCCTGTCCCGGATTCTGCAGCAGCATCTTGTGCAGAGGCCACCGTGGCCATAAGAATACTGAGCGGAAGAAGAATTCTTTTTTTCATTTTGATACCATTTCGGTTAAAAATTTGTTTGATTCAATTACTCAAGTGGCAGGTTTTTCAATTCACTTACTTCCGTTTTATTGATCGTTTTCACATACCAAATCACACCTATGAAAAAACTGAAGAACAGAACCAAGCCAATGACCGGGTAAATGGAAATATGATCCATTGTTTCGGCATATTTTTTTATGAACTTGAACATATTACTGATTTTGATTATAGGCTGTTTTGGATTTTCCGATATCAACACCCAAGCGTTGCATGTACGCAATCATGGCAATGATTTCTTTGTTTGGTGCAACTTGAATGCTATCATTTTTCAGAACCAAACTGATCACTGTTGCCTGCTTCATCAAATCCTGGTTTGCAATCAAATCATATCCCTTTGGATAAGGAACACCCAATGTTTGCATAGCTCTGATTTTGGCAGCTGTTGTTGTGGTATCAA
Source organism: Lacibacter sp. (assembly GCA_049240625.1). GTDB lineage: Bacteria > Bacteroidota > Bacteroidia > Chitinophagales > Chitinophagaceae > Lacibacter. The sequence continues at coordinate 42,053 of JBMLSG010000058.1, read as the reverse complement.
GATCCTGATCGATGAAAAAGGAATAGGAAGGCATCACCGATCCGGTTGAAATGGCCTGTGGATCATCGAAGTGATTGTAATGCCAGGCATGGCTTTTCTTGTTATTACCAACCCCTTCACGTGCCAGATCCGGACCGGTACGTTTTGATCCCCATTGGAATGGATGATCGTATACAAACTCACCTGCTTTACTGTACTCTCCGTAACGCTCGGTTTCGCTGCGGAACGGACGTACCATTTGAGAATGGCACACATAACAACCTTCACGCAAATACAAATCGCGTCCCTGCAATTCCAACGGTGTATAAGGTTTTACACTCGCAATGGTTGGAATGTTGGATTTAATCAGGAACGTGGGAACAAGTTCCACAATACCTCCGATTAAGATTACAATTAAAGCAAACACCAGTAACGGCCAGGGTTTTCGTTCAATCCAACGATGCCAGTGTTCTCCGGCATGTTTATGATATGCTCCTTCCAGTGCCGGAGCTTCTGCATCTTCATTCGCAAGCAAGGATCCTTGAGCTGCAGTTTTAAACAAATTGTAAACCATCACAATGGCCCCAATCAAAAACATCAGTCCACCCAATGCGCGTATAGCAAAGAAAGGTTGCAAGTATGTAACTGTTTCCAAAAACTGATATTTCAGTTGTCCGCTTTCTGTAAACTGCTTCCACATACTGGCTTGTGTCCATCCGGCCCAATACATGGGAACAGCCCAGAAAACAATTCCCAGTGTACCGATCCAGAAATGGAAGTTGGCCAGTTTTTTACTGAAAAGATTTGTGCGGAAAATTTTTGGTATCAGCCAATAAAGAATACCAAATGTGAGCATACCATTCCAGCCCAAACCTCCAACGTGTACGTGTGCAATCGTCCAGTCGGTAAAGTGGCTGATGGCATTGATGGATTTCAAGCTTAACATCGGACCTTCAAACGTAGCCATACCATAAGCCGTTACGGCCACCACCATAAATTTGAGAATCACATCTTCACGAACCTTGTCCCACACACCGCGCAGTGTCAACAACCCATTGATCATACCGCCCCAACTTGGGAAGATGAGCATTACACTGAATACTACACCCAGACTTTGTGCCCAATTAGGCAATGAAGTATAAAGCAGGTGATGGGGACCGGCCCATATGTATAAAAAGATCAAAGCCCAAAAGTGAATGATGGACAAGCGATAGGAATACACCGGACGGTTCGCTGCTTTTGGCATGAAATAGTACATCAAACCCAAATAAGGAGTGGTAAGAAAGAAGGCTACTGCATTATGCCCGTACCACCATTGTACCAGCGCATCCTGTACACCGGAGTACCAACTGTAACTTTTAAATAAGTTTACAGGCAATTCAAAGGAATTGACAATATGTAAAACCGCTACAGTTACAAATGTGGCAATGTAAAACCAGATGGCAACATACAGATGACGTTCACGACGCTTAATGATCGTGCCAAACATATTGATACCAAACACAACCCATACCAGCGTAATGGCAATATCAATCGGCCATTCCAATTCAGCATATTCTTTTGCCGTACTGATACCCAACGGTAACGTTATGGCAGCGGCCACAATAATCAATTGCCAGGCCCAGAAATGAATCTTACTTAACGCATCACTAAACATTCTGGCCTTACATAAACGCTGAAGCGAATAGTAAACCCCCATAAAAATACCGTTGCCCACAAAGGCAAAAATGACGGCATTGGTATGGAGCGGGCGTAAGCGGCCAAAGTTAAACCAGGGTCCCAAATTGAGTTCCTTTGGAAAAACCAGCTGAAGAGCCACCCACAAACCTACCAGCATACCTACTACACCCCAGATCATGGAAGCGTAGGCGAAATTGCGTACAATCTTGTTGTCGTACTGAAAACGTTCTACTTGCATGTTGTTTGGTTATATTAAGGGTTAAAAATTAAGATTGGGAAGGAGGCTGATCGTCAAAAAGCATACGAACAGATGGCGTATAATCATCATCATACTGTCCGTTTTTCACACTCCATAAAAAGGCTGCTAAAAAACCGCCGGCAACGAGAATACTAACCGCGATCAGCAAAATCATGACATTCATAAAAAACTTTGGTCACAAAAGTATAGGAGACCTTTGGAGAGGCGAATGAGCAGCATCAACAGCGGATATGACATTTGTCATATTTATGTCACACGTCTATATATCTGTATATCAGCAACTTAAGACAATTAATAATTCTTTTTGATTGCAATTTCTACGTTAACAAAAAATACACAGATAGGCCTTCAGTAACGCTTTTGAAGGCACACTTTAATGGAAATGCTAATTTTATTACACGATTTCAATAATGAAGGAGAATCTAACAGAAATATTAATGAAACATCGAACAATTAAAAAAATCCTTGTTGCGCTTATGGTGGCGGGGCTTCTGCTTACAACTAGCCTTACGGTCTACTTTTTTCACTCCCTTGCACAGAAATTACCCGCAGCCGAAATACAAAAAAGCCTGATGAAAAGCACTTCTTATTTGCTGGATACAGGAATCATTTTTGCCCTGCTAATGCTTGTTCCTACAAATATTATGTGCATCAATAGTCAAAAAAGAAACTGGTTGTTGCTCCCCTACCTATGGTTCATCGTCATTGCTTTTCTGTATGGTTTGTTGCAAGAACAGATTTTCCATTTCAGAAAACAAACCGGTTTATGGGCAGGTGAGTTTTCAGTGAGTTTTTTAATCGTTTTAATCTACACCTTCATCGCCCTCTTGATCTATCTGCTCAACCGCCTGATTGTGCTTTGGATTTCAAAAAAACAAATTTCGAAATAAAGCGTGGGATGGTCATCATTTGTTTGAGATGATGTGCATCTCTTTCAACAAATGTTCTGCATTGGCAAACTTATCAATCACAAAAAGAATGTAGCGTATATCGGCCATTACATTGCGGCAAATTGAAGGGTCATAATAAATATCGCTCATGGTTCCTTCCCATACACGGTCGAAATTTAATCCAATCAGATTGCCATTTGCATCCAATGCCGGACTACCGGAATTCCCACCTGTGGTATGGTTCATAGCAATGAAACACACGGGCAATTTTCCTTTTACACCATAAACGCCATAATCTTTTTTTCGATACAACTCCTGCAACTTAGGTGAAACATCAAACTCATAATCCCCGGGCTTGTATTTCTCCATCACGCCATCCAGGAAGGTGTAATAACCATACTCTACGCCATCACGAGGATGATATCCTTTTACTTTACCATAGGTAACCCGAAACGTATTGTTGGCATCGGGATAAAACACTTTATCTTTCATTACTTCCATTTGAGCACCCATGTACATCCGTTGCAAACGATTGATCACGCCCTGGTATTCCGTAAAAGAAGGAGCAATGACACGACTGTAGGTTTGAATCAGCGAAAGATACAATTGATAAACAGAATCTTTTTTGATTGCTTCAATTGCCGTTTTCCCATCTGCCGAGAACAATCCTTTGTTATTTGCCAGAACCGTGTCGCTCAATACCGGTACACCATAAACCATTTGATCCAGCGTTGCCATACTTGTATCATTGGTACTGAAACGACTCCACACAGGTTGTAAAAATTCCATTCGGCGATCTGTACGCAAGAAAGAAATTAAACTTTGAAACAAACTGCGATCTACCTGCAAACTCCATTCCTTTAACAGTTCGTCTATCCGGATTTTAACTTCCTGCAATTTGGCTTCATATCCCTTTTGGCCGTTTTGCTCATAGGCAGTAACCAGACTGTGATATTGAGCAGCCATTGTAAAGATTTCAATACGACTGATGGTTTCATTAAAAACATCACGGGCATAGCTGTAATATTCCCATTCATGGTATTGTTTTTCCAGTTGATCAAGCAAGTGTCCGTATTGTTCATTCCACACACCATGCGCCCGTACCCTTTTTAAAAATTCTGCTTCATACTGTTTCTTCTTTTGAACAGCATTTGTAGAAGTAAGGCCCATTACTTCTCCCTTCCATTTTTTCCAGGCATTGCTGATACCCGCATATTTGGAGGCATATTGAATTTTAATCTGTTCATCCATCCGCATGTATTGATCCATAATCGACAAAACACGATCACGAATCGCAATCTTAACCGGATCATTTACAGTAACGATTTGTTCAACTGCAGCAGCAGGAAGGTATTGGGTTGTTCTTCCCGGAAATCCGAGCACCATTGTAAAATCGCCTTCCTTTACACCGGCAAGTGAAATGGATAATGATTTTTTCGGTACATACGGCACATTGTCCGGCGAATAATTGGCCGGTTTGTTGTCCTTTCCGGCATAAATGCGGAACAAAGAAAAATCACCGGTATGTCTCGGCCACATCCAGTTGTCCGAATCTTTACCGAAGTTGCCAATACTTCCCGGAGGTGCTCCTACCAGGCGAACGTCATTGTATTGTTCTGTAACAAAAAGGTAATAACGGTTGCCTTCAAAAAAGGAACGAATAAAACAGTTTTGATACGACTCTTTTTTCACGGCCATTTTACTGGCGGCACTGTTTTTTTCAATGATTGACTGACGCTCTTTTTCAGTCATAGAAGGCGTAACATCTTTTAGCACTTGTTTCGTAACATCTTCAATGCGAATAATAAAGGTTACAAACAACCCCGGGTTTGGTAATTCTTCTGCATGGGTTTTCGCCCAAAAGCCGTCCCGGATATAATTTCTATCTAAAGTGGTATGATTTTGTATTGCATCAAAACCACAATGATGATTGGTTAGAATTAGTCCTTTTTGAGATATCACCTCGCCTGTACAAAATCCGCCGAAACTGACAATTGCATCTTTTAAACTTCCCTTGTTAATATTGTAAATATCACGTGCATTGATTTTCATGCCCATGGCCTTCATCTTCTTCTCATTTAATTGCTCCAGCAACTGAGGCAGCCACATACCCTCATCAGCCCGAACGATGAGCATAGCAATCTGAAAGACGAATAGAAAGACAATTTTGTGCATGCGCATATTGATTACTTTAATGGTTTGTTATTAATAAATAGACATTTACGGATCTGCAATTTCGAATAAATGTAAAATTAGTATCTTAGTTTTTTATTCTACCGAATTCTGCGTCATTTACTATACAAACAGAAAGAACCGCGAAATCGGAAAACCTTGTTGATACGAAATGAAAAAAAGCATCTTTCTTCTTTTTTTAGTGACTGTCCTTTTCGCTGCTTGTCGTAAAAAAACAGAAGCCCCTTCAATTTTTACAATCATCACAAATGGTAAATGGAAAGTTGATCGGTTTATCAATAATGGAACAGATCAAACCGCTTTGTACAAAGATTGGATCTTTACTTTTTCGCCCGATAATCGTATTGCAAGCATCACAAATGGTGTAGAAATCTACAGGGCTGCCTGGCTGGAAAATGAAACAAACAATACCTTTTCTATTCTCGTCAATTCACCCGACCCGTATTTACTGAACCTCAATTTGGAATGGGTCATCAATTACAAAACACCTCAACTGATTCAACTCCGTGATCAAAAAGTAAACCCCAGTCTGGAGGTGAATTTTGTGCGACTTTAATGTTTCAAATGACCCTATATTCCGGATTTTTGGGATAGTCCATAAACCAGAATTCCTTCGTTGCTGTTCGGAAATCTTTCCAATGGTTCAAATTCAACTTCACGGCAAAAACCGCACAGGTGGGCATGTTATCTACTGATACCCCTTTGCAAAGTGTGTTTACAAAAAGTGTAATTCCGGGATTGTGCGAAAAGATGGCAGGATGTTGAATGCGATCATCCAGCGTTGCAATAACGTTTGTAAACACTTCGGGTTCAGGCAGATACAGTTCAGATTTCAATTGAATCGCTTCCGGCATGATTTCATAAACTTCCATAAACAGCTTACAGGTTTTTTGAGCCCTTTTAGCCGGACTGCTGATAAATCCATCGATCTCAACTCCTCGCTTACGTAAGCGGTTGGCCATCATAGGAGCATCCTGTTTGCCTCGTTCGTTCAGGGGACGTTCAAAATCGGGTTGATGCATGTTATCCCAACTGCTTTTGGCATGACGTATTAAGAATAAAGTTTTCATGTGTATCACTCTTTAAATATTCCACAGACCACAGCCTGAATGATCATATGCAAAAGGCAATGCATGCGTATCTGCCTGCCTCAGTTAATTAAAAATACGAAGTAGCAAGAGTCCGTGAAGCAAAAAAGCCATCAGTTTTTGATGGCTTTTGAATTTTTTCTATCTGATTTTAAAGACGGGTCTGATTTAGTAAGACAAAAATGCTGCCAAACTTCAGGAGAAGCATCATTTAATAACCGCGAACATTTTTACCTTCTATGAAATTCAGAAACGCCTGATTGCAAACCCTGTTACCTCCGGGGGTTGGGTAACTTCCGGTAAAGTACCAATCGCCTGTATTTGTAGGACAACTTTCATGCAAGTCCTCGATATTTTGATAAATGACTTGTACAGGAATCGTAAATCCGGAAGGTGTAATCAACTGAGCAATTTTATCCGATATTTCTTCGGTGGAGAAGGACTTGTACAAGCGGCGTACTACATTTTCGGTATGAAGTTGTTTTGTGTTGCTTAGTGTTTTCAATGTTGAACGCACATCTTCAATAACAGACTCCATGCCCCGTTCTTTGAGCAACTCAATGACCGCACGAAATGCAACAAAGTCACCCATTTTGCTCATATCTATGCCGTAACAATCGGGATAGCGTATTTGCGGAGCAGATGAAACAATGATTATTTTTTTGGGATTCAAACGACCCAGCATCCGTACAATACTCTCTTTTAATGTGGTTCCCCGAACTATCGAATCATCAATAACAACCAACGTATCTTCTCCGCTGCGCACGGTACCATAAGTGATATCGTAAACATGCTGAACCATTTCATTACGACTACTGTCTTCTGTTATGAATGTACGCAGCTTAACATCTTTAATGGCAATTTTTTCCTGACGAATCTTACGGGTAATCATTTCCCTGAGCTTCTCCTCATCAAAATCTTTCTCCCAGCTCATGATACGCTGAATTTTGATTTGGTTGAGGTAATCTTCCATTCCTTTCACCAAACCAAAAAAGGCAACTTCGGCTGTATTGGGTATGTACGAAAAAATTGTATTCTTTAAGTCGTAGTTGATGTGTTCCAGAACACGTTTACTCAACTTATAACCTAAAGCAATTCGCTCACGATAGATTTTTTCATCGCTGCCGCGACTGAAATAAATACGTTCAAATGAACAGGCTCTTCTTTCCTTTGGCGTTAGTATCTGATCGATCGTGTAGGTGCCCTCGGGATCCACAATCAGTGCAGTACCGGGCATCAGTTCCTGAACTTCATTTTCACCCACATTAAAACTGGTTCTGATTGCAGCCCGTTCACTGGAAGCTACAATCACTTCGTCATCGATATAATAATACGCCGGACGAATTCCATGAGCATCGCGCATCACAAATGCAGCACCATTTCCTGTCATGCCTCCTATAGTGTAACCACCATCAAACAAGGGCGTTGCCTTTTTGAGCATGGCAGCAATGGAAGGATTGTTGGGATGCTGTTCGTCTTCCTGAACCAAATAATGGTGCACCACTTCCATCATGGCTGCCAAATCACTTTGCTTTTGAAAAGCACCCGGTTCTATTTGGAGTCGTTCGAACAATTCTTCGGTATTGACCAAATTAAAGTTTCCCGCAAGAGCAAGATTACGTGAAGGGTGGGTATTTCTCTTTATAAAAGGATGACAAAACTCAACATTGTTTTTACCCTGTGTTCCGTAACGGAGATGGCCCAACAACAGTTCACCCAAAAAGGGTAGATGTCCTTTAAACAGGCCCGGATGTTGTTTGATATCGGGTTGATATTTTTCCAACTCCTCTACCTCTTGTCCAACTTTAAAAAAGATATCGGCAATGGGTTGAGGAGCACTACTGCGAAGACGATGTAAAAAAGGATAACCAGGTTCTACATGCAGTTTTACGGCAGCAATCCCGGCACCGTCTTGTCCACGGTTGTGCTGCTTCTCCATTAACAAATACAATTTGTTCAGTCCGTACAGAACGGAACCGTATTTCTTTTGATAATAAGAGAAAGGCTTACGCAAACGAATGAAGGCAAGTCCGCATTCGTGTTTAATTTCGTCGCTCATGATTCTTTGGAAGGAACAAAGTTACAATACCGTTGGAATATATCCGATTAATTTAGAACAGATTCCGGACAAAGACTTTCGGCAAGCCAGCAAAACTCTTTTACAAAAAGATCGATTTGCCTTTGGTAATTTTCATCCAACAGATTTCCCTCAGGGTCAAACTTTTTATCGACATTGCCTACAACCAACATATAAGGGCTTGCAATTCCAAATAAAGCATTGATCAACAACTGCATTTGCTGTGTAGCCCGCATACCTCCCATTAGTCCGGTACTGGCAGTAACAATACCAAAAGCCTTATGGGTTTGTTTGGGGTAGTGATCAAGTAAATTCTTTAATGCGGGCGTATAGCTTCCGTTGTATTCGGGTGTGACTAAAATGAATGCATTTGCCTCAAACATGCGTTTGCTCAAAGGTTTAAACGGTTCGGGGGTTTTATCTACAGATGAAAACACATCCTGCAACAAAGGCAAATTCCATTCCCTTACATCAATGATGTTTACACTATGAGATGTTTGCTCGGATAAATACTGTTTCAAAAACAAAGCAACCCGATTGGTTATACTGTTTTCGCGGGGACTACCAGTAATAATTTCAATATTCATGTTTGTTTTTAATTGTTGTTTTTAATCGCCTCCTGTTGGAACTTTATGATTTTCGACACATATCGTAATACGAAGCGTTGAATGTGAACGATTTTTGAATAAAGCTACTTTAAAGTTTCCCGAATTTTCCTGCCTGAAATGCATCGATTGCCTCGATGATTTCTTCCTGTGTATTCATGACAAATGGTCCATAAGCAACAACAGGTTCGAGAATTGGCTCACCACTCAAAACTAACACATGAACAGTATTGTTTGTTTGGAATTTGACACGGTCACCTTGTTGATCCAATACTACCAGATCACCTTCTCTGGACACCTGATCATCAACCAGAATGGTTCCCTTCAAAAGCAATAAGGCACAATTGTCTCCCGGTGGCAGTTCAAAATCTATAACTGCGTCCGCATGAGCATGAATATCGTAGATATTGATTCGGGTAAACGTGCGTGCGATTCCTTGCATTCCCTTTAACGCTCCTGCCAAAATTCGAATCGTACCCTTTTGATCGGGAAGTACAATTTCCGGTATGGCCTCCTTTTTTAAATCCTGATAAGACGGTGGCGTGCTCTTGTATTGAGCCGGAAGATTGACCCACAACTGAGCCCCATGTAAAACACCGCCTCTACGACTGAATTCCTCTTCATGAAATTCTTTATGTAAAATACCCGAACCTGCAGTCATCCATTGTACATCTCCGGCAAATAATTTTCCCTTAGCTCCTGTACTGTCTTCGTGTGCCAATGCACCTTCCCATAAAATACTTACGGTTTCAAATCCTTTATGCGGATGCACATCCACACCACGTGGAACCTGAGTGGGATGCAAATGCCAGGGTTCAATGTAATCAAGCATCAGAAAAGGACTGAGCTCTTTCCAAAGATCCGAGCCGATAAAAGCCCTTACTTTAAATCCGTCACCCACCATGTGAGGTGGCGCCGCTTTTCTGATGTACTTGATTTTTTTCATACATTTTAAATTTTATTCTGTTAGGATCCGGTTACATTTTTTTGGGCTGCGATTTGCTTATTGTTTTATGAACTGTACATTCAACTGCAATTTGATTTCATCACTCACAACAATGCCACCCGCTTCGGTAACAGCATCCCAGTTTAATCCAAATTCTTTGCGTTTGATTTTTCCTTCAGCTTCAAATCCTGCTTTAGTTTGACCCCAGGGATCCACCACAGTACCCATATAGTCAACTTTCAACGTAATGGGCTTTGTGATATCTCGGATGGTCAAATGCCCTTTCAATTGATACCCCTCTTCGTCTTTTTCAAACGATGTTGACACGAAAGTTAATTCAGGATATTTTTCTGCATTAAAAAAATCATCACTTTTTAAATGCGCATCCCGTTGTTCGTTACGCGTGTCAATGCTGTCAACAGCAGCGGTGAATTGAATCCGTGCATCCGAAAAATCTTCTGCATCTGAAGTAAACGTTGCATCGAAGATCTTGAATTGACCTGTTACCGTTGTAATCATCAAATGTTTTACCTTAAAAAGAATGTCGCTGTGTGCTGTGTCTAATTTGTACGTTGCCATGATTTTAAATTTATAGTTTGATTGAATTAATACATTGGAACTTCCATTATTAAAAGGGAACTGTTATTGATTGCTTGTATGTCGAGCGTAGCAATCCCTGTAATTCCAATACCATCTCTGCTTGTGAGTTGTTGTTCCAGGATGTTACAATCTCCTTCAAGCAGAAACGCATACACGCCATGATTGGGTTGATGCAATTGATAAGTAGTGGACGTACCGGCTTCCAGATTACCCATATAAAACCAGGCTTGTTGATGCATCCGGACAGCATGTTCCTGTTCGTCCGGACCGGCAACTTGTAAAAGCCTGTTCTCCATTTTCGTTTGATCCAACGTGCGTTGATCATATCGTGGAGCTACATTCCTTTGATCGGGCAGAATCCAGATTTGCAAAAATTTGACCTCTCGATCGGCATGTGCATTCATTTCACTGTGTGTAATGCCGGTTCCTGCGCTCATAACCTGAATATCACCCTGACGAATAACGACTTCATTCCCCATACTATCACGATGCTTCAAGTCACCACTCAATGGAATGGAAATGATTTCCATATTATCATGCGGATGCGTTCCAAATCCCATTCCGGGTGCAACGGTATCATCGTTCAGTACACGAAGCGCACCAAAACGCATTCGCTCCGGATGATAATAGGATGAAAAACTAAACGAATGATAACTTTTAAGCCAACCATAGTCGGCTTTTCCTCTTTCATTTGCTTTATGTACAACGATGTTCATATGCGTGTATATACATGTATTAGATTAAAAAAAATCTACTCTTCCCCGGAACGAAACTGTTCCAACAGCTCATTGAGTAAGGTTGATTGTTGTTCATCCATTTGAACCAACCCTGAAAACAGTTCGTTGATTTTTTTTGTACTCTGCTCCAGTATTTCAAATCCTGCCGGAGTTAAACTCATCATGGTGTGGCGCTTATCAACCGATCCCGTTGTGCGGGCCACCCAATTCTTCAAAACCAACCGATCGATGATGCGTGGAACATTGGAATTTTTTTCAATCATACGGCTTCCGATATCTTTCACACACATTTCTTCCGGTGCTTTTCCCTTTAATATTCTTAAGACGTTGTATTGCTCGTGAGTGAGGTCGAAAGCCTTCAACTCACGACTCATAACCGTTTTAAGCCACCAGGCGGTGTATAATATATTCAGTGCTGCCTTGTGCTGTGCATCTCTGAATTTGTCACTCTTTATTGCCTGTTCCAGTTTCACAATACAAATATATGTATATACATGCAATTAGGAAAATTATCTTCCCATATACACCATTAAGATCTGGATATCGCTAGGATTTACGCCGGAAATGCGACTGGCCTGTCCGAGTGTACGGGGTTTAATTTTTTTAAATTTCTGAAGGGCTTCATTACTCAGAGAAGCGATGCGATTGTAATCAAAGCTATCGGGGATTTCAAGGTTTTCCAGCTGACTCATACGATCCACCAATTCTCTTTCTTTCTCAATATAGATGTCGTATTTTATTTGAATTTCAACTTGTTCTAACACTTCAGAAGATTGATTTCCAATCGCTTGAACGAGTGAAGGTGCTGCCTGAACGAGTGACTCCAGCTGAATTCCCGGACGCAGCAACAACTGAAGGGCCTTTTGCTTTTGTGTTAGCAAAGCGCTGCCACTACGTTCGAGGAAAGGATTGATCTCATCCGGTGTTAATGATAGCTCGGACAATTGCCTTTTAAGATTAGCAACTGCAGTTTGTTTAGCGGATACTTTTTGCATACGCTCATGCGATGCAAGCCCCATTTTGTAACTCAACTCCGTCAAACGAAGGTCTGCATTGTCCTGTCGTAAGAGCGTCCGGAATTCAGCCCTGCTCGTAAACATCCGGTAAGGTTCTTCAGTCCCCTTACTGATAAGATCATCAATTAAAACACCGATGTATGCATCACTGCGTTTTAAGATAAACGGATCTTTTTCCGCGGCCTTTAAATGCGCATTGATCCCGGCCATTAAACCCTGACAAGCCGCTTCTTCATAACCGGTGGTACCATTGATTTGACCTGCAAAAAACAAATTCTGAATTTGCTTGGTTTCAAGTGTATAGGTTAACTGGGTGGGTGGGAAAAAATCGTATTCGATAGCATAACCCGGTCGAAACATCCTACAGTTTTCAAAACCTGGAACGGTTTGCAGGGCTTTCATTTGAACCGCTTCGGGCAAGGAAGTGGAAAACCCATTCACATAAATTTCTACCGTATTCCAACCTTCGGGCTCTACAAACAACTGATGCCGCTCACGGTCAGAAAACCGACTGATTTTGTCTTCAATACTCGGACAATAACGTGGTCCTGTACCCTGAATGCGGCCCTGATACATCGGACTTCGATCGAATCCGGTTTTTAATATTTCATGTACGTCCGGATTGGTATAGGTAATGAAACAGCTTCTTTGGTTGACCGGCTTGATTTTTTCAACATCTAAATAAGAAAATCCAACGATTTGTTCATCTCCCTTTTGCTCCTCCATTTTTGAGTAATCAAGACTTCGCCCGTCAATTCGCGGAGGAGTTCCTGTTTTTAATCGGTCGCTTTCAAACCCAAGCGCTACCAATTGCTCGGTAATCCCTGTGGCCGCTTTTTCGGATATTCTTCCACCGCCCAGTTGCTTTTCGCCAATATGGATAACTCCATTCAAGAAAGTACCACTGGTAACAACAACCGCATTGGATTTGATCTCATGCCCTAAACCGGTAACAACTCCATAACAACGTCCGTCTTTGATCAGCAGCTCACGAACCATATCCTGATAAAAATCGACATTGGAAGTGGCTTCCAGCATTTCTCTCCAGGTTGAAGCGAACAACATGCGGTCGTTCTGCGTTCTTGGACTCCACATGGCAGGCCCCTTTGAACGATTCAGCATTCGAAACTGGATCATACTTTTATCACTTACAATCCCACTATATCCCCCCAAAGCATCGATTTCCCGAACAATTTGTCCTTTTGCGATCCCACCCATGGCCGGATTACAGCTCATTTGTGCAATCGTTTGCATATTCATAGTAATTAATAGGACTTTACTGCCCATATTGGCAGCAGCGGCGGCCGCTTCGCAACCGGCATGACCGGCGCCCACTACTATAATGTCATAATCTGGAAACATGGTGTGCAAAGTTAAATGAAAGACGGAGTTGTTATTGATTCCTTTGTACCTGCCCGAAAGATCATTTAAACCTTCGAACGATAGCTATTTCTTGCAAGACCTCCTCCAACGGTCGCCCACTGTTCAGCAATTCATATTCATAAGAGGAAAAAGACTCTATTGATTTTAAATACCCCGTATTGGAACGAATAAATTCCTGCTGCACGGCGGTTTGCAAAAAGGATTCGGATTCGATAATTCGAATTTTATCCAGCATCAAGCGACAGATGTCAATCTGAGTGGAATGATATAGCGTCTCAAAATAGGATTTTGCCAATAAAAGATCGGAACGTACACTACGCGGATCGGATTCTTGAATCGACTCTACACGAATATTGGTAAAGTTCCAGCAAAGTTGCAGATCTAAATCGTGCTCAAAATTGAAGTAGGCAACCGGAACAATATGCTCAAACTGCCACAAAGTGCCGAAGTTTTCCCAACTAACCCCCTTTTCAAACTGCAACTCAAACCAATTTCGAATCATTTGAATGTCAAGTCCAAAATAAGGAGCATAGTAAACAGAAGGGTTCCGATCCAAAACATAACGCCTGAATGCAATTTGCCACTTACGCTTGTCTCTTGCTTTTTGAGCAACTGAATGATCTCCCTCTTGCTCGACTCTGATTTTCCGCGCCATTCTTTTTTCTTTACCCAAAGATACATGTTTCACGGAACACAGTTTCAGTATGGAACAGTGCCACGTGAAACCTCATTTACAAGCGAAATCCTGAACTAAGATGATGGAATTGGAGGCAATTGGAGCAATAGACACCCCCATTCGTTCAAAAGTGGGGTCCAATAAATTGAGTCGGTGACCCTTACCGGGAACTCCATAATCGATGATCAACAAAACAAGCGCTTTTAATGATTCAACGGAACCCTGATATACATTTTCGGCTGCGCAATTATACCAGCCTACTTGATTCAACCTGTCGCTGAACGATTTGCCGGAAGCCGATGTATGAGAAATAGTACCGTTACGCTTCGCAAGGTCCAGCGCATGGATACGACTCATCTCAATCAATCCGGAGTCCGGAATAAAAAGAGGTAAGGGATTGCGGATTTGATTCAATTGTAGGTCTAAGCCCTTTACATCCTGATTATTGGCTTCGGGAAATTGCTTCAGAAAAGAACGTATAACAACACGATAAAAACGGGCAGGATCTTTACGGAACCAATTGGTCCAATAAAAAAACCATTGTTCTTGCGGATCTAGTGCAGTAAACAAAGGGTTGCGTTCCAGCTTGTTCCAGATAATCGTATCGGTTTCGATCTGAAATACAAATGGCTTGTCTTCCAGGTCCACAAACCCTATTTGAGAAAAAGCCGAAGAAGTGCTTAAAGTAATAATGAATAAAATGATGAAAATGCGCATAGTATACTTCACCCCCCGAAGTATAAACGCAAATAATGGTCTTCGCGTTCTCGCATCTTCTTAATTTCTTGTGAAGATTTATCCTTGTAACCGCATAAGTGTAACACTCCATGAATCATGACACGGTGCAACTCTTCACGAAAAGAAACTTTCAGTGTTTTTGCATTCTGTATAATTCGCTCGATACTAATGTACATTTCACCATTTAACGGTGCGCCTTTTTCGGAGAGTGGAAAGGTGATGATATCTGTAAAATAATGATGCTGTAAATACTGCTTATTGATTTTTAACAACTCCTGGTCCGAACAAAAAATAAAACGCAACTCATCTAATTGATAAGCTTCCTTTTTTACAAGCAATTGTATAAACCTCTTGAAAGCCCTTCGATTTACAAATGAAAACGATTTGTAAGGATAGAAAAATTGAATGGGATCTTTTTGTTTCACAATTCAAAAATCGTAAAGATTTCAACGACATAACAATACTTTTGTCAGATATTATGATAAAGAGACTAAGCGATTTAAATAAAGGAGAAAAGGCGATTATACAGTCTTTCGATCAGGATGAAATCTATTTAAAATTGATGGAAATGGGCTGTGTTCCGGGAGAGGAAGTTGTTATAGAAAATCGTGCACCTCTGGGAGATCCCATTAGTATAAAGGTAGCCGGATACGCACTTAGTCTCCGAGAAGAGGAAGCAGAAAAGATTTGGGTAGAAACAGTTTTAATTCATTGATTTTCAAGCTTTTATATGAATATCGGACTCTATTTTGGCTCCTTTAATCCTATACATCACGGACATTTGATTATTGCCCAGCACCTACTAAATGAAACCGATCTAGAACAAGTGTGGATGGTGATTTCGCCACAAAATCCATTTAAACCCCAAAAGCAACTATTGAACGAATACCATCGATTGCACCTTGTTCATCTTGCCATTGGAGATAACAGCAGGATTAAAGCATCGGATATTGAATTTGGATTACCGAAACCATCCTACACAATCGACACTGTAACGTATTTAAAAGAAAAATATCCGCAACATAATTTTAGTATCATAATGGGAAGCGATGGGTTGCAAAATTTAGATAAATGGAAAAATGCAAGTAAACTCATGCAGGAAAATCCATTTTATGTGTATCGGAGGCCCGGATTTGAAGTCATCCATCATCCCGTAAAGAAATTGATAATAGTAGATGCCCCTCTTTTAGAAATATCGGCTACGCATATCCGTGAGTTGATTCGTCAACAAAAATCCATTCGCTATTTAGTTCCTGATGCAGTAATTGAAGAATTGAAACGTAACAATTATTATAAAAACGATTGATCAAAATAGCCAACCAAACAACATGGCCGCAACAGCAAGTACGGGTGGCGGAAGTTTCGTAAAATTTAAACAGCAAAAAGTAATAATAATGACCAGTAGCTGATCCAGAGTCGTAAAACTCAAATCGCGACTTAAATACAATGCCGATGCAGCCATCAATCCCACTACAGCAGCATTGATTCCTTCCATTGCTCGAAAAATGACTGTATACTTCTTTAAATTGTGCCATATTGGATAAAAGAACAGAACCAGCAAGGCACTAGGTAAAAAGATGGCAATGGTTCCGATAAAACATCCCGATAATTGAGTCCATGCACCCCTACCACGCATTGCCATTCCACCTGCGTACGAAGCAACTGAAAATACCGGACCAGGAATCGACTGTACAAACCCTGCACCTGTTAATAGTTCTTCACCGGTCATGTACTGTGTTTTTTCCCGAACAACAAATTGTTCATACATCATTGGAACTAAAACATTGCCACCTCCAAACACCAAACTTCCAAAACGATAAAAGTTTTCAAAGAGATTGTAAGCCTTTCTGTTTTCCCAATTTTGTTTGCGTGCCGTTTCACTTAAAAAACCAGCAACCACAAAAACCAACAGAAAAAGCCAAATGTTTGTCCATTTAATTTTTAATGATCGCCCTCCCTTATCTGGAATACGTTTATCACTGAAGTTGGTAACAATTCCTGCTAGCAGAATGATGATTGGAAAGGTCCAGGGAGTTTTAAAAAACAAAAAAGTGGCAATACCCGTAGTGACCAAAATAATTTTCGTGATCAAATTATTAATCGAAACTTTATATGAGACCCAAGTTGCGTAAACCAAAAACCCGATTGCCAAAGGGGTTAAATATTTAAAGAGATCCCTATGTAAAGCCGTACGATCAATATAATGGATCAGGAAAGAAAGAGCAGCCATGATCAAAGAGGCAGGTGCTATCCAAATCAACAACGTCATTACAGCAAGAGGAATACCCCCTCTTTTATATCCAATTAAAGTGATTGTTTGAGTAGAAGAAGCACCTGGTAACAGTTGGCAAAAAGCAATGATATCCAGTAATTCCTGTTCACTTAATATACGTCGACGTTTAACAAATGTTTTAACCATCAGACCAAAATGACCTTGTGGTCCACCAAAAGCAGTAAGCGTGTAAAAAAAAACTGCTTTTAAAAACGGTATGTGACGAGATAAACTCAAAAGACAAAGATATTCATTGTATGAAATCGATATAATATTTTGATTTAAACGTGATTGGTTTGAACATTCGTGTTAAAATGTCGTATTAATGGTAAGTTGCACCATCTAATCATTAGGATATGCTTTATAAAAACAGCGTAATACTTAAATTCCATTGCTCCTGCCTTTTCATAAGTATTCTTCTTCTCGGATGTAAAAGCAGTTATAAGATACATAAAAAAACTTATGAACAACAATCAAGAACGATGAATCCGTCGAAGCCTGATTATTTGAACTTGAACTATTGGGCAGCACATCCGGGTAAAAAAAACCCATCAGACAGTATACCTAAAGCTTTAAAAACTGAGCAAAGAGACACCATTGCGGATGTATTTTTTATCCATCCAACAACCTTTACAGAAAAATCAATCAAAGGTAAAATCTGGAATGCCTTTTTAAATGATGCGGAAATCAATTTAAAAACAGATTATACCTCCATTTTGTATCAGGCAAGCGTATTTAATAAACATTGTCGGGTGTTTGCTCCCAGATACAGACAAGCACATATTTATAGCTTTTTTTGCGATGATAAAACATCGGCACAAAATGCATTGGACACGGCATATGATGATATTAAAAAGGCCTTTGAAAGCTACTTATTACATTATAATAATGGAAGACCTATTATCATTGCGGCCCATAGTCAGGGAACCGTACATGCGGCGCGATTGCTAAAAGATTTCTTTGAAGCAAAACCATTGCACAAAAAATTGGTATGCGCTTATCTAGTGGGAATGCCCGTACCACAAAACTATTTTACTACTCTGCAACCCTGTACAGATTCATCCCAAACAGGATGTTTTACAACCTGGCGTACGTATAGGAAAAGATATGTTCCAGATTATATACAAAAAGAAACTTTTGTTTCAATTGTTGTAAATCCATTGAGTTGGACCATAAATCAACAAGGTATTACACGTGAATATAATAAAGGGGCCGTATTGTTTAATTTTCAAAAGATTTTGAAATCCACAAATGGAGCTCAAATACATCAAAACGTGTTATGGATCGATAAACCTAAATTCCCATTGAGCTTTTTATCCCAACGCAAAAATTATCATCCGGGTGATTACAACTTGTTTTATATGAATATCCGCGAGAATATCGAATGCAGAATTGATCAATACTTAAAAAAATAAAAAGACCCCATTTTGTAGGGGTCTTTATGCATGAATGCTGTGAATGTTTATTTGATAGTATAAGACGTAAGCTTTGTTTCTGAATTAACATCGATTCCCGCGAGCGCAACTCCAAATACAATGGTGTTATGCACCATTCCAATTCCCTTTGCAAAATAATAATTGATATTATTGGGTGAAGGAACAATTTCACCAAAAGGGGAGTCGGTAATTTTTAAAGTAGCGGATACACGTATTACATCAGAATAGGTTTTAGCATCAACAGTATGAGAAATGCCCTTTTCTTCAATCTTAAAAGTAATTTGAATAGGCAGTGTTTCTGTTCCCACACCTGGTATCATCAAAGATGAAAGATCAACATCAACAGATTTAGTTTCAACCCAAGTAGCCCCAACATTTAAATTGTCAACCAGATATTTCAACTCAAAACTCTGATCTGTTAAACCCGGCAATGTTGTATAACGATAATATTCAGATCCATTTCTGAAATAGTATTCATTGGGACCGCTTGAATTGGTAAAAACCTTATAGGTTCTTCCATTGGAAAACAACGTGTCCTTTGCCGTAGCAGTCAATTTATAAGTTGAAGGAGCGCCGTTTGTTGAAACGGCGTAATTCCATTCGCTACCCGTTGTCATTGGCATGTAATCGGATGCTGTTGTGGGTGGTGGTGGAGTCGCATCTTTTTTCTTTTTACACGCAATGGTACCTGTAATAAATAAAAGAAGAAGAAAGAAAATACTTTTTTGCATAGCAAGCTGTTTTATAAATAAGATTAAGAAATGAAAGATACAAAATAAGCCTTTTAAAATTCACAGTTTTTGGGTGTTCTGGGAAAAGCAATAACATCACGGATGTTGCTCATGCCTGTAACAAAGAGTACCAAACGTTCAAAACCAAGTCCAAAACCTGCATGAGGAACTGTACCATAACGACGGGTATCGAGATACCAGGAAAGTTCTTCCGTAGGTATCTGCATTTCATTCATCCGTTTTTCCAACTTTCCTAAACGTTCCTCTCTTTGTGAGCCACCTACAATTTCACCAATACCGGGTGCCAGGATATCCATGGCGGCCACCGTTGTACCATCGTCATTCTGGCGCATGTAGAAGGCTTTAATCTCTTTTGGATAGTTTGTAACGATGACCGGTTTTTTAAAATGCTTTTCTACTAAATAGCGCTCGTGCTCGCTTTGCATATCAATCCCCCACTTAACATCATATTGAAATTTCTTTTTCTTGTATGCGGGAGATTGTAACAGAATGTCAATGGCTTCGGTATATGTAATACGCTCAAAGCGATTGTTGAGAACAAATTCGAGTTTCTCCAGAAGGCCCATTTCACTTCGCTTATCTTGTGGGAGTTGCTTTTCTTCATCAGCCAAACGTTGCGCCAAAAATTCAAGATCCTCTCGATTGTTTTGCATTACATACCCAATAATTGATTTTATGAACTCTTCGGCCAGATTCATGTTGTCTTCCAGATCATAAAAAGCCATTTCGGGTTCAATCATCCAAAATTCAGCCAGATGGCGCGTTGTATTAGAATTCTCGGCCCGGAAAGTAGGTCCAAATGTGTAAACCTCACCAAATGCAGTTGCGCCCAATTCTCCTTCGAGTTGTCCGCTCACGGTGAGATTGGTAGACTTACCGAAGAAATCCTCTTTGAAATTGATGGAACCATCCTCATTTTTGGGTAATTGTTCCAATGGCAAAGTGGTTACACGAAACATTTCTCCTGCTCCCTCTGCATCACTGGATGTAACAATGGGCGTATGGAGGTATAAAAAGCCTTTATCATTAAAAAACCGATGTATAGCAAATGCAAGGGCATGACGGATACGAAAAACGGAGCCAAACGTATTGGTACGAAAACGTAAGTGTGCGATTTCTCTCAAAAATTCAAGACTGTGCTTTTTGGGTTGCAAAGGATAAACTTCTGCATCGCTGTCGCCAAGTATTTCGACATCAATTGCCTTTACTTCAACCTTCTGCCCTTTACCCAATGAAGGAATCAGTAAACCCTTGACCTTCAGTGATGCCGAGGTAGTTATACGCTTCAACAAGTCTTCGCTATAAGATCCCAATTCAAGTACAACTTGCAGGTTTTGATTCGTACTGCCGTCATTCAGTGCTATAAACTGGTTGTTACGAAAAGTTCGAACCCATCCCATTACAATCACTTCCTGACTTTGAGGTTGTATTTCTATGAGATCTTTTATTTTAATCCGCTTATTAAACATATTCAAATTTTAAACGGAGCAAAGATACTTATTGAATCTGAACGGCTTTTTGTTTCTGTAAAGAAGCTGATCCGTTTGTATTTTCGCTAAAATGAGAGATATTTTTTGGTTTTTCCATTTTTCCGTAACATTGCAACGGAAAATGACTTCCGTTCTTTCAAAAAAGCACATCAGATTTAGTCATTCCATTCTCATTTTAGCATTACAACTTTTTATTTAGAAGCATTTTTGATTGGTTTTCAGCAACCAGTGCACATGATACAATTTACTTTATGTACGATATTCTACAATTGAACGACATGCTCGTTCCGGAATTGCTTGATCTTGCAGAGCAATTAAAAATAGCCGGCGCCAAAAAATTAGATAAACAAGAGCTTATTTACAAAATACTAGATAAACAAGCCGTTATGTCAACCGAAAATAAACCTGCCGGTGAAGAAAAGGCCAAAAGAAAACGGATCGTTAAAACCACAACGGGCGTTACATCCGAAGAAGCCGTTGTAGAAAGCGGAGATTCGACTCCTCCTCCCCCGGTTCCTGTCAATAAAACTCGGAAAAAGAAAGAAGAAGTACCTCCTGTCAAAAAAATTGCCAAACCTGTTGAGAGTATACAAACAGATCTTTTGGCCGGTTTAACATTGCCGGGTGAAGACGGATTTGTTGCAGGGCCGATCTTACCAGCAACCGAAGAATCTGAAGGGGTAAAGGAACCTGCAACTGTTTCTGAAACTGCCCCTCAACCCAAGCAATATCCAACGCGTAAAGAACCGGTTTTTAATATCGAATTTGACGGAGTGATTCTAGCAGAAGGGGTACTTGAAATGATGCCTGATGGATACGGATTTTTAAGGTCCAGTGATTATAATTATTTATCCAGTCCGGACGATATTTATGTTTCTCCCTCTCAGATCAAACTATTTGGAATAAAAACAGGAGATACGGTTTATGGTGCTGTTCGTCCTCCAAAAGAAGGTGAAAAATATTTCGCTTTATTAAAAGTTGATACGATCAATGGAAAGAAGCCGGAAGAAGTACGCGATCGAGTACCATTTGATTATCTCACACCATTGTTCCCATACGAGAAGTTGAATCTATTTGATAGCGCAAGCAATTACAGCACTCGTATAATGGACTTGTTTACGCCTATCGGAAAAGGACAACGGGGCCTCATTGTCGCACAACCCAAGACCGGTAAAACCATGTTGTTGAAAGCGGTGGCAAATGCCATTGCAAAAAACCATCCCGAGTGCTATCTTATTGTGGTTCTGGTGGATGAGCGGCCCGAAGAGGTAACTGATATGGAGCGAAGCGTAAAAGCAGAAGTGATCGCATCAACATTTGATGAACCGGCAGAGAAGCACGTTAAAGTGTCAACAATGGCACTACAAAAAGCAAAACGCCTGGTGGAATGCGGACATGACGTTGTGATTCTTCTGGACTCAATAACTCGTTTGGCTCGTGCGCATAACACCGTTGCGCCCTCTAGTGGTAAAGTTTTAAGTGGTGGTGTTGAAGCAAATGCTATGCAAAAACCAAAGCAGTTTTTTGGTGCAGCTCGAAAAATTGAAAACGGAGGTTCATTAACTATATTGGCAACAGCTTTGATTGATACCGGCAGTAAAATGGATGAAGTGATTTTCGAGGAGTTTAAAGGAACCGGAAATATGGAATTGGCGCTCGATCGGAAACTTGCCAATAGACGGATTTATCCTGCTATCGACATTGTATCATCCAGTACACGTCGGGATGACTTGTTGTTGGAAAAAGATGTTCTTAGTCGCATGAATCTGCTTCGCGTTTATCTTACAGACATGAATACCGAAGAAGCGATGAATGAATTGCTGAAACGTATGCGTGGTACGAAAGACAATGAAGAATTTTTAGCGAGCATGAACCGTTAATAATCTGAAAACTCTTTTAAAAACCGCTTTTGAAGAAGCGGTTTTTTTATTCTTACATTTGAAAACGAATTGCATGCCTGTAACAAAAATAACAATTGAGCGGTTTCTTGATTTTTCTGAAACCATGCCCATTCTGGATGTACGCAGTCCGGGAGAATACAAGCGTGCACATATACCGGGTGCATATTCTTTACCCCTTTTTTCGGATGAGGAGCGCAAAATCGTGGGTACCCTTTACAAACAGGAAAGTCGCAAACAAGCCATCAAATCCGGACTTGATTTTTTTGGAGTGAAAATGCGTAATCTCGTTGAAAGAACAGAAGATATTCTTTCAAACCATTGTGCTGCCATTGGCAATCCTGTTAACGACGCAGAAATTCCATCTGATGAAAAACAATCAGTCCTTGTTCATTGTTGGCGTGGAGGTATGCGAAGCGGAGCAGTAGCATGGTTGCTGGATATATATGGGTTTCGGGTTTATTCACTTGATGGAGGTTACAAAACATTTCGTAAATGGGTATTAGAACAATTTAAAAAAGATTATTCTTTTAATATACTAAGTGGCTTTACAGGCAGCGGTAAAACCGAAATCCTGCAAAGGTTACAAAAAGAAGGTATTCCTATGATCGACCTGGAAGGATTGGCACAACACAAGGGATCGGCATTTGGTAATCTTGGAATGCCTGTGCAAAGCGGACAAGAAATGTTTGAAAACAAATTAGCCATTAACCTGAAAAAAATTCATTCGGTTCGGTCTTCCGTGTGGATTGAAGATGAAAGTCAGCGAATAGGTGATGTGAACATACCTACAGACCTTTGGAAACAAATGCGCAGCAAGACTGTAACATTTCTAGATGTACCATTTGAAGAACGCCTCAAATACATTGTGCAGCAATACGGAGTATTTGAGAAAGAAAAAATTGAGAGCGGAATACTACGCATCAAAAAAAGATTGGGTGGTCTTGAAACAAAAGAATCCTTAAATGCCCTGGCCGAAAATCGGATCGATGATTGCTTTCGTATCTTGTTAAAATATTACGATAGAGGATACAAAAAAGGGCTTTCAAATAGAAGCACTTCTGAGACTAAAATACAAACCGTAACTTGTGAAACGGTTACTGAAAATAATTATACTAAACTGATCTAAATACAACTCAATGATTAGATTTCTTTTTGTCGCTTTCTTATATGTCATGAGCTTTTCTGCAACAGCTCAAAACGTTAAAGGGATGTGGAAGGGTAAAATGGAAATAGACAGTCCCAAAAACACGATTCATTTCGAAATTACACTCAAAGAAAAGCAAGGTAAACTGTACGGCTATTGTTACCGACTGTTTTTTGTGAATGATACCCTTTATTACAATTTAGTAAAAGTAAACGCAAGAATTGTTGATTCTGTACTTATTATTGATGATGAGAAATCGGTTTCAAACAATTTTAAAGTTAAAACCTCCGGTATTAAAGTTAGCATTTTCATTAAGCTGAAAGAAGAGAAAGAAGCCATAACACATATGACCGGAGAATGGAATACTTCTCGATTTAAACAATTCATGCCGCTAAGCGGTTCTGTTTCTGTGATTCGAGAACGCAACTATCGTGCGTCACAACTATATAAACGTCTGGAAGATAAAGGTCTGGACAAAACTATGGCCTTTGAAGAACCCGAATTGAATGAACCGCTTATCGCAAAAAATGAAACACCTCTCGTTCCTGAAGTGAACAATTCCAACATGAATCAAAATGAGCAGACAACTCTTCCTACAGAAGAAAGAAGAAAAGATCAAGCAGCAGGAACGCTTCCTCCTGTTGAACAAAAAGAAAAAACTAAACCACAGGGATCAAACGATCAACAGGTGGCTGTAAACAATAAGAAAACTGAAACTAAACCATCACAGGGAACACAAAAACCAACACAGGAGCCAACACAACAACCTGTAGCAACGATACCGAACGAGGCGAAAGGAAAAGAAACTATAAAAACACAGGTACCGAGCGATCAACAGGTGGCTGTTAACGATAAAAAAACAGAAACTAAACCGTCACAAGGAACAC
>JBMLSG010000058.1:0-17204 GCA_049240625.1 Lacibacter sp. | reverse complement strand
ACCGAATGATCAACAGGTGGCTGTTAACGATAAAAAACCTGAAACACAACCATCACAAGGAACACAAAAACCAACACAGGAATCAACTCAACAGCCTGTAGCAACTGTACCCATACAGGAAAAAGGGAAAGAACAAGGAGCCCCGGTGTCAACAAATAACCCAACAGGTTCTGTATCAGAAAATAAAACAGGTTCACAACCTGTGAATCCAAAAGCAGGACCCGAACAACAGAAAACACAAGAACCCACGGTGAATCCGTCTGTTACAAATCAGGAGCAGCCACAACAAAACATTACGAAAATTGGACAAGGACAAGTAAACGACACTTTGAGAATTCAAAATACAGGAGTTCCCGGTGGCGGTATTCCGATCATTAACAACCCTACTATCACAAAAAGAGCAACGGAAGTAATTCAATCATTTACAATATATGAAGATAGTATTACACTTTCTCTCTATGATAACGGCGAAATCGACGGAGATATCGTGAGCGTTTTTATGAACAACGAAAAAATTATTTCGGGTGTTCGTTTATCGGAAACAGCATACAAAAAGACAATCTATTTCCAGCCCGGGCAATTGATCCAGTTAACGCTATTTGCAGAAAATCTGGGATCGATTCCGCCCAATACGGGACTTCTGGTCATCTATAGCGGTGATCAACGTTATCAGGTTCATTTCAGTTCTACACTAAATAAAAGTGCGGTGATTCTGTTAAGGACAGAAGATTCTCCTAATCCCTAATTGACATTCTTTTTCATGACAACATCCGATAAAGTTTGTTTAACCGAGTTTTCACGCGGTGCCGGTTGTGGATGCAAAATCGCACCGTCCGTATTGGAAACGATCTTGCACACAAACAAAACTGCTACATTATTTCCGAATTTATTGGTCGGAAACCAAACCAACGATGATGCAGCCGTTTACCAACTCGATGAGAAAACGGCACTGATTGCAACAACTGATTTCTTTGCTCCGGTGGTGGATGATGCATTCAACTATGGACGCATTGCAGCAGCCAATGCCATCAGTGATGTGTATGCCATGGGAGGAACACCACTGCTTGCGATTGCAATTTTAGGGTGGCCTGTAAATCAATTGCCCGCTTCATTGGCACAGCAGGTTCTGGAAGGTGCAAGATCAATTTGTGCAGAAGCCGGAATTCCTTTAGCAGGCGGACACAGTATCGATACACCCGAACCCCTTTTTGGATTGTCGGTAAATGGAATGGTAGCGATTGATCATTTGAAAAAAAACAATACTGCACAAGAAGGAGATTTGCTGTTTCTAACAAAACCTATAGGCGTTGGAATTCTAACAACAGCTCAAAAAAGAAAAGTGCTGCTGGCAGAACACGAACAATTGGCGCTTGAACAGATGACACAATTGAATAAAATTGGTTCAAAGCTGGGATCTGTTAAAGGGGTGCATGCACTTACAGATGTTACAGGTTTTGGATTGCTGGGGCATTTAATAGAAATGGCGGAAGGAAGCAATTTAAGTTGTACCATCAACTATTCGCAAATTCCGGTAATCAAACCAGCGCTTGATTATTTGCAACAACGGATTGTGCCCGATGCAACATACCGAAACTGGAACAGCTATAGTTCGAAAGTTGGATTTGAATCCGGTGTCAATGTACAGGAAGCCTTTCATCTTTTGCCTGATCCGCAAACCAACGGAGGATTGCTAATAGCCGTTCAACCGGAGGCCGTTCAAGAGGTACTATCCATAATGAAAGAGGAAGGAATCGAAAATGTTGGTCAGCCCTTTGGAATGTTCGTTTGCAAAAGTGATAAAACAATCATTGTAAAACAGTAGGATAAAAGAAAGGGCCATTTCTTATATACTGCATAAGTTAGGAGACAATCTATCTGCTTTGATATATAGATCGTATGATCTGTGAATTAGCCGGTAAGACATATTCACAACAGCTGATCGATTTTGTGAGCCAGTTCTCTGTCTTTTTCGGTAATCGTATTTCCTGCATCATGTGTACTCAAACGAATCTCAACACGATTCCATACGTTGATCCAAAAAGGATGATGATTCATTTTTTCTGCTTCCAGAGCTACACGTGTCATAAAAGCAAATGCTTCTGAAAAATCCTTGAACTCAAATGTCCGTACCAACTGATGTTGTTCTTCTTTCCACATAAAATGCATTTATAAGATTAGATGCTGTTTGTTCCTGATCTTTTCGTTGGTTAGTTCTGTAACGAGTTGTACGCCTGGAATGGATCTGAGGCCATGTATCAATGATTGGATTTCTTCCTGCGGCGGGAGATCTCCCTTTACCAGCCATAAATAATCCAGGTGTTTAAACTCCGGTAACAGAAACTCTCCATCAAACTGGTTACAATATAAAAAATGTGTGAGGCTTTGATTGGGTTCGTTATAATGAAAGATCGTAAAAAAATAATTCCGCTTCTTTTTGGTCAGCTGCACTTCCAATTCATGATTGTTTCTGAAATCAAAACGAAGGCTTTGGTTTACTTGCCAAACAAAACGATGACTTTCCAAAGGTGCCATAATACCCATTAAATGAGTGTCCTCAAAAAATTCTTCGACCAGTAATTCATTATCAATTCGAAGTTTCATATGCCGAATTTAATTTAAAAACGAACAAACAATGACTGCTCCCGTTGGTTACGACGTATCAATACTTGTACAAGATCGCCGGGCTTGTATTCCAAAAGGGCATCTCTGTAGGTTTGCATGGTAGATACGGGTAAGGATCCCAACTTCAACAGCACATCACCGGATTGTATTCCGGCCACTTCGGCTGATTGACTCGGATAAACATTCTTAATTTGAATGCCTGCTCCTTTATAGTCATGATCCGGTTGAATTCCCATTGTAACAGAAAAAAAGGGCTGTGGTAGTTCCGAAAAAAGGGGAATCATCTGAAACTGCAATTTACCTTCCTGACCTACATTTTTAATAATTCGCTGAAGATAATTTAAAAGGGATACGGTTCCGGTAAGATTGATATTTGAAGCACCTTTCATTCGGGATTGGTAATCATTTTGATAACCGGTATGCAGGAAGAGTGCCGGAATTTTTTGTTGGAAAAACGGCGATTGCAGACAAACGCCGGCTACACTGCTATCAGGCACAAGATGAAAGATTGGTTTTTTTGTTTTCGGAAATACATGTTGCCAGGATGGTGAAGATTGAAACCCGCTGAAATACAATTGCTTTGTTGAATCATTCAAACAACCAAAACCATCTACATTCAACATACAGTTGATTTGATCGCGTGCAGGAACAGGATGATTAAGAAAATGTCGTGAACCTAACAGGCCTTGTTCTTCTCCACTGAAAGCAATAAAAAGATAATTACTGGTTGCAGGCCCCTTTTGAAGTAAACGTGCCATTTCTATTAAAGCAGCCGTACCACTTGCATTGCTGTGTGAATGACTTAAAATACCCGATGGAAGCAGAAACTCATCCTGCACCAACTGATCGTAATGTGCAGTAATCAAGATTGTAGAAGATGCACCGAAATCCATAAACCCAATAACGTTGGTCCCCGTTTTTGTTCGTTCCTCTCTTTGAATACGTAAGGAAAGATCCCATGTGTGCAGAAGATCTTGGCTCAAAAGAAGCGTTGGTTTTTCCAATAAAAAAAGGACAGGTATCGAAAGAGGTGTTCGTGTATGATTTGCACGGAGCCGGATACCTGCATGCAATCCGGAACTGTTGTAGAGCAACAAAGCGGACGCCCCTTTTTGTTGTACCTCAAGAGCACGATTATAAATCAAGTCCTCAAGGTCTGCTGAAGGATTCTCGGTATGTTGCTCCAATAGTTCTTTCAGATCCCAAAACCAGGGTGTTTCATTTTCCTGTAACACCGGAGAGGCTAAAGATGTAACCGTACCGATACTGCTCCAGGGAAAAACGATAAAATCAGATCCCGGAGTGAATATCGTTCCATCAAGCATCAGAAAGGAAGAAGCATGCAACTCGTTCTCTTCCCTGATGATAAACTTTTGCAAATAGGTACCGCTATCTCCGTATGGCAACAAACCATAGGCTTTAAACTGCTCCTGTATATAGAACGCAGCTTGTTTTTCTTCTTCTGTTCCGGTTCTTCTTCCGGTTGAGGGGTCTGTTGTTAAATGCGATACATGCATTTTCAACCGGGTATAAGTGGTAATATCGGATTTAGATAATCGCTTTTGAGCAGTAAGAAATGCAGGAAAGGAAAAGAATAGGAAAACGAGAAAACATAATCTGTATGAAAATTTAGGTTTCATCAGGAAAATTAAATGCCTGTTCATGAAACAAAGTTAATTCGCGATTGTACTTAGTTATCAGGTTAAAGGCTTCTTATTTGTTTCTTTTACCGACTTCGTAAATCCCTGTTGGGAATAGACACTACCTTTGCCCTGCTCATTCATGAAACCAAAGATTCAAATAGCATTAGCCGGCAATCCCAACAGTGGTAAATCCTCTATTTTCAATACGCTTACGGGATTGAATCAAAAAGTGGGCAACTTCCCGGGAGTGACCGTGGAAAAGAAGACCGGTGTTTGTACACTAACGTCCGACCTGACAGTTGAGTTGATTGATTTACCCGGTAGCTATAGCTTGTATCCGCGCCGCATGGACGAATGGGTAAGCTATAAAGTCCTGATGCAGCAAGATCCCGAAGTGAATCCCCAAGTGGTGGTGGTGGTAGCAGATGCCAGCAATTTGAAACGTAATCTATTATATGTTTCGCAGATCGTTGATTTGAAAGTTCCGGTTGTACTGGCGCTGACCATGATGGATGTGGCCAAGAAAAAACAAATTACCATTCACACGGCAACCCTGGAAAGAGAACTGGGCATTCCGGTAGTTCCGGTCAATCCAAGAAAAAACACCGGTATTCAGGAGTTAAAGAAGGCTATAGCCCATTGTTATTCGGGGAAATACCGTCCGCCGGCGTTTGACTTCATACAAAACAAAGAATTGGCAGAACCGGCGCTACGTGCATTGCGTGCGCTTTTTCCAAACCTGAGTGATTATACAGGAATTCATTACTTTATCAATTACAAGTCGTTTGATTTTTCAAGTACAACCCGGGAACAGATTGAATCGATCGGGAAACAATATGGCTTTAACTCAACTCGCGTACAAGCCGATGAAATTACGAACCGCTATCACCGAATCCGCAAGATTATAGAAACTGCCGTTACCGAACGGAATTTGAAAAAAGATAAGATTTTGGCAGAAAAACTGGACCAAATCTTATTACACCGGACAGGTGGTTACATTATTTTGTTAACCGTATTGTTCTTTCTGTTCCAAAGTGTGTTTTGGATTGCACAATATCCCATGGATTTTATCGAACAACTTTTTGCTTCACTGCAATCCTGGTTTCAGCAGTTGTTACCTCAAAGCAGTTGGAGTGATTTGTTCATCAACGGAATTCTTTCCGGGATAGGCGGCATAGTGGTATTTATACCGCAAATCATGATTTTATTTGGACTCATCACCGTACTTGAGGAAACGGGGTATATGGCACGTATCAGTTTCCTGACAGATAAAATTATGCGTAAAGTAGGGCTGAACGGGAAAAGTGTTATGCCTATGATCAGCGGTTTTGCCTGTGCTGTACCTGCAATCATGAGTGTACGTAACATCGAAAATCATAAAGAGCGCCTGCTTACAATTCTGGTAACACCATTAATGAGTTGCAGTGCACGATTACCTGTATATACAATTTTAATCGGATTGGTTATACCCAAAACCTACTTTTTGGGCATATTGAGTTTGCAGGGATTGGTCATGATGGGACTGTATTTATTTGGCGTATTAATGGCCCTGACCGTTGCCTTTGTAGCGAGAAGTTTTATTCAATTAAAAGAGAAAAGCTTCTTTATTCTTGAATTACCGCTATACCGTTCGCCACGTTGGAAAAATGTATTTTTCACGATGGTGGAAAAAGCCAAAGTGTTTGTTACAGATGCGGGAAAAATCATCATGATCATCAGCATCTTGCTATGGTTGTTGAGTGCCTACGGACCGGGTGATCGAAGAACAACATTAAGCAAGCATTACGAACAGCAGATACAACTGCATCCCGAAAATAAATCGATACTGGAGAAAGAAAAACAAGCGGCTTTGCTGGAACATTCTTATGCAGGTGTAATGGGAAAATATTTAGAACCAATCATTGCACCACTGGGATACGATTGGAAAATTGGGATTGCTTTAATCACTTCTTTTGCCGCACGCGAAGTATTTGTAGGAACAATGGCGACACTTTATTCCGTTGATAACGAAAATGAAAACGTTCAAACCCTGCGTCAAAAAATGCACAGCGCTGTTCGTTCAGACGGCACAAAAGTGTATACGCTTGCTTCCGGTATTTCGTTGATGTTGTTCTATGTACTGTCTATGCAATGTATGAGTACGTTGGCGGTTGTGAAGCGAGAAACCCAGGGATGGAAGTGGCCTATCATACAGCTACTGTATATGACCGGACTGGCATATCTTCTCAGTTTTATTGCTTACCAATTGTTGCGCTAAACTACCAGTTAACGGCTTTTCGAATGGAGGAAACCGTTTCCTGATAAACATTCTCCATCATTCTTTCCATCGCCACTTCCCTTGTTGGAAGCCGTTCTGTTCCTTTTCGATTCACCAGTGTCCAGTCGGTGTTTTGCAATGCACGTTTATCACCCGTAAAGGTTGCGTATTCGAACGAATATTGATATTGAGCAGGAAGCTTATAGCTTTTTATCATTCTTCGATTGACGGCATCCGTAACAAGAATATGGAACT
This sequence comes from Lacibacter sp., assembly GCA_049240625.1. Classification (GTDB taxonomy): domain Bacteria; phylum Bacteroidota; class Bacteroidia; order Chitinophagales; family Chitinophagaceae; genus Lacibacter. The sequence continues at coordinate 10,427 of JBMLSG010000058.1, read as the reverse complement.
CACCTGTTGATTTTATTGCAGATTCCAGAACCGTAAGATTTGCATAAACCGTTTGATAAACCGGTTGATTGGAGGTATCTCTTCCAATTTCAATTTGTTTGCTTCGTTCATAAGTTCTTGTTTGATAATTTCCGGTATTGAACTGTACATTGCGCCAGATCATATCTACAACATGATCGGGAGCACGGTTTTCGGACAATAGGTTGGACTCAGAGTAAAACCGTGCAGGTATTGTTTGATTACCATTCCCCTCCAGTTTACTGACCATTTGAACAACCGAAAAAACAGGACGATGCCTCAAAGAAGAACCCATGAAAAACATGTAACGAAAATCTTCAAACTGCATTTTATTGATCAGCACATGCACTATCGCAGAATCAAAAGCTTCCCGCATTTTTTGAAAAGCATCTTTATAGTTTCGTTGAAATGTTAAGCATTTTTGGAATGATTCATATGCAATACGTTTCTGACTGCGTCCAATTTGTTGATAGGCTTCTATTCCATAATTGTAATAAGCTGCTGCTGCGGAATCAGTCAGATCCTGAAGTTGATAACGGTAATTGATAGGTTGTACTGTTTGTAAAGCATAGGGATTTTGTTGGATAATGTCATACATGCGCTGTAAGTATTCCGTCTCAAGAATAATTTGATCCCATTTGAAAGGCGCTTCTTCATACTGATACTGTTCTATTCGCTGTAAAGATTGAGTAGAACGCTGGAGATAAACTGTTTTAATATCTTCAATCACCTGTGCATCCGAACCACGTTTATTGAGACGCTTCATAAGCATCTGCAAATCTTTTTCTTTGTACTGATTGGATTTTCGACTACCACTGCAGGAAAATAAAAACGAGAACAAAACAAAGGCTGCGATGTAGAAAATAAAATAGTAAACTCCACTGCGACGGAAATTATCTTTTAGTACGGCAGCAAACTCGGTCGAACTAATAGGAAAATTAAAACGTATAGATCTAATCATGTATGATTCTTTATTAATGCAATTCAAAACCAATACCGAACAACTCACCGGGATTGATTTTAACGACTTCTTCACGGTTTAAGTATGATTTTCCAGTCACTAAAATCCGAAATACTCCATACTCCGGGCCCTGCATGGGAGCCTTCCGGAAACTGAAATCTTATATAATGAACGCCTTTTACTTCAAGCAAATTCAAAGCAGCAAAAGACATATACTGTTCCGACCCATTGCTTCCTGAAAGTCCCGTTAGCCAGTTGCTGTTACCAACTTTTACCAGTAAGGTATCATGTTGTATGGAACCATACTGCAAATTTGCTTCGGGCCACACCTCATTAATCCCGTTGATGATGGGTTCGGGGATCGTGATCGAATCCTGTGGTTGGTAAATGCGGAATTTAGTTTCAGCTGCAGCGTCACAATTCCAAAGCAGAATCGTATCGGTCTTAAACCAATTTTCTTCCGATGCCAACTCTTTATTGGATGATGGATTGGAACAGGAAGCAAGTAAGTAAAGCAGTAAAAAAGCTAACGGATTCAGCTTCATCACTAAAACTACAAAACCTAATGAAAATTCCGTACTTGTTTTACTAAATTCGTTCGAAAGAAATAGTATGCGGTCAGGTAAATCATATCTCGATTTCGTTCTCAACCCGTTTCATCTTCTCAGAACGAAGAGGATACTTAAGGTAAACCCAACTGTTTCTGCTGAAAGAAAAGAACCTGAAATCGTTACCGTTTATGTATATGATTACGATACGGAACATCTTGAAGCACAAAAAATAAATCAAGTAAGCGATTGTTTTAAATACAAACACTCTTCCAAAGTAACCTGGATTAACATCGACGGTATAAGAAGAAAAGATATAGATGAAGTGTGTACGCATTACGGCATACATCCATTGATCCAGGAGGATATATTAAGTATTGGGCAACGCCCTAAAATGGACGAATTAGAAGGTGTAATCTTTTGTCTGCTCAACATGCTTTATTTTAACGAACAATACAGTACTGTTGAGGTAGAACAAATCTCGATTGTAATGGGCGATCGTTTTGTGCTCAGTTTTCAGGAAGATGCAGAACGGGATGTATTTAACGGCTTGAGAGAAAAGCTACAATTCAAAAACAATAAAATTCGCAACAATGGTACGGACTATCTCTTTTATACAATGATCGATTTGATTGTTGACAATTACTTTATTGTTATGGAGAAATTGAGTGAAAAGATTGAGTTGCTGGAAGAAGACATTATTAGAAATCCCAATAACCGAACACTTGCTAAAATCAATCAACTGCGTAAAGAGATGATTGTTTTGAAACGAAACATTAATCCGGTTCGCGATATCATCAATGGTATACTTCGAAGCGAAAACGATTTATTGGAAGAAAAGACTGAAAAGTATTTTAAAGATGTATACGATCATATCATACAAGCAAACGATCTCGCAGAAAACTACCGGGACATGATGATGAACTTACATGATCTTTATTTAAGTAATGTAAACCTGAAGATGAATGAAGTGATGAAGGTGATGGCCATTGTAACCTGTTTGCTGGCTCCTGCTACTGTAATTGGCGGTATTTTTGGAATGAACTTTGAAAGCATTCCCTGGTTGCACAACCCTTATGGCTTCTTTATTGCAATGACACTGATGCTGCTGATACCTGTAGTGATGATGTGGATTTTTAAGAAACGAGACTGGTTCTAATTTAATAATGCTCCATGCTTTTAAGCATTTCATATTCTGTTTCAAAACTTCGGTGTTTGAACCAACCTACAACCAAGCCTCCACCCAGCCAAAAGAAAATTTCAAACATTAAAAACAGGATACCTCCTACACTTGTGTATAAGGAAGAGAAACTTTTCGCATCAAAAAGAAACTGAATCAGCTTAATCAGAAAAAAGAAGATTAAACCCTCTCTCAGTACACCGTAGAAAAGTAAATATTTCCAACGGGGAATTTGACGGCGTTTTTCCCAATGTTTAATAAAGCGTCTTTGTTTGGTTGTAAGACGATAGGGGTGGTAATTTGTAAAATCGTTCCAGTGCATGCTCATGGTTGGTTTTCAGAACTTGTTTTACTTTTTTTATAAACAGGCACCGTGCTGCAGGGTTCGCCATACAGGATGCTTTTTACAACAGGTTGCAATTTTTGTGTGATCTCAAAATAAGCCTCTTCAGATATCGGTTCTTTTCCACAACCCTTAATTACAACACGACGATCACGATAAGCTTCCGTTTCGATGTTGCGTATTGCTTTAATTAATTCCTGATTACGCCATTGTGCTTCGTTCATTAAAAACATGTCGTTCGCAAAGGGTGCCAGGTTAGTTGCAACCAGCATGTAAGCCCACATCGGTATAACAACATCGGCTGAGCAGGTTACAAGAACAGTTTTTCCCTGATATTGAGTCCAGTCGAGTGTTGATAATGCAGTCCTGAACTCTTTTTCCCGCAGAATCAACCCTTTGAATAAATACTCTTTCAGATCAAAAAGGAGCGGTTGTTGCTTGGGTAAAAATGTTGTCAGATCGATTGTTTCCAATCCACTTTCAGCAACTCTGTTAACAATGACTCCATTCATACTAAATGCATTCTATTAAGGCCAATAAATGATTCCACTTATTGAGAAATCCGGTTTAAACTATTTGTGTCGGAAAAATGAACTCCGAATACAACAAACCCATATTCCATTCTGAAAACAGAACAAATATCAAACATAGTATTTGTTTGTACAAGCACATCGTAGTTTTTCATGAACCATATCGTAAATCTACGATAGTAAAAAAGCAGAAGGGGTTCCTTCTGCTTTTTTAAAGAAGAGTTTCGGTGTATCAATAAAAGTCGATACGGTTGTCTGTTATTTTAACCGATTTACGTAATGCATCGGATGATTTATAGGCAAGGTTTCCTTTGATGGATTGTTCCTTTTGCATACGACGAATAGCGTACCCCGGATCTGCAGAGGGTTTCATTCCTAAAGATTCGGTTTTTATTACAAAAACACCACTGCTGCCGGCGAATGGATCAGAGACTTTTCCTTGTTGTTGTGTATTGAATGCCGCACCAATTACAATGGCTTCGTTTCCAACATTTGGAATAAACGGAGCTGCAAAGGAGATACTATCGGCACGCATTACATTTGTATTGAACGATGTGGCAATTGCAGTGAGATCACGACTGTTTCCGATTTTCGAGATCAATTGCGCAGCTTTTTTCTGGTTACGTATGAATGCTTCTACCTGCGGACGAATGGTTTTAGCATCCGGCAGACCTTCTTCTCTTACTTCCGTAATAAGTGCAACGATGTATTGATTACCGAAGCTTTCCGGTTCAGAAACTGTTCCTTTATCGTTTTGATAAACCCATTTTACCAAACGGCGTGCACTTCCAATTCCGGGAATTGAATATTCCGTGGGTTTCACTTCGGCAACACGAGGTGTAAGTTTGTATTTGCGTACATTCTTTTCGAAAGAGGAAGCATCTCTGCTTTCAGATGCAAACTGAGTTGCTGTTGTATTGGCGGCGTTAATGGTTTCATCGCTGGGCTCAATAGCTTTCGAAAAATAAGCAACCTTGTAAGCCGGTTCAACTTTCTTTTGCTCAAGCACTTCAATATAGTGCCATCCGAAATCTGTTTTTACAACACGTTTGGATCCGGCTCCATTGTAGAAAATAAACTCTGCAAAGGGTTTTGCCAGATTGCCGAACTGTTGTGAACTGAATTCATATTCACCGCCCTTGTCTTTGCTTCCTGGGTCGGTGCTGTATTGTGTAGCTAAGGTTGCAAAGTTGGCGCCACCGGCAACAGCAGTCATGATACTATCGGCTTTGCGCTTTGCAATACTGTCGCTCATGATTTCTTGTCCGCTTTGCGCATCTTTTGTTCCAATCAAAATGTGTCTGCATTTGACTGAATCTGCCATTGGGCGCTTTTCGATCATCCGGGCAAGAACATAATTACCGCCATCGAGATAAGGACCGTAAACACCGCCAATTGGAAGATTTTGGATGGAATCAGCGTTGGGAACCTGCATTTTAGATTTCAACACAAACCCATCAAATAAGGCTACTGCAGAATTGTTGGCATTCAGAAATGCTGCCACATCCTGTGCTTCGGTAAATGCTTGTTTTTGTACAGTTAAAGAGTTTAGAATGGATGCAGAATCTGATGAAGATGGTGCTGCATCAAATAAAACATAGGAAAAAGAGCGGATGCGATCCTGCTTGTATTCCTGTTTTCTTTTACGGATGTAATTATTAATGTCTTCGTCTGTAACCTGTACAGTTGTGTCAGGGATAATAGAATAAGGTACGTTTACGTAACTGATGGAGGCAATCCCATTTTCTTCCGCAAGTTCTTTGTCATTTAACCATTTAGGATAAAATACACTACCCGATAAAAGTGTGCTGTACTTGGTTCTTAATCCATTGCTGATTATATAATCAATCAGGTTTTGCTCGATGTAACGACGTTGAGGATCGTCTGCTTTTTTCTTGCGTAATGAATTGATAAACTGGCGAGCCGCATTCGCGTCGTAAGCACCTGTTTTTTCATCTTTGAATTGCTGTGCCAAAACCGGAGGAGGATTATCGCCGTAAAGCGCATCATTCATATCTACGGAAGAAAATGTAATCCCAGCTTTCTTATATTCGGCCTTTAGTATTGTTTCATCAACCTGATTGTTCCAGAGCATTTCGATGATTTGCTGACGCATTTCATCATTTACATCCATACCTTGTTGGCGATAATTATTTTCCATTTCATTCACCCTGGCATCGAATTCAGCGATATCAATGCTGTTCCCATTAATTTCACCTACAGAATTCTTATTACCCTCGAATAAACGACTTCTGCTGCTAAGTGCATCCATCAAAATAAAACCAATCAAACTCAGGGCAATTACAGCAATACTCAGTGCTGCATATTTTTCACGAATTTTCTGGATAATCGACATAATATTATATATGAAAAAATTTGAGGGGCAAAAATAGGGGAAAAAAAGGAGGGAACAAATTGTGGATAACTCCTTCGATTCGGAGAAAATAATGGATTGCGGATGTTCGCCCTTTTTTGGACCCAAAATGCTTTTTTACCAACAAACCGCCTGTGTATAAAAAAAGAATCCGTGGATAACACCAGAATTGATTGTGTATAATATCGTGTAATGTTCGTGTAAAAAAGAAAAGATTCAATGGTTATATCAAAACAATGTGTATGAATGATGATTTATTCTTGATTCATCCACGTGCTTTCAGTACTATTTTTAAAAAAAGTTATTCCTGTGGTTTTACTATCCCCAGTTGTGTAAAACACATCTTTAATCAATACAGTATTGATTAAGACAATGTGAATTAAAAGTGTATTAATGTGTATAAGCACCACTTCTTTACTTTTGCAAATAGATAAACAGTAAATCTGTCCACAAATCCACAGTCCTAATAGTAATAGATTTATATATAAAAAATAAGACTATTAAAGAATACTATATGAATGATACGTTGATTGCAGCAGCAAAATTAGCATTGGATAAAAACGGATATTTGGATATCGAAATCGATCCTTCACTTGATCTTTTTTCCGAAATCGAAAAATTAAAAAAAGAAAAAAATGCAATTGTACTTGCGCACTACTATCAGGAACCGGATATACAGGATATCGCCGATTACATTGGAGACAGTTTGGGATTGGCACAGCAGGCCGAAAAAACCAATGCAGACATGATCGTTTTTGCAGGAGTGCATTTCATGGCTGAAACAGCAAAAATTCTGAATCCTACAAAAAAAGTCGTTATACCCGATTTAAAAGCCGGTTGTTCACTGAGCGATAGTTGTCCGCCGGATCTCTTTGCACGTTTTAAGGAACAACATCCGGATCATTTGGTAATTTCCTATATCAACTGCAGTGCAGAAATTAAAGCGTTAAGTGATATCATTTGTACCAGCAGCAATGCACAGAAAATTGTAGAAAGCCTTCCTAAGGAACAAAAAATCATTTTTGCTCCCGACAAAAATCTGGGAGCCTATATCAACAAAGCAACGGGCAGAAATATGGTTTTATGGAACGGAGCCTGTATGGTGCATGAAATTTTTAGTGTTGAAAAAATCAAACAATTGAAAGAACGGCATCCTAAGGCAAGAATGATTGCCCATCCCGAATGTGAAGAACCGGTGTTGCAATTGGCCGATTTTATAGGAAGTACAACACAATTACTGAATTACACTAAAAAAGATACTGCTGATTCATTTATTGTAGCAACCGAGACGGGTATACTACATCAAATGATTAAAAACAGTCCGGATAAAACATTTATCCCCGCGCCACCCAACAACAGTTGTGCCTGTAATGATTGTCCGCATATGAAACGCAACACCCTCGAAAAAATTTATCTGTGCATGAAGTATGAACTTCCGGAAATCGTTATGGAAGAATCGCTTCGAATAGCGGCCAAGAAACCTATTGATAAAATGCTGGAAATGAGTGCTGCATTTGGTTTATAACAACAATCACTTTTAATAAAAAAATTGGAATCATCCTGCGAAAAAGAATCAAACAAGGTTTTGTAGAACCGATTCATGAATTTCGGGTGAATTCCATAAATAAAAAGCGCACGAAGCCATTAATAACCTTTCTTTGCATTCCTATTACATGATATTATGAACGCAGTGCTTCTTTTTTTTCTATTACATTGGTTTTTATCTCTGTTTTTTCATTCCTTTTTTTTACACCGCTATGCATCCCATCAGATGTACACAGTTAGTAAAACTTGGGAAAAAATATTTTATTTTCTAACCTGGTTTTTTCAGGGTTCGTCTTTTTTAGTTCCCCGTGCTTATGCGGTAATGCACCGAATGCATCATGTATACAGCGATACAGAAAAAGATCCCCATTCGCCTCATTTTTTTAAAGATATCTATCAGATGATGATGCACACTGCACGCATCTTCAATGCATTTGTCACCGGAAAAAATGTTCCCGAACCTCAATTCACAAAAGATTATCTTCCTGTTTGGGATAAACTCGATCGTTTTGGAGACAGTACCATTACCAGAGGATTGTTTATCGCCGGCTACATCACCTTCTATTTGATTTTTGCACCCAGTTTCTGGTGGTTTTTATTGTTACCCATTCATTTTTTCATTGGTCCCGTACAAGGAGCCATTGTAAACTGGTTTGGTCATAAGTTGGGTTACAGAAATTATAAAATAGAGGACCACTCACGCAACACCACCCCCTGGGGAATTATTCTTATGGGCGAATTGTTTCAGAACAATCACCATAAACAAGGCGACAATGCAAATTTTGCCCGCAAATGGTTTGAATTTGATTTAACGTATCTGATTATGTTGCTTTTGAATGCAGTTGGAATCATCAAATTGAAAAAGGCAGTTGCTGCATAAGCTGTTGTATTACTGAAACGATCGGCTCATACCCGGAACCTCCAGAATCAGGTCTGCACCATAAGCGGATGCCGGTGTTTGGTATCCCGGTTGAAAATCTCCATCCAGTACCCGCTTCGCAATCAGTAGTGTACTATGTGCGGTTAAAGTATAGCCATCCGGACCCTTCAAGCTTACAACCGCCGAATGGCCCGCCGCATTGGTTGCTTTACCCCAAATCAAACCCAACGAACGTGACCGTTGTTCATCAGAAGGACCGGCAGGTCGTTGATTGATTTTGTTTTGTAACCATTTCCGAACAGTTTTTGTGCGCAAAATCCCATTAACTAGACCCTGGAATTTCAGCAACCGGAAAATAGCCGGCGAAACGGCTGTATACGTTTCAATATTCGGAATACCTGTACTATAATAGGCTGTTGCGAGGTCGCCCCAGGGAATGCGCATGACAAACAGCTTTTTCGTACCAAAATCCACCCACATGCCCTTTTTGCCCAGCGGCTCATGCATCAGAATGCCGCCCTTACGTACCAGCCCACCTTCTCCCAGTTTTTGAATCATTGTAGACGCTGTGCCATGCGATAAGCCTCCGCCCAATGAAGCAAAAGCCAGTTGAATCGTATCCGCATCGGGTAGTTTTTGTTTGAGAAACACAGCCGCACAATCGGTAGGAACCACATCAAATCCAACACCCGGCATGAGTTGAATTCCTGCATTTTGAGCTGCTTTTCCGTATTGGTGAATGGTTTCAAAAACAGAGACATCCCCGTTGATATCGAGATAGTGCGTGGCGGTATCTAAACAAGCTTCTACCATCCGGACAGCCGTAACATCAAAAGGTCCTGCAGCATGAACTACCAGATTGACCTCTTTGAGTGCAGCACGCAAAGCAGCGGAGTCTTCCAGCGAAAAGACCCTATAGGGCAAATTCAGTTTTTGGGAAAGCGCAAGAATGGCGGATTTATTTCTTCCTGCCAGGATGGGTTGTAATTGATAAGCGGACGCGTAACGCGCAATCAGTTCACCCGTATAACCATTTGCGCCGTACAAAAGAAAGGAAGATCCTTGCATCACTAAAGCTACAAACAAAACAACGGAATGCAAACGGTTTCTTCCAGGGTAGGAGCAAAAAAAATCCCGCTGCGGGCGGGACGTTTTTTGGCTTCAATTTTTTAAGGTCTCTTTTGGTACGTTTTCGTTGGTACGGAAGCCGTTCGTTTCATAGGGCCGTGATAAAAACAGGCCTTCGGATTTTTTCATTGGTTTTTGTTAGGTATCGGATTTTTATCAATTGCTTGATGATTTAAACCTACACCACTATTTTTTTGATTGCAAGAATTCTCAAGGCTTTGATTTAAAAATGAGGAGGAGCAGGCATGGCCACTAAGGGTAAGTATGTAAATACATGTTCCAACATTGAACAAACCGTTGATTATTGCGACTTTAGTTTGGTTTGGGCGTTCGTTCAAAAGGAGTCAATCTTTAATCGTTTAAAAAAATCCTCTTCTTCCAGTTCCTTTACCCCGCCGGATTCCAACGTTTCCAGTTCCAGATCCTCGATCGCCACCCGAATGAGCCGTTTGCATTTATGACCAACCGCACTCACCATTTTTCGGACCTGATGAAATTTTCCTTCCGTAAGTGAGATGAGCAACCAGCTAACCGGAATATAAGCAGGTACATTGGGATCTGAATGCAAAAAGAGTTCGGGCTTATCGATCAGCTCAACCTCACAGGCTGCTGTGGTATACATAGAGTTGCCGGTAACAGGAATGGTCACTCCTTCGCGTAAAATACGGAGTGTTTCTTGGCTTACCTTGTTTTTGACCAGTACGAGATAGGTTCTTTTGTGTGGTACCGTACCCTGAAACAACAATTTGGTAACCTTTTTATTGGTGGTAAGAATCAATAAACCTTCTGAGTCTTTATCCAACCTTCCAATGGCATGCGTGCCCTCCGGAAATTCAAAATCCAGATCGCCCAGTAAGCCCACCTGGTGTGAGCTAACAAATTGCGAAACCATGTTGGTTGGCTTGTTAATGATAAAATAG
>JBMLSG010000057.1:0-12668 GCA_049240625.1 Lacibacter sp. | reverse complement strand
TATCTTGCTTGGGGTAAAAGTGCTCAAAGTTAGTATTCTGATGAAAGCAAAAGAGAAAGTATGGAACATCCGCTAATTTCAATTTGTATTCCTGCGTATAAGCGTATAGCTTATTTGAAAAGACTTTTGGACTCGATTGATAAGCAAACATTTCTGAATTATGAAGTAATTATTACTGATGACTCTCCTGATAATTCGATTTCTGATTTTTTAAGACAGAACAATTATTCATTTATTTATCAATACATTAAAAATGAACCAGCAAAAGGTACCCCTCTAAATTGGTTAGAAGGAATTAAATATGCAAAAGGCGAATGGATAAAAATAATTCATGATGATGATTGGCTAACGAATGGAAATTCTTTACAACTATTTGCAAATGCTATATCAGACTCGATTGATTGTATTTTTTCAGGCTACATTGCATATTTTGAAAAGTCAGACAAAGCGATTGATAAGACAATTTCACTTAGAAGGTTTCAGAGAATAGCACGCCATCCCTATTTTTTATTTTCTTCAAATGAACTGGGCCCTCCAAGTGTAGTAATGTTTAGGAGAAGCATTAGAGAAACCTATGATCCTGCTTTTAAGTGGCTCGTTGATATAGAGGCTTACATTCGGATTTTTAATCATTATAAATGTGTGTATATCAATAAGCCTCTAATAACGATGAGTTATAACGATACGCAAGTTACAAATGATTGCTTCAGAAATCCGGAAATTGAAATTCGGGAAGCTCTTATTTATTACTATAAACACGGGCCGGTTTCTTGCCAACGAATATTAACATACGATGCCTGGTGGAGGCTTATCAGAAATTTGAACATTCGAAGTTTGAATAAATTGATTTCTTTATCCTCTGGTTTTTCTTTGCCCTTTTTTTTGGTGTCTATTCTTCAATTTCAGAAGTTTATCCCAGCGTATTTTTTGAAGTATGGTTTTATTTCAAAAATCCTCATGCTTTTGTCTTACTATAAAAGTAAAATAATAACAGGTAAAAAAAGTCATATATTTGATATATGAAAACACTTATTCGAGTTTGCGTCGCAACAGTATTCGTTATTTTATTTTTTTCTTGTAAAAAGGAGTCTGAAACTAAAAATCCTCCATCTGTCGAAGCGGGCCTAAGCCAGGTAATTCAATTGCCATCTTCTTTTACACTTACCGGAGTTGCATCAACAAAAAATGGTTTAATTAAGGGTTATTTATGGAGTTTGGTTTCAGGGCCTAATGTGCCAGTAATACACAGCCCTTCTTCATCAATAACTGCTGTGAGTAATTTAACTGTTGGCAAATATATATTTCAATTTAAAGCTATTGATGAAAGTGGTTTAGTTGGGGTTGATACGACAAGTGTCTTGGTGACATCTGCCTCTGCTCTAGTTTCCAATTTATTGATTGAGTCAACGTCAAGCTGGAGGCACGTGACTTTTATTAATGGTTCAGATGGGTCAACACATGATATTGATTTAAATTGTGCATCATGGACAAGTGGTGGTGGGGCTGTATACAATCGAAGTTTTTTTAAATTTAATCTTTCATCAATTCCCGTCGGCTCAAAAATAATTTCAGCGAAATTGTCTTTGTTTTCAAATCCAACTCCCATTAATGGCAATTTAACTACTGCAAATTCAGGTTCAAATAATGCCTTTTATATCCGAAGAGTTATATCGTCATGGGATGGGAATACGGTTAATTGGAGTACACAGCCTTTAAGCACAAGTACAAATCAAGTGTTAATACCACATACGAGCTTGTCTTTTTTAGATCTAGTTGACATAGATGTGACTCTGTTAGTAAAGGATATGGTATCAAATAACGGTTATGGATTTTTAATGCAATTGCAAAACGAGTCTGGCTTAAATATTCGGCAGTTTTGTTCGCCAAATCATTCTAATAGTTTGAAACATCCAAAGTTGACGATTACTTATCAGTGATAAGTCAATAATTCGGCTCTATTTAAAATCTGATTTTTAGCTTTATCTGCAAGTGTATGTAATTTGCTATCTTTATTATCATCACTAGTGATTATAATAAGCATTAAGTGGCTATAATAATTGTATGGTTTCTGTTGTCATTATCAATTACAATACATTTAAATTGACATGCGAGTGTATTCGTTCTGTTTTATCAAATACATCCTGTGATTTTGAAATTATTTTAGTTGACAATGCTTCTACTGAATGTGATCCTGATATATTTAAAACTAAATTTCCGAACATTCAACTAGTCAAAAATCCATTAAACAATGGTTTCGCCGCCGGTAACAATCTTGGGATTTCTAAATCTAAAGGTGATTTTATTTTACTTCTGAATAGCGACACCTATTTAACGGAAGATGCAATTAGTAAAACCGTTTCTTATTTAAAAGATCATGACGAAATTGGTGTAATTGGTTGCCGTATGGTTTTTCCTGATGGTGCTCTGCAATATTCTGCTCGTCGTTTTAGGAGTATTTGGTGGGAAATATTTGATGTTTTTCGTTTGGCCTTGTATGTGCTCCCATATAAGTTAAGAGCACACATCATGTTAGGCAAGTATTTTCATTCAGATTTTAATACTAATTGTGATTGGATTAATGGTGCTTTTTTTATGTTTCGTAAAGAGCTTATTTTTAAGTTGCCGAACAAAAAACTCGATGAACGTTTTTTTATGTATGGAGAAGACCACCTTTGGTGTTGGCAAATTCAACAATTAGGATACGTAAATTATTTCTACAGTGAAACAAGTATTGTTCATATTAGTGGTGGGAGTTCATCTTTAAAAAAGCAATTGGAACTACGTAAAACTATGATGTGCCATGAATTGGACATTATGAAATTACGAAAGGGGAGCAGTGTTTATTTTATCCTGTTTGCAGCTATTTATTCATCAAAAGAGTATGTTCGCAACTTTGCTAAAAAAGTAATATTCAGGTTGTCCGGGAAGTTAATTCGATAGGGTTAAAAGCATCTGTTTCACCACCTCTCCCCAATAATATTTCTCATAAAATGCATCAGGAATATCGTTTTTTTGCTCTTTGATTGTTTCTATCACCGTTTGTGTAAACAAAAACCAATCGTAATCAGGAACAATTTTTAATTTCCCCCCACAAACCGAAACATCCACACCTGCCGAACCGGATTGTGTTGCTACTACACTGGTATTAGCCCCAAGGGCCTCAATCATTTTAGTTTTGACACCACCGCCACTTATTACCGGATTCAAAAGAATATCTGCTGCTTTGGTATAGAGGTCTATATCGTCAACAAAACCGGCATAGAATACTTGTTGTTTGTTCCATGCTTTTAAATCTTTATAGGTTTCCGGTAAGCGCTTTCCTGCAATAAGAATATTATAGGGTAGTTCCTGCTCTCTTAACCGTGGTAACATTTCGTTCAAAATGACATCTAATGCTTCTAAATTGGGTTTGTAATCCAAAAGGCCATTAAAAAACAGTAAAGGCAGGTTTCGATCTAAACCATGGTTCTGACAAATTAGTTCCTTGCATTTGATTTTGTCTTCCGGCGGAGTTCGGTAAGGAATGCCATAGGGCACCAATATGCATCGATTTTTTTCGATTTGCATTTTTTCTATCATCCATTTCCGATCTTCTTCTGATATGCAAAGAATTTCATCCGCTTGTCGTAAAACCCAAGTCTCATAAATCCTCAATAGTTTCCACCATGCTTTTCCGATCGAACGAAAACGTTCGTATTCAATATTGTGCGTGTGTACAATCAGGCGAACAGGGAATCTTTTTTTCAAAATCCAACCCAGCCATCCGTAATAAGGGTGCTCCAAAATCACGGTGTCAATCTGTTTGTTTCGTATCAGCTTTCCGAGCGAAAAAATCAAAATTGGATTGATATACCGTAACCTGTTTGGGTTGAGTAGCGGATGAAATGTATAATTTTTGACTTGACGAATATTGTTATTCGCCGTTCCTGCAACATGCAATTCACATTCTTTACCTAAAAACTCATTAAAATAAGCAATCAGTTTCTGACCTCCCGAAAAAAAAGGCAGGAAAGGATAAGGAACAATATTCAGTACTTTTCTCATCCTTCTGTTTTCTTGTAAGTTTTCCATCCCATCCAAAGACCTCCTATAACAAGAATGTATAGCAGAATCGTGGCAATAAGCATGATCAGATTTCCGGTTTTATACAATGTTGGTTCGAATCTAAATTCTATTTTGTGTTTGCCGGCCGGTATCGAAATACCTCTCAGGGCGTAATTGGTCTTAACGTATTCGCTTTTTTGTCCGTCAATGTATGCATTCCAACCTCTGGGGTAATAGATCTCACTCATCACCGCAAATTGTGGTGTGGTCGCAATAGACTCATATCGAATGATGTCGTTATCGTTTTCCAGTAGTTGAATTTTGGCCGTGGAGTCAAAAGCGGGCAATTGATTTATTGCCGACTTAAATTTTTGTTGAACAATAGCCGTGTCTTTTAATGATGTTTTATCCAAAGCCATCATTTCTTCGGTCCCGTTTTCTACAAAACGGATTCCTTTTACAAGCCATATCGCACCAAAAGCGTCCGGGTTTCTTTGGACAACCGCTTTGCCTGATTGTGGATCGGGAAGAATGAAATAACGTGTGTTCAGCATGTTGAAAACCTGCATATTGTTTTTGCTGATTTGGTTCTCAATCAGGTCTTGATATAATTGAAGTTTTGCCGGGTGATAACCGCCAATTGAATTGTGATAATAAGAGGTTTTGGATTCATTGAACGGATCGCCGGTTTGATTGTAGACCCGGTAATATTCCTGATCCTGTTTTATCAACTGATCGGCTTCCGTCATGGTAAATGCACTTTCGTATTCTGTATCCTCTACATACTGACGGTCATTCAAATATCTTTTACCGATGGTTAACAGATCATAGCTGGTTAAAACCAAAATTCCCAGAACGACCGGAAGTGGTTTTAGTTTTCCATTTATGAACAATACGAGTAACAATCCAACAAGACCAATCAGGAACAGGGTTCGGATTAGGTCAGATTGTAAGAGCTCTTTACGATCTTCCTGTAAGGCAGTCGTGAAGCTTTTGCCAAATGTGTCCGCTTCTTGCTTTTGCGCCAACGTTGGTTGTTGCCCCTGTGCGGATTGTTGCAGCATGGCAGAACTCATATTTTCCTGCAGATTCGCATCACCCTTAGATTTGAAATCGGCATTGAAATAAAAGAGTAGAACTGCTGCAACAAGAATGCCCGCAGCGATACCGCCCGATTTAAGTTTTTTCAATAAATCTTCTCGGCTCATGTTGCCAAATAAAATTGTTTGAAGGGTCATACAAGCCAGTAAGGTGAAACTCAGTCCGGGAATAAACAACCCCATTGAGGGTGCTCTGAATTTTTTGTAAAAGGGCAGATAATCAAAAAGGAAATAATTTACAGACTCCAGATTCTTGCCCCAGGCCAGTACAATTCCGAATAATCCGACAGCAATTAAACTCCATTTAATCCATCCGGATTCAATGAAAAGTGAAAGCATGAACAGGAGGCATATGATTGCTCCGATATAAACAGGTCCGGAGGTTCCGGGTTGTTCTCCCCAATAGGAATATTGATTGGCCGCCATCAAGGCCTGTTCTTCGGGATATCCTATTTCGATTAATTTGTCTGCAAGTTTTGAACTATGATATTCGTCACCTCCATTGCTCCCACCATAAAGTCCCGGAACAAGCAATGTGAGTGTTTCTGAAATCCCATAACTCCAGCGAAAGGCATAGTCTTTGTCCAGACCTCCTGTAGTGACATTCTTGTTTTTTGTATCCTTCAATTCACTGATTCCTCCTCGCATGGATTCTTTGGAATATTCATAGGTCGTCAATTGTGTATGCGCATTGGTTGCAAAGCCAATGATTCCAATCAGCACCGACAAACCCAAACTAATTAAACTCGTTTTCCAGTTTTTTTGAAGTATAGAGTGAAGCATGAATCCGGCGAATAATGCGCCTGAAATCAAAAGCGTGTAATAAACGATTTGAAGATGCCCGGTGCTCATTTGCAATGCGATCCCGGTTCCTAGAGCGGCAACGGCGAATCCCCATTGTTTTTTGAATAAAAGCAGGAATCCGGCGATTACCAGGGGAGCATATCCAATAGCAAGCATTTTGGTGTCATGACCTACTGCAATGATGACGGGATTGTAGGTCGCAAAAGCATATGAAAGCGCTCCGGCCATTGAAATCCAGGGGTTGATACTTGCGGCTAAACAGAGCAAATAAAAACACAAACTCGCAAGAAAGAAAAAGTTGACGGGCTTGGGTAGACCAAGTGTAAGTACATATGAGAGCCATCCAACAGAGACCGGATAGTCCTGATCCATGGCAATCTGATAAGCGGGCATTCCGCTAAACATACTGTTTGTCCAAAGCGGAAAGCGTCCGTGTTTTTCTTTATACTCGAAACTTTGCTGCGCCATTCCTTTCCATCCCAGATTGTCATGTTGATTTACGACTTTTCCTTCCAGTACCGGTTTGCAATACAGGAGCGAAACGATCAGGAAGAGTGCTACGGCAACGGCATGTGGTGCTATTTTCTTGAGTTCAAATTGCATGTGGAATAAATTTCTGATTCAGTCAGGCAAAATAATGCTATTTTGAGTGATTGAGTGCAATTTGAGTTAATGAAATCTGTCTCTTCAGGTTTTTGAATCGCATTAAAACAAAGCATGCGTCTGATTGCCGATAAGTTTTCATTTGGGAAAAGAAGTTAGTTTTCAGACTTTATCGGCATTACAATAAATACTAAAATTAAACACAATATGAAAGGGTTTGCATGGGTCAACCGGGTGGCTTTTATCTTAAATCTGCTTTATTTGGTTTGTTTGTTTTTGCGTTATTATTCAGTTTCATTGCCTGAGTCTATTGTATCCACTCTTGTTATTGGGGGATGGCTGCTGTCCTTTATTTTTAATATTCTGTTGATAGGATTGTTTTTTGTTTTGAAACTGCAGAAAGCATACCATCCAAAAACCGTGAGTCTGTTTCGGATAAATGTGCTTATTTTCTTATTTCAAATCCTCTATTTTTTCTCGTAATGATCCAGCAAATTATTCATAACAAAGCGGTCAGACTTTTTTTGATTCTGAGTGGGTTCTTTATAGCCAATGCTCTTATAGCTGAAATTATTGGTGTTAAAATATTTTCATTAGAAAAAACACTGGGTCTGTCTCCATTCAATATCAGAATTTTTGGAAACGATCTTTCTTTAAATCTGACCGCCGGGGTTTTATTATGGCCCGTTGTTTTTGTCATGACCGATCTCGTTAATGAGTATTATGGCATGAAAGGGGTTCGGTTTCTTTCCTGGCTCACGGCCGGACTCATTGCTTTTGCTTTTTTGGTTTTTGTTGTTGCCGTTCATCTTACGCCTGCCGATTTTTTTGTTACCGGAAAGCAGGGAAGTGGTGTGCCCGATATGCAAAAAGCATACAGCAGTGTGCTTGCACAGGGTGGATTTATCATTATAGGATCTATTACGGCCTTTGTCATTGGCCAATTGATTGATGTCTTCGTGTTTCACAAAATCAAAAAAGTGACCGGTGAAAAAAAGATTTGGCTAAGGGCAACGGGATCAACTTTAGTCTCTCAATTCATCGACAGTTTTGTTGTTTTGTTTATCGCTTTTTATATTGGCTCAAGGGTAAATGCCAGCGGCTCCGATTTTGTATGGCCTTTTCGGCTGTTTCTGGCTGTAGGTATTGTAAACTATCTGTATAAATTTTGTGTCGCTATACTGATGACTCCGGTCATTTACTGGGTTCATGCACTTATAGAGAATTATTTAGGTTCCGATCTGGCCACGAAAATGAAACAAGCTGCTCTCGCTGATGACTAAAATCGTTCTTTAAGGATGCTGACAACAATTTTGTCAATTGGAAGTGAAACGGATCCTTCATTGAAATCATTCCATGGAATCCATCTGAAGGTTTCGGCAGTTCCATTGGGGTCTGCAATTTTTTCGGGGTCAAAATCAAACGGCTTTGTCTTGAGGGGAACCGTAATGGGTTCTAATGCATGTGCAAAATAATAGATCGACAAAATTTGATGGGCCGGATTGAACGCGCTTCGCTGATAAAAATCTGTTGTGTAAATGTGATCACCAACTTTCACGCTCAGATTCATTTCTTCCATGAACTCACGTTCTAAACAATCTCTCGTTCCTTCTCCAAGCTCCAGGCCACCTCCCGGAAATTTTGTAAAAAAATTCCCCCGTATGTATTCATCACTCACGAGTACTTCTTTTGAGTCTTGCATCAAAATGCCATAAACACGGACGGTTAACATCTTAAAATAATTTTTTCCGCATGAAATAGAAACCGATCAGTAAAGAGAGACCTAAAGATACGAGTATGGGAAAGTAAAATGCGATATGTGAATGTTGTCCGGGGATTGGAACATTCATGCCATAAATACTGGCAACCAGGGTCGGCAATTGCAGCATGATGGTAATGGAAGTCAGGCGTTTCATGACCTGGTTCTGATTGTTGCTGATGATACTTGCAAAAGCATCCAGTGTTGAACTCAGGATGTTCGTGTAAATGTTGGCCATTTCAAGGGCCTGACTGGTATCAACAATCATGTCTTGCAGGATTTCATCTTCTTCCTCTGTAAGACCCAGGAAATTGGTTCGTTGCATTTTCATCAGCAGCATTTCATTGCTTCGAAGTGCCGTTACAAAATATACCAGACTCTTTTGAATCCGCATCAGGTCCAATAATTCTTCGTTTCTGTTGGCGTCATACAGTTTCTGCTCCAATAAATTCCTTCGGTGGTTGATCTCCTTCAGGTACTCGATAAATGTTTGAACAATTTTTTCGAATACTTTCAATACCATCATGTTTCGCTTATCGGGATGACGGTTTTGAAAGGTGTTCAGAAATTTCTTGATGGCACCGTTGTCAAAAGAGTTTACCGTAACGATTTGATTGTGGGTTAAAATGATACAAATCGGTATAGTAATAAAAAATGCATCGCTGTCGTTAAAAGAATTGTTTTCTGTGGGGGTTTTTATGACAATTAATTTGACATTGTCTTCGATTTCGTAACGACTTCTTTCATCAATATCCAGTGAATCGGATAAAAAGTCGATGGGTATGTTCAGTGATTCGGAGATCTCGGTGAACTCTTCTTGCTTTAAGGGCGGTACGATATTGACCCAGGCACCAATTTCGGGCTTTTCTATTGCAAGGGTCTTACCATCAACATTTTTGAAAAACTGAAGCATAGCGGTGCAAAGATAGGTTGCCTCAGAGATACCTGAAGATTAATTAATTATAAACCTTCGCTTTTGCGATGTCGCATGATTCTGAAATGTTCCCAGCAATGAAATAAATTGAAATACAGCAATTCTCTGATCGTAATTTTTCCCAGAACAGGATGGGGGACCTGATAATGATCAATATGCTCATCTTCCCAGTAATAGCGAAATTCGTTCATGAAACGGTTGTACGTACTCTGGAACTGATCCAGCATTTTTTCCTTATTTATTTTTGCAGGATCGATATGCGGTTCATACTGTTTACAAGGGTCTTCGGTCTCTTCCGTTTTTTTCTGAAAGCTTTCTTCCAGCATTTCATAGGGGAGCGACTCGTGATCGGGTTTTCCGTTCAGTCTCCTTATGATGAATTTGGGCCAGAACATTTTTTTCCAACTTGTGAGGAATGAAAGTCGGATGTGCTCCAAATTTTCTGCAATCGACCATTTGTCGTTTTTATGAAAGAATTGCTCTTCTTTTACACTGTTGGACAAACGAATCAATTCTTCAACGATGGAATCCATGCTGTTTAAGATCTGGAATTTGCTTAGATGGTAGTCTTTTGGGGGCATTTCTGTTGAATAAGGGTTATTTCAAAGGGTAATTGATCCTTTAAAAACAAAACGGGCAGGGCCACAAAGCCAGATGTCTTGAAACGTTTCAGCACCTGTCTTTTGAAATTTTACGCGTAACATTCCTCCTTTGGTATGAACGTTTACAATTCCGTTATCTTTTGTTTTGCCCATTGTAGCAAGCACTCCGGCCGTAACTCCCGTACCACAGGAATAGGTCTCGTCCTCTACGCCCCGTTCATAGGTTCGTATCGACAAGGTATCCTCTGTTTGCTCGACAAAATTAACATTGATGCCCGCTTTTCCAAATTTTTCACGGTTTCGAATCTTTCTTCCCTCTTCAAACACAGGAAAATCTTCCAGGTTCTGTACCATTTTGACAAAGTGAGGTGATCCTGTATTTAAAATGCTGGCATCTTGATCCTTTTCAATGCCGCTCACGTCTTGCATCTTTAATTCAACATCAAATTGTTGAATGGTTGCTTCATGTGGTCCATCAATCGCCAGGAATTGAGCATAGGATTCAATGATACCCAAATCACGTGCAAACGCTGTAATGCACCGGCCACCGTTTCCACACATCGTACTTTCACTTCCATCCGAATTAAAATAAACCATCCGGAAGTCATAACCTTTTTTTTCCTCAAGCAACATTAATCCATCGGCACCAATCCCATATCTGCGGTGACACAGGAATGCGATGGCTTCTTTTTTTAAATCGTTGTAACGCCCATCTCTGTTGTCAATTAAGACAAAGTCATTTCCGGTTCCCTGATATTTACTGAATTCAATTGTCATGGTCCAAAATTAAAGTACTGAAATTCTTTCCAGCGAATGGCGGATCAATTTTTCTATGGCCGCTGCCGGATTTTTGCTGAACGTCTTTTTTATGCGGTTTGCAATGATGACGTTGAGCGATAAACATTGATGCCCCATCAGTTTCCCCAGTCCATAGATGGCGGCTGTTTCCATTTCAAAGTTAGTGATCCTGTATGGTCCAAATCGAAATGCGGTTAACAGGCTGACTAATTCCGGTAAAGCAAGTCCCATTCGAATTACTCTACCCTGAGGGGCGTAAAAGCCGGGACAGGTTACGGTAATCCCCTGGTGGTACTCCGTAGCAAAATATTTGAGTAGGCGAGATCCTCCTCCTGTGATATATGGGGAGGAAAAGGGCGTTTGTAATTGTGTATGTGTCTGGAATGCGTGAAGAATTTGCCTTTCTTCTTCATGATTCGTATGCCTATAGAAATGCAGTAAATTGTCGATACCCAATCCGTGTGTAGAACATACAAGACTGTCAACATCAAGATCCATCTGTAAACTTCCGGATGTACCTAAACGAAAGAGTTGTAATGACTGAAGGTTTTGTTTAATCTGTCTGTTCTCGAAGTCTACATTAACCAGAGCATCCAATTCATTCAAAACAATGTCGATATTATCGGGACCGATACCGGTAGATACTACGGTTATTCGTTTAGTTCCAATGTATCCGGTATGACTCACAAATTCCCGGTGATTGTTTTTGCATTCGATCCGATCAAAATATTTGGAAACTTCCTGAACTCTGGATGGATCTCCTACGGTTATCACGGTAGGGGCTAATTCCTCGGGTCGAAGGTTTAGATGGTAAACTGCACCCCGGTCATTGATGATAAGTTCCGATTCTGCAATTCTTTGCATAGATCTTTGGGTGAATTTACTCGAATATACTACATTTGCAACTCATTTTGGTCCTGTGGCCGAGTGGCTAGGCAGAGCTCTGCAAAAGCTCCTACAGCGGTTCGAATCCGCTCGGGACCTCTAAACAAAAAAGCGTTGGAATTTCCTTCGCTTTTTCTTTTTACAACTATGCGTTATTCAAATTATATTGGCGTTATTGCGGGAGTACTTGTGCTCGTGTTGTCTTTTCAAAACTGGATATATATCCCAAGTTTACAAATACATGTCACCGGCATGGGAGCGGCCGTAAAAACAGTGTTTGGAAAACCGGCTTTGATGCATTTTTATCTGCTGCCGGCTATGTTTGTATTGTTCCTTGTGCCTAAGATATGGGCGAAACGAATCAACCCATTCGTAGGTGCAATAAATTTTGCCTGGGCATTTCGCAACTTACTTTTGCTTTCTACTTGTCGTAATGGTGAATGTCCTGAAAAGACGAGTATGCTCTACGTCTATTTCTTTTCCGCATTGATTGTTCTGATTATGTCGATGCTGCCCCGTATCAAAACTTCAAGCAGTAAATAAACACTCTAATACGGTAAAAAAAACAGCATTCAATTTGAATGCTGTTTTTCTTTTATTTCGATTCCTTTTTGGCTTCTTTTGCCCAGGTGTCTTTCAAGGTGACGGTACGGTTGAAAATCATTTTGTCGGGACTCGAGTCTTTGTCCGGACAATAATAACCTTTTCGTAAAAATTGAAAACGATCAACGTTTGTTGCGTTCAATAAAGAAGGTTCGGCATAGCCGGTTACAATCTTGAGACTGTCCGGATTGATGTAGTCTTTAAAATCACCTTCTTCAATTCCAGGATTTTCTACTTTAAACAAGCGATCGTATTCGCGGACTTCAACGGCAACGGCATCCTTTGCATTTACCCAATGCAGTGTCCCCTTTACATGAATACCACTGTTGTCGCTTCCGCTTTTGCTTTCCGGGATGTATGTACAATGAATTGCTGTGATTTCATTGTTTTCATTTTTTACGACTTCTTCGCATTTAATGATGTAGGCACTTTTTAAACGTACCATCTGGCCCGGCGCTAAACGGAAATATTTTTTGGGTGGATTTTCCATGAAATCATCGGCCTCTATCAGAATTTCTCTACTAAAGGTGAGCTCT
>JBMLSG010000056.1:0-46087 GCA_049240625.1 Lacibacter sp. | reverse complement strand
TTAAATGTCGATAGCTTCACCATAAGCTGCGGCAGTTGCTTCTTTAACTGCTTCGCTCATTGTTGGATGGGGGTGAACACCATTGAGAATTTCATGATAAGTTGTTTCCAATTTACGGGCTACAACAACTTCTGCAATCATTTCTGTTACGTTGCTTCCAATCATATGTGCGCCTAAAAATTCACCGTATTTCGCATCAAAAATGACTTTTACAAAGCCTTCTGTTGCGCCTGCTGCACTTGCTTTACCGCTGGCTACAAATGGGAATTTTCCTACTTTAATTTCATAACCTGCTTCTTTGGCCGCTTTTTCCGTATAACCAACGCTGGCGATTTCGGGTGTACAGTAGGTGCAACCGGGAATATTGTTATAGTCCATAGCTTCAGGAGTATGATGGTATTTCTTTTCGAGATAACCAATATGCTCTGCCGCATTGATGCCTTCTTTACCTGCAACGTGGGCTAGTGCCTGTCCCGGCGCAACATCTCCAATGGCATAGATGCCTGGAACTGAAGTTTGACCGTATTTATCAACAACAATTTTTCCTTTCTCTGTTTTTATTCCGTTCTCCTCCAGTCCTATGTTTTCAATGTTGGCAACAACACCTGCAGCGCTTAAAAGCAGATCGGCTTCGAGTATTACTTCACCTGAAGCTGTTTTCACTTTTGCTTTAACACCGGCTCCACTGGTATCAACGCTGGTTACTTCAGCGTTGGTCATGATTTCGATTCCTTTTTTCTTGAATTGTTTTTCCAATTCTTTTGAGATGTCTTCATCTTCCACAGGTACAACGCGGGGCATGAATTCAACGATGGTGATTTTAGTGCCCATACTGTTGTAAAAATCAGCAAACTCAACACCAATGGCACCGCTACCTACAACAATCATTGATTTGGGTTGTTGGGGCAGTACCATTGCTTCACGATAGCCAATGATCTTCTTCCCGTCTTGCGGAATGGAAGGTAATTGACGACTTCTTCCTCCGGTTGCGAGAACGATGTATTTTCCTTCAACGATCTTTTTAGTTCCGTCTGCGGCGGTAACTTCCACTTTCCCTTTTGCCGCTACTTTACCGTAGCCCATAATGACGTCAATTTTATTCTTCTTCATCAGGAATTGAACGCCTTTGCTCATTTTATCGGCAACACCACGACTTCTTTTGACAACAGCCGTAAAATCGTGTTGAACACCACTAGCCTGAATGCCATAATCAGCACTGTGTTTCATGTACTCATAAACCTGCGCACTTTTCAATAAGGCTTTCGTAGGGATACAGCCCCAATTGAGGCAAACGCCCCCAAGACTTTCTTTTTCAATAATCGCTACTTTAAAACCCAGTTGAGATGCACGGATTGCAGCGGGATAACCGCCGGGACCACTACCTACAACAATTACATCGTATGCCATAATTTCTGTTTGAATGGATGAGAAGAATTCAATTTAATTAAATCGGTTGCGAAGGTACTTGAACTGAAGGAAATGACAAAAAGCAGGCTCTTGGAACAAAAATCAAAAAGGCTTGCAGAAAGTGAATCGTTGCAAGCCTTTGAATTTCTTGTATTTCAGTAATTTATCTGCTGTTGGCGTCGTTCATGCGGATCTTTCTGCCTTTGAAATTCTTTCCATCAATGGCACTGATCATTTGTCGGGCCGACTTACTTTCTACCTCAACCCAACTGTTGAGATCTCGCATGTCAATCTTTCCCAGAGATTCTTTTCTGAGGTCACTCATGTCTAAGATGAATTGCAGGAAACTTGCTTTATAAAAACCATCTTTTGTTCCCAGGTTTACAAAGAGTTTAGTGTATCCACCACCTCCGGAAAACTCGCGACCGGCGGTATCTCTGTAAGGTTTACGACCATCTGCACGAACTCCGGTACTGAACCGTTCTCTTTCACCACGTCCTGTTCGGGTGTCTTTTCGGAATTTATCAAACTCCCTGCCTCGTTCTCTGATATTGAGGTCTTCTGCATTTTCATAGTATTTCAGGAACCTGTCAAATTCCATTGCCGCAACACGTTTCAGAATTTCTTCCTTGGTCATTTCGGCAAACTTTTCCTGTAACATCGGCACATAGGTCTCGTATTCCTCATTGCTCACATCGGTACTGATGATTTTATCCATGAACGAAAAAAATTGTTTTCTGCAAACATCTTTTCCGCTGGGTATTTCAAGCTTATGGAATTGCGATTGTACGATGCGTTCAATTTGACGAACTTTTCCAATTTCACGGCTATGAACAATACTCATGCAGATGCCTGTTTTACCTGCACGTCCGGTTCTTCCACTGCGGTGTGTATACACTTCAATGTCATCGGGGAGTTCATAATTGATTACATGTGTGATGTCTTTTACATCAATACCACGGGCGGCAACATCGGTGGCAATCAGCAATTGAAGTGTTTTGTCACGAAACTGACCCATGACGGTATCCCTTTGTTGTTGCGTTAAATCGCCATGCAGCGCATCGATATCGTAACCTTCTCTTGTAAGTTTTTCAGTAATTTGTTGTGCATCCACTTTGGTACGGGTAAAGATGATACCATAGATGCCGGGATTGAAATCGATCAAGCGTTTTAATGCTTCATAACGGTGTTGAGATGAAACAACATAATACTGGTGATCGATGTTTTTGTTCGCTGTATTGACCTTGCCCACCGTTACTTCAACAGGCTCTTTCATGTATTTGCGACTCACTTTCCGAATTTCGGGCGGCATCGTTGCACTAAAGAGCCAGGTACTTTCTTTTTTGGGGGTATTTTGAAGAATGAATTCAATATCATCCTGAAAACCCATATTCAACATTTCGTCCGCTTCATCCAAAACCACGTATTCGATTTCACCGAGATTGATCGCTTTCCGTTCAATTAAATCAATCAAACGTCCCGGTGTTGCAACAACAACCTGAACACCTCTTTTTATGTCGCGTATTTGCATGCCAATGGAGGCACCTCCGTAAACGGCAACGATGGATAAAGATTTCTTGTATTTTTTAAAAAGTTCCAGTTCTTTTACAATTTGCAGACAAAGTTCCCTTGTGGGGCAAACAATCAATGCTTGCGGATGTTTTTGATTTTCATCCAGTAGTTGTAAAAGAGGAAGTCCAAATGCTGCGGTCTTACCGGTGCCTGTTTGGGCGAGTCCAATCAAATCTTTTGTGCCGCTTAATAAAACCGGGATTGCTTTTTCCTGAATAGGGGTTGGAGTTGTAAAACCAAGATCACCAATCGCTTTCATCAATCTTTCTTCGAGACCCAGCGCTTCAAATGTGTTCATATACGAAATTCAAATAATTTGGTGCAAAGGTAAGGTATTGAGGGCAGGTTCGGTGCGAATGTGTCATTTGAAACGGATCATGCGATGATAACAGAAGTTCTTCTGTGTCAATTTGCAGTTGTTTGTTCAAGATCGGTTTTCAGGTCATCGAACATCTATTAACTTTGCCTCATGCGAAAATTGGAGATGGACGAACTCAACCGAAAAACGGTCGATGAATTCAGGGAAGCCCCTAAAAACAAGGTTGTTATCGTGTTGGAGAACATTCGAAGTATGCAAAATGTAGGGAGTGTGTTTCGGACGGCGGATGCATTTTTGATTGAGGCGATCTATTTGACCGGATATACACCTCAACCACCTCATCGTGATATCCAAAAAACGGCACTTGGTGCCACAGAAACGGTTCGTTGGAGTTATTTTGAATCCGCTGCAGAAGCTGTGAACGCATTACGTGGTGAAGGATATTGTATTTATGGCGTTGAGCAGGTTGAAGGAAGCAAGATGTTGCATGAATTGAAATTGGAACATTCTAAGCCAATCGCACTTATATTTGGAAATGAAGCACAAGGCGTTGAGGCAGATACACTTTTGTTGTGTGATCAGTGTATCGAAATACCACAGGCTGGTATGAAGCATTCGCTCAACATCAGCGTAGCGGCAGGTATTGTAATGTGGGAATTTACCCGAAATCGTTTAAAATGATTAATTAGGAGCAATGAGCGGAGTCAAGAATTACTTAAGTTTAATCAAATTTTCGCATACCATATTTGCGATGCCTTTTTCCTTAATTGGTTTTGTACTGGGTGTTGCCTTTTTGAAAGATTCGGCAGATGGAGCAGAAGTATACATTGAACCGATGTTTTATGTCGTTACACTCGCACTGGTGATTCTTTGTATGATTTTCGCCCGTAGTGCCGCAATGGCTTTTAACCGCTATCTGGATCGTCATTTTGATGCTCAAAATCCACGAACAGCCATCCGGGAAATACCCAGCGGGATCATACAGCCCAAAAATGCATTGATGTTCACTATAATCATGAGTATTCTTTTTATTGCAACGACCTATTGGATTAATATGCTCTGTTTTTTTCTTTCGCCTGTTGCGTTGCTCGTAATTCTTGGTTACAGTTATACCAAACGGTTTACGTCCTTGTGTCACCTTGTGCTTGGATTGGGTTTGTCATTGGCACCTATTGGAGCCTATCTTGCCGTTACAGGTGAGTTTGCGTGGCTGCCGGTATTGTTTTCTTTAACAGTATTGTGTTGGGTCAGTGGATTTGATATTATTTATGCTTTGCAGGATCATGAGTTTGACCGTACGCATCAATTGAAATCGATTCCGGTTTGGCTCGGTGTATCAAAAGCATTGCGGGTAAGTCGGTTGCTTCATATCATTTCGATGTGTTGTTTGCTTGTGGCCGGTTATTCCGGAGGATTTGGTATATACTATTGGATCGGGGTATCGGTTTTTTCCTTTCTGCTGATCTATCAGCATACAATTGTGAAACCCGGAGATCTTTCAAAAGTCAATCTGGCATTTTTTACAACCAATGGTATTGCAAGTGTTGTATTTGCCGCATTTGTAATCATTGATAAATTAGTCTGATGCCTCGAATCATGTGTATAGATTATGGCGGGAAACGTACCGGGATTGCAGTAACAGACCCATTGCAAATCATAGCAACGGGACTTACAACCATTGATACGAAGAATTTTCTTTCTTTTTTGAAAGATTATTTTTCCAGAGAGCAGGTTGAAAAAATCATTATTGGAATGCCTTTGAATACAGACGATACGGCTACGCATGCAACTCCGCTTGTTGAACAGGCGATCAGACAATTGAAGAAAAATTTTCCCGCGATTCCTGTCGAAACGGTTGATGAACGGTATACTTCCAAAATGGCGAAGGAGGCTATTCTGCAAATGGGTTTGAAAAAAAAGCAACGTAGAGATAAGAAATTGGTGGATGAGATAGCTGCTACAATGATGTTGCAGGAATACATGGCTCATCGTCTTTAAGCCGGTGAATCTTTATTGGACATTCCCTTGCGAACCGATATTTTTGTACTCACTTACTTCAATTGATCACACATGATTTTACCCATAGTAGCTTACGGGCATGATGTTTTAAGAAAAGTTTGCAGGGATATTACACCTGAATATGATGGATTGCAACAACTCATTTCAGATATGTGGGAAACCATGTATGCTTCCAATGGTGTGGGTTTGGCCGCGCCCCAAATCAATCGGGATATACGTTTGTTTGTTGTTGACAGCGCTCAGATGTATGCCAATCTGGAGGAAGAGGATGCGTCGCAATATGCCGAACATGCAGGTATCAAACAGGTGTTTATCAACCCTTATATCGATGAATTAGCAGGAGAGGAGTGGCCCTACAATGAAGGGTGCCTGAGTATACCCAAGATACGTGAAGATGTTTACCGTGCCGAAGAAGTCACACTTCGATATCTGGATGAATCTTTTCAGCAACAGATAAAAACATTTAATGGTCTTACGGCACGTGTCATTTTACATGAGTACGATCATATTGAGGGGAAACTCTTTATCGACTACCTGAAACCATTGAAGCGTCGTTTACTCAAACGGAAGCTGGACGATATTTCAAAAGGAAAAATTAAGGTAGATTACAAAATGTTATTTCCTAAATCCTGATGCTCAAATTTCTGTTATTTGTCGGTTTCTTTTGGTTGCCGGCGTTACAATTAACGGCACAGGATACACTCATACATTACGAAGGAAAAGTCATTCAACTGAAGGAAGTGGTTGTTCGCTCCAATGTGAACGTTCCTTCCTTTATGCAGCGATTGAAAGATGACACAAGCTTTTACAAAGCATTCAAAAATTTACGGATTCTAAAATTCAATGCCATCAATGATATCCGAATGCTGGATCAAAAAGGGCGTTTAAAGGCCTCTTGCAGAAGCAAGTCCAAACAGCATGTCAACGCCGGATGCAGGCATACTGAAATTACAGAAGAGCAGGTTACGGGTGACTTTTACACCAACGATGGGAAATACAATTATTACACAGCCTCTTTATACGATCATCTTTTTTTCTCTAAATCACAAGTTTGCGGTGAAACAAATGTTGTAAAGGGTTCGTCCATTGAAGTAAACAAAAAGCGAGGAATTGAGCGTCACAAAGAGCAATTGAAAATGTTATTCTTTCAACCGGGAACAAAAATTCCGGGCGTGCCGTTTATTGGTAACAAAGTGGCATTCTTCGATAAGGATGTTTCTCCGTATTATGATTTCACTGTGGATCTGTCAGAGTATTTGGGTGAAAATTGCTATGTGTTCCGTGCAAAAGCCAAAAGCGGTTTATCAAAAGCGGAGCAAGACCTGGTTGTGATTGATGAAATGAATACGTGGTTTGCTGTTTCTGATCTCGCGATAAGAGGACGAACCTATCACATGAGTTACAATGCCGGAATCTATGATTTTGATGTAGAGATGGAAGTGCAAATGATACGGTTCAATGAACTGACCGTGCCGGCAATAATCCGATACATTGGAAATTGGGATGTGTTGTTTAAAAAACGTGAACGGGGTGTTTTTACTGCGCTTTTGTCTGATTTTTCCTATTGAATATTTTTTACGGCCGCGTAATTCCGCCACTTCTCAATAACCGATTTCATATCGTTGGGTAATTCACTCTCAAATCGGATCAACTGTTTTGTCTCCGGATGTATAAAACCAAGCGTTTGTGCATGTAAGGCATGTCTTGGGCAAAGTGCAAAACAATTTTCAACAAACTGTTTGTATTTCGAGTAGATGGTTCCCTTTACAATTCGATCACCACCATAGGTATCATCATTGAATAAAGGGTGACCAATGAGTTGCATGTGAACACGAATTTGGTGGGTGCGCCCGGTTTCCAGTTTGCATTCAATAAGCGTAGTATAACCAAAACGCTCAAGAACCTTGTAATGGGTTACCGCTTCTTTTCCATAATCGCCGTCCGGGTAAGCTGACATGATTTTACGAAAGCGCTGATGCCGACCGATGTGCGCGCGAACAGTGCCGGAATCTTCCTCAAAATCACCCCATACCAAAGCGATGTATTTTCGTTCAACGGTATGTTCAAAAAATTGTTTTGCCAGAAAAAAACTTGCCTGTTCGCTTTTTGCCAGAACCATTAAACCGCTCGTGTTTTTGTCTATCCGATGAACAAGTCCAAATCGGGGCAATTTATCTTCGGTGAGATCAGGATCGTTTCGTTTCAGGTAACCTACTACGCCATTCACAAGTGTTCCCGAATAGTTGCCACAGCCCGGATGCACAACCATTCCGGGTACTTTGTTTACGATAAGTACCTGATTGTCCTCGTGAACAATGTTTAAGGGTAGGTCTTCAGGTACAATTTCATGACTTTCAGGGGAGTTTTCAGAAAAAGTGACGATTTCATCTCCCGGTTTCACTTTGTAATTTGATTTGACCGGTTGATTATTGACCAGCACAAAATTGTTTTCAATTCCTTTCTGGATTTTATTTCGGGTTGCTCCTTCAATTTTTGACAGGAGGTATTTATCGATCCTGATCGGTTCCTGACCTTTAGTTACAATGAAACGGTTGCGTTCATAGAGCTCTTCAGCTCCGTCGCCGTTTTCCAGTTCATTATCCTGATCGATATACGCTTGATTCATACTTGCAAAAATAGTGGCTTCGAAGGTTCTATTTGTATTGATTGTAAATTTGCAGCATGAAGGAAATGGTTTATTATCAGAATTTGGGAACAATGGCTTATCAGGAAGCCTGGGCTTATCAGGAAGCATTGTTGAAGACCAATCTGGAAATGAAATCCAAGTTGCGTTCTCTTGAACAAGAAATGAGCACTGATAATAAACCGCCGACTGAAACTCTTCATACAAAAAATTATTTGCTGTTTGTTGAACATCCACCTGTTTACACACTGGGTAAAAGCGGGGATGTTAAAAATGTTCTGATCAACGAGATGGAGCGTGAACAAAAAGGAATAGCGTTTTTTCCAACCAACAGGGGAGGAGACATTACTTTTCATGGTCCGCAACAACTGGTTGGTTATCCCATTCTGGATTTGGAACATTTTGAAACCGACATTGGAAAATACCTTCGAAATCTGGAAGAAGTTATCATACGCACTATGGCTTTCTACGGACTGAAGGGTGAACGCAGTTCCGGCGAAACCGGAGTTTGGATTGACCCTGAGATAAAAGGGAAGGAACGTAAAATTTGTGCTATGGGCGTTCGCTGCAGCAGGTGGATTACGATGCATGGTTTTGCCTTCAACGTGAATACCGATCTTGATTTTTTCAATTATATCATACCCTGTGGGATACAAAACAAGCAAGTTACCTCACTAGAAAAGGAACTGGGATTTAAAGTTGATTTCGCAGAAGTGCAAGAAAAAGTCCTTGAAAATTTTGCGGACGTATTCAACGTTGATTTCGTTTCATTATAGAGAAAAAACATTTGCTACAACCCACCTCAACTATAAAGCTTTGGAATAATACAGGAGTGATCCTGCATGGCCAAAAATCAATTCTTTTTTCGTGGCTTTGTAAACAAAGAGCATCCAGGTATAAGAATCCGTTTTGATTTCAATTTGATTGTCTGTGATAACAAGCGTACAAGCAATTGTTTCGGTCTTATCCTTGCGGTAGCAGGTTACAATTCCTTTTGCACTTTTCGCTCCGGTGATGGTATCTATTTTCAAATACTTGATTAATACAGAATTTTCATCTGTCGCGCCGGGTTTTGCTGCTCTTCTGTAGACACTCCAATTGCCTGTTAGTTGTTCGATGGTAGGTACTATGGGGTTGTCGAATTGTTCCTGTTCCATTGGTATTTTACCAAGTGTTTCATGCCAAAAAAAATCTGTTTTTTGAAGGGTATGGATAAAGCCTTCCTGATCATCTAAAACAAGCGCTGTTTTGCTTACCGATATGATTGTGTAAATATCGGCAGCGGCAACCAAAATATTCCCGGGGTCTTCAATGGCACAGTTCCCTTTCATATAAGTTTTGGTGCCGTCTTTGGTTTCCACTTCCTGTTCGTTTTTGAAAAACAAATAGATCGTATCTGTAATAGCTACAGATGTTCCCTTACGGGTTGTTCGTTTTACTTCCTGCCACTTCCCTATAAATTGGTCCATGGAATACTTGGGACCAGGCTGCTGTGTCTGTTTGTTTTTGCTGACATCAATGGGTTGCGCACCTTTTCGTTTTACTTTTTGTGCACTGCTGCATAAGGAGATAAACAGTAAAACTGTTGAAATGAAGCAGATGTGTTTCATGCGTTCTGTTTTTGGTTTCAAGATCACTCAAGAATAAGGATCAAAACATATTTGCGATTGGTGACTGCAAATCGTTTTGGCTTTCAATGAGATCAACATGGCGGTTGAGTCTGTTTGAAAGGTACATCATTTTTTGCGTAATCAAAAAATACGAACATACAATCCGCAATCAATAATCGCGTGTGATCAGGAACTTATTCCGTTCAATCACTTTGCTGTTTTCCATAAGTTCAAAAAAGTACCAACCTGATTTTAGAAAATTAACTTTGTCGAGTAAGAGTTGTGAGGATTCAATTTTCGGTATTTTAAAAAGAGTTTGACCTTCTTCGTTCATAAATCGAATGCTGTATTGTTTTACATTGGCATCCGGTAACTGAATGACTACATTTCCATCATTTCCCGTGAAAATAAAAGATGAGGGTTCCCATTGTTTCCTTGGCGGGACAGACGGTGGCGGTGTGATCTCCTCTTTGGGTAAAACCGGACCGGTTGTTGCAGGGAGTGTAGGATGGAGTGCGGGTTTCTGCAACTCAAACGTATCTTCTAATGGTCGTTGTGCAGCGGTAAATATATAATTGACTCCTTCAAAGAGAATAAATATTCTGTAGTAACTGCTGTCGTTTTTTGCCGTTTTGTCAACATGGCTGTATGATTTGGCTAATGGATTTGTGGCTGAGTGAATCGTGACGAAATTTCGGTTGTTTTCTTTTGATCGCTGAATGTTGATTTGTGCGGCATATTTATAGGTGCTGTGCCAACTGATTGTAATGATTCCGTTTTTCTTGAGTACCGAAAAATTAGGCAAGGTGTCGTTTAGCGCCTTTCCCTCTGTGGTTAAGAATAAAACGGATAGGATCAGTATAACATATTTCATGTGTCGTATTTAATCTTGTTCAATTATTCTTGGTCCATACCAATGATCAGTTTCGTTAGCTTCCTTTTTAAAGAAATTCTCTAAACCAAGATACTGATAAAGAGCAAAGATACTGTCTGTTAATAGCAAAGTGCACCTCTTGGCAGAGAATCGTTGCCTTGTAATCCACCTGTATGCAACACAAGTATGTTGCTGTTTTCCGGAAATCGGTTTGTTTCAAGTAAATGCGTTACTGCATGCATTACTTTGCCGGTGTATACAAAATCGGTAGGGACATTTGTTTCCTTGTAAAAAAAGTTCATAAAATTCAGTAGTGTTGTATCCTTTTTCGCATAGCCGTTTAAAGCATAATTGAAAAAAACCTGAAAGGAAGCATTCGATTTTGTATTTACATGCTCCCGAAGAAATCCATCTTGTTCTTCAATTGGTATTTTTAAAACCGGAATACCGATGCCGGTTTGATGTTTCTTTAAAGATTGAAGCAGTCCTCTGAAGGTGGTTCCTGTTCCAATAGCACACACAATATGCGTAAACTGATCGGCCCCTTTAATGCGATGCATTATTTCGGTACAGCCTTTTTCTCCGTAAGAGTTATCACCTCCTTCCGGAACAAAAAATAAATCCGAATGGATCCGGATTTTTTCCAAAACCTGTTGATCTGTTCGGTGAAAATGCGTGCGATCTATGGGTATAAGCTGCATGCCATTTTCAGTACAAAAGCGCAATGAGTGATTGAGCGGGTTGGGAAGTTCGCCTCTTATAAGTCCGATGGATTTCATGCCTGATTCTTTACAGGCATAAGCTGTTGCCACCAAATGATTGGAAAAGCATCCACCCATGGTTATGATTCCGGATTTTTGCTCTTGTATGGCCTGTTGCAGATTGTAAAACAACTTGAAGCTTTTGTTTCCTGAAACAACCGGGTGCAGCAGGTCCAGACGCGCAATTGTTATACGAGGTTTCTGTCCCGAATTTAATCTCCAGATTACTTGATCCAATTGAATTTCTTTCGCTGTTGTACCCATGATGCGGAATGTTATTGTTTCTTATCTTCGCTGCATTCAAAAATACGAATGTATGCAACCAACCTTACTGATCTTAGCCGCCGGAATGGCCAGTCGTTACGGAAGTATGAAACAAATTCAAGGATTTGGTCCTAATAACGAAACCATAATGGATTATTCCATTTACGACGCTATACGTGCCGGATTTGGTAAAGTGGTGTTTATTATTCGCAAAGACTTTGCAGATCAGTTTAAGGAAATCTTTGAGCCGAAACTCAAGGGCAAAATCGCTATCGATTACGTTTATCAGGAATTGACTTCCTACACAGATGGGTATAACATTCCCGAAACACGTGTAAAGCCTTGGGGTACGGCGCATGCTGTTTTATGTGCGGAGCAAATCATAAAAGAACCCTTTGCTGTTATCAATGCAGATGATTTCTACGGACGTGATGCGTTTGAAAAAGCAGCTTCGTTTTTAAAGAATGAATGCAGTGTACAGAAGTATGCCATCATTGGTTATGATTTGTCAAAAACACTCAGCGAAAATGGTACGGTCAGCAGAGGTGTTTGCGAAGTAGACTCCAATCAAAATTTGACCAGTATTACAGAGCGTACAAAGATTTACGGAGAAGGCAATACGATTTATTATGAAGATGCAAACGGTAAACATGAAGTTCCGTTTCATTCAAGTGTTTCGATGAATTTCTGGTGTTTTGATGATTCTGTTTTTGGACTTTCTAAAGAATTGTTCCGTGCGTTTTTAGAGGCACAGGGAAATGAAGAAAAATCGGAATTTTTTATTCCATTGGTGGCCGATTCGTTTATTAAACAAAATAAAGGTGTCATCAAAGTAGTGCCCACTTCTGCTCAATGGTTTGGGGTTACCTATAAAGAAGACGCCCCCTCTGTTCAGAAAAGTATCGATGATCTGATTGCATCAGGGGCGTATCCTAAAAATTTGTGGAACGAATAAAGAATTATTTTTTTCTGAATTCTTTGTAACGGTTGATCAGCGCATTGGTGGATCTGTCGTGTGATTGTACGTTACTACCATCTTTCAATTCCGGGAGAATTTTGTTGGCAAGTTGTTTCCCCAACTCAACACCCCATTGATCAAAACTGAAAACATTCCAAATGATTCCCTGAACAAAGATTTTGTGTTCATACAACGCAATCAACTGGCCCAATGTGAAGGGCGTTACAGATTTCAGTAAAATTGAATTTGTAGGCCGGTTGCCTTCAAATATTTTATACGGCACCAGCTCCTCCTTTGTGCCTTCTGCAAGGACTTCCTCTCTGGTTTTGCCATTCATCAGGGCTTCTGTTTGGGCAAAGAAATTACTCATCAATTTATCGTGATGATCACCTACCGGGTTGTGACTGATAGCAGGTGCTATAAAATCACAAGGGATCAGGTGCGTTCCCTGATGAATTAACTGATAAAAAGAATGCTGGCCATTGGTGCCCGGTTCGCCCCAAATGATGGGTCCGGTTGCATACGAAACCAGGTTTCCTGCTCGATCAACCGACTTGCCGTTACTTTCCATATCGCCTTGTTGCAAATAGGCTGCAAAACGATGCAGGTATTGATCGTAGGGGAGGATGGCATGGCTGCTTGCTCCAAAAAAATTGGTATACCAGATTCCCAAGAGCGCCATGATTGCCGGAATATTGTTTTCGATGGGCTCGGTTTTAAAATGGTGATCGGTATCGTGAGCGCCTTTTAAGAGTTGTTCAAAATGATCGTAACCAATGGTAAGAGCAATGGAAAGTCCAATGGCACTCCATAATGAATAACGACCTCCAACCCAATCCCAAAATTCAAACATATTGGCTTTGTCGATTCCAAATTCTACAACCTCTTTTTCGTTGGTTGAAAGCGCCGCAAAATGTTTAGCAATATGTTCCGGATTCTGAGCTTGTTGTAAAAACCAGTTTCTTGCAGTATGCGCATTGGTCATGGTTTCCTGCGTAGTAAAGGTTTTGGAAGCGATTAAAAATAAAGTTTGTTCCGGCGTTACTTTCTTGAGGATTTCACTGATATGTGTGCCGTCAACATTGGAAACAAAAAAAGTTTGAATTCCATCTACCCAGTATGGTTTCAAAGCCTCAGTAACCATTACAGGACCAAGATCACTGCCGCCGATTCCGATGTTAACGATGTAACGAATCCGCTTACCGGTGTATCCCTTCCATGTACCGGAATGAATGCTTTCACAAAAAGCCTTCATTTGTTCCAAAACTTTTTGTATGCCGGGCATGATATCAATACCGTCCACCTGGATGGCAGTATTTGAAAAATTGCGGAGCGCTGTATGGAGTACGGCGCGGTTTTCGGTTTGATTGATTTTTGCGCCCGAAAACATGGACTGGATTGCGGATTCCAATCCGGTTTCCTGAGCCAGACGGGTCAGTAATTGTACGGTTTCCTTTGTTATGATATTTTTTGAATAATCAAATATCAGATCTTTCATTTCCAGACAGAAATGTTCGGCTCTTTTTGGATCATCCTGAAAGAGGTTCCGTAGATGTGTTTTTTTAATTTCCGTTGCATGGTCCGTGAGTTGTGCCCATACTTTAGTGGTCGTAGGATCAATTGCTGGTAACATAAATTTAATTTAGTCGTTCGATTGTTTGTAGTTGGTCTATTTGAAGTTGTTCCTGTAATGCTTCAAGATTTTGGAATTTCATTTCTGCTCTTAAGAAATGATGAATCCATACTTTAAGATGGCGACCGTAAATGTCTTCGTTGAAATCAAAAAGATGGACTTCAATTATACGGTTCGTGCCATCAATCGTTGGCCTTGTTCCAATATTCATCATTCCTTTTAAGATACGGGCATCGCCTTCCAGTTGTGCCGTAACGGTATAAACGCCATTGCCCGGTATCAGTTTATCGGAGTCGGTAATTTGCAGGT
Organism: Lacibacter sp.; assembly: GCA_049240625.1. GTDB lineage: Bacteria > Bacteroidota > Bacteroidia > Chitinophagales > Chitinophagaceae > Lacibacter. The sequence goes on along the minus strand of JBMLSG010000056.1, from coordinate 31,717 downwards.
TGGCAGTAGGGAATCCGATCGTACGGCCCAGTTTATTGCCTTCGATCACCACTCCTTTGAAGAAATAGGAATAGCCCAGATAAGTATTGGCGGTATCAATGTTGCCGATCGCTAAAGCCTTACGGATTTTTGTGGAGCTGATGATGGCATCGTTGATGAGTTCTTCATCAATCTCTTTTACCCGGTAATCATAGGCCGATGCGTTGGCTTCGAGCATTTTAAAATCACCTTCACGGTTTCGGCCAAATCGATGATCGTATCCTATAATGATGGTCGAGGGTTGGAATTTCTGAACCAAAAAATTACGTATGTATTGATCTGCGGTGAGATCTGAAAAGGCCTTCGTAAAGGGTACAACAACCAGATTGCTGATACCATATTGCTTCAGTAAACTGATGCGTTCTTCCAACGTGGTCAGTTGCTGTAAATTCAAATCCGGATTGATGATTTTTCTCGGGTGAGGGTAAAAAGTGATCAAGACCGACTCTCCGCCGTTTTTAATACTCTCTTTAACGAGTTGTTTGATGATTTCCTGATGCCCCAAATGCACACCGTCAAACGTGCCAATGGTGACGACGGCATCATTGAATAGCGGTAATGTGTCCAGATTTCTGTAGACCCTCATGAGTTCGTTTAAACGGCTGCAAATCTAATCATTTTGCAGCGTGTTATAAGAACAGTAGTTTTGCATCTCAATTAAACGAACGTATGTCTTTATACAATCAACGTGGGGTTTCGGCTCAAAAGGAAGATGTTCACAATGCCATCCGCAATTTGGATCAGGGACTTTTTCCTAACGCATTCTGTAAATTATATCCCGATTACCTTGGCGGTGATTCCAACTGGGTGAATGTGACACATGCAGATGGAGCAGGAACCAAAAGCATACTCGCTTACTTATACTGGAAGGAAACCGGAGATATCAGTGTATGGAAAGGAATTGCACAGGATGCCATTGTGATGAATCTGGATGATCTCCTTTGTGTGGGAATCTATGATCAGATCCTTTTTTCCAGCACGGTGGATCGTAACAAAAGTATTATACCCGGAGCGGTGCTGGAGCAAATTATCAATGGTTCCGCTGAATTGTTTGATCAACTGAAATCCTTTGGTGTAAACATTCACTACCTGGGGGGCGAAACGGCCGATGTGGGCGATGTTGTTCGAACCATCGCAGTCAATGGAACCATGACAGCTCGTTGGCCGAAAAACCGTGTGGTGAGCAATGACCGGATCAAAGCGGGCGATGTGATAGTAGGATTTTCCGGATTCGGGCAATGCAATTATGAATCGGCTTATAACAGCGGTCTTGGTAGTAATGGACTTACGAGTGCCCGTCATGATGTATTGAGTAAGTTCTATGCAACACAATACCCCGAAACCTTTGAACCCAAATTAAAAGAAGAGGTCGTTTACATTGGGAATTATCGTTTAACCGACAAGGTGCAAACAGAATCCGGTAAGGGAACTTCGGTTTCAATTGGACAGCTTTTATTATCGCCCACCCGAACCTTTGCTCCTGTTTTGAAAAAAATACTTGAAAATCATTTTGACGCAGTACACGGGCTGGTTCATTGCAGTGGAGGCGGACAAACAAAATGCTTAAAGTACCTTCCCGGTCCCATGCGGGTTGTTAAAGACAATTTATTTACGCCTCCCATCGTTTTTGATTTAATACAACAAGCGTCGGGTGCAGATGCCCGTGAAATGTATCAGGTGTTCAATATGGGAACCCGATTGGAGTTGTTTACCGATGCACAACATGCGGATACGTTCATTCGTATCGCTCAGGAATTTGGAGTTGATGCTCAGGTAGTCGGACGCGTAGAAACTTCCGATAAAAAAGAATTGGTCATTGCGAATGCAAATGGAGAAGTGGTTTTTTAATGTGAAATGCGATTATTTTTGTTCAAACAAGCAATATGGCACCCATTGTAGAATTAAGAAATGTCAATATATACCAAAGCGGTAATCTCATACTCAATAATGTCAATTTAACGGTAAATCAGGGAGAATTTGTTTATCTGGTCGGGAAGACCGGAACCGGGAAGTCGTCATTACTGAAAACGCTCTATGGTGAGTTATTACTTGAAGAAGGAGAAGGAACGGTTGCCGGTTTCAATCTTAAGGAAATGAACTGGAAAAAAGTGCCCTTCCTTAGACGTAGTTTGGGGGTGGTATTTCAGGATTTTCAATTGCTTACCGATCGTACGGTTCACGATAATTTGAAATTTGTTTTAAAAGCCACAGGCTGGACCGATGAAAATCTGATGGAAGAAAAAATCAATGACGTTCTCGATAAAGTGGGTTTGAAATCAAAGGGGTTTAAGATGCCTTTCGAAATGAGTGGGGGAGAGCAGCAGCGTGTTGATATTGCAAGAGCCTTGTTGAATTCTCCCAAATTGATATTGGCAGATGAACCAACCGGTAATCTGGATCCGGAAACCAGTGATGAAATCATGCGACTATTACTTCAGGTTTCAAAGGATTATAATACGGCCGTTATCATGGCAACCCACGACTTTATGGTGATTCAAAAATTCAATGCCCGTACACTTAAAACTGAAAACGGGAAAGTGATTGACAATGTTACCATAACCAACTGATCAACTTTTTTGCATGTTCTTCATTGTTGAAATGTGTTGCTAAAAGTTGCTCCCGCAAAGTAATATCCTGCATCGAAAAGTTTTTGTGAAACAGACGGTAGGTGTGGTATTTGATTTCTTTAGGGTTGTTCGCGAGTTGGCAACCTTTCTCAAGTCCTGTTCCATCAATCATTTCCTGGTTGGCAATAACGTGTCGACCGTTAAACAACGCATTCAGCAGTTTCAGTTTGATGCCGGAGTTCGTAAATGAAGGGAGTAAATGCACCTGCGCTTTTTGAATGAGATCATTGAGCTCTGCTTCCTGCGGATTTTCGACCAAACAAATATAGGGCTTGCTATGAGCCAGGTGTTTCAGACGCTCGGACGGATTCTTTCCTGCGATTACAAAGGGAATTTCAAGGTCGTTGAATATTTTTTCAATAAGCCAGATCGCAACTTTCTCGTTTTCGGCAACCGACAGATTCCCATGGTATAATACAAAAGTTCCCTGACCTTCTTTTGAAGTCACTTTTTGATTAGGGAAAAATACAGGAAGAAAATGAGTGTCTTTGGCCAGGAATTGCTTTCGGTAGACCTGTTCATCTTTTTTTGAAACAGTAACAATGGTTGCCAGATTGGCGATTTCCTTTTCGAACCGTTTCAGCAACCGGCTTTCATGTTTGAAATAAGCTTTTTTTACCATCGAAGATTCCCATTTGCATAAATGGTTGTAGTATTCGTATTCTACATTATGCAAACGTAACAGAACACGCCTGTTTTTCAGTAATCCTGCATGCAAACCGTAGCAGCAATGAACCCCTTCCAGCAATACCGGATGATTGTCTTTCGATAAACGTTCCCAAAGAGTGGCGTCATTACGGGATGCAACGATGTAAGGTATACTGAGCGAAAATCCTTTATGTCCTTCTTTTCTGGGATAATAATAAACCTTTTCGCAATACTTTAATAGTTCTTCTTGCTCTCCTCTGCCGTATTCGAAACAATGTAAATGAATGCGAATTCCTTGTTCCTTTAAAGCAACGAGTTTGTAAAAAAGATCAAACACACCTCCATAATCAACGGGGTAGGGTACGTCCAATGCAACAATATGAAGATGCTTATCCAAAGACTGAAGCATAAAATTGTGATAGCTTTTTTTGTTCCACTTGCCAATTTAAAGATTGTTGAGCGATAATGCAATTTGCTTTGAGTTGCTGATACCGTTTTGGGTTGTTCAGTAATTCTTGCATGCCTTCAACAATTGAATTGGTGTTTGTATCCTCAATCATGATTGCAATATCATACTGAGCATTGATGGCTTGATAAGCCGGGTAGTTGACACAGATCTGCGGTATTCCTGCATGGATGTAATCAAAAAAACGGTTTGCCAATGAGTAGTAGTTGCTCAGTCCATTGTTTTCAAAAAGCGTGAGACCGGCAAAAGCCAATGGGCTCAGTTGATGCAGTTCATCCGGTTGCAGTTTGCCGGTTAAAATTACTTTATGTTCCAGTTTGTGTTTCGCAATCAGATCTTTTGTTTGTTCAAAGTAATTGCCATCGCCCACAATAATCATTTGAGCGGATGTGTTTTTCATGGCAGGTATCAGGGTTTCAAAACTACGACCCTGATTGACGGCTCCCTGGTAGATAAAATGACGGTTTTCCTGTAAACGATCACGGAGGGCTTTTTGTGCGTCCGGTATCGTTGCCGGTTGTTGCTCTTTATTTTTCAAAAACGGGACATTCCGTATCACTTCATAGTTTACGCCATAGATCCTCTTAAATTCTTCGGCAATGGGAGCGCAAACAGTGTAGCCTTTTGGGAATTGCGGAACCGCCAATTGTTCAACTCGTTTCCAGAATTTGTAACGGGAGGGGCGTGTTACAATTTCTTTCATTTCACAAAAAAGTTCATGTGCATCGTACACACGTTTTGTTTTTTTGATCTTTGAAACCCACAAAACCGGTAGAATGGTGTCCAGATCTATTGCACAAAGGCAGTCTGCCTGTTTTGTCAATAGATAAAAAAATAGCCGAATGTTGTATTCGATGTAAAAAAGAGGGCCCTTTTTGAAAAAACAAAACAATCTTTTTTGTGTAAATGGCTGATTTTTAATTGGCAAGGAATTTTTTAACGAAAATCCAACCAGTAAAACTCGGTACCCTTCTTGTGTAAGTGAGGTGCAGATTCGAATCATTCTTTGATCGTAGGTCAGGTCGTTCGTAACTGTACAAATGATTTTTCTCAAGGACCGATTTTGCGCAAATTTCATCAATTCCGGCCGCTTTTCAGAAAAATCTCCACCTTATTTTGTATGTTTTTTTTAAAAATCCTTACCTTTGCCGCCACTTTATTGAGATGTAATCTTTGGATGTAATTTAAAAAAATTGAGATGTCAGTATTAACAAAAGAAAAAAAAGCAAACATTTTTGAAACCTACGGCGGTAAAGCTTCCAACACTGGTTCTATTGAAGCACAGGTTGCGCTGCTTACAGAACGAATCGTGCACATTTCCGGACACATTAAGGGAAATAAAAAAGATTTTTCCTCAAATCGTGGTCTGGTGCAATTAGTTAGCAAACGTAAGCGCTTGCTTTCTTACCTCAGCAAAACAGATCTGCAAGGCTACCGTGCATTAATTGAGAAATTAGGACTCCGTAAATAAGTACGGCTATGAATAATTAAGTATTCCCAACTGATTGTTTTACGGTTGGGAATACTTTTTTGCATACGTACACGATCATTTATTCACCCGTTGATGCCGGACGAACGTAAAACGATTGCACAGTTTGTTTTGCATCAAGTTTAATTCAAGTAATATGTTATCACAACCAATAAGTAAATCATTTGATCTTGGTGAAGGACGAATTGTAACCATCGAAACCGGAAAATTAGCTCGTCAGGCAGATGGTGCTGTAACGGTTCGCCAGGGAAATTGCATTTTGCTGGCAACAGTTGTTGCCAATAAAGAACCCAGGGAAGGACAGGACTTTTTCCCTCTTTCCGTAGACTACCAGGAAAAGTTTGCTTCAGCAGGACGTATACCGGGTTCGTTTTTCAAGCGTGAAGCGAGATTAAACGATTATGAAATTCTGACCAGCCGTCTGGTAGATCGTGCCTTAAGACCTCTGTTCCCCGAAGATTACTTTTGTGATGTTCAGGTGTTAATCAGCCTCGTTTCTTCCGATCCGGAAATTATGCCCGATGCCTTAGCTTGTTTGGCAGCGTCTTCAGCACTTGCAGTATCTGATATTCCAATTAAAGAAATCATTTCAGAGGTTCGCATCGCCGTTGTAGACGGTCAAACGATTATCAATCCCACGCGTTCACAACTTGCACTTGCTACATCTGAATTCATCATTGCCGCAACTGAAAAGAATCTGATGATGGTGGAAGGAGAAGCGAAGGAGTGCAGTGAAGAAGACCTGGTCAATGCCCTTGCTGTAGCGCACGATGCCATTCGTGTACAGATTCAAGCGCAAAAGGAATTGCGTGCTGCGGTTGGTATCACAACCAAACGTGATTATCCCAAACCCGATACACATGATGAAATTCATCAGAAAGTTATCGCACTGGCTAAAGAAAAAATCTATGCTATTTCTAAAGGCGGAACCTCCAAAGCGGATCGCAGTCTGGCTTTTGATACACTGAAAAAAGAAGTGGTGGCAAGTCTTGGTGAAGAGGCAACCGATATAGAGAAAAAGCTTGCAAAGAAATATTTTGAAGATCTGAAATGGGAGGTTGTTCGGGATATGATTCTCGAAGACAGGGTGCGTCTCGACGGCAGAAAACTCGATCAGGTTCGTCCGTTGGCAATGGAAATTGAGCCTCTTCCAACACCTCACGGTTCTTCTTTGTTTACTCGTGGCGAGACTCAGTCTTTAACTACAGTAACACTTGGTACCAAACTCGATGAGTTGCTGGTAGAAAGTGCGGCTACGAGTGAATACAGCAAATTTATATTGCATTATAATTTCCCTCCTTTCTCTACCGGTGAAGTGAAACCTATGCGCGGTCCCGGTCGTCGTGAAGTAGGACATGGAAACCTGGCTCTTCGTTCCTTGCGTCAAATGATGCCCGGAAGTGAATATCCTTACACTGTTCGTGTTGTAAGCGACATTCTCGAGTCCAACGGTTCTTCTTCTATGGCAACTGTTTGTGCGGGGTCACTTGCTCTCATGGATGCCGGTGTTCCTGTTGCAAAACACGTAAGTGGTGTTGCCATGGGCTTGATTACCCGGGGCGATGGTAAATATGCTATTTTAACTGATATCCTGGGTGATGAAGATCATTTAGGCGATATGGACTTTAAAGTTACCGGAACACGTGAAGGTATCTGTGGTGTTCAGATGGATATCAAAGTTGATGGGTTGAGCATGGATGTCATGCGCGAAGCGTTGGAACAAGCCCGTAAAGGCAGACTGCATATTCTTGACGCAATGTATGAATGCATAACCGCGCCGCGTCCGGAAGTGAAGCCACATGCACCACGAATGGAAAAACTGTTTATCGACAAGGAATTTATTGGTGCAGTGATCGGACCACAAGGAAAAGTGATTCAGGAAATTCAACGCGAGACCGGTACTACAATCACAATTGAAGAAATTGGCAACTACGGTGAAGTAAGTGTGTTCTCACCTGCAAAAGAAGGTCTCGATAAGGCCGTTGCCTGGATCAAGGGTATCGTTGCTGTTCCGGAAGTTGGATCAGTATATGAAGCAACGGTTAAAAGCATCAAGGAATTTGGAGCATTTGTAGAATTCCTGCCACGTAAAGAAGGATTGCTTCACATCAGCGAAATCAGCTGGAAGCGTCTCGATAGCATGGAAGGTATCTTTAAGCCCGGTGATGTTGTTAAGGTGAAACTGATTGGTATTGATCACAAAACCGGCAAATTCAAATTGAGCCGTAAAGCACTCATGCCAAAACCGGAAAATGCCAGTCCACGTCCGCCTAGTCAGGACGAACAGCAACAAGCCTGATTCGGTCATCATATTCTAAACCAAGGTCTGTAATTTTGCAGACCTTTTTTCATAACTATATGGACAATTATATCCAGATTCAATTTTCGGGTGTCAATGCAACGAATGTCGAACTTCTGATCGCCTTATTGAGTGAAGCTGGCTTCGATGGCTTTGAGGAAGCAGATCAGCAATTAGATGCGTACATACCTGAAAAGGATTACAATCCTTCCATTCTGAAACAACTACCCGAATCCTTGTACAACTCCAGTACGATGACGGTGATACCGCCCCGCAACTGGAATGAAGAATGGGAACAGCATTATCAACCGGTAACCGTTGACGATTTCGTATCCATAAGGGCACATTTCCATGCGCCCATTCCGGCTATGCAATATGAAATTGTGATTACACCTAAAATGAGCTTTGGAACCGGACATCATGCCACTACCTGGCAAATGATGAAACACATGCAAACGATGGATTTGTTTGAAAAAAAGGTGTTTGATTTTGGAACCGGAACAGGTGTGTTGGCCATACTAGCGGAGAAATGTGGTGCTGCGGCTGTATTGGCGGTAGATTACGACGACTGGTGCATTGAAAATACCACTGAAAATATAGAACGGAATCGTTCTCAAAAGATCATCATCCAAAAAGGAGATGCCCCTCCCTCAAATGAAACATTTGATGTGATCCTGGCAAACATCAATCGGCATATTTTACTCCAAAACATGAAGCAACTCGCTGAGGTATTACGGAGCGAAGGCTTTTTGTTGATCAGCGGATTTTATGTTGATGAGAACCCGCTGTTAGTGGATGCTGCAAATTCTGAAGGCTTACAACTTGTTAAAGCAACAGAACGTCAAAACTGGAGTGCATTGTTGTTTCAAAAGAAGTCTGAAAAATGAATGGTGCCACGCTTGTTGCAATCGCCTATTTGTTAGGATCCATTCCAACAGCTGTTTGGATCAGCCGGCTATTCTTTGGAATAGACATACGTGATCATGGAAGTAAGAATATGGGAGCTTCCAATACATTTCGCGTTCTGGGATCATTCTGGGGTATCGTCGTGTTGTTGATTGATATGGGAAAAGGTATTGCGGCTGTACAGTTGTATCGCTGGTTACAGAGTTCCACCTGGATGTCGCATGAAATACATTTCTGGCAATTGATGCTGGGCCTCACGGCGGTTTTGGGGCATATCTTTCCCGTTTTTGCAGGGTTTAAAGGAGGTAAGGGTGTTGCTACATTGTTTGGTGTGGTCATTGCGATTCAACCCTGGATCGCGCTCATTAGTGTGCTTTCATTTCTTTTGGTAGTTGCACTCACACGCTATATTTCACTGGGATCTATTGCAGGTGTTCTTGTTTTTTTAGGATGTGTGTTGTTTGTATTCAAAGAAGAGAATATTTTTATCCGGTGGTTTTCCGGTATTTCTGCTTTGGTTGTCGTTTTTATGCATCGATCGAATTTGGCCAGACTTGTAAAAGGGACAGAAAACAAATTCAAATTCAAAAACAGACAAAAAAGAAATTGACCGGATTGCCTTTCGATAATCTGGTATATTTATTGAACTACGATCTTAAACTTATATGATGAAATTCCTATTTTCTTTTATTCTTTGTTCAGGTTTACTGGTTGTTTCCTGCAGTAGAAATCAAGTTACCGGCCGTAAGCAAATGGCTTTTTTGCCGGAAGCTGAATTGCAAAAAATGGCAGGGGAGCAGTACCTCCAGTTTTTATCAAAAAGTAAAATTTTACAGGGTACAGTTAACAAGGATGCCGAAATGGTACGTAGAGTTGGGACCCGAATCGCCTATGCCATTACAAAATACTACGATCAACAAGGTAAATCTTCGATCATGGACGGCTATCAATGGGCGTTTAATCTGATCGATGAAAACCAGGTCAATGCCTGGTGTATGCCCGGAGGTAAAGTTGTAGTGTATACCGGAATTTTACCTGTAACCAAGAATGAAGCCGCTCTTGCAGTGGTGATGGGACATGAAATTGCACATGCGATTGCCAAACATGGAAATGAACGGATGAGTCAGGGATTGATGCAACAACTTGGCGGAACCGTTTTATCGGTTGCATTGTCGAGTAAGCCGGCCGAAACGCAAAACCTGTTTTTGCAAGCCTATGGAGTAGGGTCAACCGTTTTGGGAACCTTACCTTTTTCCAGAAAGCAGGAGTTGGAAGCCGATCGTTTCGGACTGATTTTTGCCGCAATGGCCGGGTACAATCCAAACGAAGCGGTTCCATTTTGGCAACGAATGGCTCAGATTGGCGGCGGACAAAAACCACCGGAACTTTTGAGTACGCATCCCTCTGATGAAACCCGCATTCAAAAAATGAAAGGATATGTTCAGGAGGCATTAACTTATTACAAGCCTGTTACTAAGTGATTTTTACTAGGAATGGATTAATTGCCCCAAAAGAAATGTCATTTGTTTAAACCCTTTAAAATATTTGGACAAATAGTATAAACGCTGGGTAAAATTGACTACCTTTGCATTCCGGTTTTAGTTCTCATCAAAATTTCAATTTGGCATGTCTATTTCCCTTTTGGAAAAACTCCAATTAAACGACGAAAAGAACTTGTTGATTCAAGGATTGCCATCCAGCATCGAAAAGCAATTTGTAAAATTGTCTTTTTCCAAAAACGTAACTCCCTTACTTCGTTCCAAAAAAATCGATTTTGCGCTGGTGTTTGCCATCAATCAAAATCAATTGAATGGAATACTTAAAGAAGTGTTGCCGGCATTAAACCATCATGCCAAGTTTTGGATCGCTTATCCCAAAACGGCTTCAAAAATCGTTAGTGATTTGAACCGCTGCGGTAATTGGGATTTTGTGTGTCAATGTGGTTTTGAAACTTCGGATGAAGTGGTTCTGGATCACGTGTGGACTGCACAACGTTTTGAACGTCCCGTTATCGAAGCACCTGTAAAGGCAACACGCACCAGAAGAACCGGCCGTCTCACACCCGCCGAAGCGTAAGCTTATATTTGTTCCACTGTTTTCGAGTTGATTTTTTTGTTCCATGCACATTGCAATGGACACCTTCATTCAATTGGAGCGCATAAACGTATTTTAACGATTTTATTTATCTGTTCCCTGCCTTAGGATTCTTAGTTTTGTGATTATGAACTGGAAATACAATCATCCGTTGAAAAATGGATTCACCTTCCTGGTGTGTTTGTTCATACTTGTAGGAATATCCGTATTGCTGATCTGGGACAAGTCAACAACGTTCCTCTTATTAAATCAACAACATTCATTTATTGGAGACATTGCGCTCAAATACCTCACTCATGTTGGCGATGGTTTGTTTATGATTGGATTGGGTATTGTACTGCTGGGTTTGGGTAAACGAAAACTAGGTGTCTTAATGCTTCTTACATTTTTACTTTCAGGACTCTTTGTTCAGCTCATTAAACACACGCATCCTTCACCAAGGCCTGGATTGTATTTTTCAAAGGCTGAACATATTCATTGTGTAGACGGAAACCTGTTAAAAGGCAGTAACAGTTTTCCCAGCGGACATACTACAACCGCATTTGCCTTGTTTGCATTACTGGCTTTCGCAACACGAAATACATTTCTTCAAGTAGCCTGCTTTTTAGGCGCGCTCTCAATAGGGTACTCCCGTATATATCTGGGGCAACATTTTTTGGCCGATGTTTTAACCGGTGCGATCGTGGGAACAGCAACGGCCTATTTACTGACCTGGTTGTTGCGGAATAAAGAATGGGATTCCTGATCGCTTTACTTTAAAATGACCGTTCCCAATTCGCGCGTAAGTTGGGACTCAAGCGATTTCAGATGTTGATGTGTTTTGATCAGAAGGGTGAGTTGGGATGCGTCTTTCACCTGTTCCAATTCACGTTGGTTTTCGTCAATCATGCCTTTGATCTTTCTTAATTTTAAAAAGATCAATACAGACTGCACTTCTGCAAGGTATTGTTGCTCGCGGGTTATGACATCAATGTCATAGACCTCTTTCCACTTGGTACTTATTTCATGTCTGATTTCGGTAAGACTGACTACCGTTTGACTGATTGAAGGGTCTTCATGGAACAAAAAGTTTTTCATGGTGGGTTCCAAACCCTCGTCCAGCCATTGTTTGTATACGCTCATGATTTTTTTCAAATCAGGATTGCTGACCATATCCCATTCATCACCTTCCGCTAAAATGTGTTGTGCAACAGTGAGCGTTTCGTCCCAGGGCAAATTTCCAAAATCCATTAAGCAACGAATCAATTCTTTTTCGTGTATTTCATCTTTGGTAAATAAAGCCAGCGTTTCATCGGTGACCGATGCCTCGTTTGTTTTGGGGGTGTTAACAGGCACATTAACTTTTTGCTCCTGTTTCGAAACACGTTCGCGAATCAATTTGTTGACCAATGCATGAAGTCCCGATTCGTCAATACGAAGCAGTTGTGCGCTTTGGCGGATGTAATCCTGTTGCCTGGTAAAGTCCTCAACCTTATTCATGCGGCTGATACTTTCGGCAATTGTTTGGACAACAACAGATTTTTTTACAGAATCATCAGCTGCATCTTTCAATAAAACTTCAAGTTGAAAGAGAATAACATCTTTTTTGTTTTCCCGGATGAATTGGTTGAATGCACTCGTTCCTACTTTATTGACATAACTATCCGGGTCTTCATTGTCAGGAATCAGAACCAGCTTTACATTCAAGCCTTCTTCAAGAGCCAGATCCAATCCTCGCATCGCTGCTTTTACACCTGCTGCATCTCCGTCATATAAAATCGTGAGGTTGCTTGTATATTTTTTGATTAAACGTAATTGATCGGGAGTTAAAGATGTTCCCCCGCTGGCAACTACATTTTCGATACCTGCCTGATGGAGTGAAACCACATCAGTATATCCTTCTACAAGTAAACATTCATCATTTTTGTCAATCGCTTGTCGTGCAAAATAGGAGCCATACAAAATGCGGCTCTTAATGTAAATGTCATTTTCAGGCGTGTTGATGTATTTGGGCGCATGCTCTTTTTTTCCAATGATACGCGCGCCAAAACCAATGATTTTGCCCGTTTGATTGTGAATCGGAAAGATGATGCGTTCCCGGTAATTATCCATCAAGGCCCCTTGTCGCTCTGTTACCAGTCCTGTTTTCAGCAACAGCTCGGGATTGAATTGTTGTTGCAGTGCCTCCTTGCTAAAAGCATCTTTTTGGGCGGGCGAATAGCCCAGTTGAAATTTCTGTATGATATCTTCCCGAAACCCTCTTTCTTTCAAGTAACTGAGCGCAATGGTTTGGCCTTCTTCTGTTTCCGTGAGTTGTTGTGTAAAATATTTTTGAGCGAAACCGTTGATGATGAACAGGCTGTCCGATGTCTGACGCTGCTGAAGCAGTTCCGGACTGGCATAGGTTTCTTCGATTTCAACATTGTATTTCGCGGCCAGCCACTTTAAGGCATCGGTATACGAATATTTTTCGTGTTCCATCAAAAAGCTGATGGTGTTTCCACTTTTTCCACAACCAAAACATTTGTAGATTTCCTTCGATGGGGAAACTGTGAAAGAAGGTGATTTTTCGTTGTGAAAGGGGCACAACCCCAAATAATTCGCACCTCTTTTTTTCAGTTTGACAAATCCTCCAACAATTTCAATAATGTCAATGCGAGATAGAATTTGCTGTATGGTTGATTGACTGATCATGAAGGGGGAGCAATTTACGAAATTTGGCGCCAAGTCGTGTTTTACAAAAAGAGGAAGTTCCATTTGATAAGGAGAGTCGTGCCGGAATCGGATTCTTTTGTAGCTTTGCAATCTATGACACAGGAAAAATTAAATGATATAAGGGACCGTATTCTCGTCCTGAGGAGGTTTCTTTGACGTCGAGAGCCGACAACATAAAATAGCAGAAGACAAGCAACTTTCACTCAGTCCCGGTTTTTGGGACGACAATAAGCGTGCAACAGAGATTCTCAAAGAAATCAAGAACAATGAGTATTGGATTGATTTATACGACACTACCAATACGGCCGTAGAAGACTTTGCTGTGCTTTTTGAGTTCTGGAAAGCAGGTGACGCTACCGAGGAAGAAACTCAGGAAGCCTATAACAAAGCGATTGCAGCCATTGAAGATGCCGAGTTTAAAAGTACGTTGAACCAGCCGGAAGATGAATTATCTGCTGTTTTGCAAATCAATTCCGGCGCCGGTGGCACCGAAAGTCAGGACTGGGCCCAGATTCTTGCACGTATGTATCGTATGTACGGAGAAAAACAAGGATGGAAAGTTACGGAACTGGATTGGCAGGATGGTGATGGGGCAGGCATTAAAACCTGTACCTATCAATTTGATGGTCCCTTTGCCTATGGGTTTTTAAAAGCCGAAAGCGGAGTACACCGTTTGGTTCGGATTTCTCCTTTTGACAGCAATGCAAGAAGGCACACTTCTTTTGCCAGTATTTTTGTATATCCGCTTGTTGATGACACCATTGAAATTGAGATCAAGGACAGTGAAGTCAAAATGGAAACTGCACGTAGTGGAGGAGCGGGTGGTCAAAATGTAAACAAAGTTGAAACGAAAGTATTTCTAACGCATATTGCTACCGGAATCACGGTTGTGTGTCAAACCGAACGAACACAGCTTGGCAATCGTGAAAAAGCCATGCAGATGCTGAAAAGCCGTTTGTATGAAGAAGAATTGCGCAAACGCAATGAAATGAAAGATGCCGCCAACTCCAATAAGAAGAAAATTGAATGGGGTAGTCAGATAAGGAGTTATGTTTTTCATCCCTACAAAATGATCAAGGATCATCGTACCGATTACGAGGTAGGGAATGTACAACCTGTAATGGATGGAGAACTGGATGGATTTATTAAGGCCTATTTGATGAGCGAAAAAGAAGCACAGGCCGGTTAATGATGAAAGGTTGGATACGAAGCTTTTGTACGTTTCTTCTAAACTAAACTTTGCTATATGAATCTTGGTTATTTCAATTACCCTTTACCGGTAAATGAGCCGGTGTTGTCTTATGCACCCTCGTCGCCCGAAAAAATACGTTTAAAGGAAGTTTTAGCGGAATTGAAACGTACCGAAATCGATATCCCCATGTACATTGGGGCTAAAGAAGTTCGCACCAACAAAAGAACCGCCATTCATCCGCCACATGAAATCAATCATACGCTGGGTTATTTTCATGCCGGTGAAGAAAAGCATGTTTATCAAGCCATCGAAGCTGCGCTTGCGGCAAAGGAACGATGGTCGGAAATGAGTTGGGAGAACAGGGCAAATATCTTTTTACGTGCTGCTGATTTGATTGCAACCAAATATCGTCCTTACATGAACGGCACTACCATGTTAGGACAAAGCAAGAATGTGTATCAAGCCGAAATTGATGCTGCTTGTGAAATCATCGACTTCCTGCGGTTTAATGTTCATTACCTGAGTGAAATCTACAGGCAACAACCGGTGAGCGGTCCCGGAATACACAATCGTATGGAGTACCGCCCTTTAGAGGGATTTGTACTGGCAGTCACTCCCTTTAATTTTACGGCTATAGGAGGAAACTTGCCAACCAGTGCGGCTATGTGTGGAAATGTGGTTGTATGGAAATGTGCAAATACACAAATCTACAGTGCACAAATGTTCATGCAAATCTTAAAAGAAGCCGGTTTGCCTGATGGGGTTATTAACCTTATTTATGTAGACGGTCCTACCATTGGTAAAGTTTGTTTTCATCATCCTGATTTTGCCGGAGTACATTTTACGGGATCAACCGGAGTATTCAATAACATGTGGGAGACAATTGGTAAAAACACAGGGATCTACAAAACTTATCCGCGTATCGTTGGTGAAACCGGCGGCAAGGATTTTGTCATAGCACATAAAAGCGCCAATCCCGATGTGGTGGTTACAGCCTTGTTGCGTGGTGCATTTGAATACCAGGGACAAAAATGTTCGGCTGCGTCAAGAGCCTACATTCCTTCCAATCTTGCCGAAGAGGTTAAGAAGAAATTGATAGCCGGCATAAAGAGTATGAAAATGGGAACGGTTGAAGATTTCTCCAACTTCATCAATGCTGTTATTGATGAAAAAAGTTTCCTGAAAATTAAAGGGTACATCGACAATGCACGGAAAGATCCCAAAGCGGAAATATGGGTAGGAGGGCGTTGTGACAAACGGGATGGCTATTTCATACAACCTACGGTCATTGAAGCAAAATCAGCAAAATATGTAACGATGTGTGAGGAACTGTTTGGGCCTGTGCTCACGGTGTATGTATACCCTGCAAGCAGCTTTGAAAAAGCGCTGGACCTCGTAGATTCAACCTCTCCCTATGCGCTTACAGGGGCTGTGATTGCACAGGATCGTGAAGCGGTAGAACTTGCAACCAAACGACTGAAAAATGCTGCCGGGAATTTTTACATCAATGATAAACCTACCGGTGCTGTTGTTGGTCAGCAACCCTTTGGTGGTGCCAGAGCCAGCGGAACCAATGACAAGGCAGGCAGTATGCTGAATTTATACCGTTGGCTGAGTGCCCGAACTATTAAAGAAACATTCAATCCTCCAACCGATTACAGGTATCCCTTCCTTTCAGAAGAATAAAACGATGAAGAGCTGTGATCCACACAGCTCTTTTTCATTTAATTGACGATATTGCATTTAGTCATTAATTTTATCCAAATTCAAGCAGTGAAATCAATTCTATCCAAGGAACAACTGGAATTAACAATACAACGTCTTGCACATCAGTTGATTGAGCACCATTATCCCTTTACAGATACGGTTTTTATCGGATTGCAGCCCAGAGGTATTTATTTGGCCGACCGTATTGTTTCGGAAATACAGGCTTTGTATCCCGACCGTAAGTTAGAATACGGTAAACTTGATATTACCTTTTACCGCGATGATGCGCATAAAGAATTGCACATTGCGAACCAAACAACCATACGATTCAGTATTGAAAACAAGAACGTTGTTTTAATCGATGATGTACTTTATACGGGTCGCACCATTCGGGCTGCGATGGACGCATTGATTGATTTTGGTCGTCCGTCGAAAGTCGAACTATGCGTTTTGATTGATCGGCGTTTCAACCGGCAGCTTCCGATCCAGCCGGATTATACGGGAAAAGCCATTGATTCGATTCTTTCCCAAAAAGTTACCGTTGACTGGGATAAGCCTGAAGTTGTATTGTATTGATTAACCCTTTATCTTTGATTTTTAATGCAACTATCCACTCGTCATCTACTCGGCATTAAAGATCTCACAGCTCAGGATATACAACTGATCCTCGATACCGCTGCTCAATTCAAGGAAGTTCTACAACGTCCAATCAAAAAAGTGCCTTCCTTAAGGGATGTTACCATTGTGAATTTGTTTTACGAAAATTCAACCCGAACAAGGATTTCTTTTGAATTGGCTGAAAAACGTCTCAGTGCGGATACCATCAATTTTACTGCTTCCGGTTCTTCGGCAGCCAAGGGTGAGACCTTGCTGGATACCGTAAATAATATTTTGAGCATGAAAGTGGATATGGTGGTCATGCGACATAGCGCCAGCGGAGCACCACATTTTCTAGCCAAGCATATCCCTGCAGCCATTCTCAATGCCGGTGATGGGATCAATGAGCATCCAACACAGGCCTTGCTCGATGCGTTTTCTATCCGTGAGCAACTCGGATCCCTCGCAGGGAAAAAAATTGCGATTCTGGGCGATATCATGCACAGTCGGGTTGCCCTTAGCAATATTTATCTGCTAAAGAAAATGGGAGCCGAAGTAACTGTAGCCGGTCCTCCTACGCTCATCCCCAAGTATCTTCAGCAGGCCTTTGGAGTCAATGTTTCCTACAATGTAGCGGAAGCCCTACAATGGTGCGATGTTGCAAATGTGCTGCGGATACAATTAGAGCGCCAAAATCAGCCTTTGTTTTCGTCTCTGAGAGAATACAATCTTGCTTTTGGTATCAGTCGCAAACTGCTGGATTCTTTGCACAAGGAAATTGTCATCATGCATCCGGGACCCATCAACAGGGGCGTAGAGTTGGATAGTGATGTTGCCGACAGCAAACAGTCGATCATTCTGCAGCAAGTTGAAAATGGCGTAGCTGTTCGGATGGCTGCTTTGTACTTACTTGCAGGCAAACGATCCGATAATTAGTACTGCATGTTGCGTACGATTTTACTTTTATTGTTTTCGAATGTGTTCATGACCATTGCATGGTATGGTCATTTGCGTCATCAAAACATTCCATTATGGAAAGCAGTTTTGGTGAGTTGGCTCATTGCTTTTGTTGAGTATTGTTTGATGATACCCGGCAATCGAATTGGCTATCAAAGCGGATTATCGGCTTTTCAATTGAAAATGATACAGGAAGTTCTTACGCTTGTTGTATTTGGTTTTTTTGCGGTTTTTTATTTGCAGGAACCCTTTCACTGGAAATATCTGGTAAGTTTTGCTTTTTTACTGGGGTCGGTTTATTTTATGTTTTGGAAGTAGAATCGTTACAGGCTTTGTGTTAGTCTATTAGCTTCGCGATTTTGCCTCCCGGTCCCGCCATGAACACCGCATTTCCCTTCTTGGCTTTTTGCACCACATGAAAACTTTGACGTGAGATATTGATCCAGTTGAGACCTCCATCATGACTCACATCCACTCCGCTTGTTCCGCAGGCCAGAATACGTTTTTTTGATTGGAATGCAACACAGCTCCTGTATCCGAATGGAGGGGTTTGAGGTGTTTGAAAGGTTTTTCCAAAATCGGTTGAAAAAACACAAGTTCCTCTTCGTAAAGTATCGTTGGTAAAATCGCCTCCTACAATCAGGATTCTTTTTTTGCGGACAGCAATGGAATTGGCACCGGTAGTGGATGTTCCCTGTTGCAGAGGAAGCGTGTGTTTGAGATTTCTTATGAAGAGTCTTGAAACAGTTCCGCCGGTTACAAAGAGGGCTTCCCTTCGATTGTAATGTGTAATATTGGTTCCGCTTGCGGCAAAGAGGACTTCGCCTTTAGCTGATGTAGGATAAGCATGTTCAGGCAGTCCTCTCCAGGTTGAACCGCCATCAAACGTACGTCTGATGTAAATGGAGCCATTAATAGGGTCGCCTACAACAATGCCGCTTTGCTCATTCCAAAAATGCATTGCATCTAAAAACATCCCATCCGTGCTATCCGAAAAAACAACAACCCAATTTGTCCCGCCGTTTGTTGTTTTAAAAATTCGTGCGGGCGATCCGGTAGCCATTAACACGGCTGTATGCTCATCAAAAGCTTCAATATCCCTGAAGTCGCAGTGCTCGAATCCCATAACTTGCATCCAGTTCCAGGTCTTTCCGCCATCAAGAGATTTACCTACCGTGCCATTTGAGCCACTCACCCAGATTGTTTTGTTGTTGACCACACTCAGTCCGCGAAAAGATGAATTTCTGCCGCTGTCGAGCAGAAGCAGTGTTTGACCCCAAACGGTTGTTTGAAGCAGTATCAGCGCAATTCCCAGGCGTATTGCTTTCATGCTTCAAAAATAGGGATGTGCACAATAGCGTTCATACAAAAATGACGAGACCCGTTTTTGAAGATGATTTGATCAACAAATGCCGAATGAAACCGATTTAAGGAATGACAAATGAAACGGCAGGTACGGTAGTAGGATTAATGTTTGGAAAGATTCTTATACCGGTGTTGGGGTCGAGATAATCATTCGATTTAAATGAATCTCCGTACAGTTTCACATAAATAGTTTGTCCGGATTGAAAACCCATTCCAATCAGTTCGGAGGTTGTAAATCCTGTGTTGTTACTTAAATTGGAAAAGTTGATCACGCTGCTGTAAGCGGTATATTTTGTATTAGAAACATCAGCTGTTGTTCCAAGAAAATAACGTACAAAGGCTTTGCTTGAGGTTGATGGGACCGGATTGATTCCGTAATTGAAACTAACTCCCGGTTCGCCATTGAGCGTATTGGATTTGACTTCAAGATTCGTTATCGTTGTTGTGGAAATTTTACCCAGACCAATTAACGGAATGTTCGTAACGCCGTCAGCGTTGTTTTGATGTGTTAGTCCATAGACACGATACGTTCCATAGCCGGTTTTGGTGAAACTGAAGTCGTACTGATCGTAGGGGAGGTTTTCGAAACTAAATTTTCCGTTTGCGTCCGTAGTCGTACTTGTATTGGGCAAACTGGTAATTGTTACTGTAAAACCTTCTGCATCAGTTGTTGAAACTAATTTGTCGTCCCAGGTTTGAATGGTACCTGCAATTTTACCGGAAAGCGGGAGGCGCTCGTCTTCTTTTTTACAACCGGTTGAAAAGTTGAGTACCAAGAAGGAAATAAAAAATAAGTTGAACAACGGATGATAACGCATGAAGTAGATTGATTTTGTATCCCCAAAATTAGTGCGTAATCACCCGTATGCATCTTTAACTGCTTACAATATCAGATAAATAAGCATAAAGCGCTATTTAAAGAAAGTAAGAATCGTTATTCGATTGTGGAATTTATTTTTGGTTATCAGGGTGCCAGTTTAACCCGAACGGCATTTGCTCCTTTGGGACCCATTTCAACTTCAAAAATCACTTTGCTGTTCTCTTGTATGGGGTCCAGCGTTTCATTGATATGAACAAATACGCTCTCCTGAGTTTCATGGTCTTTAATGAATCCGTATCCTTTGGTGCCATTAAAAAAGGTAACGGTTCCCTTACGGATCAAATCGGCAGGATCCGGTTCTTGTTGCTTGGGGATTCCGATCTCGATATCTTCCAGTTTGACCTGTTTCATTTTTTTGGGATCGGGTGGGGTGGTTGACAGATTCCCGTTTTCATCGATATATGCAAGCATGTCATCCAGATTCTTGCTTTTGGACTGTTCCTTACGTTCTTTTTTACGCTCTTCTTTTTCTTTTTTGTTTTGTTGCTTCTTCTTTTCTCGTTCCTTCTTATTCCAGGTATCTGCCATAAAAATATAATGTGTGAGGTTGTTTGATTGATTCGGAATCTGAAGAAAATATGAGGATAATTCCGGCAGATTTGTTTAAAGGTAAACTTTTTCTGCGTCATTCAGAGTTATTTGAGAGAAACACCTTGAATGAATGCTCAAATGCTGTTGATTAAAGAAGAGAGTCCATCTGATACCATCTTCATTACGGCGTCTTGTAGTTTTTAATTCTTGGAAAGTTGCGGAATAATCTTATCTTTAATATTCTTAATGTTATTGCGCACGCTGTTTGTGTGGTGTTCACTTCCTACAACTGTAGATGTTCTAACGTAAGGCGGATAAAGTATCAATAGATTCCGGTTGATAGCCTTATCAAATTTTATTCATTAAAAATTTATTATTGTGTTATTTAAAGATTTACAGCTCATTGAGCCTGTATTACAGGCTTTGAGCAAAGAAGGGTATACTTCACCCACGCCCATTCAACAACAGGCTATTCCCGCCATTTTACAAAAACGTGATTTATTGGGATGTGCACAAACGGGAACCGGTAAAACGGCAGCCTTCACCATTCCGATTTTACAACTCATGCAAATGCAGGAACCGTTACAAGGTGCGACAAGAGAAGTACAGGCGCTTATTTTAACGCCCACACGCGAGCTGGCGATACAAATTGGCGAAAGTATCGAAGCCTATGGAAGGTTTCTGAATTTTAAGCATAAGGTCATCTTTGGAGGTGTTCCACAATACAGTCAGGTGCAGGCTATTCGTCGAGGAGTTGATATTCTTGTTGCTACACCGGGTCGTTTACTGGATCTGATCAATCAGCGTGTTTTATCGCTTTCAAACATCCGTTATTTTGTTTTGGATGAGGCTGATCGGATGCTGGATATGGGATTTGTTCATGATGTAAAAAGAGTGATTGCAAAGTTGCCGGAAAAAAGACAGTCATTGTTTTTCTCTGCAACAATGCCTCCTGAAATTCAACAGCTGTCTCAAATGTTACTCAGGAATCCGGTCAAAGTAGAAGTAACACCTGTATCCTCTACGGCCGAAATGATCAATCAAACGGTTTATTATGTAGAGCGTCAAAACAAACTTTCACTTTTAGTTCAGTTGTTGCAGGATCATCGTATTGAAACATTGCTTGTATTCACTCAAATGAAACATGCGGCAGATAAACTGGCAAGGAGTCTGAACAATGCGGGTATCAAAACAGAAGCTATTCATGGTAACAAATCACAGAACGCACGACAAATTGCATTGAGTAATTTCAAGAACCGAAAAACGCGTGTATTGGTAGCAACCGATATTGCTGCAAGGGGAATCGACATTGATGAGCTGACCCATGTACTCAATTATGAGTTGCCTAATGTGCCGGAAACCTACGTACATCGCATTGGGCGTACAGGCAGGGCAGGGGCAAGTGGCACAGCTATTTCATTTTGTGACTGGAGTGAAAAAACATTTCTGTCCGACATTCAGAAATTAATCAAAAAAGCAATACCTGTAGAAAAAGATCATCCGTTTGATATTCCCGCATTGCATAGTTCGGCTCCGGCACCTTCAACAGGATCACCGGTTCACAATTTTGGATCTGCCAGCAGAGGGAAAAGGTACGGACGCACGTTTACGCAACGGTAAAAACTTAATAACGGTAACAAACAGCGTTGATGTTCATGCCTGCGCCTACTGATGCAAACAATAGTACATCACCCGGATGCAGCGCATGTCCATCAACCTGATTGGAACGTACCAGATCATATAAAGTAGGAACAGTTGCAACAGAACTGTTTCCGAGCCAGTGTATACTCATAGGCATAATGAGCGCAGGAGGCTCATCAATGCCGTACAATTGATAAAGTCGCTTAATGATTCCCTCATCCATTTTTTCGTTTGCCTGATGGATGAAGACTTTTTTTAACTGTTCAATGGGAATGCCACTTTTGTCCAGACAATCTTTCATGGCCGCAGGTACATGTTTCATAGCATATTCATACACCTTGCGACCTTTCATTTTGATATAACGGACATGCGGATCACTGGCGGGATAGTTGGAGCTCCCTAAATAAATGTAATCAACTTCATCAAGCGCATGCGTTTGAACTGCGGTGCTTAAGATGCCTGTATTGGCGCTGCCGGTATCCTGATATTCCAAAACTGCAGCTCCTGCACCATCACTAAAAATCATACTGTCACGGTCATAAGGGTCAATAACTCTGGACAAGGTTTCAGCACCAATTACCAATGCTTTTTTGGCCATTCCGGCTTTGAAAAACGCATCGGCATGAATAACTCCCTGCACCCATCCCGGGCATCCAAAAAGTAAATCATACGCAATGCAGTTGGGGTTGCGAATTTTTAACTGGTGCTTGATGATACTTGCAAGAGAAGGAACCGCATCCGTTTGGATCGTATGCTTGAATACATTTCCGAAATTATGGGCAACAATGATTTGGTCTAAGGTTTCCGGATCCACCTTGCTGTCTTCAATCGCTTTTTTGGCTGCAATGGCACCAATATCGGAAGTATTCAGATTGTCGGTCGTGTACCGGCGTTCTTCAATCCCGGTAATTTGTTTGAATTTAGATACGACTTCAGCAGCAGGGACAGGTAATGGTTGATGATTCTCCGCATAAAATTGATGTGTTGCAAAATCTTTATTCGATTGTACAACCGGAGGGATGTAAGAACCGGTTCCTGTAATAAGGGTGCGTTGCATGACACTTAAAGTTAAAATAAAAAAACTGCAGATCGATTCGATCAATGCAGTTTTTTTATTTCGGTTTTACGTTGCGCTGTGTTATTCTGCCACATTTTCTGAAACCGGCTCAGTTTCATCTTGCAGAGCGGTTTCCTCTTGTTCAATCGTTGTTGAATTGTTTTTGATGTGCAACACAAAATCTCTTCCCATTGAAAACTCCAGTTCCAGGTTGTTGATCAGTTTAAAGGCCGCAGTATCTTCCTGTAAGACAATCGCCAGTTCTTTGGCCAATGGGGCTTGCTGAATGCTTGTGTTTAATTTTCCTTTGTTCAATTGCAACTGTGAAAAGCTGAATTTGATTTTTCTTCCACCGGCTGCCCGTTCAAAATCGGTATGATTCATACTCAGTACCTGATCACCTGCAACAGAACGTTTGATTAAAATAGCAATGGCAGGCAAGTATTTTTTCCAAGTTTGTGTAAACATATCTTCTAATTGTTTTCAGTTAAACGTGTGAATTCAGCTCCATTAAAAATCCGGGCCAGACTATTATCTTTCGTTCGGTTCCATTCTTCGATTTTAGATTCTGCAACAATGCGCCAGAAATTTTTTGTTTTCAGCTCATCGTAATCATTTGCTTTTATAAAGATGCCCTTAACGGTACTCCTTTGTTTAAAGTGTATGTTCACTTTCGCATGATCGGATGCTTTGGTGTTGATAAACTTTTCAATAATATCGTTGTTCATATTTAATAAGGTTTATGATGCATTGAAAATAAGCGCAGCCTGAGTGCTTACCAGCCTTTGTTGTTGCGCGGACGCTCTTCTCTGGGACGAGCTTCTACAACTTTTATGGATCGGCCATCAACTGTAGTGCCATTCAGTTCTGCAATCGCTTGCTGGGCAGCAGTGTCATCCGGCATTTCAACAAATCCAAAACCACGGCTTTGGTTGGTAAATTTGTCCAGAATCACCTTGGCAGAAGCAACATTACCGTAAGCTGTAAATAATTCTTTCAAGTCTTCATCCCGGGTATTATACCCTAAGCTTGATACATAAATGTTCATGAAAATAGTTTTAAGTTTTAATAAAAACTTGAGAAGAATGCTGGTGTAAAGAAGAATGGCAGAGTAGAAGCTGATTATTCGCTTACAAGAGATTAACTCAAATGATCCTTGTAAAGGTAGGTTAATTTATGTCGTTATGGGATTATTTTTGAATATGCACACTGCTATACCTAAACCATAGGCAGGGCCGCTCAGTTGGAACAGGTTCGGTTTTTTGTTGAATCATCCGATTGAAACGCCTATCAATCGTCCGATGCCAAAGGTTATGGCTGCAGCTATAAGACCAAACAGTACTTGTCTTATTCCGGAGTACCAAATGCTTTTACCTGTAAACAATGTGATTGCGGAACCAATGATAAACAGTCCGGTTGCACTCACCAAAACACTGATCACGATTGCTTGCAAACCGGTTGTGAACATAAACGGCAGAACAGGAAGTATGGCGCCGATGGCAAACAGAAAAAACGAATACAGTGCCGCTTCCATTGCAGAGCCTTTCAACTCCTCCGTATTGATACCCAATTCCTCCCGTACCAGAGTTTCATGTGCATGTTCAGGATTTTTCATCAAATCTGCTGCCATTTGACGGGCCATGCCGGCTTCAATTCCTTTTGACTGATAAATCAGTTCCAGTTCCTTCAACTCATTTTCCGGATTCGTTTCCAGTTCTTCTTTTTCCAACTGAATTTGATTCTCATACAATTCCTGCGAACTTTTTACTGAAATCCATTCTCCGAGGGCCATGGATAAGGCACCTGCCAGCAAGCCGGCAAGACCGGCAAGGAGGACTCCGTTTTCTCCGGAAGTAGCACCTGCCACACCCATGACCAGACTGAAATTAGAAACCAAACCGTCGTTTCCACCCAAAACAGCGGCTCTGAGGGCATTTCCGCCAACCGAACGGTGCCTGTGTTCAAATCGGGCGATGCTGCTGCCTCCGGCTTTTGATTGCTCCAAAAGGCCCCGCAATATGGTTACATGATTCGTTTCGCTTCCTGTAACCGGCAGATTCATTTCCTTTTTGGAGCGCAAAATGGAATTGGAAAGGGTTTTTTCTGTATCCATCAACACACCCAGCACATATTCGTAACCGAAAAGTTTGCCGATAAAATTCAGGGATTTTGCACGAAAAGAAGGTTCGGGTAAGGTCACTTTTTGATCCGCAAATTTTTTTAGAAAGGCATTTGCATGCGACAATTCGATTTCGCTCATTTGTCGAAAAATATCTGCAATAACAGGGTTTTCTTCTTTCTCTGCCAGTTTACTGTACAAGTAGGAGGCATCGACTTCTGTTTGCAGGTTTTGGAGTTTTTTCATCACGTGCTGTTTTTTCAGTTCATTGACTTCACCGGCGTTAATTCAAATTCTTGAAATTAATGGAATGACCGATTTCCTCAGAACCGGATAAAATACGATACAAATGCGTCCCGCAATAAGCTGTTCACTTATTGCTGTTCATTCATATAATTTCGGATGAAAGTTAAAAGACTTGAGGGATGCAGGATATGATTTCCGTCATCCTCAAACAGGATCGATTTTAGAAACGGCTCAACGTTCCGTATGTTGGTCTACAAATAAAAAAGCCCTCCGGTAGGGAGGGCTTTACTTTACTCATTTTATCGGTCAATGGAACCCAGCACTTTTTTCATGAAGGCATTGGCTGCATCTTTTTCGGGAACACCATCGTTGATCATTTGATGGACTTCCAGTGCCCCACACATATTGGAGATCAGCTCACCAATGAGATCAACTTCCTCAGGCTTGAGCGAAGAGGCCTCTGCTGTATGTTCCAGTACACGTATAGCGGTTTCAATCTCTTCTGCCGAAGCGGTTCTTTGAATTTGTCTAATGACCGGTAATTTCATGCGTCAATTGTTTGATTACGTCTTCTTTATTGGTTTGAACCTGTGTTAAAAGCTGTCCGTCTTTAAAACCCGCAAAGGTGGGCAGGTTATTAACCTGAGCCAATTTGCGCGACTCCGGAAATTTCTCTGCATCCACGATGAAGAATGACAACGCTTCTTGTTCAGTTGACATCCGTTTGAATTTGGGCTTTATCAATCTGCAATTGCCACACCATCCTGCAGAATACATTACGACTGCATTGGGGTGAGTTTGCAACTGGTCTTTTAAATTGTCTTCAGTTAATTCTACCAACATATTTTAGATTGAGCGTTTCGGTTGATGATCAATTAATGCTTTGCCAGATAGTTGGCTACGCTTTCTGTGGATTCAATAATTGCTTCTTCGCCTTCTTCCCAGTTGGCGGGACAAACTTCTCCGAATTTTTCAACGTGCAATTGAGCATCAACGATTCGGATGTATTCATCAATGTTGCGACCTAAGGGCAGATCGTTGATGGATTCATGACGAACAATTCCGTCTTTATCAATCAGGAACGTACCACGATAAGCGAGGGGAATTCCTGCAAAAGACCAGGTTTGTGTTTCTGCGTTGTATTGATAAGTTCCTCCCAAAACACCATAATTGAGAGAAATGGTTTTAGCGGTATCTGCCACCAAAGTGTAAGTTACACCCTCAATACCACCTTGATCTTTTGGTGTATTGAGCCAGGCCAAATGTGAATTTTCTGTATCGGTAGAACAACCCACTACGATTGTATCTCTTTTTTCAAATTCAGCAATTTTTTCCTGAAATGCGTGGATTTCAGTCGGACAAACAAATGTGAAGTCTTTCGGATAGAAGAAGAATAATACATTCTTTTTTCCCAGATACTGATCCAGGCTAAAGTTTTCAATCATTTCATCGCCATTGATTATGGCTCTGGATGTAAAATGCGGCGCTTTTTTCCCAACTAATGTCATAAATTTTAATTTTTCAGTTTGCAAATTTAGGATGGAACTCCTAATGCTGCTCAGATTTTTGATGATAACAAGCGAAAAATTAATTTGTTCATCAACCGGTTTTTTTTGATGCAGGGGCATAAAAAAAGAGGATGATTTTGTCATCCTCTTTTTGGGAACGCTTTAAAAATCAGTACTTAATAATTCTGAAATTATAGAGTTGTTGATTGTGATTCAGTTGTATGAAATACACACCACCTGATTTATTGGTGAGAATTCCTCCAATCGTTTTTTCAAGTCCTGTGAGTGTGTTTTGCAATTTTGCAATTGTACTGCCGGAAGCATCTGTAAGGATGCAATCCAGAACCTGATCATTTTGAATGTTCCGGATGTCAAATTTCAATACACCATGCGTTGGATTGGGGTATATGGAATAGGTTGTAACCGGTGTTTCATTTGTCAATGGATCTTGTTGATTCATTCTAAATGTAGGTGCGGGATTGGTTCTTGTATCAACACTTGAAGGTGCCGTATAGCTAACGTTTACCCAGGCTCTTTGAGCCGAAACGGTAGAGGAAGTGTTGTTGATTCTGATCGTGTACCATCCGGTGGCGGTTGGCGTGTAATTTAAAGTCAGAGGCGCTGTGTTGGATGAAGTTCCGGTAATACTTGCTACAATACCTCCACTGACATTGTATACAACAATGCGCTGACTTCTTCCATTGATTTCCGGATACAGTAAGGTCGTAATTGGTTTGCCCGATACGGCAAAAATACGACCAACGGTTCTTTGAGCGGTAGAGTTTGCAGGTAAGCGACCACCTTGTTTTAGTGATTTTGCATGGCTGTCACCCAAATCATCGGCCATTTCCCATTCCTGTGTTGTTTGTGGATTTCTGGACGGATTGTAAGAGCCAAGGTACGCATACATTTGTTCCAGGGAGGTAAAGTTAAACCCTTCCGGTGCCGGAGCCCAGATCGAGTAGCCATGTCCCATTACACCGGGGATTGTGTGTCCCACAGGCGCTGTTTTAATGAGTACACGTCCATCATCGTAAACACGGGTAGGTGTTAAACCATGTGCACCTGAATAATCATATAAGTCAATATTTCTCCAGTAGGGATTTGTAACTGTTATCCAAACTTCTTCATCCTGAGCATTATCAGAAACTGCGGCAAACTTGTCGGTTACTCCAATGATGGCTCTGTTTGTTCTTTCAATGACTAAATGATCTCCGGCAGAACCTTTTTGATAAAAGGGTGCTTGTGTTCCGGTTAAAGCAGTAGGTACTGCATAGTCGCCTTCTTTAAATTGTAATTTCTGATGGGCCTGAATGATATTCTGGATGTCGGGACGTATTGGTAGATCGGCAATGCTTGTTGGTAAGTGGGAGTAGCGTTTGCCCGTTGTTCCAACATCAAAAAGATCTTCAAAAAATACGCATGGATTTCCGTCCATGGCAAATGCAGTGGCATAAGCGGCAAATAATCGGGGTTCTCTCGGATCAATGTGTTGTCCATTGCCACCCAGTTCTTGTCCGGTATTCCAACCGGTAGCATCACCCAATGGTTTTAAAAAATTGCCATTTGATGCTAAATACGGGCGGTAGGTGTCGTGGCTGTTTACGAATGGAAGCGTACGATGTACTCTCTGGGTAGCGTAATCAAAATAACGTTTCGATTGTTGCTCTCCGGGAAGGTTTTGCATATTGAAATTTCCCATGCCTAAAACCATGCTATACAATCCGCCGTTGCTGCCATATCCTCTCAGACTGAAATCGAATGTGCCGGTATGTTCTTCTGTTCCGCTTCTTACAGCAGTTACATAATTGTCAAGGTCGTTCTTACTGCCAATCCATTCACCAATACAGAGCATGTTTTCTCCCCCTCTTGCAAAGGCAGGTAACACATATTTCGTATTGTAGATTAAATCTTCCTGTACACTAATGGGGAAGTGTTTAACGGCATCCCATCTCCAGCCATCAACTCCGGTTTGTTTTTTTAGCCACATGATCCAGTTGCGTGCCTGGTCGCGCATGTAATTGGCCGGTTGTGTAGGATTGATATAATTTCTTTTAACTGTTCCAATGGTTGCAGTTCCTGTGGTTGGAATGTTGGAACTGATTCCTGTTGCATTTCCTTCAAAAGAGATATCGGGTCCAAAGAAGGGAGAACAAATGTCTCCGGTTGTACAGTTGTTAAAAAGATTCGGATAGAAATTGGTGTAGTTTTTGGGCCATCTTCCGTTTCTTGTGAAGTAATCATTTTGTGATTCATCCAGCATGGGAGTAGCGTAACTTACATAGCGAAAGTTTTTATAACCGTTAGCATTGGCAACTGAAAAGGGACTTTGTGGATCTCTTCCTCCGGTTCCATTATTTGTTCCGGCTTCGTTTGTGTGATTCAACACAATGTCCTGAATCACTTCGATTCCATTGGCATGCATAACGGCAATCATTCGCAGCAGTTCATCTTTGCTTCCCATACGCGTTCTAACGGTTAGGGAATCGGAGCCGCCTTTTTGATATTTATCACCCAAATCATAAAGATCGAAGGGACTGTACCCAACAGAAGAGGGCGATCCGCTTTTTGAACTGGGTGGAATCCAGATGGCATCAATTCCGGCCGCTTTCAAACGGGGCGCCAACTCGGTTAAATAGTCCGACCATCTGTTTTTAAAATTTGAATTCCAGTAGTCCCACCAAAAACCCTGAAAAACAACTTTCTTAACACGTGTTTGCGCAAAGTTTTGAGTGGAAAATAGAAACAGGCACAAAGAAAGTACCAGTAAAAACTTCTTCATAAGCATTTAGGATTGAATTGTTTGCTATTTGTTTGAGTTAAAATTATGAGAAAAATTTGTTGTTGGAACTTCTTTTTCTTTCTTTTAAGTGTTTTATCGTACAAAATGTGTTTTGAATCCCTTTAAAGTTCTTCAAACGATCTTGAATTCGTCTATCCGAGTGCATCAAACTGTATGATATCTGTCATTTGCTAAACGGCAACTGTCTTTTAGCTTTAAGTAACAAACAGTTGTTTCGTGAAACGCCTGATCATTATTATTTCCTTGATTTTTTTCTTTAGTCAATGTACTAGTGCGCAATCCTATCTGGATTGGTACAACAAAGGGCTATATGGGTATTATCAGAAGAATTATTCAGATGCGCTGACCAGTTTTTCAACGGCGATCGAAAAAAACAAAGCCAATGCCTGGTTGTACTATTACCGTGGTCTTACAAATGTGCAATTAGGTAAACATCAGGAAGCATTTTCCGATTTAGATAAAGCAATTGAACAATATCCTTTATTTGCCGATGCTTATTATGCGAGGGGAGAACTAAACCGGAGTTTGAATCGGTTTAAAAATGCAATTGCCGATTTTAATAAGGCTTTGAGTTCAAATCCCGTATTTTTTCAAGCGATGTTAGGAGCCGGTCTCGCAAAATATGCCTTACAAGATTATACGGGCGCTTTGGCCGATTTTGATAAGGCTCTTCAGATTTTCCCTTCCTATGCCGATGCCTTTTATTTCCGTGCACGAATCAAATCGGAGTTGAGAAATTATCATGGTGCTCAAATTGATTATCAATATGCCGAAGTGTTTTCAAGAGATTCGGTTGAAACATTGATGTTAAGCGGAACGTATAAATTGCAACTACGCGACTATGCGGGTGCGGTTCTTGACTTTACTCAAGTGTTAAAATTCGTTCCCAATTATTTTGAAGCCTACAACAGTAGGGGGTATGCTCATATGCAATTGAATCAACTGGGACAAGCACTTCAGGATTATAACAAGGCTTTAGAACTCAACCCGCAGTCTTCCGAGGCCTATTACAACCGTGCGAATGTTAAGCGGATGTTGAACAACTTACAGGGCGCCATACAAGACTATTCAAAAGCTTTGGAAATGTATCCGGGTTTCTCTGAAAGTTACAACAACAGAGGAAATTTAAAATCTGAAAGCGGTGATTCGCAAGGAGCTCTGAATGATTATTCACTTGCATTAACCTACAATCCATTTTTCCCTGAGGCCTTCTACAATCGTGGAAATATTCGGGCCGATTTAAACGACTTTTTCAACGCGATTGCCGACTATACCGAAGCCATCTCCTATAATCCTTCCTATGCAGAGGCTTATTTTAACAGGGGAAATGCCTGGAGTGATTTACGGGATTACAATAAAGCATTTGAGGATTTTTCAAAAGCCATTGAATTGAAACCCGATTTTTATGATGCCTATAATAATCGGGGTAATCTATTTTGCGAACGACTCAATTTTGAACTTGCCATACAGGATTTTACCAAAGCATTACAAATCAAACCCGATTATGCAAAGGCTTATTTCAACAGAGCCAATGCCTATAGTTATTTGAAGAATTATACAGCTGCAATTGAAGATTACACAAATGCGATTGCACTTTATCCGCTGTATGTACAGGCCTATTACAATCGTTCCTTAATGAAAGGAATGCTGAAGGACTATAAAGGTGCAATAACTGATTTGCATTTTGTAATTGAATTGAATCCCGAATATGCAGAAGCTTACTATGGTATTGGATTTATGAAGATACAGTCGGGTGATAAATCGGAAGCATGCAGTTATTTCCGAAAAGCAAAAAACATGGGTTATCAGAAAGCCGCCGAAGCATTACGCATGTATTGCAAGCGAAGAAAAT
>JBMLSG010000055.1:0-2860 GCA_049240625.1 Lacibacter sp. | reverse complement strand
TACCCGTAGGAGTTGTGCAAGTTGGCTGTATCGTTACACTCGCAGTAGGGGTGGCTGGTAACGGATTAACAGTAACAATAATTTCCTGAAAAGGCCGACAAGCTGCACTTGCAGGTGTTGGATTTAATATTGCATAAACGTAATAAGTGTTTGGAGTATTGGGAAGAGAACCAGCCGATCCCAATACTCCGGCATTGTAGGATGCTATCCCACCTGATGGTGTTACTGTACCCAAAACAGTACCTCCTGTATACATTGCTGTTCCTGTTTGAATACTTGTATAGTATTTATAGGTGATCGCATTTGTACCTGTTGCTGTAGTGTTGACTGTGAATACAGAAGGATCACCCCCAATACAGATTGGCTGACTCGCAGAGGGCAATGTGATACTGGCACAACAATTATCCTGTACTGTAACGCAAATATTAGCAACACAATTTTGATTTGCATCTTTTACATCCACACAATACTGTCCGGCACAAAGACCTGTAGCGGTAGCAGTTGTTTGTCCGAGAGGATCATTCCATTTATACGTGTAAGGAGCTTGACCGCCCGTTGCAACCACTGTTGCCGTACCCGTACAACCGGAATTAAACGGTGTGGCACAAGCAGCATTACAAGCACCGATAGTGTTTGTGGCACTATTAAACGTCCAGGCAGCACCGCCGTCTGTTGAGCGAAATTGAAATTGTCCGTTAGACGCATATCCTCCTATCCTGGAAATAGGTCCCCCTGAACCCTCAAGTTGCCTTGCTGTAGGTAAGGTGCCTCTATATGGGCAATTGAACGGCACATTCCCGGCATTAATAGTTCCGGGTGACACCGCAAACGATCCCGTAGCAAAAGCGCTGTTGATATTACGCGTTGGGTCCATCCAATAAACTGCGTCAATGGGATTTCCGTTATCATCCCAAATACCAATCCATCCTCCATCCGAAAGTCCACCGGGTAAATACAACCGATTGCCTACAAGACCATTTACAAGAGTGGGTGGTTTTAAATCCGCATTCGTTGAAGGTCCACCAATGGTCAAGAACCCAAGAGGGGGAATCGTAGTTCCCGGAGGAAAAAATATAACGGCAGGTTCCTGAACAGTACCACTCGCTTCGGTAGAATAATTCCCCAACATAAAACAACTTAAATCAATTGCCTGACAAGGATTGGGATTGTACAATTCAATCCATTCCGATCCGGTTGCTAAATCGGCCCGTCGAATAATTTGATTACCGGAAGCAGGCTGAATGTGCAATTCATTGATACGAACCTTAGGTCCGGTATAAGTACAAACGGCAGGATTACAATTTGTATTGGGCGTTGAAGAGGGCGCTAATTGTATGGGACAAGCACAATTATTAACAGTAACGTTTACGGTTTTAGTTAGCAAACAATTGATGGTTGTTGTAAACGAAATATCATCCAAAGCAAAATCATTCCCTGTGGTTGCAACAGTACGATCATATATACAGATTTGAGCTAAAGTGCTTGCACCTGAATTCCAGTTGTAGGATCGTTGCAACCAGGAACATGTAGTATTGGGAGCCAAATCAGTACCAATCTTAACGCCGTTGATGAAAACTTCAATATTGGCTAGATTGGATGCTACCAATGATTGTATATAGTATGTAAAAGTATATGACTGACTCGGTTTAACTGCTACAGTTTGGCACCACACCTTATCGTTACCGGAGTTGAAGGCCGATCCATCAAAAACCATCATATTTCCGGTGCCGCCCCTGCCGGTACAAGATCCGAATCCGGAAAACCAGGTATTCGAATTGGTTACTATCCCATAAGCTCTTTGAACACCATTCGTATTGGCAGGTGTATAATATTTATAATCGGTATAAAAACCCAAATTCCCCAAAGAGAAATTACCATTAAAGATTAAATCAACGGAGTTTGATACAGAAGACTGGACGGTATACACAGTATTAACCGTAGGCCGTACTACAGGATTAGAAACAGAGGGCGTTGTTAACGTTGGATCATTGGGCGAAGCCGTCCAGGTATACCCGTTTCCACCCGAAACAGATAGCGTAACCGGATCTCCGTTGCAAATCGTTGTTCCGGCACTTACTACCAGATCGGCAGGCTCTGTGACAACAATTGAACTTACAGAAACTTCCTGATTGGCCTGATCCCGGACACGCAACGTGTAAGTTCCCGGTGCCAGACCTGTAAACACACCGTCCGTTTTCGTTTGCGAAGCTGCCCCTCCCAATGTATAAACCTGATACGGCAAACTACCTCCTTTCCCATAACCGATGATGGCTCCGTCACTCGCTCCGGGACAACTCACATTGGTAACAGTATAAGACAAACTGAGTGGTTCGGGTGGAGGCAACAATTCAAAATCATCCACTGCAAAGTCATTCCCAACCGGATTGGTATTCTCATTCCACAATCCAATATTCACACATCCGTTTGATGGAACAAACTGATAGGTTACTTTCACCCACCCCGCATTAGGCAAAGGTGCGAGCGTAGAAGCAGGAGCAGAAGTAACACTCGCATTATTAAGTTGAATTCGTATATCTGCCTGCGTTGATGGATCGGTTACCGATGTTGCAACTGATTTAATCCAAAAACTAAATGTATAGGTTGCCCCAACTGTAAGTCCGCACACACCTCCCCCGGTATTACCGGCGTCCCAAAATCGTTGTGCACCTCCTGTTGTATTTCCATCTACAACCATCATCTTCCCACTACCCGATGTATGATCCCCACCGGAAATAAAAAACGAAGTATTCATCGGTTGAGGATTGGTCGTAAACGCATAATTTCCCGGGTTGGTTGTACCAGAAAAGGGTGCTGAAATTTCCGTATAGCCGGAACCGTTGAGATTAAATCCAACACCTCT
>JBMLSG010000054.1:0-2277 GCA_049240625.1 Lacibacter sp. | reverse complement strand
GGGAAGCCACAACCTGACCTTGTACATTAATCAATTGCAACTCTACTTTACCACTGCGGGGCAGTTCATATTGTACCAGTGCGCTGCTTGTAACAGGATTAGGACTCACACTCAACTTGAACTCATTGTTACTGGCGATAACATTCCGCAGGCTGGTTACTACTCCGCCGGTCACATTCTGATTCAAATAGATCTTGAAAACACCCGGAGGCAATGATATGGAAGCGCTACCGGTGGTAACGGTGATAGATCCCCCATTCAAGTAATCGTACCAGGTACCATTACCGGGGAAAGTAACAGTCGGGTTTTGTGTATTTACATCGAAGTTAACGACTGCGACATATTTCAATCCTGATGTGTTAATTGAATTGGCATCAACAACGATCGTTTTCACCGAACCGCTCAAGTTGGTTCCGGAAGCCAAAAAGGGAGAACGAAATGCTTCCTTGAACTGTTTTCTCAATTTTGCCATTGCAGCATACGTTTCAAAAATGCGCATCCGCGGACCAAACGTGTAATAGTTCCAGCGTGCCGGTTTGGAATCCGTTTTGCAGGACTCATTCGTTGGATAAACAGCAGGCGGAGCCCATGTAGGGGAACAACCCATGATGGATACGTCATAACCCAATTCATCAAACTGCCAGATCATTTTAGGACCCGGGAAGGACATTAAAAACCCGCCCATAGACTCTGAGCGACGCAGTGCCGTATTCAAATCTTTTACATTGTGTGACGAATTTGTAGTGTTGCCGTAAAACAGGTTCTCAATCATAATCCGCTCTTTATCATGACTAACAGCATAGGTAACCAAGTGAGGTCTGGTATCCAGATAAGAATCATTCCATCCCCCACCACGATTTTTCCAGTGCACACTATTTAAATTCTCTGCCCCGCTTGTAGGAAAACCAATGACATTTTGCTTGAATTGCGCATGCATTTCGCCCCACAACATCATTTCACGTTTTGCCAACTCGGCTTCTTCACTCTCGCTTCCCAAATGCTCTAAAATACAATAAGAACCCGGCGATACTGCATTCATCTTATTGTAGTAATCCTGCCATAATTCAATACGCCAATCAATCCTAGCATTCCAATCGGCTATAAATCCTGCGGGGAGAAATCCTTTACTCAGATCCCAACGGAAACCATCCACACGAAACTCCGTAAGCCAATATTCGATGTAGCGCTTTACATATTCTTGGGTAACTGATGCCCCATGATTGAAATCGTTAAAAAATCCAAACGGATGGTTGGCATCTACATTAAAATATGGATTGTTGGAAGCAGGCTTATTGGTTGTTCCATTCCACCACATGGCCGCCAAAGGATTGTCGCCGGTAGCGTGGTTAAGTACCGCATCCACAATAACCGCAATTCCCATTTCATGAGCCTTGTCAATTAAGGCCTTCAAATCATTTTTTGTGCCATACATTTTGTCTACAGCAAAGAAATGGGCCGGGTTGTACCCCCAACTGTTGTTACCATCAAACTCATTCACCGGCATCAATTCAATAGCATTGAAACCAAGACGCTTGATATAACCTAATGTATCCTTCAAGGTTTTGAAACTTTGTGTTGCCAAAAAGTCGCGTACCAAAAGTTCATATACCATCAAATCCTTTTTATCGGGTCTTCCATACGCTACCGGGGTAGTCCAGTTATATTGCGCTTCACCGGGAGAAATAACACCTACATGACGCGAAGCCAAGCCGGATGGATAAGCAGGAATATTAGGGAAGTTAAACGATGAGATGTATTGATCGTTCCAGGGGTCCAAAATCAATTCGGTGTATGGATCCACCACACGAATAGTTTCATCCACCACATATTGGTAAGCATAACGAACACCCGGTGTCAGTCCTGTTAAACGAACCCAGAAATAATCATTATCCTTTGTCATTAATGTAGCACAGGTAGGTGTCCAGTTATTAAAATCTCCAACCAATGCTACTTTCTGTTTGCCGGGCGCGTATAAAATAAATACGGCTTCCGTATTTCCATTTTCAAAGGTGATACCATCTTTTCTGCCTACAGGTCTGGAACCGGTGGGGATAGATGTAGGGTACAAGAAAAAGTTGATCGTGTCCTTTATATTCGTTGCGCCGTCAATCCCCTCTAACGTTATACGATGATCACAACGGGTGGTTACATTGGCATTGCCGCTTACTGTTGTACCACTTGGCACATTTCCAATGGATGTTCCGTCAAAACGGATGGTCAGGTTTGCATTTTTAGAACTGATCGCTGTTACCGGAATAGAAGACGGTAATGTAGTTA
>JBMLSG010000053.1:0-1690 GCA_049240625.1 Lacibacter sp. | reverse complement strand
GATTACCATCCCATGATCCACATGTTGCCGAAGTTGTATTCGAAAAATTAAGCTGTTGCAATACATTTAACACGGCCGGACTGGTTGTAACACTACCGCAACTGTTGGTTACAACACATCGATACTGGTACTGATGCATGCTGTAAGCAGGATTGGTCACATTCAGGAAGGATCTGTTTGGATTTGACGCAGGACTCGAGATAATGTAGGTAGCGTTGGCAGAAATATCAGACCAGCTTCCACCACTATTGGTACTAACCTGCCACACAAACGTATTGCCCGAGAGGATACTCACCTCTACTCCAAAGATGGCATTGCCCAATTCATTATACACCGTATCGTCTTTAGGATAACCCGAAATAAAATTAGAAACATAAACCGGTATGGCATTAGATTCCAGCCAGGTGGCGGCACAGGACACTTTGGTTAGGCGTTTGTAATAAGCACGCTGATTGGAAAATGGCGGATTGTAACCGACTGCGGTAGCACCGGCTATATCTGTAAAACCTGAAGTAAAGCCATCCTCAGAAACCTGCCATTGATATTCCAGATTGCCGTAGTAACAAGTTGGAGCCGTGAGTTCTGTTAAAGCCGCCGGATCAAAAGCCGCACATTGCGCCTGCGCATTACCAATGGTACCGGCATCAGCCGGATTGGTACAAGGCCAGGTGACGTAAGCAAAATTGTCAACATAATAAGTATATGAATTTGTTGTGGTTGTTGCATCTGCAATTCTGATCGCCTGATACTGACTTAAACAAGATTTATAATTGGCATCAGATATCGTAAACCGAGATGTTCCATTAACAAACAGTTCAAAAAGTCCGGCACTTGAAAGCGTTAACCTTACAGATCTTGGTGTTAATGAAGATGAAAATGGCCCATCATAATTTTGTAAAGATGTTAATATGCCATTGTCTAGTCTACAAAGTGTAAAATCACCACTATTCCCCATGTATTGAATACAATATCCATCGGCTAATACATTTGTTGGATTTACATGATCTTTCAAGATAAAAAAATACCGAAATGTATCAACATTTGATGAACTACTACTCCGAATTGTAAAACTCCACTCCTGACAAGGTGTAGAAAAAGCTGTGTACATATTTAGTCCGAAACCATTCGTGCCGTTTGGTGTAGAAAAAGTCAATTCATTCGAAACTACTGTAGGAACACCGTTTGTTAGTGTCCATGCCGGACCGATTGTAAAATTCCCATCACCAAAATTATCCAGCGTTCCCGCTGTTTGTCCCATTGCAACGGCTGCTGTCAACAAACTGACTACAAGACAGAGCAATCCAATATAAGTAGAACGTAAAGAGGTCGCTAAAACAGTAATAGGCGTGTAAAATTTCAGTTTCATACCCGATTCATTGAGGTTCTTGATTACATACACGATAGCCGTGTAATTCTTTCGGGCTCTTCCTTGGCGGTTTTTCAAAGGATCGGGTGATGCATTTCGCAAGAAATGAATCGATTCAAGTATTCGGCAGGTATCGGATGGTTTTCTTAAGGGAGGAATTTAAAAAAAGGAAAACCGTAATAACACGGCTTACAAACCCAAATCTTAAGTAAAAGTACGACAAAAATAAGCACAAACAATCGTTCGCCTTTAAGAAAGAAAAGGCCTACCGCTCTTATAGCCTTACAAAAAGGCTAACCCGCTCAAAATGAAGGAACTAAAATT
>JBMLSG010000052.1:0-11781 GCA_049240625.1 Lacibacter sp. | reverse complement strand
TTTTACGTATGACGCAGCAAGTTGAACAAAATGAATTATTTGACCTGGCATTTCGTTTTGTAAACGAAACACAGGAAAGTATTTTTCTGACAGGGAAAGCCGGTACAGGGAAAACCACGTTCCTCAAACACCTGAAAAAAGAGTGTAGTAAAAACAGCATCATTGCTGCCCCCACAGGGGTTGCCGCCATTCACGCGGGAGGAGTCACCCTACACAGTCTGTTTCAATTGCCGCTCCACCCTTTTTTACCCAGTAACGGAAATCGCAGCGAACTGCTAAAAACCATACGATACAGCAAACAACGCCTGAGCCTGCTGCGAAAAATGGAATTGCTGGTCATTGATGAAATTAGTATGGTGCGCGCCGATGTTATGGATGCAATTGACACAATCCTGAAAAGCGTACGTCGCCATCATGAGTCGCCATTTGGAGGGGTACAAATGCTCTATATCGGCGACTTATATCAATTACCCCCCGTTGTAAAACGAGAAGAATGGGAACTTTTACGTACATACTATGAATCTCCTTTTTTCTTTGACAGTCTTTCCGTAAAAGAACAGCAGCCGTTATTGATCGAACTCCAAAAAATATACCGTCAAAAAGAAGACGAATTTGTTTCGTTGCTCAACAATGTTCGGAACAATCAAATGTCGGCCGATGATTTTCAGACATTGAACAGTCGCTACCGGCCAAACTTTGAACCCGACAAAAAGGATTCTTACATAACACTCACCACCCACAATCAACAAGCCGACCGTATCAATGAACGACAGTTACAGAAACTGGAAACGACGTCTTTTGAATACCAAGCCGAAATTGAAGGTGATTTTCCCGAGAACCTATACCCTGCAGAAGCAAATCTGATCCTGAAAGAAGGAGCACAGGTCATGTTCCTAAAAAACGACTCAAACAGCCAAAAATATTTTAACGGGAAAATCGGCACCATCAAAAAACTGGAAACAGATAAAGTAGTGGTTGTATGCGACAAAGATGAAATAGAGGTCACAAAAGATGTTTGGGAAAACACACGGTATACGCTCAACCGTAACGATGAAAAACTGGAACAGGAAGTGCTCGGTAGTTTTCATCAATACCCGTTACGACTTGCATGGGCCATCACCATTCATAAAAGTCAGGGACTGACCTTCGAACAGGTCATGCTGGATGCGGCTGCCTCTTTCAGCAGCGGACAAGTTTACGTAGCCTTGAGCCGTTGCACCCGTTTGGATGGGATTGTGCTCCTGACGCCCATCCCGCCAACGGCCATACACACAAACACTCAGGTGCGTGAGGCACAATCTGCACTCCAACCGAGAGGTCCTTTGCTCGATCGCTTTACGGGAGCAAGACAAGTGTTTACGCTGCAACTTTTAGCCGATTTGTTTGAAATGAAACCGGTTTCGTTCATTGCGAAGGAACTCCAAAAACAAGGCACCCTTCATGCCGCACATCTTCATTCCAATGCAAACAGTTGGCTGGAACAGTGGAATGATGATTTTTTACAATTGCAACTGCCGGCTCAAAAATTCATTGTTCAGATTCAAATACTGCTCCGGGAAATACCGATCATTGAAGAAAACCCAACTTTGCAACAACGCATTCGGGATGGTGCTTCATATTTCCTGCCACGTATTGTTGAATTGAAGACACGACTGGAACAACATCCCTTTACTACCGAACATAAAGAATCTGCAGTTGCCCTGAATGAGCCGCTGAAAGACTTATTGCTCGCCCTGCATCAAACAATTTACCTGCTTGAATTCGCAACCAATGTCTTTAGCGTGTCGGGCTACCTCAAACATAAATTGAATTATGCAACACCGCGCCTAAACATAACTTCCTACGCTGCCCACAAAACACAAAACGAAGATCCTGAGATCAAAAACCCGGAATTGTTTTATCAATTAAAGTCCTGGCGTGATCGATTGTGCAACGATTTGAATGTGCCGATCTATATGATTGCCAATGCAGCAAGCCTGAAAGAAATCTGTACATACCTCCCAACTACCAAACAACAGTTACAGCAACTAAACGGGTTTGGAAAAGCAAAAGCCGAAAAATACGGTGATGCTATTCTTGAACTGGTAGAAACGTATTGCAACGAACAGGGAATTGAAACTTCAACGGATCTGTTTTTAGGCAAAAAAACTAAAACCGAAAAACCATCCAAAACCGGAAAGCAACCCAAAATAGCTTCTGCCGAAAAGAGTCTGGAACTTTTCAAAGAGGGAAAAAGCATACAGGCAATCGCCACAGAACGCAATCTGACGTCAGGAACTGTGGAAAACCATCTGATGGAATACCTTGCAACCAACGAGGTGCCTGTTCATCTTTTTGTAACAGCCCAAAAACTGGAAGCGCTTCAGGAAGTATTTGTATCTCATCCCGGAAAAAAACACAGCGAACTGAAGCAAATTTTAGGTGATGATTACAGCTATACAGAGATCAAGGCTGCATGGCTTTACCTGAACCCCAATAAGGAATAAGCCGATTCAACACGGCATAATACATAAAGATGCTAATCGCACAAATGAATTCAACGCAGTACCTAAGCCGCTTGTTTGCTAATTGACCGTAACCATCTCCAGTGAAATAAGAAAAGCGAAAAGGAGAGCACCAGCAATACACTGCTTACAAACAGACTGCGAAAGTTGCGGTGCTTGGCGGCCGCCAGTTTCTCTGCTTTTTCTGTTTCATACATGCTGCGCAAGGTGTTGTTATCGGGAATTTGTGCGCGACTAAGCGAATCTGCATGCTGCACGGCATTCATTTTTTCAAGTTTGTAAGCCTCAAAAGTTGACAGAGTGGATCCGCCATCATAGTAACCATCGGCATGAATTGGATCAGCACGATCCACAATAGCATTGAGGAGTTGCCCGGTACTTACCAAAAACGTAATAACCGCGACAATACAAACCAGATAACCATAAACCTGGGGAATGATTTTATTGGCTGCCATAAAAAAGATTTTAGTGAATGATTCAAGGAGGCGGCAAGAGCTGAAATCAGTTTTCACACTATGTTGAAAACAGACATTCATCTACCGCTCTAACACGACTAAAGTTAATTCTAATTTCCCAGGAGGAGGTTAACGGCTTCACAATTTTTGTACTCGCCTTCGATGCGTACAAAGAAGGTCTTTGAATTTTTAAGAAACCATTTTTCCAGTTCCTTTTCCTTCTTTTCTTCGAGTGCCCGGTTCGCAATTTTATTGTAATCGTCCGATAGATTCTCCCGATGCGGTTCGGTCCTTGAAATCAGATATACGATACGAATACCTTTTTTACCTCTTTCGTCTGTAAATACAACGGGCAGAGAATATTCGCCGGGTTTCAATTGCCCCAACAAGGGAACGAGATCTTTGTCGAGTTGGTCAATGGTTAGAATAGAAGATCCGTCGGCTCCGGTTTTGCGTCCGCCCGAAAACTTAGAGGTCTCTTCATCCGAGTACTTGTTAACCGCTTCGCCAAACTGAATGGTTCCGGCAATAAGTTTTGACCGAACTGTATCCAGTTTATTGATAGCATTTTTTACATCCTGATCGTTGATACGCGGGATTTTTAAAATATGACGGATGGTTACTTCCTCTCCATTGCGCATCACACATTGAATGATATGGTACCCGAATTTGGATTTAATAACACGGGAAATTTGACCTTCTTTCAAACTCATGGCCGTATTAAAAAAGGTAGGGTCCCATTGACGGTCGTTTTTATTGAGCACATACAGACCGCCGGTTTGCTTGCTGCCCGGATCATCGGTATACAAAGACGCCAGTGTTTCAAATTTTTTCTCTCCCGCTTCCACCATGCGTTTGTATTCTTTCAATTCTTCCTGAGCGTATTCTTCCATTTCACGGCCGGGCTTGGGATACACGATGATTTCGCCGATTTCCAACTCCGTTTCGTAAAAAGAAAGGCTGTCTTTGGGAATGCGTTCGTAAAAACTCTTCACTTCAGTAGGAGTCAGTTTTACGTTCTCCAGAATTTTATTCCGCATAGCAGCGGCAAGTTTGCCCTCGCGTATGGGCTCCCGCATTTCTTCACGAAACTGATAAATCGTTTTGCCCGTGATTTGTTCAATTACTTCCTTAGAGCCGTATTGCTGAATGAAATAGCGAATCCGGTTATCGATATCGGCTTCTACTTCCTCTTCACTCACCGGAAGCGAATCCTTCCCGGCTTGAATGGCCAGCATTTTATTGACCAGCAATTGCTGCATCACAATACAGGGCGCATTGGGAGGCAATTCTACCTCCTGACGTTTTGCATCGGCAATCTGGTTGTCAATGTCGGATTTGAGAATGTATCGGTCACCAATAACAGCTACAATTTTGTCTGCAACAATTTTTTTGGGTTGTGCAGTGGCTGTTGCGGCTAACAGGAGCATCACCCCTGATAAAAACGATGTTACGAATTTAGACATGAAGCTCAAAAGTAAAGGAGCGGCGTGTATTCAACCACACGCCCCTCCCGATTTAACAAT
Organism: Lacibacter sp.; assembly: GCA_049240625.1. Lineage (GTDB taxonomy): Bacteria > Bacteroidota > Bacteroidia > Chitinophagales > Chitinophagaceae > Lacibacter. The sequence goes on along the minus strand of JBMLSG010000052.1, from coordinate 7,296 downwards.
CTTTATTGAAAGATCAAAGCGTCCGTTTCACTTCCTCCTGCTCAAAGGCCACAACGGTATCGCCCACATTTACATCGCCAAAGTTTTTGATGGTAAGACCGCACTCCATATTGGAAAGCACCTCTTTAGCATCATCTTTATAGCGTTTCAAGCTGCCCAACTCGGCAAAGGCTCCTTCCTGACGTGGATATACAAGAACCCCATCGCGGAACAGACGGATTTTTGCATCGCGTTTGATTTTGCCTTCCAGCACATAACAACCTGCAACGGTAACTTTATCGAATTTGTACACTTCACGAATTTCAACCGTAGCCACCTCTTTCTCCGTGATCTTGGGTTCCAGCATCCCTTCCATCGCGCTCTTCACTTCTTCGATGGCGTTGTAGATGATGGAGTAGTTTTTGATTTCCACACCTTCCTGCTCGGCCAAACGTGCTGCTTGTAGCGACGGACGAACATTAAATCCAATCAGGATCGCATCGGACGCACTTGCAAGAGTAACGTCTGCCTCTGAAATTTGACCTACCGCACGATGAACGACATTTACCGCAATTTCTTCGGTGGAGAGTTTTTGTAAAGAATCCGTTAAGGCTTCTACCGATCCGTCCACGTCCCCTTTGATGATCAGGTTCAACTCTTTAAAGTTGCCCAGCGCCAAACGACGACCGATTTCATCAAGTGTAATATGTTTCTTCGTACGAATACCTTGTTCGCGTAATATCTGTGCACGGCGCGTTGCCACTTCTTTGGCTTCGGCCTCGTCTTCATACATTTTGAATTTCTCACCCGCCTGAGGAGCACCGTTCAAACCAAGGATCTGTACCGGTGTAGACGGACCTGCTTTTTCAATACGCTGGTTGCGTTCATTGAACATCGCTTTAATTCTACCGTAATATTGTCCGGACACAATCAAATCGCCTTGTTCCAAAGTTCCGTTTTGAACCAGGATGGTGGCCACATATCCGCGTCCTTTGTCGAGCGAAGCTTCAATGATGGATCCGGTTGCTTCCCGTTCGGGGTTGGCTTTCAGTTCCAGTAATTCTGCTTCCAGCAATATTTTTTCCAAAAGCTTATCAACGTTCAATCCTTTTTTGGCCGCAATTTCCTGACTCTGGAATTTACCACCCCATTCTTCCACCAGCAAGTTCATTTGAGAAAGTTGCTCGTAAATTTTTTGAGGGTTGGCGCCTTCCTTGTCAATTTTATTGATGGCAAAGATCATAGGTACTCCGGCTGCCTGTGCGTGACTGATCGCCTCTTTGGTTTGTGGCATCACTGCGTCATCGGCTGCAATCACGATCACGGCAATATCCGTAACCTTGGCACCACGGGCACGCATGGCCGTAAAGGCTTCGTGACCGGGCGTATCCAGGAACGTAATTTTTTTACCGTTGGCCGCCGTTACCTCATAGGCACCGATATGCTGGGTAATACCTCCCGCTTCACCCGATACCACATTGGCACTGCGGATGTAGTCGAGCAATGAAGTTTTACCGTGGTCAACGTGACCCATGATGGTTACAATGGGGGCTCTGGGTCGGAGATCTTCTTCGTTATCGGCTTCGATCTCTTCTTCCATGGCCGCCTGTTTTTCCATGTCGATGAATTCAACGGTATAGCCGAATTCGCCCGCAACCAGTTCAATTACCTCTGCATCCAAACGCTGATTGATAGATACCATCAATCCGAGTCCGAAACATTTGGCAACCACTTCGGTTGGCGACACGTTCATCAAACTGGCCAGTTCACTGGCGCTGATGAATTCGGTTACCTGCAACACCGTGCTGTCGCTTCCTTCGGCAGCATTCTCTGCCATTTCTTCCCGTTTCAGTTTACGGTATTTCGCCTTGAGGCTCTTACCTCTTCCGCCGCCACCGGTTAATTTGGCCTGTGTTTCGCGGAGCTTATCCTGAATTTGTTTCTCGTCAATGACTTTTTCTTCGCGGCTGCGGTTGTCTCTTCCCCTGTTGGCACCGGGACCCACCTGAATACCGGGGCGACGTTCATCTCTTCTAAAACCTCCGCCCTTGCTCTTGTCTTCGATAGCAGGCTGATTGCCTTTTTTATCGATTGGAATACGTTTGCGTTTCCGTTTTTCTTTATCAACCGGCTTGGGTCGTGTGTCTGAATTGATGGGCAATTCAATTTTACCCAGGATTTTTGGTCCTTCCAGTACTTCTGCCTTGATGTTTTCAATTACCACCTCAGGCGCATCTGTTTCCTGCGGTGCAGGAGTAACAGCGGTTACCTCTGCAACAGGCGCAGGTGTTTCAACTACCGGCTTGGGTGTTTCCTTTGGCGCTTCCTTAGGTTCTTCTTCTTTTTTCTTGACCGACTTTTTAGGACGGGTAGATCCGTCAATTTTATCCAGATCAATTTTGGCAATTACCTTAGGCCCTTCAATTTCGGGAGTAGTGCGCTTGATGGCTTCTTGCTCCGGAGCGACTTCTTCCTTTACGGGTTCAACAGTTGGCTGAACAACTTCTTCTACCGGCGGTTGGGGTTCAACTACCGCAACAGGTTCAGGAGCAGGAACTTCTTCTACTTTGGGTTCTTCTTTTACGACAACCTTTTTCGTTTCCTTTTTAAACAGAACCTCTTCGTCTTCTTTTTTCTTTTTGTGCTCGCCCATGCCACCCTTGGGAATTTCGATCTGATCACTTTTGGCTTTTGCAGCCTTATCAGATGAAAATTCTGCCTGGAGCGAACGGTACATGGCTTCCGTAAGCTTTGCAGTAGGCTTCAGATCTTCTTTATTGAACCCTTTTCCTGCAAGAAACTCGATCAGGGTATCTTTCCCGATGTTGAATTCCTTGGCGGCGGCCATCAAACGCGGTGTGTTACTATCAGACATTCAGATATTTTAATTGATCTACTTAATGATTTGTTTTCAGGGGCGGCTTCTTGATTATTCGTTTTCAAATTCTTCTTTCAGTACACGGCGCACATCTTCGATCGTTTCTTTTTCCAGATCGGTACGACGTTCCAGTTCTTCGGTGGTCAATTCCAGTACACTGCGGGCGGTATCGCAACCAATTCCTTTGAGTGTATCAATAACCCAACCTTCAATTTCATCGGTAAATTCATCCAGGTCGATATCAAACTCATCTACTTCACCTTCCGTATCGCGGTACACATCCAGTTCAAATCCGGTTAAGGCACCGGCCAGTTTGATGTTCACACCCCGCTTACCAATTGCCAGCGAAACCTGATCGGGCTTGAGGTACACATCGGCGTGTTTGCGATCCTGATCAATGGTCATACTGGTAATTTTTGCCGGTGTCAGCGAACGCTGAATCAGCAAGTTGATGTTGGTAGTATAATTGATGACATCAATATTCTCGTTCTTCAGTTCACGCACAATACCGTGAATACGGCTACCTTTCATACCAACGCAGGCACCTACCGGATCGATACGATCATCAAAGCTTTCTACCGCCACTTTTGCACGTTCGCCGGGTTCGCGAACAATTTTCTTGATCACGATCAAGCCGTCAAAAATTTCGGGCACTTCAATTTCCAGCAATTTAGCCAGGAAGGTTTCGCTGGTACGTGAAAGGATGATTACCGGCGTGTTGTTTTTCAGTTCCACGCGTTTGATAACTGCGCGAATGTTCTCGCCTTTTTTGAAATAATCCTGCGGTATTTGTTCGCTCTTGGGCAGTAACAATTCGTTTCCTTCTTCATCGAGCAGCAACACTTCTTTTTTCCATACCTGGTACACTTCGGCGCTGATGATTTCACCAATACGGTCTTCGTATTTTTTAACCAGCACGTTTTTCTTGAGATCGCTGATACGGCTGGCCAGTGTTTGCTTGGCAGCCAGGATGGCACGACGACCAAAATCGTGGATGTCCACATCTTCATACAATTCCTCGCCCACTTCAAAATCGGGTTCTACTTTAACGGCATCGGTATAGGCTACTTCTGCCAGCGGATCATTGACTTCGCCATCCGGCACAATGGTACGGCGACGCATGATTTCCAGATCTCCCTTTTCGGTATTGACGATTACGTCGAAGTTTTCGTCGCTGCCGTATTTTTTACGGAGTAAGGTTTTGAATACATCTTCCAGCACTTTCATCATGGTAGGACGGTCAATGTTTTCGGCGTCCTTAAATTCCTGGAAACTTTCAATGAGGTTGATACTAGCCATAGCTCTTATTTTTTAATGCTCTTGATCCGTTGATCCGGATCGGTTAAAATACAATTTGAATTTTTGTTGATTTTATATGTTCCGTTGCAAACGTATGTTGAATGATTTCCTGTTTCTTTCCTTTCCCTTTGGTTTCTTCCACTACAATTTCGGTTTCGGTTGCCGAAAGAAGCTTGCCATCCACCTTCCGTCCGTCTTTTAAAATCACTTCTACCGGGCGACCGATGTTTTTAAGGTACTGACGGGTGAGTTTCAGTGGCTCATCCAAACCGGGAGACGACACTTCCAGTTCAAATTCACCGGGCGGGAACAAACCCGCTTCTTCAATGTTTTTATACAAAGCGCGGTTTACGGTGATGCATTCACCCAGCGAAACCCCTGCATCTGCATCCAGCAACACCTGTAATTTGTTACCGGTTTTGAGTTTGAGATCCACCAGAAAATAATCGGGCCGGGAGCTGATTAATTCCAGCAGCATCGCCGTAATCTGTTCTTTCTTTTGTTCCAGGTTCATGTATGTGCAATAAAGAAGGGAACGATTTCCGTTCCCTTCCGCTGTTTCTTTATTCCGCTGCAAAACTAAGCATTTGCAACCGATCGGCGAAATACTTTTTTAATAGTATACCGGTGCTTTCAGGGAATATTAAAGTCTTCTTCACAAATTCACTCTGCCGATTGCTTAATTTTGTGCCCATGTTACGCTATTTGGTCATTGCACTGATTGTTTATTTTCTTTACAATTTCCTCTTCCATTTTCTGCTGCCGGTAGGCAAGGCTGCCCGTGAAATGAAAAAGCGGGTTAATGAGTTTCAGGAACGCACACAGCAACCGGGTGTTACCCCAAATCCCGAGCCGCAGACCAACAACCGTCCTCCAGCCAAAGCGGGCGATTATATTGATTTTGAAGAAGTTAAGGAAAGCTAATCTCCCGTTTACACGCAAGTTCCGGCATTACAAACCCAGCGATTCGATGGTGTTGCCCGGTAAAAGATGAATGGTTTGGAGCCCCAGTTGGGCGGCCGTCTCAATGTTGGGCGCACTGTCATCAATAAACAAGGTTTCTTCCGGCACAAGCCCGTGTTGCCGCAGTACCCATTCAAACGCTTCTTTATTGGGCTTTCTGAAACCGATGCGATGCGAATAATAGGCCGCATCAAAAAGATCGTCGAGTTGGTTGCCGTCGAACGCCGACTGAAACGAGCGACTGAATTCCTGAAGATGCAACTCATTGGTGTTACTGAGCAAATAAACCCTGTAGCGGCTGCGTAGGGATCGAAGAAAGGCGATGCTTTCGGTTCTGAAGTCGAGCAACATCGCGTTCCAGGCCGTGAGGATTTGTTCACGCGTTAGTTGCAGGCCCGACGACTGCTGCAGCAGTTCAAAAAACCGTTCTTCGGCAACCGCTCCTGTTTCGAGGTTACTGAACAGATCGTTGGCATGAAACTGATTGAACAGTTCATGAAAATTTGTAACGCCCAGTTGCACAAACGCCTGCTCCGTAGCCCCGTAGTTGATGTTGAGGAGCACCCCTCCCAAATCAAAAATGATGTTTTGAACCGCCTTCATGCTGCAAAGAAATTGAATTCGTTTGAAATGCCCGAATGGTTACAGGCGAACGGTTGCAGATGAACCTGCGACAAATTGCAAAGGTGCTGCGGGAGCCTCCTAAATAATCTGTAAACGAAATGCCGATTTTTCTATCTTTGCAGCCGCCCGAAAGGCCGGATCCTTAGCTCAGTCGGTTAGAGCATCTGACTCATAATCAGAGGGTCGTAGGTTCAAATCCTACAGGATCCACAAATGAAAATCAATGGGTTGCAGTAGTTGCAGCCCTTTTTTATTTATATCCACGGCACAAACAAGACATAAAATATATTTTATCACTTCACAGCAACGTCTCTCGCAGAGGACGTTGCGTTTAAGGAGGTGGCACTATACTGCACGCAACGTCCCTTACAGGATACGTTGCTAAGAAGGGTTCTTTTATATCATAACTGGTTTTACTTATTTTTGATAGCACAGAACCAACACCCCACTATGCCTGCAAGCAACATGAAACACACACCGTTCTACAACCGGAATGAACCTGCAACGATTCCTTGCGCATACAAATGGATAAAAAATAACACGAAACTAAATGCAACGACAGTTGCGGTAAGCCTTCCGGAATTGGGTGGATTACCGAAACGTAAACGTTTAGAGTTTCGGGGATAAACGAGTTATGTGCCACTTTATGACACACCCTTTCACTATGACAATTTGCATTAGACAAGCAACCCTTAGCGACACAGACGATTTAGTTAGACTAAACAATATTTGGTACAAGCCAAATTTGACAGACACTGAAAACGGGTTTCTATCTGTAACTTATGGACACGACTTTTTTAATTCAATAATCTCTAATGAGGATTTACTTGTTTTCATTGATAATGATAAATTGGTAGGATATGTTTTAGTTAATACTGTTATTGAGACACCTCATATTGACAACTTAAAAAAGGAATACTTTGCACTTAGACCAATAAATAAAACAAGAAGTATTGCATTTAGTTGCCAAATCCTAATCGACAAACCATTACAAGGAACAGGTTTTTTTTATGAGGCACAAAAGGAGTATAGTTTGTATTTTAAGAAAAAATATGAATTGCTTGTTTCCACAGTAAGTAAGCAAAACATTCGTTCTCTTGCAGCACACAAAAAAAGTGGTTGGACTTTTATAGACACACCAAAAGAATATTATTTAGCAGAGTATCAACTATGACATTTGACCAATTAACCATAATAGGAGTTTTGACAATTGCAGCAAGCTATATGATAAAACTCATTGGCTTTCCACAGCAAGCGATAAAAATCTTTAAATCAAAAAAGACAAAAAATGTTTCGTGGTTTTTATTTTTATCATCGTTCATTAGTTACATCTTATGGACATACTATGGCTATTTAAAAAACGATTGGGTTATTATGTGGGGACAAAGCGTTGGTATTTTGACATCAGGAATCGTGTTATATTTACTTTATAAATTTCGTAGCAATGACAAAGACAACCCAAGTGGGACAGACAAAAGCGGCACATAACTTTGGGTTTGTTGCAAGTGGGGCTGGACGAACAAATCTTCATCTTTTTGTTCTACATTCAGCAG
>JBMLSG010000051.1:0-48175 GCA_049240625.1 Lacibacter sp. | reverse complement strand
AAAAGGCTGCTCCTAAAAAAGCTGCAAAGAAAGCTGCTCCTAAAAAGGCTGCTCCCAAAAAAGCTGCACCTAAAAAAGCTGCAAAGAAAAAAACTGCTCGCAAACCAAATGCTGCTTTTATGAAAGCACTCACTCCAAGTGCTGAACTCGCTGCAGTAATCGGAAGCAAAGGCTTACCACGTACTGAAGCAGTTAAAAAAATCTGGGCTTACATCAAGGCCAATAAGTTGCAAGATGCTAAAAACAAACGCATGATCAATGCTGATGCTAAACTGAAACCCGTTTTCGGCGGTAAAGCACAAGTGTCTATGTTTGACATGGCAAAACACCTTGCTAAGCATTTGAGCTAAGCGAGAAAACATTCAGGGAAGGGCATCGGGCGATGCCCTTTTTTTATGCGTAATGGCAATGCCGTTGTGTTGTTCGCATAACGTCTTTTCAAAATAAGTTACATTTGTGTATGGAAAAGAAAATCATCAATACCATTCATGCTCCTGCTCCAATTGGCCCCTATAATCAGGCTGTATTAGCGGGAGGACAATTGTTTATTTCCGGACAAATACCACTTCATCCTTCGACAATGGAATTGGTTACGGGATCGATCGCAGCAGAAGCACATCAGGTAATGCAAAACCTGAAAGCAATATTAACCGAAGCGGGTTTGGGATTTGCTCATGTTGTTAAGTCCACAATCTTTTTAAGTGACATGGATTTGTTTGCAGAGGTGAATGAAGTATATGGAAGTTATTTTGAAGATCACTATCCTGCACGCGAAACAGTTGCGGTAAAGGGACTTCCCAAAAACGTTCGTGTTGAAATCAGTATGATTGCTGTTGTTTGAGGACGACAAGAAGCGTCAAGAAATCCTAACAGCCTCAGGCTAATTTGATTTCTTCATCTGATCCATCGAAAAAATGATACTCCGTTAAATGATGTGTGTTGTTGCTGCGTACACGAACATTTTGTTTGTACTTCCAGCTCCATTTCAATCGGCGTGAAGGAAAGCCTTTCCTTAAATAGGCTTCCATGATCGGATGAACGGAAATGGTAAGCTGCTTGTGTTTTTGCATCACCAGATAATTGAGGTTTTTTTCAATTTCATCTTCCAGAATCAGGGATGATGTCACCTTGCCGGTTCCATTACAGGACGGACAAACTTCTTGTGTATTGATATTGACCTCCGGTTTCATGCGCTGGCGTGTGATTTGCATGATTCCGAATTTGGAAATAGGTAAAATGGCATGCTTGGCACGATCGGCTTGCATGAAATTTTCCATTGCTTCGGCCAGTTTCCGTTTATTATCGGGAAGCTTCATGTCAATGAAGTCGACAACAATAATACCGCCGATATCTCTCAGGCGCAGTTGTCTGGCGATTTCCTCCGCCGCTTCCATATTGGTTTGCAACGCATTCTCTTCCTGGTTTGCACTCACACTTTTGTAACCGCTGTTTACATCAATTACATGCAATGCTTCGGTGTGTTCCACAATCAGGTAGGCGCCGCTTGCAAGATTGACTGTTTTGCCAAATGAGGCCTTTACTTGTTTCGTAATTCCAAAACTGTCAAAAATGGGAGATCCGTTTTGGTAAAGACTCAAAATATCTTTTTTGTCGGGCGCTATTTTCTGAATGTAAGCAACTGCATCATTGTAGATGGCCTTATCGTTCACAACGATGCGATTGAAATCCGGACTCAGCAGATCTCTTAAGATGCTGGTCGTTTTATCCTTCTCGCCCAGAATTTTTGCAGGGGGGGCAGCGTTTTTTAAATTCTTTTGAATTTGTTGCCAGGTAGCAACTAAATTGTTCAGGTCCTCGTGCAACTCGGCTGTATTCTTGCCTTCTGCTGCCGTACGAACGATGACGCCAAAGTTTTTAGGCTTGATGGCTTCAATGATCTTCTGGAGTCGTTTTCGTTCTTCGGAAGAATGGATTTTACGGGAAACCGCTACGATATCGTTAAAAGGAGTTATTACAACAAATCGGCCGGGAAGTGAAACTTCGCAACTTAACCTTGGTCCTTTGGCTGCAATGGGTTCTTTGAGAATTTGTACCAAAACAGGAGGCTTTCCGTTCAGCACATCACCAATTTTTCCTGTTTTAATGATTTCTGTTTCGTTTTGAAAACGAGAAAAATCCGCAATGGATTCGCTTTTATCAGCAACAGAAAGGGCTGTGAATTTGATCAGCGAACGTACATAAGGGCTCAAGTCGGTATAATGCAGAAACCCGTCTTTTTCAAATCCTACATCTACAAATGCAGCATTCATGCCGGGTACCAGTTTTTTGACTTTGCCCAGGTATAAATCGCCAACAGTGAAACTGGCATCATGACTTTCCTGATGCAGTTCAACGAGTTTTTTATCTTCCAGCAATGCTATTTCTACACCGTTTGAAACGGCGTTTATGATCAGTTCCTTGTTCACAAAAATCAACTTTAAGATGAAGCATTGTACTCCTTTATTCGGTTGTTTTGAAACCGAGCAGTGTACAATGCAAAATATGCACACGCAACCGTGCTGTTGACGGTACATGTGTGCATGATACTTTATTTCACCTGATCAGGAAGGAATAACCGATTACAACGAATGAATACAAGCAACGTTTTTAAAAGTTGTAACGGCAATAGAAGACAGAGTCCCGATCAATCGGGACTCCGCTCAAAAAAGAATTATTTCTTCTTTTTATGACGGTTCTTCCTCAGACGCTTTTTACGTTTGTGCGTCGCAATTTTATGACGTTTTCTTTTTTTACCACAAGGCATACCCTAAGATTTTCGTTCGTTATAAATATGGTTTACTATAATGTTTTTATGTGTTCTTCCAGTTGTTGCATCATTTCCGGGCTGGACTTGAACTTTTTACTTTTTTCAAGTCGTCTTACCGTTTCGATAAAACGCACATACCACTTTTTAGCGTTTGTTTTATCACCCGATTGTTCATAGGCATCGGCCAGTCGCAATAGCACTTCCAGATTGTCCGGCTCCAAAGATGCAACTTTGGAAAAGCGCTCAATTGCTTTGGGCCATTGTCTGCTGATGTAAGATCCAACACCCAGCATGTATTGTGCGAATGCGTTATCCGGATTTTTTTCTGTCACTTCACGAATCAAACGAATACCGGTCATGGGAGGTTCGTTGCCGGCTGCACCAAAAAAATAGCAACTACCCAATCCTACTTTCGTTGAATCATTTGACGGATTCAGCTCCAATGCCTTTTCAAACAACTGTTTTGCTTCAACGGCCATCCAGGTTTTCAGTGGCACTTCTTCCGTGCGTTGGAGTTCCGTTAACAACAAATGGGCTGCAAAGGTGAGGTTTTTCTCTGAATTTTCCAACTTAGCGGCTTCGGCTGTATATTTTATATACGGAACAAATGCGCCGATACTGTCCATCCAGAAGCGGGCTAATGTTTTGTAAACAGTTAATTGCTGGTCTTTTACAGCCCCTCTAACTACAGAGTGCTCCCATTCTGTAACCTTACGAAGTTGTTCGGGAGTGAGTCGTTGTTTCGATTTTCCCAGCATGGTAGGAAAATCCAGCATTTCCGGCTGACCGGCAGTTTGTCCGGCCGAAGCGGTTTCCGGCTTTGTAATCTTTTGCTTTCCGGGGACTGTCCGTCCAAAAATGAACAAAAGAAAAACCGCAAGTACTGCGGTTGAAATGAAAAGAATTTGTTGCCTGTTCACGTTTTCGAGTAATTGAACGGCAAAACTACTGCATGCAGGTCAATTATCGGAGAAAAGAAGGTTGGCCACCTTTAGCTTTTTTTCTTTTCCTTTACTTCCTGAACAAATTCTTTTGCAGGTTTGAATGCAGGAATGTAGTGTTCAGGGATGTGTACGGCTGTGTTTCGTTTAATGTTTCGGCCAATTTTAGCAGCTCTTTTTTTCGTAATAAAACTGCCAAACCCACGAATGTAAATGTTTTGTCCGGCAGAAAGTGATTCTTTAACTTCCTTGAACATGGTTTCTAATGTCACTAATACATCAACTTTGGGAATGCCTGTTTTTTCTGAAATTTGGTTAACGAGATCGGCTTTTCTCATGAAATTTTGTTTAATGGTTTAGGATTGAGAACAAATTCTCATAGCAATCGTTTCATAAAGTTGGGGAAAAAACCTTACAAAAAGAAATTTATTTCGGATAACTTGTTGATTTTGAACAAAAAACAAGCCTAACGCCCGTTGGTATTGGATTTCATTCATTTAGACAGGTATAAACATATTCAATGAATCGTAAATCGAAGCTTGATTTTCAGCAAAAACTTTTGAAATGGCATTTTCAGGAGAACAAACGGGTCTTGCCCTGGAAAGGCGAAACGCAAGTGTATAAAATTTGGCTGAGCGAAATTATTCTACAGCAAACAAGAACCGAGCAGGGGTGGAAATATTACGAACGGTTTTTGGAACGATTCCCTTCTGTGCAAGACCTGGCAGTTGCTTCTTTGGACGCGGTGTATAAGCTGTGGGAGGGGTTGGGTTATTACAATCGCTGCAGAAATTTGCATGCCACTGCTCAAACCATCGTAACACAATACAACGGTGTTTTTCCTGCCGATTACGAATTGCTGCTTCGGCTCAAAGGCATCGGGCCCTATACTGCTGCAGCTATTGCTTCGTTTGGCTTTCAATTACCCTATGCGGTTGTGGACGGAAATGTTTACAGAGTATTGAGCCGTTATTTTGGAATCGACACTCCTATTGATACGGCATCGGGTAAACATCAATTTCAATTACTGGCGCAGGAGTGTTTAAATGTATTGGAACCGGCAGCCTACAATCAGGCCATAATGGATTTTGGCGCTACTGTATGCAAACCCGATGCGCCCTTGTGCGCAACCTGTCCATTACAGAAAAAATGTTTGGCTTTCAAAGAAAAGAGTGTAGCGTATTACCCTGTAAAGTCAAAAAAAGTTCAACAAAAAGACCGCTGGTTCACCTTTTATTTTCTTTCGTGGAAGGGTCGTTATGCGGTACGAAAGAGAGAGCAGAAAGATGTTTGGCGCAGTTTATATGAATTCCCTTCTATTGAATGGAAATCTGAAAAGGAATGGGAACGTTCGCAAAAATCCAAAACTTCTGCCAAGCTGAGTGATTGGCTTCAGATTGATAAAATTGATAACGTGTTGTCTTCCAAAGTACAGAAACTATCACATCAAACGATTCATGCTTTTGCGGTTATAGCATCGGTCTCAAAACCTACTCATCAATTAAAAACTGAATGGAAATGGAAAACAAAAGCGGAGTTGAAGGCATTTCCTTTTCCTAGAATCCTGCAGGATTTTATGGATGTTCAGTTCGCAAAGAAGGGATAAGATAACATGGATATCCCGTTAAAATCATGTAACTTACAAACAGCAGATAGTCATTTATTTTTTTACCGGACAAATTTCAACATGTATGAGAGGCGTTAACCGTGTGATGCTTATTGGAAATCTTGGTAAGGACCCGGACGTTCAATTACTGGAAGGGAATGTAGCTGTTGCAAAGTTTCCGCTGGCAACAACCGAAACATTTAAAGACCGTACAGGCAAACAAGTAAGCCAAACCGAATGGCATACGGTTGTGTTGTGGCGGGGTTTGGCCGATTTGGCTCAAAAATATTTGCATAAAGGCAGCTTGGTTTACATTGAAGGTAGATTGAAAACCCGGAGTTGGGAAGACAAGGATGGCGTTAAAAAGTTTGTTACGGAAGTTGTTGGCGATAACCTGATCATGCTGGATAAAAGGACCGATGCCACCGGGCGGACAGATCATCCCGAGGGATTAGGAGGATTTGGCGGAGAGGACTTGCCGCCATTGAGCGATCTTTCGGGCGAACCTCCCTTTTAGAGCATTCTCTTCATTTTTGATACTTTTGCACGGCTGTTCACATTTGTTGACCAAAACCTTTTGCTTTGGATTATCTCTTTAATTGCAATTTCATCTTGTTGTTTTTTGAACCGGTTTTACTCGCTGTTAACAGTCAGGCACTCACGCTGATGGTAGTGCTGTTTTTATTCTTTTTGTTTTTTTCCTTTGTTGTAAGTGGAGCGGAAGTGGCTTTTTTTACATTAAAGTACAAGGATATTAACCTGCTTAAAACAAAGCCCGATGCGAGCGCAAGGAGAGTCGTTAATTTGCTTGAAGAGCCCAAAGTGCTCATGGGTAGTTTACAAAGCGCAAATGCCTTTTTCAATATTGGTATCATCTTGCTGGCCAATATATTGTCCGATGAGTTTTTAGATTTGAAACATCAGCTTTTTTGGGTTGAGTTTGTTATCAAGGCGCTTTTGATTGCCGCTTTGATCTTGTTGTTTTGTGAGATTCTTCCGCGCGTTTGGGCTTCACAAAACAATATCTTCTTTGCCTTTTTTGCCGGCTGGTGGGTGGATAGCATCATTTATCCTATATTTCGATCTGTTGGTAAATGGCTGAGTGAATATGCGGATGGTATCGAGAAAAAGTTATCTCATTATCAAACGACTTCGCTCAAAGCCGAAGAGTTGGATTACGCCATTGATCTCATGAGTGAAGATGAAGCGACAATTGAAGAAAAGCAAATCCTGAAGGGTATACAGAAATTCAGCAATATTACCGTGAAGCAGATCATGCGTTCGCGCCTTGATGTCAACGGTATTAATTACAATACATCGTTTCATGAACTGATTAAACAGGTTCAGGAATTGCATTACAGTCGGCTGCCCGTATACAAAAACAATCTGGATGAGGTAGTGGGAATTTTACAAACCAAAGATCTGTTGCCTTATCTTGAAGCCGATGCCGCATTTCAATGGCAACAATTAGTGCGTTCTCCTTATTTCGTTCCCGAACAAAAACTGATCGATGATTTGTTGAAAGAGTTTCAGCAGAAACGAATTCATTTTGCGGTTGTGGTGGATGAATTTGGAGGTACCAGCGGCATTGTAACAATGGAGGATATCGTTGAAGAAATCATAGGGGAAATCAAGGATGAATTTGATGATGAAGAAAGCATCAATCGGAAAATTGATGACTTTACCTATGTGTTCGAAGGCAAAACAATGATCAATGACGTGTGCAAGATCATGAATCTTCCCAATGAAACCTTTGAAGAGGTGCGTGGCGAAAGTGAATCACTTGCCGGATTGGTTCTGGAGTTGGCAGAACGTTTACCCAAAGTTAATGATACGGTAGAGGCAGGCGATTTTACATTTACGGTTTTGGAAATGAGCCGTAATCGCATTGAAAAAATTAAAGTTACCATTAAACCGATCTCTGCTTAATCATGCGTTCCGGATTATACTTTTCAATCTGTTGTTTGTTGGTTTTGTCGTTCATGGGATGCAACTCAGATCCCTTGCCGAAGCCAAGAGGTTATTTTGAAATTGAGTTGCCGCAGAAAAAATATGTTGTCTTCGACGAACCGGAGTATCCGTATTCATTTGAGTATCCTGTTTATGGCAATGTTATTAAGGATAGTACTTTTTTTGATGACCTTCCGGAAAATCCTTACTGGGTAAATGTTGAATTTCCCGGTTTTGATGCCCGTATTCACATCAGTTACAAAGTGGTGGGTGGTAAAAACAGCTTGAGTTTACTTGTTGAAGATGCATTCAAAATGACCAGCAAGCATTCCCTGAAAGCAACTTCTATTGATGAAATTCCAATAAAAGGAGGGCCGGGTGTTGAAGGGTTTGTATTTGATATTGGAGGTAATGCCGCTACCGGGAAGCAGTTTTTTGTAACCGACAGCACCAGGCATTTTTTACGCGGGGCACTTTATTTTAATGCAACGCCTAATTATGATTCCATCCGTCCGGTGGAAACATTTTTATACCGCGACATGCAGCATTTGATTCAAACACTTCGCTGGAAAAATTAACTTCAAGCTTTTGTTTCTCGCAGGTTCTTCTAGGGAGCCAGTCTTTGAATCTTCCAGACTCCTGCTTCAAAATCTGAGTATTGAATACGATCGTGCATCCTGCTGGGTCGTCCTTGCCAAAACTCGAACGTGTAAGGTTTGATGCGGTAACCGCCCCAATGAGGTGGTTTTGGAATGACGCCGTGCTTAAAACGTTCCCGATAATAGTTAAAAGTTTCTATCAGCCATGCCTTTCCGGCAACAGCCATGCTTTGCGGAGAAGCCCATGCCCCGATTCTGCTGCCTTCCGGACGACTATTGAAATACTGAATACTCTCTTCATTGCTGATGGCTTCTGCAATGCCTTTTATGCGGACTTGCCTTTCCATTTCTTTCCAGTAAAAAAGAATACAACAATGGTTATTGTACTCCAGTTGTTTGCTTTTGGTGCTTTGGTAATTGGTAAAAAAAACAAATCCCTTTTCATCAAATCCTTTTAGCAAGACCACGCGGGCATCTACTGAACCGTCTTTGCCGGCAGTTGCCAGGGTCATAGCATTAATTTCATCCGTTTCGGCTGCTTCGGCTTGTTTCCACCACTCTTCAAATTGTACAAAAGGATTTTCGTTTACGGCATCCTCGCTTAATTCATGTAACGTGAATTCTTTTCGAAGTTGTGATAATGCTTCCGGATTCATGGAAAATGATTTTCTATGCAAAGGTGCTGATTCTTTTACGTAAAACCATTTTTGTTGAAGAATTAACCCCAACCATCCGTAATCGGTGTAAACCTTAAGGAGTAGGTGCTTATTTGTTAACTTCGCTCAAAATCAAGCAGGGTGATTATTATCGATGACATTTATATCAGCGATGAAGTTGTGGAAGAGCACTTTGTGTGCGACCTTCAGAAATGCAAGGGTGGATGTTGTATTGAAGGTGATGCGGGTGCCCCTCTAACGAAAGAAGAAATGGAAGAAGTGACAAAGGCGCTGAGTGTTGTTACGCCCATGATTTCTGCAGAAGGGAGGAAGGTGATAGAACAAGAGGGTAAATATGTTTATGACCGTGAATTTGGTTGGGTTACTCCAGTTCTTCAAAACGGCATGTGTGTTTATGGTACAAAGGAGGAGCATGGAATTGTGAAATGTGCGTTTGAACAAGCGTATAATGATGGGAAAATCGGTTGGAAAAAACCCATATCCTGCCATCTGTTCCCGATTAAGATCACCAAAAGCAAACACAGCAATCATGAGTATGTAAATTATGAACCTCGTGAGCAACTGTGCAAACCTGCATGCGAATTAGGTAGTCGCTTAAAAATACCGGTCTATGTATTTTTGAAAGAAGCCCTTACCCGTAAGTATGGAAATGAGTTTTATGAAACGCTGGATCAAATAGCCCGGCAACATTATTTAGAAAAGGAAAATAAGCAGTAGTTTTATAGAGGTTGATATGAATCAAAACGCGTCAAAATTCATTGCAAAAAGTGCCATTCGGGCTGCCGATCTGGATCATCGTCGCACGATCAATTTTAATATTGGAAAATACAACGACAAAGTACCTGAAGGGAAAGAGCAGTTTACCAATGTTATGCTGGCACGCGAACGAGCTAAAAATGTGAAATGGCGTGCACTGGAAACACTTGATCAACAACTCGAGGAGTTTGAATTACAATTCACACGCAGAGGAGGTAAGGTGCTGTGGGCCGAAAATGCTCAACAGGCTTGTGAAGAGATCTTAGCTATTTGTCAATCTGTTGGATGCAAAACACTTGTCAAGAGCAAGAGCATGGTGACGGAAGAAATTCACCTTAATGAATTTCTGGAACAGCATCAGATAGAGAGTGTAGAGACTGATCTCGGCGAATACATTCAACAGTTGGACGAAGAGCCTCCCTACCATATCGTAACTCCCGCAATGCATAAAAGCAAGGAAGATGTCGCACGTCTTTTTGCTGCTAAACTGGGAACCGATCCGCATGCAACACCCGAACAATTGACTTTAACAGCACGACAAATACTGCGTGAAAAATACATACAGGCAGAAGTAGGCGTTACCGGGGCTAATTTTTTATTGGCTGATGTGGGCGGAATTGCAGTAACCGAGAATGAAGGGAATGCAAGACTGAGCGCATCATTTCCCAAGGTGCATATAGTAGTCGTTGGAATCGAAAAAATGTTGCCTTCTCTCAACGATCTTGGTTTGTTTTGGCCGTTGTTGTCAACTTTTGGAACAGGTCAAAAAATAACTGTTTACAACAGTGTGTTTCTCGGACCCAGACAACCGGGCGAAACAGACGGGCCCGAAAAAATGTATGTTATTTTACTGGACAATGGTAGAACAAATGCCTTAAAAAATCCGGTCACAAGAGAGAGTTTGTATTGCATACGCTGTGGAGCTTGTTTGAATGCTTGTCCGGTGTACAAAAATATTGGAGGTCATAGTTACGGCACAACTTACAGTGGCCCCATTGGAAAAGTGATCACGCCCCAATTATCGGGGATTGATGATTACAAACATCTCAGCTATGCGTCTTCCTTGTGCGGTAATTGTACAGAAGTGTGTCCGGTGCGCATCAATTTGCATGAGCTGCTTCTTGAAAACAGAAGTGAAGCCGTACAAAAAGGATATGTTTCTTTTGCCGAACGAATGGCATGGAAAGTATGGAGACAGGTTTCCATGAACCGCACATTCATGAATATGGGTTCCGGCAAAATGAAAAACTGGTTGGTGAATTCCTTTGTCAAGGGATGGAAAGAGCACAGAGGGCCCATTCAGTTTCCGGAGAAAAATTTCAACCAACTTTGGCGTGAACGAAAAGCCCGCTAGGCGCTATGCTTTTTTATACGCAGCATATTACTCCGCGTGTTACCTACATGGTATCCTATCTCAATGAAAAGATGGGGCTTGGGTTCAAAGTTACCAGTGACCTGCAAGAGTATATTCAAGCATCGGCATTCAAGGTGAATTACTCAACCGATCGTGTATGTGAGAATGAGTTTTTTATTCGTCCATTCGGTTTATTGCAACAAACCGGTATACAACAACCCACCATTGAAGTCTTCCGGAATGAATTTGGATTAACGGCCTTCTTTCAAACCAGCGATTCGGATCTTTCCTTTGATCTTTTGTCGGCCTCTTTTTTTCTATTGTCCCGCTTTGAAGAGTACGGCCATCATGAATCAGATGAATACGGCAGGTATGCCCACTGGAATGCACTTGCTTGGAGGCATGGGTTTATGGAAGAGCCGCTTGTTGATCAATGGCTTTTGCATTTTAAAGGTCAATTAATACATCACTTTCGGGATTTGCAATTTGAAACCACAGCTTTTTCTTATTGCAGTTCCACTTTTCTTCCAACGTATGACATTGATATTGCCTGGAGTGTAAAAAACAAGGGATGGCTTCGTTTGTGTGGGAGTATTTTGAAGCAGCCGTTTTCATTGATTGAAAAGTTTAAAATTCTTTCGGGACTTCAAAGAGATCCGTTTGATTGTTATTCGTGGCTGGAGGATTTGCACAAGGTACATCAACTGCATCCGGTTTATTTTTTTCTGGTTGCCGGAAAACGATCTGCATTGGACAAAAACATTGCACCCGGGAAGAAAGCATTTCAGCAATTGATTCAAGACCTGGCAAGAAACGCCATCGTTGGTCTGCATCCGTCGGTTTATAGCAACACTTCAACATCTGCATTAAAAAGGGAAAAAGCATTTTTACAGAATCTGCTGCGTCTGGCTATCACAAGAAGCCGACAGCACTATTTGCGTTTTCATTTACCTCATTCGTATCGTGTATTAATTGAAAATGGGATAACGGATGATTACAGTATGGGATATGGAACGGTCAATGGATTTCGTGCTTCCACATCACATTCTTTTTTGTGGTATGATCTTGGACTTGAACAAACAACATCGCTGCGTATTCATCCCATTGCTTGCATGGATGCAAACTATCTATATGAATTAAAGCAAAGTCCCGAAGATGCATTGAATTCCATGAAACAAATGTATGAGCGTGTGCATCTTGTTCATGGGCAGTTCATCACCATTTTTCACAATAGCATTTTGGGTCTGGATGAACTTGACAAAGGATGGGCTGCGATGTACAAACAATTTTTGATCTGGCAACAGCAGTATCAAGCATCAAACATCATTCTTTGAGTGTTCCAGCAATTGCAGCATTTCATTCAATTCGGGTTCACTGAGATACCGCCATTTCCCGACCGGAAGTTGTCCGAGCGCAATGTGCATAATACGAATTCGTTTCAGTTGAACTACCTCATATCCGAATACTTCACACATTCGGCGGATTTGTCGGTTTAGTCCTTGTGTAAGAATGATGGAAAAGGTTTTGCTGCTCATAACACGAACCTTACAGGGAAGCGTAACCGTATTGAGAATGGGAACCCCTTTGCTCATCTTTCCGGCAAAATCCGGGCCGAGTTTTTTGTTGACTGTAACAATGTATTCTTTTTCATGTTGATTGCCGGCCCGAAGAATTTTATTGACCCAGTCGCCATTGTTTGTCAAAAAAATCAAACCTTCCGAATCTTTATCCAATCTGCCGATGGGGAAAATCCGTTTGGGATGGTTGATGTAACGAATGATGTTTGAACGGTCTTTTTCATCAGTGGTGGAAGTAATGTCAACCGGTTTGTTGAATGCAATGATAAATCGGTCTTGTTGGTTATTCTTTTTGATTTTCAGCAATTCGTCATCGATAAAGATCTTGTCGGAGCTGCCAACACGTGTTCCGGCCTGTGCAGGTCTGTTGTTGACTACAACGCGGCCTTGTTCAATAAGTTTATCAGCTTCTCTCCGGGAGCAATATCCGGTAGCGCTGATGAATTTGTTTAAACTGATTTTCTCTTCTTGCGGCATAATCTTAAAGGTATAGTCAATTTTTGTAGTTATTTTTTTCGATATGCTTTATTGACGATGTACACGCCATAAAGCGTCACCGCGCCTCCGGTTAGCAATATCGGAGAAAGTTGTTCCTGAAAAAACAAACTTCCAACTAATACTGCCACAACGGGATTGATATAGGCGTAAATACTCACTTGTTCTGTAGAAAGGTGTTGAATGGCATATAAGAAGCATGCGAAGGCAGCAATTGAGCCCAGGATTACAAGATAAAGAATGGCCATCCATGATTGAAATGGGATGTTTTGGATTGGGATAAAAGTATCTGAGGTAGCTGTAAAACCAAGTAGAACAGCGCCCGAAATGAACATTTGAAATCCGATGCCAAAGTAGGGATTAAATTGTGCAACTTGTTTTTTGGTGTAAAGCGAGCCCAGTGCCCAGGTCCAGGTAGCAATTAAGGAGATTAAAATTCCAAAGCGAAAATCAGGATTTAAAAAGTCAATCAGATGGTCATAAAAAATAATACACACTCCGGCAAAGCCTAGCAGGAATCCACGGATTGCTTTGCGGGGCGTTTTTTGTTTGGAAGAAAACAAACCAATAACAACCAGCCATAAAGGAAAGATCGCTCCAATAATTGATCCAAGACCGGCCGAAATATATTTTACCCCCCAGGTACTGAGACCGTTACTGCAAATAAAGTTTAGAAATGCAAGAATCAATAAGGGTCCCATTTCTTTCCATCTTGGGAGAGCGGCTCCTTTGACTATGAAAAACAACAAATAACAGGCGCCTGCAATCAGTTGTCGGACCGCTACCAATTCAAGTGCAGGCATGTGACGTACACCTTCTTTTGATGCGATCCAGGTTGTGCCCCACAGAAGACTGAGTGCAGCAAGAGCAAGAAATGCTTTCCCTTGATTGGTATGGACTTGTAAATTATTTGGATGGATAGTTGAAAAATACCTCTTAATGCCGGCTTTTCTTTCTGTTTTGTTATGTGGTTCAGTTCCGGGCATTCCGTAAACGGGGTTTGGTCGTGCGTTGTACTAAGTTACTCAATTCCATGCGTGCTTATGGGGACTTCTGCCGCAGCGCAAAAGAAAACGGCGAAGAAAGTGATACCGTAATTGCTCTGCTTTCCTCGCCGTTTTATAAACAGACGTAAACGATTAATGTTTAAAATGACGCAAGCCGGTTATTACCATAGCAAGGTCATTGTTTTTGCAGTATTCTACCGAGTCGTTGTCACGTATTGAACCTCCGGGCTGAATAAATGCAGTTATACCAGCCTGATGGCCTAATTGTACACAGTCGTTAAAGGGGAAAAAGGCATCGCTGGCCATTACAGCCCCTTGTAAGTCAAATTGAAATTGTTTTGCTTTTTCGATTGATTGGCGCAGCGAGTCGATACGGCTGGTTTGACCACAACCTTTTCCAACTAATTGTCTATTCTTTACCAACGCAATTGCATTTGATTTCAAATGCTTGCAAATCAAATTGGCAAATTCAAGATCGGTTTTCTCCGTTTCCGAGCAGTTGCGCCCTCCACATTCTTTCCATTCTGTATAGTTGCCTTCATCGATTCCTTGTACCAATACACCATTGAGTAAAGATTTGTATTGTACGCTTACGTTGGGCACTTGTTTTAACTGCAATAAAATTCGGTTTTTCTTCGACTTCAGTGTGTTTAAGGCCTCTTCGGAATATCCGGGAGCAATCAAAACTTCAAAAAAGATTTCGTTGATTGCATCTGCTGTTTCCTTGTCGATTGTTCCGTTAGATACCAGAACGCCTCCAAAGGCACTTTCAGGATCACCTGCCAGGGCAGCGTCCCAGCTTTCTTTTACGCTACTGCGTTGTGCTACACCGCAAACATTGGTATGCTTGATGATCGCAAAAGTTGTAGCATTAAATTCTTGAATCAATTGTACCGCGGCATCCACATCAACTAAGTTGTTATAGGAAAGTTCCTTACCGTTGAGTTGTTCAAACAATTCATTGAGATCACCATAGAAACGAGCCGTTTGATGTGGGTTTTCGCCGTATCGAAGAATTTTTTCTTCTTTGTTGAAAGGCGTTTCTACTGCAGACTGGTGAAAATAATTAGAGATAGCGGTATCGTATGCAGTGCATACATCGAATGCTTTAATGGCGAAGCTACGGCGTTGTTCGTAACTAGTAGCGCCCTCTTGTTCACGCAGCAAGGATTCTAAAACAGCGTATTCTTTTTTAGCCGCAAGAACCACAACGTCCTTGTGGTTTTTAGCTGCAGCTCTGATCATGGATGGACCGCCAATATCGATCTTTTCAATGATCAGTTTTTCATCTGTTGTAGATGCAACCGTCTCTTCGAATGGATAGAGATCAACAATCACAAGATCCATTTCAGGAATTTGGTATTGTTGCATTTCCTGTACATGGGTTGCGTCTTCACGCTTTCCAAGTATGCCTCCAAAAACAGACGGGTGCAATGTTTTGACTCTTCCTCCCAAAATGGAGGGGTATCCGGTAAGTTGTTCAACGGGTACAACGGGTATCCCCAGTTGTTCAATAAACAGTTGTGTGCCTCCGGTTGAATAGATCGTTACTTTTTGCTCATGTAAAAGCTGAACCAATGAGTCGAGCCCATCTTTGTAAAAGACCGAAATAAGCGCTGATTGAATTTTCTTCATAAATAGTTGATTTTGGACGCCGCAAAGCATTCCTGTCACTAAAAATGAATCAAGAAAGTTCAAGTGACATTCGTGTTATGAGGCTGTTTTTTCGAAAGCGCTGCAAAGGTAAGGTTCTACCAATTCATCACAAAGGCGCCGTCTTCGGCTGTTGAGCTGCAGGAGACCTGTAATTGAGAACATTCCGCTTTCCATTTTTTTATTTTCCAAGGCGAGTTGGTATTATCGAAAACCAAATGATGCACGTTGAATGATTCCAGTAATCCTCGTACCGATAGTGCCGGATTGCCGGTAACGATCAGTACATCTGTCTCGATTTTCTTTTTCCTGTTTTTGGATTGAATAGCATGATTAAGAACGGTTATGCTTTTGTTTCCAATTCTGTAATGCCTTGAAGGGTTGTCGGTTTTAAAGGGGCTTTTATAGAGTCCCAGTTCTATGTGAGCAGGTTTTAAGTAGAAATCCTTCATGACCTTAGTGGTATGTCTGCTTGTGTCACTGAGAAACATAAAGTTTCGACCTTGAATCAATTCGATTGCCATCTGTCCGGAAATGTTGTAAACGATCAGTTTTTGTTGCTTCTGCCATTGGTATTCCTGAATGGTTTTCAGGCTTAAAAATAGAATCAAGCTGGCGAGGGCGGGAATAAGCATTCCGGTTTTTTTAAAACCCAGCCAAATGCTGCAAAAAAGAAGCATCAAATAAATGGATATCGTTTGTAATGCATTGTGCCGGATACCATCCGTTACGGAAAACGGGAGTTGATCCATGAAAACGATCATCTCATTCATGCATTTGAGCAGAACAGATAGTAAAGAACCCACTGCCAAGGCAATTTTTGTATGCCAGGCAACGGCAAATAGAGCCACTTCTCCAAATAAAATGATACTGCTGAGTGGAACTGCAACGAAATTGGTAATCAAAAACAAATTGGGGATCTGATGAAAGTGATATATGCACATCGGTAGTGTCAGTATCTGGGCTGCGATTGTTACGGCATTGAGTTGCCAAATTTTATCAACCCATTGGTTTTTACACAGGATTAAATTGTGGATGGGTTTCATAAAAATTACGATACTTAGCACGGCAGCATACGACAATTGGAATCCTACATCCCAGAGGTAATAGGGATTTGCCAATAATAAAAAGAAGGCTGAAATGGCCAGACTGTTATAAACAGAACTGTTTTTGCCCAGAACCGATCCCCCGCTCATACAGGTAAACATCAAAGCGGCTCTGAGTACGGAAGCTCCACCTCCTGTGAGAAAACTGAAAAACCAGAGGAATGTTGTAATACTGATGAATCGAATCCACTTTCCTTTGTTTGACCGTGACAATGGTTTTGTGATAAACAATAGTACGATATATAGCAAGCCAAGATGCATGCCACTGATAGCAATAACATGAACTACGCCCGTGTTGCTATAAGCTTGAATGAGATCACGGTCCAAATCATTACGATAACCGATAAGCAGCGCTTCTGCAACAGCAACTTCATTTGCTCCTTTGATGTATTGACGAATGATTCGAAGAACAGCTTCCTGTGTTTTGAATAACAATGCCGAAAATCGGTTTCCTGATGTTGTGTCAAGAATCAGGTAGTTACTCGGTTGTACAAATGCCTGATGGGTTATTCCTTTGAAAAGGGCATATTGTTGATAATTGAAACTGCCCGGGTTCCCGCTTCCTCGTATCGGTTGCAGTTTCTGGTTTACGATCAAACGTGTGCCGTAGCCTATTTTAGGTTTTCCATTCTTTTTATTAAAGTAAAGCCAAATCAATCCATTGGCAGTAACCGGTTTCGGGGCATAGAGTGTTACGGCTCTTGCAAGTGTTTTGTAAACGTTCTGTTTTTCACTAAGCGGTTCCTGCACAATCAATTCAACGGCCATGCCTGATTGAACGTTGTTCCCAATCCAGTCAGGATGATTTGAAATCAACCTTATTTTGCCGGATAAGGCACCTAAACTAAAAAAGAGTATAAAAAAACAGACACCTGTCATCCATCCTCTGAAATGGTGGTGTTTGTCCTTTTTATATATCAGAGCCAACAGGCAGAGGAGCGTGAAAATAAAAAGGACAACGCCGGCACTTATTGGAATGGAACTATACCAGCCACAAAGAATGCCGATTATGAAGGGCGTTAAAATGCGCAGAAAAGGGGCTTCTTTCCAGATGTAGATCATAGGTGTTGATTCGCCACGAAAAGATAGGAACATTTGATGCTGCGCCTATAACACCTTTCGTGTAACAGTTGGCGGTCAGAAATAAAAAAAGCAGGCATCAATGTTGATGCCTGCTTTGGAAAAATTGAAAAAATTTACTTGCTCAGATACATGCTTCTGTCTTTATACAACTGACGGAAATAGGGATCACGTAAGTCTTTGATAAAACGAATGGCTTCTCCGGTACTTTTCATCTCAGGGCCTAATTCCTTATTCACATTTGGGAATTTGCTGAAACTGAAAACGGGTTCTTTGATAGCATATCCGGTGAGTTTTTTCTCAAACGTGAAGTCGGTGAGTTTGTTCACGCCCAGCATGACTTTGGTGGCGACATTCAGGTATGGGATCTGATAGGCTTTTGCAATGAACGGTGTTGTACGGGAAGCTCTCGGATTGGCTTCAATTACATACACTTTGCCATCTTTAATTGCAAACTGAATATTGATCAGTCCTTTGATGTTTAATTTTTGTGCGATGCGTTTTGCATATTCTTCCATGGTTGCAACTACCAGTGGTGTGAGATTGAATTCGGGCAATACTGCATGACTGTCGCCACTATGAATGCCCGCCGGTTCAATATGTTCCATCACGCCCATGACATGGAAATTTTCTCCATCATAGATGGCATCAATCTCCGCTTCCTGACAACGATCGAGAAAATGATCGATCAGAATTTTATTGCCGGGTAAATGTTTAATCAGACTCAATACGGCTTTTTCCAACTCTTCGTCGTTGATTACAATACGCATCCGTTGACCGCCCAATACATAACTTGGACGAACCAGTACCGGATATCCAACTTCTTTTGCTACTTCAATCGCATCATCAGTTGTATAAGCGGTTCCGTATTTAGGGTATGGGATACCCAATTCTTTTAATAAGTCACTGAAGCGTCCGCGGTCTTCGGCGATGTCCATATCGTCAAAAGATGTTCCGATGATGCGTATCCCTTTTTCGTGCAAACGTTTAGATAGCTTCAAAGCGGTTTGTCCACCTAATTGAACAATAACGCCATAGGGCTGCTCGAGCTCAATGATTTCCCATAAATGCTCCCAGTTAACCGGTTCGAAGTAAAGTTTATCGGCCATGTCGAAATCGGTACTCACCGTTTCGGGATTGCAGTTGACCATAATGGCTTCATAGCCACTTTCCTTGATGGCCAGCAAACCATGAACGCAGCAGTAATCAAATTCGATACCTTGTCCAATGCGGTTGGGACCGCTACCTAAAACAATGATCTTTTTACGGTTGGAGGGGATTGATTCGTTGTGTAGTACAGTATTTGCCATTGCGGTGCAAAGGTAGGGCCTGTGTTAAAAAAAACGGCAGCAATTTTTGGGAAAATCAAAATTGCAGACGAACACTTATAAGTAAAAAAGCGCTCCGTTTTTGGTGCGCTTTTTTGAAGTTGTGCAATTGTGAGTTATTCAAAAGTGCTGTAGTAATAGGGCGTTTTGGCCTCAAATTCGGCACTGCAGGTATCCACCATTTTATAAACACGAGTGATGCCCCAGGCCTTTCTTTTTTCGTACAAGGCTTCTTCTGAAGCGTCTTCTTTCATGATCCGGCAAATTTGCTCATCGCCAAATCCCATTTTTTTCGCTTCCCGCAACAGGTCTTCGGGCAACGAGTTCATGTTGTGTTTGGACAATTCTTTTTCAATAGTAACAATATCCTGGATCTGATAGATGAACCAACGATCAATGCCGGTTGCTTCCACGATGGTTTTAACGCTTACTCCGGCCATGAGGGCATCTTTGATTCTGAAAATCCGATCCCATTTCGGTACTTTGATGTATTCGATTAATTCTTCTGCATGTTTTACGCTTTGCCCGTAATAGCCCAGTCCAACAGCATTGTTTTCAAGACTTTGACAAGCTTTTTGAACCGCTTCGGTGAAACTTCTGCCGATTGCCATGACTTCACCCACGCTCTTCATTTGCAGTCCTAAACGATCATCGGCTCCTTTAAATTTGTCAAAGTTCCAGCGTGGTATTTTAACAATCACATAATCCAGCGCCGGTTCAAAATAGGCCGAAGTGGTTTTAGTGATTTGATTCTTCAGTTCATCTAATGTATAACCGATTGCCAGTTTTGCGGCAATTTTTGCAATAGGATAACCGGTTGCTTTACTGGCCAGTGCAGAGGAGCGGCTTACGCGCGGATTGATTTCAATGGTAATGATGTCTTCCGTAGCGGGGTTAAGTGCAAATTGAACATTACAACCACCGGCAAAATTTCCCAGATTGCGCATCATTTTGATTGCCATATTCCGCATTTGCTGAAAGGCGGTATCACTCAGGGTCATTGCCGGCGCAACGGTAATACTGTCCCCGGTATGGACGCCCATCGGGTCAAAATTTTCAACCGTACAGATGATGACCACATTATCGTTTTTATCCCGAAGCAATTCCAGTTCATATTCTTTCCAGCCGAGCAAGGCTTTTTCTACCAGCACTTCGTGAATGGGACTTGCTTTTAAGCC
Source organism: Lacibacter sp. (assembly GCA_049240625.1). GTDB lineage: Bacteria > Bacteroidota > Bacteroidia > Chitinophagales > Chitinophagaceae > Lacibacter. Next base: position 28,101 of record JBMLSG010000051.1, on the reverse strand, counting down.
ACGATCCAATGCTGCATCCAGCTCATCTTTATGAAATACGATTCCGCCTCCGGTTCCACCCAACGTAAAAGAGGGGCGAATCACAAGAGGGATTCCAAATTCTTGAGCAAATTCTTTTCCTTCCAATAAAGAGTTTGCGGTACGTGAAGGAGCTACCGGAACACCGATTTTGATCATCAACTGACGAAACTTTTCACGGTCTTCCGCAGTATCAATCGCTTTAATATCAACACCAATTAAACGTACATTGAATTTTTCCCAGATTCCGAGTTCGTCCACTTCTTTACAAAGATTCAGAGCTGTTTGTCCACCCATCGTTGGCAGTACAGCATCAATAGGTGTGCCGTTCGCCGTATGTTCTTCCAGAATCTGTTCGATACTTTCCACGGTCAGCGGCAGCAGATAAACTTTATCGGCCATCATTGGATCGGTCATGATGGTAGCCGGATTGCTGTTGATCAGTATCACCTTTATGCCTTCTTCACGCAAGCTGCGTGCTGCCTGTGAACCCGAATAATCAAATTCGCAAGCTTGTCCGATCACAATGGGACCACTTCCTACAATCAAAACCGACTTTATGGAATTGTCTTTTGGCATAGTTGAAATTTGCCTGCAAAAATATTGGATTGATCGAGATTTGGAAGATGTTTTTTCATATTGTCTTATTCCTCGGTTGCCTCAATCGCATTTCTCCTTCAAGCGACTAAAATCGCACTAGCGTTTGTAATTCTGGCGGGTATTCAGTTGAAGCTTTAATTTTGCAGGATGTTCAAGTATTTATTCCATTGGATCTTGTTTTTCGGCTTTTCCCTATCGGCCACGGCTCAGTTGTTTCCCCCTCATACGTATCCGCAGGGCTATTTCAGGAATCCTCAGAACATCCCCATAAAACTCAACGCAAACTTTGGCGAAATGCGTCCCAACCATTTTCATATGGGACTGGATTTGGCTACCCAACAACGTGAAAATATTCCACAGGTAGCAGTCGCAGACGGATATGTGGGAAAAATTAAAATTGAGGCAGGTGGTTTTGGAAATGCCATCTACCTCTATCATCCCAATGGCTACACCAGTTTGTACGCCCACCTGAATGATTTTTACCCCGAATTGCAACAATGGGTTATCGAGCAGCAATATAAAGCCGAATCCTGGAAAATTGAACTTGAGCCGCCACCGCATTTGTTTCCTGTTCGGAAGGGTCAGTTTATTGGGTATAGCGGAAATACAGGTGGATCACAAGGGCCGCATCTGCATTTTGAATTGCGTCGTACGGCAGACGAATCTTGTCTCAATCCGTTGCTGTTCGATTTTGGTGTACATGACGTAACACCTCCCGATCTTCACCGTCTGGCAATCTACGACCGCAACCGCAGTACCTACGAGCAAGTACCTCAAACTTATACATTGCAGCGAAAAGCTGGCGTTTACACCTTTCCGGGGTCAATAGTAACGGTGAATAGTAACCGCATCAGCTTTGCGTTATTTGCCATTGACAGAATTACCGGTGTGCCCAATACAAACGGAATCTTCGAGGCTGTAGTCTATGTAGATGAAAAGCCCGTTAGCGGATTTCAAATTGATGATATTTCTTACAAACAAACGAGGTATTTAAATGCCCATGCCGATTATAAAATCAAAACCACCGGGGGACCTTATTACCAGCATTTAACCCCTCTGCCGGGTGATCGTTTGGGTATTTATAAAAATTGGAGCGATAATGGGTTTGTTGTTCTAAAGGATACGGATTTGCACAACATAACGGTTGTTGTAAAGGATGCGCATGGCAACAGTTCAAAAATATCCTTCAGCATCCGCTATTCGGGACATGCAAATCCGGCTACCGGTGTACAAAACGACAGCCGTTTTATGCTTCCCAACCAAATCAATGTATTTGAACGGGAGGATATACAATTGATGACAAGTACTTCCAGTTTGTATGATGCAATCCGGTTTGTCTACGGTTCCAAGACAAAGGCAGGTGCTTACTCAAAAGTGCACGTGTTGCATACGCCTTCAATTCCTGTTCATGATTCGCTTCCAATTCGCATTCGTCCGACTCAAACCGTTCCGGCAGGAATGGAGCACAAAATCATTATGGTAAAAGCAGCTCGTGGTAAGCTGGATGTGTCCCAAACGAAATTTTCCAAAGGATGGTTTGAAGCAAGATTTAGGGAATTCGGGGAGTTTTGGCTGGAAGCAGATATTACTCCACCTGTCATTGCTGTATCGGGTGTTGGCAATGGGAGTGTTCTTGGTTCCGGTAGCCGAATTGTTTGTTCTGTATCGGATAATTGGAAAAAAATAAAAAACTTTCGTGCCGAACTGGACGGTAAATGGCTTCGGTTCGTGCAACGCGGCACTACTTTCGTTTATACAATGGATGCGCATTGTGTACCCGGAACACATACATTACGTTTGACTGTTGAAGATGTTGCCGGGAATCAAACAGAAAAAACAATTCAGTTTACAAGGCGCTAGAACAATTCAAAAGGTGAAGTGTTAATCAGTTCAATCAACCGTTTTTTATGGCAACAGTCAAGAAGGCAGCAAAAAAGGGAGCGTCTAAAATCAAGAAAACGCCACCTCAAGTAAAATCATCCAAACCATTTCAAAATCACACTACAACGCTCAAGTCCGGCGACAAAGCGCCCTTATTCAAAGGGGTTGATCAGGATGGGAAAGCAATCAGTTTGACCGATTACAAGGGCAAGAAACTCGTTGTCTATTTTTATCCTAAGGATGATACGCCTACCTGTACGGTTCAGGCTTGTAATTTGCGCGATCATTTTTCAATGCTACAAAAAGCCGGTATAGAGGTCGTTGGAATCAGCGGGGACAGTGTAGGTCGTCATAAAAAATTTGAAGCAAAATACAATTTGCCTTTTCGAATGATTGCCGATGAAGCACTTACGATCATTAAATCTTATGATGTATGGGGTCCCAAACAATTTATGGGCAAGAAATTTGAAGGACTTGTTCGAACTACATTTTTGATCAATGAGAAAGGTGTTATTGATCATATCATTGCTAAGCCCAATTCAAAGGACCATTCCAAAGAAATTCTCGATCTATGGAAATAAAAAAGCCCCGGTTTACGGGGCTTTAAAATTTTGTGTTTTGCAGGTTCGATGCTTTTCGCAGGTTTTTTGATTTTTCATTGGATTGGAATGTGGTTCTCTTATAGTTGCGAATTCAAAATCTTCGCTGTTTGGACTCTTAATAGGAATTGGATAACTGAATTTACAATGGAACATCGTACCAGATGGTAATTATAAAAGCTGAGTTTGAATTTTAAGTGTGAACTCTTATTGGCGTTCGTGAATTGAGTGTAATTTCACATACATGTCCTCGGGATTCATCATTAAGATCAAAGAGCGTTCACTCCTTGCATGGCTGGCTGCAAAAAAACTGAGAGCTCATCGTGTAGCAATGGTTCTTGGCGATACAATTTATTTGCACAATACAAATGCAGGAAGTTTTTTGTCCAACAAACGATGGTTGCGTCACGAGTTGGCTCATGTACAACAATATCGAAATTACGGGATGGTCTGTTTCTTGTTTTTATACCTGTGGTACAGTGTACGGTATGGGTATTACAATAACCCATTTGAGGTGGAGGCCAGACAAAAAGAAAGCGAAACCCAATCTTGAGTTTCGCTTAAAAGACAGGCTTGCAATAATTTATTGTCCTTGTGCCAAACTATAAGCTTTTTTATCGCCCCATACGTTCAATAATTCGGTGGAACAAACTTTAAAGTCCTGAATGACTCTTTTGTAGAGTTCCAGTATATCTATTTGCGTTACGGCAACTTCGCCTACGCTTTCAAAACGGCAACGATATTGATTCACCAAATTAGTGAATACACTTCCTTTGGGCCATACCTGAGTTCCCCGGTTGCTGATAGTGATCAATTTAAAGAGATCGCCGCTGTGTTGCAATAGTTTTTCTGCAACCTCGCGTGGCTGTTCGAAACTTTCAATAAACAAATCAACACCGATAATGATTTCATCCTGCATTTCTCTTGTCATGATCAATGGATTCTTGTCCAGTTTGAAAACGGTGGGAGTTACTGTTTGATCCGGCAGATCGGGACGCGGATTGTGTACGGGCAGTTTGCCGAAATTTTGAACAATGGCTTCAGTAAATTCAGTGGTGTTGAGTGCGGGACGGGTTTTGTCGCCAAAATCACCGGTACGCATGCCGCTTTCCAGTGTGTACAGCAATGCATTTTCAATCATTGCAGCCTTTTGCATGAGCCCAAGGTGTCGTAACATACTCAGTCCGCTCAGCAACAATGCGGTTGGGTTGGCAATGTTCTTTCCCGCAATATCCGGCGCAGTTCCATGAACCGCTTCGAAAATAGAAATGTGATCTCCGATATTGGCACTGGGTGCAAATCCAAGTCCGCCAACGAGTCCGGCACACAGGTCACTTACGATATCGCCTTGTAAATTGGTAAGTACAACCACATCAAACAAGTTGGGCTGGCTCACCAGTTTCATACACAGGTCGTCAACGATGACGTCATCCGCTTTCAATTCAGGATAATCTTTGGCGATCTCATAAAAAACTTCAAGAAAGAGGCCGTCTGTAATTTTCATTATATTGGCCTTGTGGCCGCAGGTAATTCTTTTTGCTCCTTTTTTTCGAGCCATTTCAAAAGCATATTTGATTACCTGCATACTTCCGGGACGTGTAATGAAACGGCGGCTTAAGGCTACATCATGCGTGAGCATGTGTTCGATCCCGCCGTATGTATCTTCAATGTTTTCTCGTACAATAGTAATGTCAATTGGAATGCCTGCTTTGCTGAAAACGGTATCAACGCCATGCAGTGTTTGGAAGGTTCTTTTATTGGCGTAGGTGTTCCAGGTTTTACGGGCTGTAACATTCACGCTTTTTACACCTTTGCCTTTGGGCGTTTCCATCGGTCCTTTAAAAAGAATGCCCAGATGCTCAATGGTTTGCTGAGCTTCGGGTGTCATACCATTTGAGAATCCTTTATCAAAAACCCATTTGCCCATTTCAACAACTTCATAGGTTAATGGGACTTCTGCTTTATTAAATAGGTTCAGAACGGCATCCATGATTTCGGGTCCGATTCCGTCTCCTTTGGCAACTGCAATCTTTGTCATGTATTTAGGTTTGAATTGGTGTTTGAGGAATTTAAATTGCTGCAAAGGTAAAAGCGGAGTCGTGTTTGATTGTAGATCCAAACGTTATAATTCCTGTAAAATCATAACAACCAGCTCACGGTTCCAAAATCAAATTGCATCAAATCGTTTTCGCCGGCTAAAAGCTGTCCTTGTTCATTGACTCCGTTAAGAACAACCTGCATTCTGCGTTGCTCGTATAGCAAGGTTACGGTTTCATTTTTTTTGTATAAAATTTCATTGTATCGGTTAAAAAGTTCGTTAAAGCCGTTTTGTTGCAATTGCCGGAATCCATTTTCAAGATAATGAGTTAGTTCATCTGCGAGCTCATTAGCCGAAAAGCACTTTCCGGTAATTTGTCGCAATGAGACCGGGTTGGGTAGAAATTCCGGAAATCTTGGTTGATTCATATTGATGCCAATTCCAATGACCGTCCAATTCCAGACGCCGCCCTGCAAAATGTTTTCAATTAAAATGCCACCTGCCTTTCTGTCACGCCAGTAAAGATCATTGGGCCATTTGATGGTACATTCTTCACCAATATGGTTTGTAAGCATACTGTGGGTCATTACTGCAACCATGGCCTGCAATTGAAAACCTTGTCCCGGATTCAAAAAATGAGGCTGTAACAGAAGTGAATAGCTCAGGCTTTCACCCGGCGGACTTTCCCAGTTTTTGCCGCGCTGACCTTTCCCTGATTGTTGATGATGGGCCACTATTACCGTGCCGTGTTGTGCCACTCCTTCATGAATCAGTTGCATGGCATAATTGTTGGTACTGTCGGTCGTTTCCAATTCGATCCGGAGCGGTGTATTTTTTTTAATCGGCAAGGTTTCTGAAGTTTGTTTATTTTTGAACAAAGTAAAACAGAAAAACTCCTATTCGGAGCGATAAAAATTATTATTCATTAAACACAAAGGCGTTTGAGTACGAGATCCCTGTCAGCCACCAGCAATCAATCTAAAAAGGCAATTACCCGCATCAACCGAAACAGCAAATTGTTTAAAACCATCCTGAATGCCATTCAGGAGAAAAAAGGTGAAGAAATCATCAGTTTGGATTTGCGAAAAATTCCCGAAGCCGTTGCTGATTTTTTTGTTGTTTGTCAGGCTTCCAGTTCCACTCAAGTTAAGGCCATTGCAGACCATGTGGAATACCAGGTTAAGCAATTGTGTTCAGAAGTTCCATACAGAAGGGAAGGTGCTCATGCGGCACAGTGGGTATTGGTTGATTATGTAAACGTTGTAGTGCATATTTTTCATCCCGATACGAGGAAGTTTTACCGTTTGGAGGAAATGTGGAGTGATGCTGTTTTAACAGAACACACATAAAAGAAACTATTTTATCAATCATTTGTATATAACACTAAACCTCAAAAGGGAAAAACATAAACAATGAGTCTGAATCAGGGAAATAACATGGATAATGGTGGTGATAGAAAGGATCCACGGAAAGCAGTTCGCTTTAATATTTATTGGATTTATGCATTGATTGCTGTTGTATTGATCGGTTTTCAACTTTTCAGGGGTTTTACACCCGACGCTCTTCCAACTTCCAGAGAGGCGTTCATTGACAGCATGTTACGTAAAGGGTATGTTCAAAATTATCTGGTTGTCAAAAACAAAGGGGTGGTTCGCGTTACGCTGAAAGAACAGGCTTTTACTGATCCCTATATCAGTAAACAGGTGTCGGATAGCCGGATGCGGGTTGACCCTAAAATGGGGCCTCATTTTCAGTTTAAAGTAACCGATGTTCGGAATTTTGATGAGCAGATGGAAGATTTTTTCAAAGCGAACCCTACAGTTAGCCGTCCTGTTTCCGATGCAACTGATGAAGAAAGCTGGTTGAGTCCGCTTATCAGTTTGCTGCTTCCTGTTTTGGTTTTGATTGGATTATGGGTCTTGTTGATGCGTAAGATGAATTCCGGAGCAGGTGGACCCGGTGGCGGAGGTGGCATCTTCAATATAGGCAAATCCCGTGCACAACTTTTTGAAAAAGGCACAAAAGTCAACGTAACATTTGCAGATGTGGCCGGACTCGATGAAGCGAAGGTGGAAGTGATGGAAATTGTTGATTTTTTGAAGAATCCCAAAAAGTATACGGCACTTGGAGGTAAAATACCCAAGGGTGCTTTGTTGGTTGGTCCTCCCGGAACCGGTAAAACCTTACTTGCAAAAGCAATGGCCGGAGAAGCACAGGTTCCTTTTTTCAGCATCAGTGGTTCCGATTTTGTGGAGTTGTTTGTTGGTGTGGGCGCCAGCAGGGTTCGTGATTTGTTCAAACAAGCCCGTGAAAAGGCACCCTGCATCATTTTCATAGATGAAATTGATGCTATTGGTCGTGCACGCGGTCGCAACGCCATTGTAAGTAACGATGAACGTGAAAATACCTTGAATCAATTGTTGGTTGAAATGGATGGATTTGGAGGTGATACGGGTATTATTATCCTTGCAGCAACCAATCGGCCCGATGTTTTGGACTCCGCGTTATTGCGTCCGGGTCGTTTCGATCGTCAAATTTCCATTGATCGTCCCGATGTTAAAGGTCGCGAACAAATTTTTAAGGTCCATCTCAACCCCATTAAAGTTTCCGAAACACTTGATATCCATAAACTCGCCGAACAAACTCCCGGTTTTGCCGGTGCCGATATTGCCAATGTTTGTAACGAGGCGGCACTGATAGCGGCACGAAAAGGGAAAGCAGCGGTTGACATGAGTGATTTCCAGGATGCAATTGACCGGATCATAGGAGGACTTGAAAAGAAAAACAAACTTATCAGTCCGGAAGAAAAAGAAATCATCGCGTATCATGAAGCGGGTCACGCTATCTGCGGATGGTTTTTGGAACATGCTTATCCGTTGTTGAAGGTAACGATTGTGCCTCGCGGAACGGCTGCTTTGGGCTATGCTCAATATACACCCAAGGAGCAGTATTTGTACAATACCGATCAGCTCAACGATCAAATTTGTATGACGCTGGGCGGAAGAGCCGCAGAAGATATTTTCTTTGGAAAAATTTCTACGGGTGCGCAAAATGATTTACAACAAATTACAAAGATTGCTTATTCAATGGTAAGCGTCTATGGAATGAATGAAAAAGTGGGGAATGTAAGTTTCTATGATCCTAATCAGGATCAAACCTTTACCAAGCCTTATAGTGACGAAACGGCAAAGCTGATTGATGAAGAGGTTCGTAAGCTCATTGACATGGCGTATATACGAACCAAAAATCTGCTTACTGATAAAAAAGAGGAAGTAGAAAAACTGGCGAAAAAATTGCTTGAAAAGGAAGTCCTCTTTCAAAACGATGTGGAAGCGTTGATCGGTAAGCGTCCGTTTGAACACAAGAAATTGCTGGATGAGGACAACATAGCTGTTTCTCACACCATTCACCCGTCAACAGAAACGGAGCAGGATGGATTAACCGCTCCAACAGTTTAATTGTATGAACGTTTCTCCTTCAAAAGAAAACATATTAAAGCGTATACGTCAGGCACTGAGTCATCCGGTGCCTGTTCCCTTTCCGGGAAGTGAGGGAAATAACAGTGTCTTTCAGCCACCGGCAGATGATCTGGCTGTGCAGTTTGCACAAGAATTTACACGTTTGAACGGTAAGTTTTTGTTTTGTGCAGACCTGCAGGAAGCGGCGGTTCAATTACAGCAATTGTTTCAGGTCCGACAATGGTCAAAAGTGGTATGTAAAGAGCAAACACTGTCAGATGCGCTTCAAAGCAGTGTTCCGGGCGGTTCCTTCTATGCGCAATTGAATGACTGCGATGTTTCTGTTACCGGTTGTGAAGCCTTAGTGAGCCGAACCGGCTCCGTCGTGTTGAGCACTGCACCGGCAAGTGGCCGAACAACCAGTGTGTATGCTCCGGTACATATTTGCATCGCTCACTCATCTCAGTTGGTCTATGATATTAAGGATGCATTATCACTTATTAAGGATCGCTATGCAGATCGCCTTCCTTCTCTCATTTCCTTTGCTACAGGACCCAGCCGCACAGCAGATATCGAAAAAACGCTGGTTGTGGGTGTGCACGGACCCAAAGAAGTCTTTGTGATACTGGTTGAGGAACCCTTTTCATAAGGTACAATTCTTATTGGCGCAAACGAATCTTACTTTTTTGATTGTATCTTTAAAGCATGGACGCACCTGTTTTTCATTTATTTGTTTACGGCTCACTGAGGCAGGGTTTTCAAAATCCTGTGTTTGATTATATAAAAAAACATTTCACGTTTGTGGCAGAAGGCAAGGTGAAAGGATTGTTGTACGACATGGGTGAATATCCTGCGGCCGTTCCTTCAACTGAAAATGGTTATATCATCGGCGAATTGTACGAGGCAAAAAGTGAAGATGATTTTTACTGGGCTATCAGTCAGTTGGATGATTATGAAGGACTCCATCCCGAAGAAGGGGAATCCTCTTTATACTATCGTGATCAGGCCCATATATTCCACAATGGCGGATCCACAACGGCCTGGTTGTATTGGTATTCCGGCGCAGTTCAGGGTAAACCGGTCATTGAAAGCGGTGATGTGCTCGAATATTTTCATTTGAAAAACAGGCGCTGATCTTAAAAACGACCGATACATTTGTATTTTGCGTTTAATCTGTTGAAACATGCAACTGCCTCCGGGTAAAAACATATATTTTCTATCTGATTTCCATCTTGGCGCACCCGATGAACAGGAAAGTTTGATTCGCGAAAAAAAGATCGTGCGTTTTCTGGATTCTGTTAAAGACAAGGCTGCCGAGATCTTCATCGTAGGCGATCTGTTTGATTTTTGGTACGAATACCGCAAGGTTGTTCCCCGGGGTTACGTACGAATTTTGGGCAAACTGGCCGAACTTACCGATGCAGGCATCCCGGTTCATTTTTTTGTAGGCAACCATGACATGTGGATGAACGATTATTTTCAGCGCGAACTCAATATTCCGGTTTACTTCGAACCCAAGGCCTTTACTTACAATCAACGGAAATTTTTAATTGGTCATGGTGATGGCCTGGGCCCCGGTGATCATGGGTATAAATTCCTGAAAAAAGTATTTCGCAACCCGGTATGTCAGTGGTTGTTTGGAGTGCTTCCTCCGGTAATTGGAATGGGTGTAGCCAATTTCTCGAGTAGTAAAAGCAGGGCGGCAACAGGAGCCGCAGATGATGTGTTTTTAGGTGAATCGGGCGAATGGCTGATCCGGTATTGCAAAGAGGTTTTACAACAACATCAGTACGATTATTTTGTTTTTGGGCATCGGCACTTGCCCATTGACTTTCAGTTGAATGAACACAGCCGCTACGTGAATCTGGGTGATTGGATTAAGCACTTCAGCTACGCAGTGTTTGACGGCAATGAACTCCAACTCAAGAAATACACCGAATGAAAACATTGGTGACCATATGTCTTCTATTCTTGATCTTTGTTACGAAAGCACAAGACTCCCTTCGTTTCAAGCAAGTGTACGCTCCATCTGGGGCATTTGAAGATTTTACGGTTGACAATCTCGGTAGTTTTTACCTCCTGACAAAAGACAATCAATTAAAGAAATTCAATGCAAAGGGAGATTCCATGGGGGTCTTTAACGATGTGCGTCGTTATGGCAAACTCTTTCTGATGGACGCAAGTAATCCGCTTAAAGTGTTGTTGTACTATCGCAACTATGCTACCGTTGTAGTATTAGATCGTTTTTTGAACGTAGTGAACACAATCGACCTTAGAAAGAAAGATATTTTTAGAGCAAAAGCAATCGCCCGCAGTTACGATAACAATATTTGGATTTTTGATGAGCAAAATGCCAAACTGAAGAAAATTGGTGATGACGGTTCTGTATTAATGGAAACTACAGATTTACGAATGGTCTTTGATGCAGCTCCGGTTCCCGAACGGATTTTTGATCAGGACGGTTATGTCTATCTGTGCGATCCCGAAAAAGGGATTTATGTTTTTGATATTTACGGGGCGTTTAAAAATAAAATCATCTATCCGGATTTAAGGGATCTCAATGTATGGGGTAAAACCTTGATAGGAATCCGCCAGCAATGGCTTGTTTCCTCTGCAATAGGTTTGTTTACGGAGAGCCAATTACGTTTGCCTGCACTTGTTGCCGAACGCAAAAAGGCATTGGTGACACCGGGTCATCTTTATCTCTTGCTGGAATCCGGGATTGTACATTACACCTTTTAACAGAAATAAAACACTGACTACTTCTTGAATTTATGCCTTCATTTTTCGATCAGGTAATTTTTGACAATCCCATCCGCAGTTATCTCTGGATTCTGGGAGTTACTCTATTCTATTGGTTGTTGAAACATGTTATTTCACGATGGATCGGCACACTATTGTTCCGTCTGTTTCCCAAAGTGCGGTCATTAGCAGGCAAGGATGAGTTTTTAACTCTTGTGTTGAAACCGTTACAATGGTTTTTATTGACGGTTGTTGTGGTATTAATGCTGGATCGGTTAAACTTTCCTTCACAGCTCAACTTTTCTCTGTATAAGATTTCTTTTCACGACTTGCTTGATGCAACGGCCCGGGGATTGTTGTTGCTGTTTTTTATTCGTTTGCTTCGCAGATGTATTGACTTTGTTGCACTGATTCTGGAAGTCAAAGCGCGCCAAACACCGGATCATTCCGACGATCAGCTGATTGTTTTTTTCCGGGACTTTTTTAAAGTCATTGTTTTGTTGCTGGGTTTGCTTATGGCTGCAAAGTATGTATTGCGCCTCGATGTTTCCAATCTTATAACCGGTCTGAGTATCGTAACGGCGGCCATTGCTCTGGCTACCAAGGAAAGCCTGGAGAATTTGATCGCATCTTTTATCCTGTTTTTCGATAAGCCGTTTACGTTAGGTGATGTGGTGAAAGTTGAAGGTGTTACGGGTTCTGTAGAAAAGATTGGACTCCGTAGTACACGCATCCGGACCGATCAAAAAACAATCGTGACAGTTCCGAATAAAAAAATGGTGGATAGCATTCTTGATAACTTGTCTCAACGTACCGCACGAAAGGCCGAAATCAGACTGGAACTTCGGCTGACCAATTCAGCCGATCAACTGCGTTTATTTACAGGGAAAGCACACGACAGGCTGCTGCAGTATCATGAATTGCAAGATTCTAAAGTTTTTGTCCAGGAATTGGGCCCCAAATCGATTATTGTATTTGCCGAATTTCATACAAGTATTATCGAATTGTCATTATTTAATGAACTGAAACAGACGGTTCAATTGGAATTGTTGTCTTTGCTGCATGAACTGAATATAGAGCTCGAACTATCCGGTGCTGCATCATAAAATTTTATTGTTTGTCAGTTGAGCAGGTTAAAATATGGTCTCAGAATCAGTGAGAGATCGTAGTCGTACCGACCGGATTTTCCGTATTCAACAACCCGCCCGATTTCTTTACCGCCTTTTAAAATAATGAATGTAGGGATCCGTTCAATCAGGAATCCTGCACTCAACCGACCAAGAGTTTGTTTGTTCCGGTCAACGCCCAGAATGGTGATGTTGGAGTTATTAAATCCGGCGCTGTCAACCAATTGAAAAAATTGCGGAATCAATACTTGCGAATCTTCACACCAGGTACCCATAAATACCAGAAAATGGATACTGTCCTTATACTCTTTCAGGTAACGAACACATTGACTGTCGGGACGGTATCCCTTTTGTTGTTTGCGCATCCAGGAGAATGTTTTTTCTTGTTCCAGCAGATCCCGACTTAAGATGCCTTTAAGCAAAGTCGTTCCTGTTTGAGGATCTGTTATGTGCTCAAAAGCAGTTTGAGTATGGCCGGTAAGATGAAATAACAAAAAAAGAGGTAAAAGCAACAGGTACTTATGATTCATAAATCTGCTTTTACAGTATGCAAAAAAGATTGCAATTGTTGTAGTCTTTTAATCAGATCGTATCGTATAGCTGCTTCGTCTTTGTATTTTTTCAAATAATCCTTAGCACCTTCAATCGTGTATTTGCGTTGACGTAGCAAAAAATAAATCAGTTGTAAAACCTTGATTGTCTCGGCATTGTAAAACCGATCACCTTTTTTGTTTTTACGCGGTTTAATCATTGAAAATTCAGTTTCCCAGTAGCGAAGGGAAGAGGCATTGATTTTAAAAAGGGCACACACTTCTCCAATGCTGTAATACAATTTTTGATTCAGTTCGGCATCATCAGGCAGTTCAATCATTTTACTGTCACTGATCATTTCCTTCAAGCTTTTGCGGCCGCGTTTTGATTTTGGCTTGGAGGGCAAGGTGGTTTTGGGGGTTGGATGGATTGCAGCCTCAACCGGCTTTGGTTCCGGCTTTTTTGGCGGCTCCTCAAAATCAAATGCTATTTGTGTGAATTTTGTCAAGCGTTCCTTTTCTTAAGCAAAAATAAGCAATGCCATCAAGTGCATTATACTGTAAATTAAGGAAAGACCTTCAATTGTGCATCAGTCGAAACTCTGGTTTCCGGTCACTGCCATTTTAAGCATACGGTCAAACTGCTCGGGACTAAGGTCGTTGTAGAAGAAATAGATGGGATCTACGGGTCTGCCATTTTTATGTACTTCATAATGCAGGTGGGGGCCTGTGCTCTTGCCGGTATTGCCAACCCAGCCCAGTACCTCGCCCCGTTTCACACGCTGACCTGCACGTACTTTGGTGCGTACCATGTGTCCGTACAATGTTTCATAACTGAAACCGTGGTTGACAATTACATGATTGCCATAGCCGTTGCCCACATTCCCCGAAAGTCGTACCGTTCCGTCAGCTGTTGCATAGATCGGTGTTCCCTGCGGTGCTGCAAAGTCAAGTCCGGCATGCATTTTAACCGTTTTGTAGACCGGATCGATACGGTAACCAAATCCCGAAGCCAGTCTTGATAATTCTTTGTTGCTCACGGGCTGAATAGCAGGAGTGGCGGCTAAAAGGTCTTCTTTTTTTCGAACCATTTCCTCGATTGCGTTGAAGGATTGAGTTTGAGCCAACACGCGGTTTTTGAGTTCGGTGATCTTGTTTTGAATAGATCGGTTGATTTCATTGTCGGTTAAACCGGCCAGAATCTGTTCTTCTTTTTGTTTTTCTATGGTTTTGGCACGAATGCTATCGGGAAGGGGGTTTGCTTCGAAAATGGAGCGGTAAACATCATTGTCGCGTTTTTCGATTTCATGCAACTGGTCATTGATTCGGTTGATTTCTTTTTGAATCAATGTAAAATCTTCGCTCAGTAATTCATTTTCCCTTCGCAGTTTTTTTTCGTTGGCAGAAGGGAAATAATGATAAGCCAGCTGGGTAAATAAAAAGCCGGCAACCAAAACAGATGCTACAAAACCAAAAACGCGTAAAAGTTTGACACGAAGCGGTGTTACCAGTTTTTCGTACCGGAGCGTATGGGTGTTGTAAAAATATTTGATTTTCTTCATGCCGGTCAGAAATCAGAATCTGTTATGCACTTCTTTGTGCTTAAATTTGCAGCCGCCTACAGAGCGTTGGCAAAGATAGGCGTAGACCCACAAAATTCAACCAAAAGCACAAACTGTATGATGAGTTCAGCCGAGATCCGTCAGAAATTTTTAGACTTTTTTGAATCCAAGAAACATGAGATTGTTCCTTCGGCACCCATCGTGGTGAAAAACGATCCCACATTGTTATTCACGAATGCGGGGATGAATCAGTTCAAGGATTTCTTTCTTGGAAACCGGCAGGCTCCCTGGAAACGGGTTGCCGATACACAAAAATGTTTACGTGTAAGTGGTAAGCACAATGATCTGGAAGAAGTAGGAGTTGACACTTATCATCATACCATGTTTGAGATGCTGGGGAACTGGAGTTTTGGCGATTATTTCAAAGATGAAGCCATCGCGTGGAGCTGGGAACTGTTGACGGAAATTTATAGCTTGCCGAAAGATCGGTTGTATGCAACGGTTTTTGAAGGTGATCCAAAAGAAGGACTTCCGCCGTCCTCAATCGCATTGGCTAAATGGAAACAATTGTTGCCGGTGGAGCACATCGTTATGGGCAACAAAAAGGATAACTTTTGGGAGATGGGTGATACCGGCCCTTGTGGACCTTGCAGTGAAATTCATGTAGACCTCAGGCCGGATAACGAACGCCAACAAACGCCCGGACATTTACTGGTCAATAAAGATCATCCTCAGGTTATTGAAATCTGGAACAATGTGTTTATTCAATACAACCGGAAAAAAGATGGAACACTGGAACCCCTTCCGGCACGTCATGTTGATACAGGTATGGGACTAGAACGTTTGGTACGCGTGGTTCAGAATAAAACATCCAATTACGATACCGATCTTTTTACCGGAACGATCAAAGCAACTGAAACGATTACCGGGAAAACCTATACAAGCGACGATACGAAGCAAGCGGTTGCCTTCCGGGTATTAGCTGATCACATCAGAGCCATCTGTTTCACGATTGCTGATGGGCAGTTGCCGTCCAATACGGGAGCAGGCTATGTGATTCGCCGGATTTTACGAAGGGCGGTTCGGTATTATTATTCCTATCTCGATTATAAGCAGCCCCTGCTGGTACAGTTAGTGCCTTTGTTGGCACAGCAATTTGCAGGTGTTTTCCCTGAATTGCATCAACAAGAGTCGTTCGTTTCGAAAGTGATCAAGGAGGAGGAAGAGGCTTTTTTACGCACACTTGAAAAAGGCTTGAAGCGTATTGCAGATATCTTGCAGGCAAGTCAGCAAAGCTCTGTGATTTCAGGCAAAGAAGCATTTGAATTGTATGATACCTACGGATTTCCAATTGATTTGACCCGGTTGATTGCAAGTGAGCATCAATTATCCGTAGATGAAGCTGCTTTTGAAGCCGAAATGCAGCAACAAAAAAACAGGAGTCGAGCTGCAACGGCCATTGATGCCGGCGACTGGATGTCTGTTCACGAAGGTTCGGGCTCGTTCACGGGATATGATACATTCGAAACTACAACAAAGGCTCTGAAATACCGGTCTGTTAAAGCAAAGGGTCAGGAGTCTTATCAAATCGTTTTGGAGCAAACTCCTTTTTATGCTGAAAGCGGCGGTCAGGTGGGAGATAAAGGCGCATTGATTTTTGGTAACGAACTCATTGCTGTTACCGATACCAAAAAGGAAAACGATCTCATTGTTCATTATACAGAGTCTTTACCTGCCGATCTTTCTCAAACTGTTGTTGCGAAGGTGGATTCGGTGTTGCGCATGAATACCACATTGCATCATTCTGCCACGCATCTTCTGCACGCTGCTTTACGCAAGGTATTGGGGACGCATGTAGCTCAAAAAGGCTCACTTGTAAACGACCAGTATCTTCGGTTTGATTTTTCGCATTTTGCTAAAGTAACAGAAGATGAATTGGCTCAAATAGAAGCAATGGTTAATGCCAGGATTCGTGAAAATATTCCTGTAATGATCCAAGCCATGCCCAAGGATGAAGCGGTGGCAATGGGCGCAATGGCACTTTTTGGTGAAAAGTATTCCGATGAAGTAAGGGTTGTAATCATGGATCCTTTTTATTCAATCGAGCTTTGTGGCGGAACACATGTGGGTGCAACCGGTACGATCGGATATTTTAAAATTATTTCCGAAAGCGCCGTTGCTGCAGGTGTACGCCGGATTGAAGCGGTTACCGGAGTTGCTGCAGAACAGTATCTTCAAGCACAACTTTCCGATCTTACGACAGTACGTTCGCTCTTGAAGAATCCCAAAGAACTGACAAAAGCCATTGAACAACTTCAGTTGGAAAATGCCGATTTAAAACGCAAAGCCGAGCATTTGGAAAATCGTTTGTTGGTAGGAGTAAGAAATGAAATTTTACAACAGGACGAAATCATCAATGGTGTAACATTTATCGGTACAATCGTAGAAGTTGGGAGTGCTGAGGCTTTGAAGAAAATTTGTCTGGATCTGAAGAACAAGCTCAACGATTATGTTGTGGTCCTTTGTGCTAATATCGGAGGGAAACCTTCTGTTGCAGTTGGGATCTCAGAAACTGTTGTTGTGGCCCGTCAGCTTGACGCAGGAGCAATCATCAAACAACAGGTTGCGCCGCTGATCAAAGGTGGAGGTGGAGGGCAAAAAACGCTGGCGACAGCCGGGGGGCAGGATGCGGGTAATCTTGAGCAAGTAATTGCTGCTGTTAAATCGCTGCTGAATCAGTAACGAGGTCATGGAATCGGAAATTCTCTAGGTACGGGTTCAATCTTAGACAATCCCTAATGGAAGGGAATGGGGCAATGATTGCTAATTCTTACTTGTTTGAAAATCAATAATTTTGTCTTCTTTCATAAACATGAGTGATTATTCAGATAAATATGAGGCCGTCATAGGGCTTGAGGTACATGCACAATTGCTGACCCAAAGCAAATTGTTCAGCTCCGATGATGCTTCATTTGGTGCTCAGGCAAACAAGCACATCAGCCCAATTACTTTGGCACATCCCGGCACTTTGCCCAAACTTAATGGGGCGGCCATCGAATTGGCTGTTCGCATGGGCCTGGCCTGTGACTGTGAAATTGAAACAACGAATTATTTTGCTCGCAAACATTATTTCTATCCCGACTTGCCAAAAGGGTATCAGCTTTCGCAACATACAACGCCTATTTGTAAGGGCGGTTTTGTAACCATTCATACAGAGGCAGGAACGCGTGCAATTGAGTTGAACCGCATTCATATGGAAGAGGACGCCGGTAAGAGTTTACATGATGTATACGATGACTACTCCGGAGTGGATTACAACCGTGCCGGTGTGCCCCTGATTGAAATTGTAACGGAGCCTGTTTTGCGCAATGGGGATGAAGCGGCGGCTTACCTGACTGAATTGCGTAAACGAGTTCGTGTTTTAGGCGTGTGCGACGGCAATATGGAAGAAGGCAGTATGCGTTGTGATGCCAATATTTCAATCCGACTGAAAGGCGATCAGCAGCTCGGTACGAAGGTGGAGGTCAAGAACCTGAATTCGATTCGCTTTCTCAAGAAAGCTATTGATTACGAAGTGATGCGTTTAATTCAACTCAAGGAAGCAGGGCAACCTATTTTGCAGGAAACCCGCAGTTTCAATGCGCAGGACGAAACCACCTTTACCATTCGTACCAAGGAAGATGCAAATGATTACAGGTATTTGACCGACCCGGATCTGCCCCCATTTGTTTTAACACAGCAATACATCGAACAAATCCGAAAGTCGTTACCGGAATTGCCGGAACAATTAAAACAACGGCTGATTGAACAATATGCATTGACAGAATACGATGCACTGCATTTGAGTGATGAACATGGGTTTGCCCGTTTTTTTGAGACGGTAGCCCAACACACGTCTTCTTACAAAACGATTGCCAATTGGATGCTGGGTCCTGTAAAAGCAACCTTGCATGCACAACAGCTCGAAATAGAAGACTTTGCTCTTCGCCCCGATCAACTTGCCGGAATCATACAGATGGTGGATGAGGGAAAAATCAGCCATACAATGGCCTCCCAGCAGCTTTTCCCTGCTCTTCTGAAACATGCCGATAAGACAGCAACGGAACTGGCCCGGGAACTCAATCTGGTTCAGGAACGTAATGAAGATGCTTTGCTTTTGTTGATTGAAGAGGTACTGGCCGCAATGCCACAAAAAGTTCAGGAATACAAAAAGGGCAAGAAGGGATTGATTGGCTTGTTTGTTGGTGAAGTGATGAAGAAAAGTAAGGGGAAAGCCGATCCTAAATTATTGAATCAATTAATGACCGATTGTTTGTCAAAATAAATTTCAGTTTATGAAAAGGATGAGTTGGTTGAATGTGTTTTTTGTACTTGTCATGCTTGCTGCTTGTAAGCAAAAGGGTGCGCAGCAATTTGTAATTAAAGGACAGTTGAAAAATGCGCCTGCTACGTTGATTTATCTGGAGCAAATCTCTTACGATAATATGCCGCCACAGGTTGTTGACAGTTGTACGATCGTTAACGGTTCGTTTCAGTTAAAGGGTAACGCAACAGAAGAGTCGCTGTTACAGTTGCGGTTTCCAAATTTGGAAAACGGTCCGTTGTTGTTTGTGATCAATGACGAAGAAACAATTCAATTTTCAGGAGATTGGAATGACATGCGAAATCTTCGGTTTACCAAGTCGGCGGCTTCGGAGCGATTACGGGTATTTGTAGATTCGTTGGCTGCTACACAACAAAAGGTTGTATTGTTGAATCAGGAACTGGAACAGACAACCGGAATGAGCGATAGTCTTAAGAACAGTAAACAGCAAAACCTGAACCAACTTGTGGAGTCGTTTCGTTCTTATGTAAAACAGACTGCCCTGCAAGATCAAAGTCCCATGGTTAGTATGTTTGCGACCACCTTAAACACCGGAAAAGATGTAACTGAAAATGAAGCACTTTTCAACCAATTGATCAAACGTTTTCCAAAGCATGCAGGCATACAGGTCGTTGTAAATCAGTTCCGTGAGAGCCTCTCTACGGCCAAAAAACAAAAGCAGGATGCGGATGCCGGCAAACCCGGAATCGGAGCAATCGCACCCGATATTACCATGCCCGATGTAAAAGGAAATCCCTTTTCTCTCAGCAAGCTGAAAGGGAAATATGTACTGATTGATTTTTGGGCCAGTTGGTGTGGTCCTTGTCGTGCCGAGAATCCCAATGTAGTGAGTGCCTATAATAAGTTCAAGAGTAAAAACTTCACCGTTCTTGGTGTTTCGCTGGATAAGTCAAAAGATGCATGGCTGGAGGCTATAAAAAATGACGGGCTCACCTGGTATCACATCAGTGATTTAAAATTCTGGGAAAGCGGGGCTGTAAGTCTATACGGTTTCAGTGGCATTCCCTATAATGTGCTTGTTGATCCACAAGGAAAAATTCTTGCAACAGATTTGCGAGGCGCTGCGCTGGAACAAAAACTCGTAGAGCTGTTGCCCTGATTCTGTTTCAAAGAAATGCTGTAGCTTGAATTCTGCGTTTATGTTTATTGTTGTTGCGCAAGTTTCTCGGCATTTTCAGCGAACTGGAGCGCATCAATGATTTCTGCTATTTCTCCGTTCAAAACGGCATCCAGATTGTAAAGTGTCAAGCCAATACGGTGGTCGGTCATTCTCCCTTGCGGGTAGTTGTAAGTGCGAATTTTCGCCGAACGATCGCCGGTACTTACAAGGCTTTTACGTTGACGCGCAATTTCTTCTTCTTGTTTACGCACCTGTTCTTCGTACAAGCGTGTGCGCATCATTTGCATGGCTTTTTCCCGGTTGGCAAGTTGCGTACGTTCGGTTTGACAAATAACCACAGTGCCTGTTGGTATGTGGGTTAGCATGACCTTTGTTTCCACTTTATTTACATTCTGTCCTCCAGCACCACCGCTTCGTGCAGTTTCCATTTTAACATCACTTTCCCGAAGTTCAAAATCAATTTCTTCTGCTTCCGGCATAACGGCAACCGTTGCCGCACTGGTATGAACACGCCCACTCGTTTCCGTTGCGGGTACCCGTTGCACACGGTGTACGCCACTTTCGAATTTTAAAGTGCCGTACACATCATCGCCCGTAACTTCAAGTTGTACCTCTTTGTAGCCACCTACTGTACCTTCACTTTCACTGAGAATGCTGGTTTTCCAACCTTTCTTTTCGCAGTATTTGAGGTACATCCGTAAAAGGTCGCCGGCAAACAAGCTCGCCTCGTCACCACCGGTACCGGCGCGTATTTCTAAAATGGCATTTTTGTCGTCCTGCGGATCTTTCGGAATCAACAACTGCCGGATGTGCTTTTCCTCCCGTTCTTTCTTTTCTTCCAAAAGTGGAAGTTCTTCTTTTGCCAGTTCACGCAATTCGGCATCATCGCCATTCAAAGCCTCCCGATAGGTTTCAAGATCCGACAGCGTTTGCAAATATTCTTTCTGTGCCCGGACAATCTTTTCCAGGCTTCTGTATTCTTTGCTCAGTTGTGAAAACTTTTGGTTGTTGCTAACGATCTCCGGATTGGTAAGTGCAACCCCAATTTCTTCAAATCTTGCTTGTATGGCTTCTAATTTATCGAGCATGCATTCCTCCGCGTAACCGCCGAAGCGGTATTTGTTTAGTACTTTTGAGCGGCAAAGTTAAAAGAAATCAAAGCATGGCATACAGAAAGTTCCGCGCCAATCGGCTGTTCGATGGGTATCGGTTTCAAGATTCGGATCGTGTGTTGATCACGGATGAAAACGGTGTGATTCACGACCTTGTTCGGATTGAAGACGCAGGTGATGATGTGGCGTTTTACGATGGTATTTTATCGCCCGGATTCATCAATTGTCATTGCCATCTGGAATTAAGTCATCTCAAAAATGTAATTCCACCGCATACCGGACTGATTGAATTTCTTTGTTCCGTTGTGACGAAGCGTGGATTTGATCCTGAAATTATTCAGGCTGAGATTGCACGTGCAGACGCCGAAATGTACGCTAACGGAATTGTAGCGGTAGGAGACATTGGCAATACGGCCGATACCGCAACCGTTAAAAGCAAAAGCGGCATCCGCTGGCAAAATTTTGTTGAGGTGTTGAGCTTTACCGATGCGAAAGCGACTGAAAACTTTAATCATTACCGTTCAGTTGCTCAGCAAATGCAAGAAGCGTTGAATGCTGCATCACTCGAACACAGAACTTCGCTGGTTCCTCACGCACCCTATACCATATCGCCCGAAACATTCCGGATGATCAACGAGGCTACAGCCGGACAGGTTATTTCCATTCACAATCAGGAGCATCCCGCAGAAGACGAATTGTATCGAACAGGTGGAGGTGCCTATCTGAAACTCTTCAGCATTTTTGATTTACACGCCTCGCCATTTCCTGTTACCGGCATGAGTAGCATCCGTTCTGTATTGCCTTATTTTAACAAAGAACAAACGATCTTTTTAGTGCACAATACATTCATGCCGGAAGAGGATATTATATGGGCCAATGCCTATGCAAGTGAGAATGGATTAAAACTGATCTATTGTTTGTGTATCAATGCCAATTTATACATCGAAAATCAAACACCTCCGGTTGATTTGTTTCTCAAACACAATTGCACCGTTGTTTTAGGTACCGACAGTTACAGCAGCAACTGGCAACTCAGTATTGCCAAGGAAATGGCATCGCTGAAATTGCACAAAGGCCTGGAGGATGAACAGGTGCTGCGGTTTGCCACCATGAATGGAGCGAAAGCGCTAAAATGGGATGATGTGTTGGGTAGTTTTGAAAAAGGGAAAAAACCCGGGGTTGTCTTGTTAAGCAACGATTTTCAGCAATCGAGCCGCTTGTTGTAATCATTCCAGCAATTGTTGTAGAACCGATAGCGATTTCATGGACCCAAAATCGGGCAGGTGAAGGGCATAGTATTTCTCAAGTGCATCCAGTAGTACACGGCGCTGATAATGATTCATGGATATTTCGCCAAGCTCATAGGGTTGCATTACACGAAGCAATTCATTAAGTTGACGGGCCGCAAGATCTTCAAGATAATACGCATGTTGTGGGTGTGTAGCGCAAAAGCAGCCTTCCTGTAAATCCATAATAGGCAATTGTCCGCCGGGATCATTGCTCATTTGAAACCCAAAAAACGTTGGAAGCTGCAGTGCAAAGAATAAAGGGAAGTTTGCAGTTATGGCATCATTGGCAGTGTCCAGTTGCAGGAGCGCGTCTTCCGCAAAATGAAAAAGATCGGGATTGTGTTCGGGTTGCTTGATGCATTTCTGCAAGAGTTCAATCATGTATAGCAACACACTGTTTTTAACTACATTGGTATGTGTGTTGTTATACAAAGCGCTCCATTTGTATTCTTTGATCCGCTGCAAATGCTTGAATTCGTTATGATAAACTACGAGTTCCAGTAGTGAGCCCGGTTGGAAAAAATGTGCTTTCCCTTGCGTTTTAGGTCCCGATACGCGCACACCCTGGACCAAATACGATTGCAGTCCGAATAATTCCGTCAGTGCCGAAACAATCAGGCTTGTTTCTCCGTATTTCACATTTCGAAGAACAATGGCTTTGGTTTTATAAAGGGGACTGCTCAACGTTGTTTTATTTAATGAAGACAATACGACTGCTGATTTTTTCTACACCGGTCTCGTCAGTAGCCAGCACCAGATACACGCCGCTGGACACCCGATTGCCTTTGTAATCTCTTCCGTTCCAAACGGCTTGTCCTCCCAGTGCTTTTGTTTGGTAAACCAGGCGTCCATTCAATTCTGTAATTTTTACGATGGAATTGCTTACAAGTCCACGGATCGCGATTGTGCCATTGTAACCTGAAGGAACCGGGTTGGGAAACACAAGCAATTTCTCTTTCGTTGATTTTCCTTCGGTTGCTGTACTTCGGTAGCTGCAAATGCCGTTAAATGTTGAAAAATAAACTTCGCCGGTTGTGGGGTCGATGGCGATCCGAATGATTTCGTTACTTATAAGTGGACTGTTTTCGGCCGTAAACCGTTCCAATACTTTTTCTCCGTCGGCACTAATCAACCAAACGCCATTACGTGTGCCGATCCATTTCCGGTTAGCACCATCCACGGCAATAGCTTTCACATCCTCATTTTCAAAAAGGAATCCTGCAAAATTATCTTGTTGTACAATCGGTTGAAACGCTTCACATCCTGCAGGAGTGAATACTTCACCCGGGCATTGTATGATTGCAATCCCTTTGTCAGTTCCCAGCCAAATGTAACCGTCTTTGTCTTTGGCCATTGTATTGACAAAATTGCCGGGCAGGTTTCCGTTTCCTTTTCCCTTTCTGTACCATTTCCATTGATCGTCAAAAACATTCTCGATCGATTGCCCGTGGTTAAAACAAAACAAGCCGCCACCCTGCGGAGATTGAATCCATTTTTGGTTGTAATCATCAATCAAGATACTGCCTACATTGTAATAGGAATTCAGGAAAGGAATACGAAAGGATTGCCAGGTGTTATTGGCTTTTTTAACATGGAATGGAACAGGAGCTCCAAAATTACTGACCCATAAATTGTTGTCGGAATCAAACGCCAATCCGCTGATACGATAATTGTTCGGGTCTCCTTCCGTTTCATTGATGGCTGAGCCTTGCTTGTAAATGGTATATTGTGTTGGTGATTGAAATTCTACAAGCCCTCCACCGTATGATCCTGCATACACACGTTCAGATACCGGATCAATGGCAATGGTTATGATATCCAGTATCGTATCCATCCAGGGTGTTTTAGGATTGGAACGACTGTATTCGGTCCATGTATCGTTTTTGAAAATGAAAAATCCGGTTCCGTTGTATTGATAGTTCCACGAATCATTTACACTACCTCCTGCAACGTAAAGTGCGTTTTTGTGAACGACCAGATCGCCGTCAAGTCGTCCTCGCGGAGCATCGGGTGTGATTCGGGTAAAATTGTTTCCGCTGATGAGAACCAGACCCTTATCATCATCAGCCAGATAAATGGTATTGCCACTCTTTACGGCTATTTGCGGGAATTGTATTTCATTGTTGTTCTCAACGGTTTGCATAATGGTTCCATCAGGTGCTAATACATGAATGCGTCGTTCTTCCCATCCGTTTTTTTGTTCGCATATCAAGATCGTTCCATCGCTTTCTGAAATGCTTACCCAATCTTTTCCATCTTCAAAAAGAGCTTTCCATCCCTCTGATTCCAAACTGTAAAGGCGGTTGTAATACACCGCATACAATTTATTTGCAATAAAAAAGACGTTCCGGATGGGGCCTGCGGGCAAACCGTTTTGATCACTGATTGAAATCCAGTTGCGGAAGTCGTTTAAATTGCTGCCGACTCTTGGCGCTTTTTTCAGTCCTTCATCGGTAGCGGCATACCAGAAGTTGTTATCGGCAACAACAGCATGCACATTTACATTCGTGCCGTTGTTTCCTAAATAATATGTAGTGCTGATTTCATATTTTACAAGATCTACGACAATGATGCCCAAGCCTGTTGACAAATAGGCCTTATCCCCCAGGAAATAAATGTTGTTGATGGTTTTATTGCCCTGTACATTGCTTTTCAAGATATAGGGAATGTTGATGATGTCGTTTCTGTATAACAGATCGAGATTGCTGTTGTTATAGGCGATTAAAAGTTGTTTGTTTACGTTGTTGTATCGTATGGTTTTAATCCCCACATCACTAAGGCCATTGATTTTTGACCAACGCTCGATGGTACCGTCTTCGCGATCAACGGAAAAAAGACCTTGTCTTGAGCCGACAAATATTTTTTCATCCGACAAACTTATGGAACGGGCCTGTTTGTAATCAAGGTGCTCCCTCCATTGACCGATCGGTTGCAACTGACCATAGAGGTTTGTAGCAAACATCAAAAGGACCGTTATGATTTTGTATTGCATGTAGGTATGCTTAATTGTTTTGGATGCCAAATTGTTCTTTCGTTTTTTATCGGTGATAACTCTATTGGCTATTTGTGAATCTGTGCTTGGAGTCTATTCTCTTATCGAACAGTACAAACGCAGATTTCACAAAGGGAAAGCGTTCACACGATTCCCGGATTCGATTGTAAATTTCAGCATAATTCGTTCAAGTTGCAGTTTCTTTTTTCATGTGTTTTGAGTGCAATTCCGGATCTGGATTTGCGACTCAACCTTGTTTTTTTAAAGGCATTCCAATCAAATAACGTTTCTTTGTGCCGTTTTCTTATTGTTTGATTTAATCAGGATCCATATGTGGTTTCAATTGGGTAAATGGGTTTTGCGGTTTCGCTTTCCATTATTGTTGGCGGTTCTTCTTACAACCGCTTTGATGACCTGGGTTGCATCGAAAGTGCAATTAAGTTATGAGTTTGCCAGAGCAATACCGGTCAACAATCCTAAATACGTAGAATACCAGGATTTTAAAAAGCAATTTGGTGAAGACGGTAATCTGATGGTTATTGGATTTCAGTCGGAACGACTCTTTGAGTTGGAGCAGTTTCGAAATTTTGTCCAATTACAGGATTCCATCAAGAAGGTGCCCGGGGTGGAGGATGTGCTAAGTGTAAGTGCAGCCGTTAATCTGATCAAAGACACGCTCACCGAAAAATTAAAAGCCGTTCCGGTATTTCCCGCCGCAATTTCATCACAAGAAGCATTAAATCAATATCGAACGGTTTTCGAGCAACTGCCTTTTTACAAAGGTCTTCTATACAATCCGCAGTCAAAGGTGTATATGCTTGGCGTACGGATTAATAAGGAAGTGCTGAATTCCAAGAAACGTACGGCAGCCGTAGAGCGTGTAGTTCAATACTGCAAGGCATTTGGGGAAAGCCGGAGTCTTGAAATGCATTACAGCGGACTTCCTTTGGTGCGCACGGTTATGAGCACACGCATAGCCGATGAAATGCGTTTGTTTTTGCTGGGATCGGTATTGTTGTCGGCTGTCATTTTGTTTTTGTTTTTCCGCTCGCTCAGCGCTATGTGGCTTAGTATGGCTGTTGTGGTAATGGGTGTAATCTGGAGTTTGGCTACCATTGTTATGTTTGGGTATAAAATCACACTGCTCAATGCATTGATTCCCCCGCTCATCGTTGTTATTGGGATTCCCAATTGTATTTATTTTCTCAATAAGTTTCATACAGAGTATAAGAAAACAGCTAACCGGGAAATTGCATTGGTGAACATGATGGGTAAAATGGGCGTTGTTACCCTTTTTTGCAACATCGCAGCCGCAATTGGTTTTGCTGTGTTTGGTTTGACAGAAAGTGCGATTCTTAAGGAGTTTGGAGTGGTTGCCGGCATTAACATTATGGTGCTTTTTGTGTTGTCGTTTATTTTCATTCCGGTTGTCTTGAGTTATTTACCGGCTCCAAAGGAGCGTCATGTACGTTATTTGGAAAATGAACGGCTGAATCGGTGGTTGATGCGTATTGAAAACTGGGTCTTCCATCATCCAAAGTACACCTATACCGCAACAGCAATCGTTGCGTTGTTTTCCATAGCCGGAATTTTACAATTGAAAAGCGTTGGGTTTATTGTAGATGATTTGCCTAAGAATGATGTGCTTTATACTGATTTGAAGTTTTTTGAAAAGCATTTTGCAGGTGTTATGCCATTGGAAATTGTTGTTGATACACGCAAAAAAAGAGGTGTTTCCCGTAATCTGGACAATTTAAACCGAATCGACTCTTTGGTGACCTATTTGGAAAACCGGCCCGAAATGGGGCGTGCTCTCGCCTTGACAGAAGGGTTGAAGTTTGCCGGACAAGCCTATTATGACGGAGATAGCACATATTATAAAATGCCCAACTCCTTTGATTTTGTGTTTTTGAGTTCTTATTTGCGAATGAAGGAAGATGCCGGGGGGAAAAAGAATAGTTTTTCACGTTTGGTGCAATCATTTGTTGATTCTACCGGTCAGCGTGCACGTATCAGTATCAATATGGCCGATGTTGGGAGCGACAGTTTGCCTAAAATTTTAGCAACCGTTCGGGAACGATCTTCTCAATTGTTTGATACATCCGGCTTTTCGGTACAGTTTACCGGTACCAGTGTTACCTTTCTGGAAGGCAGTTCGTTCATTATCAACGGATTAAAAGAAAGCATCGTGTGGGCTTTTCTATTAATTGCAGCCTGTATGTTGTACCTGTTTCGATCCATGCGGATTCTCATTTGTTCACTTATTCCTAATATCATTCCCCTTTTGTTAACGGCAGGTGTGATGGGCTGGATGGGCGTTCCATTAAAACCCAGTACTGTCTTGGTGTTTAGCGTGGCCTTGGGGATTGCCATTGATGTAACGATCCGTTTTTTAATCAACTACAAACAGGAATTGCCTCATCACGGTCATGAGGTGGAGCCAACTGTTCGCTCAACCATCAAACATACCGGAATCAGCATCATTTATACTTCATTGGTGTTGGTGGCGGGCTTTATTATTTTTTGTTTTTCAGGTTTTGGAGGTACCCAGGCATTGGGTTGGCTTACATCGTTAACATTACTCATGGCAATGATAACAAACTTGATTCTGTTGCCGGTGCTTTTGTTAACGACCCGCAGGCTTTCGAA
>JBMLSG010000050.1:0-7322 GCA_049240625.1 Lacibacter sp. | reverse complement strand
TATTCAAAACAATAAATAACAATCTATGAAATCAACAGGATGTCTCTTGTTCTGTCTGCTCTTCCTTGCCAGGTTTTCAACCGCACAGAAAGTGTTTGCAGTGGAGTATCAAAACCAGGCCGATGTAAAAGTCTTTGTGGTGAAATACGAAAACCAGGCCGATCTGAAGGTTTATAAAGTGAAGTACGAAAATCAGGCCGGCGAAAACAACGGCAAATGGTTTTTTACCCGCTATGCCAATCAGGCCGATAAAAAAATCTATTTTGTCGATTATGAAAATCAGGCGGATGTAAAAGTGTATTTCGTTGAATACGAAAACCAGGCCGGATGGCGCACCGCTTCCAAGAAGCATTTTTTTTATTGAACTGCTGCTTCGGTTCTCGGTCAACGTTCCTGATGGTTGTAAATGCTCCGGTTCCTGATGCCTTGTTTTCAAACAATGGCTTAGTTTTACAGTATGAAGGGTATGAAAAAAATTACGGTCGGTTTTCTGATGCTTTTTATGACCTGTGGCACAGCCTGGTCGCAACCCAATAAGACCTATACGTCCTTTGAACAGGCATTGGAATGCCCCGAGAATGTCTACATTCTTCAGATTCGCTACAGCGGACTATCCAAAATCCCCGAAAGTATTGGCCGTTTTCACAATCTGGTAAAACTGGATTTAAGGGGTAACAAGCTTACAAGTTTGCCCGATGTGTTTGGATTACTGCAAAACCTGCAGGTCCTGGACCTCAGTAACAACCGAATTGGTCAATTGCCCGAGACGTTTGGAATGCTCATGCATTTAAAGAGGCTGGATCTGCGATACAACCAGTTGGAAACTTTACCCGAAACGATTGGAATGCTCACCAAGCTGGAAGAACTGGATTTGGGAAACAATGAACTAACCCGACTTCCGGAGAGCCTCACCAAGCTGACCAATTTGTTGGAATTGAACCTGAATTACAATCACAAATTGATTTTATCTCCCACAATCAAGGCCTTTTTAAAGTCCCGCGGACTTTAAAACAATCCCCTAAGTCTCTTTTTTAACAGCGTTTGCTGCGGTTCCCGGCACGAAAGAGAGAAAACGGAAGCGCCAAAAGCTCTGATTTCTCCGTAGAAACAGGGAAGAACTCCATTTTTTAATCAATTGAAAATCAGAAACTTAAACTATCGTTGGCTTTTGAGGGTCCATTTATATCTGATTCGGGGATGTTTTCTTTTGTTGTAGGATCAAGTTGGAATCAGATTTGCAGGGTATGTGCCAATGTCAAAAATGGAGCTTGTAAGTGTGAATTGGTATTGTGCAATATTTTCTAATGAAAACCGTTTTAGCTATGAAACTTCAACATCCTTTTTTCATTAAAATCCATTCCGTTTTGAATCCTGTAAAAAGCAAATCCCTGCATTTATTCAAAAACAATCCGGTTTATTTTGCAGTAGCAGCGTTGTTCTTTCTGCAAATTCCCATTTTGATTGCAGGAAACCGCACGGCCTCTTCCCGTTATGTGTCGGCTGCCTATGCAAAGTCCATGCTTTCTTCGGCAGCAAAAAGCCTGAATGAGGTAATTCTGGAAAAAGCCGATAGTTTGTACAACAGCATTCATCTGGCCGATTTAGGCTTGGGAGAAGAGGCTTTTCAACTTGCCTACAAAGGGTATTACAAACTCGTAGAAAAAGGAGTTGTTGGGCGTACAGGAATTTTAACGATTGCCGATTTCTCCAAACCCTCTTCCGAAAAGCGCTTGTACGTGATTGATATGGATCGCCAAACAATTTTGTTCAACACACTGGTTGCACACGGACGGAACAGCGGGTTGAACTATGCAAATGATTTTTCTAACAAACCGGAATCTTATAAAAGCAGTTTGGGTTTTTATCTGACAATGAACCCTTACATGGGTGAAAACGGATACTCGCTGCGCCTGAAAGGGTTGGAATACGGCATCAACCACAAGGCGTTTGAAAGAGCTATTGTAATGCACGGATCGGATTATGTATCCAAGTCCTTTGAACAGATGAATGGGTATCTGGGAAGAAGTTACGGCTGTCCTGCAGTTCCGGTACAATTTGCACAAAGCATCATTCAAACCATTAAAGACGGAAGCGTTTTATTTATCTATCATCCTGCGAAATACCCAACGAACCGATCCACTGTATTAAACAGTTGATCTGTATTGTTGTATGGTTTCAGTAAACCCGGACATCGTGCCGGGTTTTTTAGTTGAGAAAATACCAGCTGAAAAATTGTATGCACAGTCCGGTAAAAAATCCAAAGTAAATTTCGAAAGGGCGGTGGTCGCTTACAATAAATCGGGCTGTACAAGTAAGCCCCGCCAGTAGGATAGCAAGGAGCAAATAAATTCCTTCTTCGAGACGGTTGGCAAACAGGAGAACCGAAAATAGAGCAAACAGCCCTCCGGCGCCTATTGCATGCATACTCACTTTAAAATAATTGTTGATGATCAGGGATGCACAGGCTGTGATGAATAGACCCAGTAAAAAGGCACGCAATTCAACCGGATCGCCCAGTTTTTTGGATACATAGTAGTTCCAGAAAAAGAAGGTAATGCACGCTACATAAGGAATGATTCGTTCGCGTTGGGTTTTCAATTGAATCGAATCGATGAATTTTAGTCCCCTTAACAGTAGCACCGTCATCAGTGGTAGAAAAATACCGGTACTGAAGATGCGTAATAGAACCAGCGTTTTTTGGTACGAATCCTTGCCCACAAATACAGTCGGGTTGATAAACAGCAAATAATAACTGATCCAGCCAATGAGGAAAACGGGATGGAGTAGATAGGAAATCAAATGACCTAAAAAGCGAAGGAACGGTGATGAAACGGGTTCGTTTTCCAATAATGTTCCGGATTCTGTTACCTGCATTATTTCAGAGCTTTACAATTGTTTTCGTAACCGAGCCACCGGTATATTGAGTTGTTCGCGGTACTTGGCAACGGTACGGCGGGCGATGTTGTAGCCTTTTTCCTGTAACAGATCGGTCAGCAATTCATCGCTCAAGGGGCGTTTTTTGTCTTCACCGGATATCAGGTCGGTTAATATTTTTTTCACTTCGCGTGTCGATACTTCTTCACCGCTTTCGGTACTCAGTGATTCGCTGAAAAAGAATTTGAGTCGGTAGGTTCCAAACTCGGTTTGTACAAATTTACTGTTGGCCACCCTGCTAACGGTAGAAATGTCCAGATGCGTTTTTTCGGCAATATCTTTCAGGATCATGGGCCGCAGGGAGGTTTCGTCGCCGGTCAGAAAAAATTCATACTGGTGTTGCATGATGGCGTTCATGGTTTGTAGCAAGGTATTTTGCCGTTGCCGGATTGCATCGATGAACCATTTAGCCGAGTCAATTTTTTGCTTGATGAACAAAACAGCTTCTTTCTGACGTTTATCTTTTTTGCTCCCTTTTTCATAATCACGAAGCATGTCTTTGTAGTCGTCGCTGATTCGCAGATCCGGAGCATTGCGTGCATTGAGTGTCAGTTCCAGTTGTCCGCTGTTGTTCACAATAAAGAAATCCGGGATAATATAGGTTTCCCCTTTGTTGGTTTCGCCCAGATTCCCGCCTGGTTTGGGATTGAGTTTGATGATCAGCTGGATGACGGATTTGAGTTGCGCATCGGTTAGATCCAGCGACCGTTGAATTTTTTCGTAGTGTTTTTTGGTGAACTCTTCGAAATACTTTTCAAGAATCAGGATGGCGGCCTTCAGATCGGCAGATGGCGCTGTTTTCTGACGTCCTTTGAGTTGTATGAGTAAGCATTCCTGCAGATTTCTCGCACAGATGCCGGCCGGCTCAAACTGCTGAATTTCCAGAATGAGTTCCTCTACTTCTTTTTCGTTGCTTTCAATATTTTGACGGAACGCCAGATCGTTGACGATAGCGCTGTTTTCACGGCGCAGATAACCATCATCGTCTATACTCCCTACAATTTGTTCGGCTATGACTTGCTGCCGTTCGTCTAAGTTCAATAAACCCAATTGTTGAATGAGCACATCGTGAAAACTGGCTTCCATTTTAACCGGACTGCTGCGGGTTTCATCCGGATCGGGATAATTGTCGTCTTTGGTCCGGTAATCCGCCACATCGTCGTCGCTGTCTGTAACATACTCACTTACATCAATGTTTTCATATTCATCCTCACTGCCATCGGGTTCAAAATCTTCTTCATTTGAAGAATCGAATTCGTCTTTGATCTCATCGGCCGATCCGTCTGCTTCATCTTCACTTCCCTGTTCCAGTGCCGGATTTTCTTCAATCTCTTCTTTGATGCGTTCATCGAGATAAGCCGTGGGAATCTGCAACAGTTTCATCAATTGAATCTGTTGAGGCGAGAGCTTTTGTAAAAGTTTATGATGTAGTCCCTGACTTAAGGCCATTTCTGTAGCTTGATCGTGTAAAATTATTACAATTTATCGGGGCGCAATTGAAATGGAATAAAATTTGTGAGCCATTTTACATTCATACATCCGTTCTGTTTCCTTTAGTTGAAAAAATCAACTTCTTATTTCGAGCCCTTCGTAAAAAATCTTAGCTTTCTCCTTTCAAAACCGATATGCAATGCGTTCTCTTTTTTTTGCAGCTTCTTTCCTCTTTTTTTCATCCTGTCATATGCAGAAACAAAACACTCTTTATGAAGGAAAACAATTTACGTTAGGATCCGATCGTGTGTTACAAGGCAACAATACAGCGATAGCGCTTTCGTCCAGGCAAATTCGTTCCAATTACAAGAGTCCGGCCAGTACCACTTTTTCACGACTCGTCAAATTCAAATTCAGCATCAACGAAAAGGACAATGAGATGGCACCCGGTAACGATCATTGGGTGGTATTGAACGGCGAATCTCAATCTCCTGTTGTTCGGTTTGGTGAATTGCCTGCAACGGCTCCATCGGCGCCTGCGACATACCTGCCGGTGAATTATGAATATACCTTTTTGGTTGACATGTCTCCGGTGCTGCAACAGTTTGAAGAAAAGGGCTATTATGAAGCCTATGATGGTTCCCGGATTGCAAAAACGGATTTCAAAGGCTTTTACATTGCCGGTGCTGCGGAGCCGCTTTCCTGGGATTTTGTCAATCTGGGAAATAAGGGACTGAAATTGCAACCTACAGGTAAAGGAAATTTGTATTCCATCAAATTGGTGTTCAATCCGTATCAATCGGGTGGCAATCAGGAGCGGGAATGGGTGTTGAAAACCGATGTGTCTCAAAAGCCGTCTTACCATTCCGATCAGCCACTGGTTGATGCCTTGTTCAATCTCTCTCTGGAAGAAGCGTTGAAAAATATTGAGGCCGATAGCACCTTCCGTACCGGATCACAATGGGGTGGTGTGTGGACACGTGATATCAGCTATAGTATTTTTTTGGCTTTTGCCTATCACCAGCCCGATATTGCAAAAATCAGTCTGCTCAAAAAAGTCAAGCGCAAACGCATTGTTCAGGATACGGGCTCGGGTGGTGCCTGGCCGGTGTCATCGGACCGTACCATCTGGGCACTGGCGGCCTGGGAATTGTATAAAACGACCGGTGATAAAGACTGGCTTCAACTGGTCTATGAGATACTCAAAAACACACTGGACGACGATGCACTTGTTTTAAGAGATCCGGTAACGGGGATGTACAAAGGCGAATCGTCGTTTCTCGACTGGAGAGAACAAACCTATCCGCGTTGGATGAACAATGCAGACATCTACAATTCACTGAATCTGGGAACCAATGTTGTGCATTATCAGGCACACATGCTGTTGGCTGCTATGGCAAGGGAACTGCAATTGCCCGATGCATTGTATCTGGAACGTGCTGCCGCAATTCGTAAAGGAATCAATAAACACCTTTGGATGAACGACCGTGGTTTTTACGGACAGTATTTGTATGGACGAACCTATTCCTTGTTGTCGCCTCGGTTTGAAACCCTGGGCGAAGCGTTGGCTATTTTATTTGATGTAGCCGATGAACAACAAGCCGTTTCGATAATGGAAAAGGCCCCGTTGACTGAGTTTGGTATGTCCTGTATTTTTCCGCAAATACCCGGTATACCACCGTATCACAACAATGCCATCTGGCCCTTTGTACAAGCGTACTGGAATCTGGCAGCGGCCAAAACAGGCCATGAAGCTGTATTGCAACACGGATTGGCTTCCATCTACCGTGCAGCCGGTTTTTTTCTGACCAATTATGAGAACATGGTGGCGGAGACCGGCGACTTTAAAGGAACCGAAGTCAACTCGGATCGTATGCTCTGGAGTATGGCCGGTAATTTGGCCATGGTACACCGGGTGTTTATGGGTATGCAGTTTGAAACCAACGGAATCCGCTTTGCGCCGGCTGTACCGTCTGTCTATACCGGTACAAAAACATTGTCCAATTTTAAGTACCGCAATGCGGTGTTGGATATTACAGTACGTGGAACCGGAAACAACATACAATCTGTAAAGCTTGACGGAGCTCCTTTGAAAGAGGCTTTTCTGCCTGCAACGATATCCGGCACACACAGTCTGGTGATCGAACTGGACAACAAGCCGTTTGCGCACCAACACACACAAGTAACTGCCAATCGTTTTTCATTACCCGAACCGCGGGTAAAACGGAATGGCGGCCGAATCGAATGGACAGCGGTTTCCAATGCAGTAGCCTACGTGGTGTATCGTAATGGCGAGACCGTTGCAACGGTTACCGATACAAATTATCCCGTAGATGATAGCCGTTTTTCTGAATACCAGATAGCGGCCCGCGATCAGGACGGTACGCTTTCTTTTGCCTGTGAACCCGTGGCGGTTTATCCGGAAACTGCTTTGTACCAAATTGAACTGGAATCCTTCGGAGGAAAGTCGATGTTGCCTTTTGTGAATTATTCAGGTGCCGGCTTTACGGAAATTTCAACGATACAGAATACAACACTTGGATTTGAATTGGATGTACCGGAGGCGGGGATGTACCGTATCGATTTCCGTTATTCCAACGGAAGCGGCCCCTGGAATACCGATAACAAATGCGCCCAACGCAGTTTGTATATGGATTCAAACTATATCGGAGTCATAGTGTTGCCGCAACGAGGAACGGATGAGTGGTCCGATTGGGGTTATACAAACAGTTATACTGTTGCTTTAAAGAAAGGCAGCAACCGGTTGTATTTAAAACTGGAACCCTGGAATACCAATATGAACGGCGATGTGAATCGTGCGATGCTTGATGTGGTGCGTGTGATCAAACAATAAGCATTCATTTAAATTTCTACTTCACCCATTGTTTCAGATAATAAAAAAACCCGCGTGAGCGGGTTTTTGAGGCTTCAATAACTTTTGTTTGGTTTCTTTTGTT
>JBMLSG010000049.1:0-2073 GCA_049240625.1 Lacibacter sp. | reverse complement strand
CCTGTAATGGTCAATACACCGGCATTGAACGTACCGGTTAAAGTCGAAGGCAAGCCGCTCACCGTTGCACCGGTTGCGCTACCGCCAACCGAATAGGTTATGGGCGTAATTGCAGTATTCACACACAAGCTTTGATTTATCGTTGCAGGAACAGATGTTAGGTTTAGATTACAGGTGGGACATGCAACATTGACCGTAACATCTCTCGTATACTTACAACCAAATTCGTCTTGAGCTTCCAGCGTATAAACATAAGATCCAGCGGTATTAAAAGGTCCGACGGTAACAGTATTTGTCTGTTTATTTCCGACACAAGTTGCAGTTGTCGGACATGCATCAGGTCCTGGATTCGTAACTGAAACAGAATTGGAAGTATGTGCAGGAACTGCAGGACCGCTTCCTGAAAGTTTCCAGGTTAAAGAAGAAATAGCAGGTGTAACCGTTTCAAGTGTTCCGTAGCATGATGAGGGGAACGTTAAAGACCAGTCGTTTAAAACTCCATCATCGAGTGCACGGGTATCGGTTATCTTAAGCGTCCATACTCCGTTTAAATCAGCACCGTTCAAAACAGTAAACGGTTGGGTAGAATTAAATGTTTGAGGCTTGAAATACACAACGGGCCGATTTGTAAGTGTCGTAGTATAACAAGGTCCGGAATAAGATGCACAAGGTGAAGGTGTTGTATTTGTTACTCCTGCAGCCGTCCAGGCTACAGCTCCTGTATTGACCACGGTATAGCTTGCCGTACAGCCCGCAACACCGTCATCTTGATTATTTACACAACTTCCAAAGACAGATATACCGCTCACACCTCCCTGATTATTGTGGTTGTCAAACAATTTTACAGTCTGACCTGTTGGAGCGATTAATTCAATATCCAGATCTGCAGAAAACGAGTGCTCCAGATCAAATTTCACCGTTGGGTAGCATCCAGCTGACACTGTTGCACCCGGAGGAAACAATCCTGTAAAATCAAGCTGAGAGGTATAACTTACACCTGTACCGTCCGGAAGATTGACTATGCCTGACTTGATCGAAGGAGTTACCTGAACTTTGGTTTGTGAAGTAGCAGATCCGTTGAACGTAACAGATTGTCCGCAGCTGATATTGGCAGGTCCGGTTGTCGTTCCCGTAAAATCAGGAGTAGGCATTACCTTAACAATTTTCGTGACGGCATTGGTGCTTCTGCAACCCAACGGATCTACGCCAAAATTGTTATTACGTACTGCTAATCGGACTAAATAAACACCCGGATTGGTATATGTATGTGATGTAACTGCCGTTGTGGAATTCGATGTGGTACCATCGCCCCAATTCCATTCATAACGGCTGATTCCACTGATGGGGCCGGGTGCTGTTGAAGGCGATCCGTCAACTGTAACCGTTGGTGCTGTGGAACATAAGTTTGCAGTACTATTATTGACAATCGCTGCAATCGGATTGGTACAAGGTGTTACACAGGAAATGGTTGCCACCCAACCTGCTCTTGTAACAGAACCATCGGAAGTAAAACGAAACGAGATGCAACCATCCGGACTTAAAGAAGTGATTGAAAACGAAGGTCGGTTTCCGCAAAAACGATCATCTTCTGTACCGGCTGCTCCAACCGTACTTCCATACCATACATCCAGATAATCCCAACATCCGGTTGTTGCATTCTGCGTATTAAATGAAGTGAATGTTACTTTAATGATTTGACCCGGAGTACTTGGACAAAAAGTTATGGTACTGTTTTGATCACTGGAGTAATTATTTGCTGTACCGCCCCCATCAACAAAGGTTCCGGTACAGGTTGTTTTTGTCCCGTTGGCTCCCGGCCCCATTGTAAAGGTTTGTCCCGTTGCAATTTTCAACACAATAAGTGTTAACGCAAGTGTCAAAAACTTCTTCATTGTTGTCTTGATTTAATCCGAACGTTACTAATCTTTGATTTACTTCTAACCTCAAACCCTTCAAATTGAAATACCCGTCATAAAAAATGACGGGTATTTTCAAATCTGTTTGATGAATATATTCTTTTACCACACATTTTTAGGACAGGTTTCCTGATTGTATTTGTTACCCAGGATAAAG
>JBMLSG010000048.1:0-5390 GCA_049240625.1 Lacibacter sp. | reverse complement strand
CCGTTTCGTCGCAACATTTTCGCATCTAAACGATTATCTTCCACTTCAAAATAAAAGATCCCTGCATCATTCACTGCATAAGGCATGGCATTGGCACCAAAACCTGCATTCGTTCCTCCACTTGCACCCGCAGAACCGGCTACAACATAAACTGTTCCATGATTAGCAGGTGTTGAATTGTATATATAAGGGCAAGTTGAGGCACTGGTATATGTTGCGCTCGATGTACTAACGGCATGCGTTACAGGACTGAAAGAGGTCCATGAACCTGTAAAATTACGAAGTAAATAGCCCCGCTCGTAAGCATGACTGTGACCACAAATGATAAGATCCACTCCCCGGTTTTCAAGGTAGGTGATGAAATTTTGTCTGATGTTCACCAAATCAATCTCTGAATCTGAATTATGGCTCGACTTCGTATACGGCGGATGATGCCAGTAAGCTACAATCCATTTTCTGGTATTTGCGGCAAGATCGGCATTGATCCATGTCTTCAATGCACTGGATCCACTGGTTTGCATATCGGTGCCATCTGACTCAACCCCATAGGAATCTAGCGACAAGAAATGAATAGGGCCGATATCGTAGGAATAATAATTAGGCTTATTGGATGGCACCCCCCCGCATTCTCCATTTTGAGGAACTGTAAAATTTGTATGATAGGGCATTGAACGGGATGTTTTATTTGCCGATGTGTTGCCATAATCGTGGTTGCCCGGAGCAGGATACAATTTGTGATTCTTTAAAATTGACGAACCGTAAATTCCAAAAAACTTTGAACTGTACTCTGCGTCGGTTCCTGAATTATAAGCATTGTCCCCCATCAATATCCAGGCATCCGGAGCATCAATACCGTTGTTATTTAGATAAGTTTGGTAATTCGCCAGATTATCATCCTGATAGGCCGCATTGTTTCTTCCACAATCACCAAATGCTGCCACCCGAACCTTTCTTGTTGTAGAAGACCCCGGATTGGTTCTAAAAAAATTATCTGTACCGGACTGCAAAACCGTTCCATCCGTTGTTCCAACTTCGTAAAAATATTTTGTATCGGGCTGGAGACCGGTTACACGAACAATATGATCGGTTACCGGACAGGTTTCATCGGTGACGGAATAAGTATAGGTTCCATGTGCTGATCCAATACGAACCCTTCCCAATGACGCTACATTGGTTCTCCATCTGATTGTAATTGCGGTTTCATTTCCGGATTGCAAATAAGGACTTCTTGTTAACACCGGAATCCCCCCACCGGCTGTAGCACTGAGCTGAAGGTTAAAGGATAAGTCTGAACTGGAAACATCACTTTGATGCATTTCAACCGCAATGGTATTCACTCCTTCCACAAAAACACATTGTGAAAGTGAGATTGAAACCGGTGTGGTTTCAGCGGCTCCTGAGATAGCAGCAGCTGCGGGTGTTGCATAGGATAAAACTCCCGATGGCATATTATCTCGGGCAACCTCAACGCCATTAATATAAATCACAAAACCATCATCACGAATCACATTCATCAAAAAACCAGAATAAGAAGAAAGTCCGGTAATGGTAAATGTTTTCCTAAAATAAGTCGTCAGGTGCTTGGGAGTACAAGAGGCTACAGGAACACATCCGGCATTCACAAGAGTATTTTCCCCGCCATCGCCATAACCCATTTCCGTTGCACCTGAGGCCCATGATGCATCATTATAAGAAACCGCCCTCCAGACAGTCCCCTGATCGGAACCATCATCCTTGTACTTCCAGGTATCACCATATGCAATAAAAGAAACCGGCGCATTGTTTCCAATCAGTTCCAGATCAAACGAAATGTCTGAGCTGGTATTGGAATTTTGATGTATCTCAACAGCAATGATATTGGTGCCGCTTGAGAAAAACGATGAGGACAATGTAGCTGTTTGTGCGGTTCCACCATCATCCGATGCTGCCGATGAAGCCAACGTTGTATAGGTTCGGCCTACAGGCATATTGTTGCTGTAGCGCTCAACACCATTGATATAAATCACCACTCCGTCATCGCGTCTAACATTTAAAGTAAAATCTGTAAAAGAAGCAGGATTTGAAATCGTTATTGACTTTCGAAAGTAGGTAGTAATATGTTTAGGACCACAAGTTGAAATGGGACTACAGCCCCCATGACTAATGACAGTGGTTTCATCTCCATCGCCGTATCCAAATTGTCCGTTTCCTGATAGCCAGGATGCATCGCTAAAACCTGTTCCATACCAGGAAGTTCCCTGATTTGATCCATCATCAAGATATTTCCATGTACTACCGAAAGGTACAACTATGGTTTGCGCATGCAATTTGGTCTGAAAAATCAGAACAAACAGAAGCAATAAAAAAAGAAAGTTGGTGCGTTTAGACGCTTTCATAAGTATTGGATCATTTGCTGGATGTAAAATTGTATAATTCATTTGAAAGAAACAATAGCAATTTTGAAATTGCAAAACAAAGGCTTGAATTAAGTAATTTTACTGATTTTAAAAATCCTCTGCGGAATGCGTGTATCTCACTCAAAATTGATGCGGAAACCCTTTAAAAAAGCCATCACAACAAAACGTAGTTTTACGTTTACATTTGCAGCATTCCTCATGCTTTGGATGTTCTGTTTTTCGGAACAGCAACCTGCTGTCCCTTCTGAAATCAACCATTATTTCAAGCAGGTTCTGAATCAGAATCTAACAGAACTGGAACGCTTCAAATTCTATTGCAGCGAAAAAAAGTCAAAATCAACCTTACAACATCAATTCAAAAAATGCAGATTGCTGTATAAGAAATTATCTGTATTCACCGATTATTACACGCCCCTTTTCGCTCAAAAAATGAACAGCCCAGCTATTGAACGTATCGAATCGGGTATAGCGGATCAAGTAATACCACCAGAAGGATTTCAACTAATCGAAACCTTTCTGTTCAACACCGACGAACAAGTACCCTATGAAGCAATTCAGCAAGCTGTATCAAAAATGATTTCTCACTTCGCTTATACAGATCCGGTCTCTGAGCAACTTTATACGTATAACTCAGCTTTGATATGGGAAGCGCTACGTACCAAACTGGTTGAAGTTGCCACATTGGGAATCACGGGCTTTGATTCTCCAATTGCGCTGTATTCATTACCCGAAGCAAGTGCCAGCTTGACCTACATATCAGATATCCTTCTTATCATCCAAGGCAGTCTGCATGTCAAGCAACAGCGACTATGCCGGCAATTGGCACTGGATCTCAAACAAGCTTCAATCCACTTAAATCGTTCGCCTTCTTTCAATGCGTTTGACCGACTTCATTTCTTATCCGAGATACTGAATCCAATCTACCGCAAACTGATTGCGTTGCGACAAGAGGCCCAAATCAAAACACCCGAAGGTGGAAGCGCTGTTAATCTGGAAGCACCATCCATTTTTGATCCAACGTTTTTCCATATCAATTTTTACGGTCCGCCCAAGGAATATTGGGTTACTCCTGAGCGTATAAAACTGGGACAAAAAATATTTGCTGATCCGATTCTTTCCGGTGACAGCTCCAGAAGTTGTAAAAGTTGTCATTTGCCGGAGAAAGCGTTTACTGATGGGTTCGCAAAACCCTATTCGCTGGACCAAGAAGTGCAGATTCATCGCAACACACCAACGCTTTTGTATGCAGGACTCCAAACCAAACAATTCATGGATAGCAGATCCGATATTTTGGAGAACCAATTGACGGAAGTCATCCACAATGCGATTGAAATGAACGGCAATCTGAAAGAGATTACTCAACGGATGAAAAGAAAACCCGAATACATTCGTCAATTTCAACAAGCATATCCGGATGAGCCAACATCCCTTAACGCATTTACACTGGCAAACGCTTTGGCAAATTATATTCGCTCTTTAAATCCGTTCAACTCAAGATTTGATTTATACATGCAAGGAGCGAAAAACGCTTTAAACAAGGCAGAAAAAAAAGGATTCAATTTGTTTGCCGGAAAAGCTAAATGTGCCACCTGCCATTTCCTGCCTTTACTGAATGGTGTAGCTCCCCCTTTCTTTCAGGAAACTGAATCTGAGGTTTTAGGCGTCCCACAATACAAAGATGCTAACTGGGTGGACCCGGATGAAGGGAAATACAATACAACAAAATCAACCCTGCATAAGTATGCATTTAAAACTCCAACGTTGCGGAACATTGCGCTGACAGCTCCTTATATGCACAACGGCATTTATACAAACCTGGAGGATGTTATCGAGTTTTACAACAAGGGAGGGGCGGCAGGTCTGGGAATCAAGTTAACCAACCAAACACTTAGCCCCGAACCTTTACAATTGACAACTGAAGATCAAAAAAATCTGATTCTCTTCCTAAGAGCACTTACCGATCAAGATTCAAACAAACCGGCAATACCTTTTTAAGAGTTTCAAGAACGCTACACGCAAATTCACTACTTTTATCCTTTGAACGAATCATATGAACCCAAACAAACCTGCTATTGGCTTCAGCTGTGGCGACCTGAACGGAATAGGAATTGAAACCATTATTAAAACATTAAGCGACAACCGTATATTCGAGTTTTGTACGCCGGTAGTCTTTGCTTCAAATAAAACCATCAATTTTTACAAAAAGGGATTACAGGATCTTCATTTCAATTCACAATCCATCAAAGACTTCCAACGACTGAATACGAAAATGGTCAATGTTTACAGTTGCTGGGAAGAAGACGTTAACATTACCCCCGGACAGTTGAACGAAATCGGCGGCAATTATGCCATCCAGTCTTTAAAAGCCGCGGTACAGGCACTCAAGGACGGACATATTCAGGCTCTGGTAACAGCTCCTATTCATAAAAAGAATGTACAAAGTGAAACATTTCAATATACCGGGCATACGCCTTATCTCAAAGATGCTTTTGGCGTTTCCGATGTACTAATGCTCTTAACTGCCGAAAATTTACGTGTTGCCTTATTAACGGAACATGTACCTGTAGGCGAATTATCCAAGCACATCAGCAGAGAAAAAATAGTAAGTAAACTCAAAATCCTCAACCAGTCGCTGAAAAAAGATTTTGGTATTACCAAACCCAAAATTGCGGTACTGGGACTCAACCCACATGCCGGTGATGAGGGATTGATTGGCAAAGAAGAAGAAGAAATTATAAAACCGGCCATAAAGGAAGCCAAACAAAACGACATACTTTGCTTTGGTCCTTACAGCGCCGATGCATTTTTTGCTCGTGGTCAATATGATAAATTTGACGCTGTTTTGGCTATGTATCACGATCAAGGGCTCATTCCATTCAAATCTCTGGCCATTGGTGAAGGTGTAAATTTTACAGCAGGACTGCCTGCTATTCGCACCAGTCCGGATCACGGCACCGCCTTTGATATTGCAGGAAAAGGAACAGCCGACGAGTC
>JBMLSG010000047.1:0-110615 GCA_049240625.1 Lacibacter sp. | reverse complement strand
GGGCGGGATTTGATAATTATCAGGGTGATTTGCAACAAAAACGTTTCACATTCAGTCAAATGAAGCCGGTTTTTAGTCTTGGCGCCCGTTATGATCTCAGTGATCATTTTCTGGCTCGAACCTTCTTCAGCATGGGGAATTTACAAGCGACCGACAGTAAAAACAAGAGTAGTTTTCTTCAAAAACGCAACCTGAGTTTTGAAACGAAATTGTGGGAGTGGGAACTTGGCGGACAATATAATATTCTTAGTTTGAATGATCACTGGTGGACACCCTATGTGTTTGCAGGAGGAGCTTTGTTTCACGTTAAACCTTTTGCATACGACGCATCCGGAACGAAAGTGTTCTTGCAACCCCTGAGTACGGAAGGACAAGGATTCATCAACGGAAAAAAAACGTATCGCTCCCTGCAACTCGCCATCCCTTTTGGTATTGGCGCCGAATATGCACTTAACGAAGACATGAGAATTGGTCTTGAACTGGGATACCGCAAAACATTTACCGATTATATTGATGATGTAAGTACGACGTATGTTGACGAAGCTTTTCTGATCAATCAACGTGGCCCCCTTGCTGCAGCTATGGCCTATAGAGGAGATGAATTACCCGGAGGGGCTGCCTATCCGCCGGCAGGAGAAATACGCGGAAGTTCAAAATACAAAGATGCCTATTATTTTATTCAAGTTACTTTTACGATCAGACCGTTTGTTGACTGGTACGAACGCACTTCGGGTTTTGCTTCCTTTAAAAAACAAAAACGCGTAGGCTGTCCTTCAACCAGAATCTATTAATTCTTCGACTCTACAAAGCGGTTCCGCATCCTGAACCGTTCATAAAACGCAACATTCATCGCAATCAGCAGCATACCATAAAAGGTATCTTCAAAAGGAATGTTGTGCATGGGTGAAGGGAAAAAAGAAAACAAGCGAATTCCCAGATTTTCCGCATCGTTATAAAGAACAACCGGAATGGCGGTGAGAAATCCATTGACAATAAAAAAAGGAATCAGACACACCAGAA
Organism: Lacibacter sp.; assembly: GCA_049240625.1. Taxonomy (GTDB): domain Bacteria; phylum Bacteroidota; class Bacteroidia; order Chitinophagales; family Chitinophagaceae; genus Lacibacter. The sequence continues at coordinate 109,595 of JBMLSG010000047.1, read as the reverse complement.
ACGAAATGAGAAAAGAAGAAGGATCAAACGCCGAAAAGTAATTTCGAAAAAGAAAGACACATGCAATAAATGCGGCATTCAATATGAATGTGTAAGATGTATAGGCTTTGTCAAAATGCCAAAAGCCCGGAATTAAAGCAACAAAGCCCAATAAAAAATAGACCAGACTGATATTTTTGATGGCAATGATTCGGGGAAAATAGACACGCAAACACTCATATACAAACAAACAACAATAAGGCACCGTCACAAAAAACAAGACCTCCTCAATCGGCAAGTGCCCGATTTTCATTCCTGTGATATAAGATTCATTAAAACTCCATACACCGATACGAGTAAAATACTCATCCCATACCAAAAAAATCATCGCCGGTATAAGCATCGCAGGAAACACAAACTTCCACTTTTTATAAAATGCAACTTTTCGGTCAAAACTCAACAATAAAGGACCTGCGAGTGAACAAAGATGAATAAGAAAATAGGTATATTGACTGTTCATGCGTGAACTTGTTATTATCGAATGTTGGGATTCAGTTGTTTCTCTTTACGCACTTTCTCCCAGTATCTTTTCGCAACAATTAGCATTCCAAAACTCTCGCCGTCTTCTTTTCCAATGTGACGGTGATGCATTTTATGAGCCCAGCGTATTGCCCGAACATAGGTGTTGTTCCAGCGACTAAACAATTTAAATCGCTGATGAATAATGATTTCATGAACGATAAAATAGGCCAACCCATATAAGGCAATTCCGGCACCAATACATACAACCCAATAAACCTGATGCATCAATCCCAGCATGATACACAACCAGCTGGGGATGGCAAAAATGAGAAAGAAAGCGTCATTCTTTTCAAACACATGACCCTTGGGCTGATGATGGTCTTCGTGCAAAACCCATAAAAAACCATGCATAACATATTTATGCGTTAACCAGGTAATGCCCTCCATAAGGGCAAAAACAACTAATGTAAGCAGTACATAAACAAGGATCATCATAATACCATTCTTAAAATGAAAAAAAACAAGGATTGAATCAATAACAACCGACGAGCAAACCGGTTCGGCTGATCCAAAGAAAAGACTTTATACAATACTAATAACAGCACACTCACACCAAACCAACAAACATAGTTGTACAGTGGAATGGAACCATCCGGCAACCATTTCCAATAATTCAGGTGTACGGCTACAGGCTCCATGAGCCAATCGAAAGCGGTTGCCATCAATCCACCGGTTAACAGGAACAAAAAAACCTTAAAGCCGGAGGAACGCATATATATCGCTATCCATTTTTTGTTTGCTGCAAACTCCAACAAATAAAGCGCCGTAGCACCACAACAATAAACAATAATGAACCAGTTAACACCAATAATCAATGGCACTTGCTTCACTGCCGGCCCCATTGAAACATACTGATAGGAACCAAACAAGAGTTGGTAATTGACACCCAGGTACTCCACAAAAAATCCCACCACATAACAACAAAAGATGAATATGAAGAACCCTATATTCTTAGCTTTTTGTACCCATACCAGCAACGCAAAAGAGAGCAATAAATTAAAAGGCGTCAATGAAGCAAAGAAAAAACGATCAAAAAAAAGCATACCTACCAGTCCTACAATATGAAAGAAGCCGGCAATGGCCGTTGCAAGAAGGTTTCGATCATATAATAGATTTGTCTTCATCTTTTTTGAAAGTCCTTTTGAACCAAATCGCCTACCAGCTTTGCGCTTTTGAAACACAAAGGAATGCCCCCACCCGGATGTACGCTGCCGCCACAGAAGTAAAGACCTTGGTAAGAAGAACTGTAATTGGCATGTCGGAGAAATGCAGCCATTTTACTGTTGCTGCTGGTTCCGTATAATGATCCCATATAAGAACCGGTTCGTGATTCAATCAGTATCGGATCCAGATGCGATTCGGTTTCAATTGCAGACGCTACATCTGTATTGAGCATCCGACTCAACTTTTCCAAAATCCGAGCCCTTAATTCCTTACGCAACACATCCCAATTCTGTCCCTGATTGGAGGGCGCATTGACCAATATGAACCAGTTTTCTTTTCCCTGAGGAGCTTGATCCGCTTCCATCTTAGACGTAATGTTGATGTAAACAGTTGGATCCTGATGTAAAGTCCCAAGCTTGAATATGTTGTGAAACTCTTCTTTGTAAGAATCGGAAAAGAAAATATTGTGCAGATGCAAATCAGGAAACTCCCGATTCATACCCCAATAAAAAATGAGCCCGCTGCAACTACGCTCCTGCTTAATAATTTTCTTTGCTTTGACGGTCTCTTGCAGTAAGTGTTGATAGGTAAAATAAACATCGGCATTGCTAACAACAACATCCGCTCGTACAGTATCTCCATGAACGATCACACCCTTAATGGTATTCTTTTCATGAAGAATTCGTTCAACAGGTTGATTGAAATGAAACACAACACCCTTTTGTAAAGCCAGTTGATACAGAGCATTCGTTATACTAATCATCCCCCCTTGCGGATAAAATGTCCCTTCATTGAGTTCCAGATGCGGAATCAAACTCATCATTCCGGGTGTTTGGTAAGGATTGCTTCCATTATACGTTGCAAATCGGTTGAACAGTTGAATCGCTTCGTCCGTTTGAAATGCTTTACGGTTCCATTGGTCCAGTGTTCCCATTAAATAAGGCCACTTTACAACCTTTAAAGCTTTTAGAACGGATCGCTGTAACCAGGTGCTGAGTTGATGCAGTGAATGATTTAGAAATATGGTTCCGATTGATTCATATAACCGTTTACTCTCTTTCAGATAACGGATAACGGAACCGGGTCGTTCACCCAATTGCTCCTGCATTTCCCGATCCAACGCTTCCGGATTGGTCCATGCATTGACACGTTTACCATTTTCAAAGAAATATTTACAGGATAATGGAACATTTTGAAACCGGAAATACGAATCAACCGGCACCCCGGCCATTTCAAACAATTCGGTAAGATGGTGAGGCTGTGTAAACAAAGAAGGACCGGCATCAAACCTGAATCCGTCTTTTTCAATTAATGAAAGTTTACCGCCGGGATGAGCATTTCTTTCAAAAACCTGAACCCGAAATCCCTGTAGTGACAGGCGAATGGCAGCAGCCATGCCGGCGATTCCGCTTCCTATTACGACTGCATCACGTTGCGACATGTAGAAATTGATGTTTTTGAAGCCATTCCTGTAAAAGCGGGAAAGCAATTTTAAACCACTCGGTATATTGCTCCGGATTAGATTTCATGTCTGATTCGATTGCTTCAACAGACTTGTAACACGTATCGGCAACCTCTTCCGGATCGGGTTTCATCTCCCCTTCAAAAAAACCGGCAAATACATGATCAAATTCAAACTCTGTAAGTCCGTTTTCAAAAGACGCCTTATAGGTAAAATGAAACGCTTTTTTTAGTGTGGTGGTAAACCCGAGTTCCTCGTTCAAACGTCGAATTGCAGCGATTTGAATTTCTTCACCCGGGAAAGGGTGACTGCAACAGGCATTCGTCCATAATCCCGGACTATGATATTTGTGTGCTGCCCTTTTTTGCAAAAGCATCATTCCTTTAGTGTCAAAAATGAAAACACTAAACGCTCTGTGAAGCAATCCTTGCTCGTGAGCAGCGATCTTTTCCATCGTTCCCACAGGCTTGTCGTTTTCATCCACCAATATTACGTCCGGCATATAATAAAATTACAATTCCATTTTGCTTAGAATATATTCAACTGATTACGAATACCCGCACGCAACAAGATCATAATTTTGTGTGAATCGGGAATTCGAACCCGTTCTTGCATGATGGTAGAAGGATGCAATCGCTGAATTTTTTTAAAGAGCGACCAATAATACTTGAATGCAACCAATACACCAAAACGTGCTTTTAAGGGAAGCATCAATATACCTTTATAGGCGTGTTCAAAGTCTCTTTTTATATCGTCTTCAATTTGCTGCTTTTGATTTGGAGTAAATTGATTAAAGTCAAGACCCGGGAAATAAGTACGTTCAAGGGCTTTATAATCTGCTTTAACATCTCTAAGAAAATTGACTTTCTGAAATGCGGCCCCTAAAGATTGTGCATAAGGCTTCAACTTTAAATACTGTTCGTTATTCCCTTCCAAAAAGACATACAAGCACATAAGTCCAACTACTTCAGCACTTCCATAAATGTATTCGTGATAACTGTTTTGTGTATACACTTTACGGTCGAGATCCATTTCCATACTGTGAAAAAAGGCTTCTATAAGTGCCAAATCGATTTGATAGGCATTTACGGTTAATTGGAAGCTCTGCAAAATGGGATTGAGACTGATTTTACGTTCTATAGCCTCATAGGTTTGCTTTTTAAACTCCTGAAGCAACTGTTCTTTATCATGCGCATGAAACGTATCTACAATTTCATCGGCCAGTCGTACAAAGCCATAGATATTGTAAACAGGCTGCCTGAGATCTGCATGCAGCAAACGAATGGCAGACGAAAACGACGTGCTGTATTTTTCCGTTGTTTTCCGGCTGCATAACTGACTTACTTCATGAAACAGTTCCATCATAACATTTACGATTTTTTCAATTTTTTAAAAGCCCGGTTTACTTCATTTGCAACCACTTCACCACTGATTAAACTGGGAGGTACTCCGGGACCGGGAACCGTAAGCTGTCCGGTGTAAAATAAATTATCCAGCTTTTTACTTCTGCAGGAGGGTTTCAATAGGGACGTTTGCAGGAGGGTATTTGCCAACCCGTATGCATTTCCTTTGAACGCATGATATTCATTTTTAAAATCACTGACAGCAAAAGATTTATAATATACGATATGATCCTGAATATTTTGACCAATCCGGTCTTCAAACCGTTGAATTATTTTTTTAAAATAATGCGATCGCAATTCTTCCGTGTCTTGCTCAAGACCCGCCGCCACCGGAATCAGAAAAAATAAGTTTTCATGACCCTCCGGCGCGCCTGAAGAATCGGAGGCCGTTGTTCTGCTCACATAAAACAAAGGATCTTCCGGCCATGATGGATTAGCATAAATTTCTTTCCCGTGCTTTTCAAAATCGGTATCAAAAAACAGCGTGTGATGACATACATCATGCAACTGCTTATTTACACCCACATAATAGAGCAAACTGGAAGGAGCCATTACCCTCTTTTCCCAATAATCAACGGAATAAGACTGATACGCTTCGGGTAATAAATCGGTTTCGGTGTGGTGGTAATCGGCTCCGCTGATTACAACATCCGCCTCATAAAAACGACCTCCTGAGATGATGCCTTTGACCTTTTTTTGAATGGTCACAATCGAATCTACCTCTGCGTTAAAATGAAAACGAACACCCAGCTCCTTAGCAAGTTGGGACATTCCTTCAACGATCTTGTACATACCCCCAACCGGATACCAGGTTCCTAACTGGATATCGGCATAATTCATCAAGCTGTAAAGCGCAGGAATATTTTGAGGTAAAGCGCCCAGAAATAAGACCGGGAACTCCAATAACTGGCGCAATCTTGAATCTTTAAAATGTTTTTGAACATGACTGCTGATAGAATTAAAGACATCCAGTTTGAATATCCCTTTTAAAAAATCAAGATCGATAAATTCTGTAACAGACAAACCGGGTTTAAACACCAGCTTGTCCATTCCTACTTTGTATTTATATGCAGCTTCCTGCATGAACTTGTCGAGCAGCCGACTGCTTCCGGGCTCCAGTTTATCGAAAACATTTTTTAGCGCTTCATAATCCGCAGGAACATCCAATGATTCGTTCTTAAAATATATCCGGTATGAAGGATCCAGACGTGTTAATTGATAATAATCTTCAACTTTTTTACCAAACTGTTGAAAATAGCGTTCAAAAACATCGGGCATCCAATACCAACTGGGTCCCATATCAAACGTAAACCCATCTACTTCCATTTTCCGGGCTCTGCCGCCGGGTAATGAATGCTTCTCAAACAGCGAAACATCCCAACCCGATTTCGCCAGAAACGAGGCCGCAGACATACCGGCAAATCCACTTCCTATTACAATCGCTTTTTTCAATGGTATAACAATAATTAATTTCTTTGAATTTGTTCCTTCAGCAATTTCCGGGCAAAATGAATTCTGCTTTTTATTGTCCCTAACGGTTCCTCAAGCATATCTGAAATTTCGTGGTATTTATACCCCTCGAAATAAAGCATAAATGGTTTCTTGAAAATTTCGGGCAGCAAATGAATCGCTTGCTGAATTTCTTTTAACATGATGCCGGACTCTGCACCGTTATCAGTTGTCACCTGTTGATAATTGATCAGAAAATCATTGGGCGTTGCATCAAAAATAGTGTTTTGCTTCGCCTTTCTACGATAATTATTGATGAAGATATTACGCATGATGGTATAAAGCCAGGCTTTAATGTTCGTACCAACATGGTATTTGTCTCTGTTTGCGATTGCCCGATACAACGTTTCCTGCAAAAGATCTTTTGCTGTTTCATTGTCTCTTGTGAGCGTAAACGCAAAAGGTTTCAGATAATCTGAATTATTCACCACCATTTCGTTGAATTCAATCGTTGACATTTTGTTTAACTTTTGATAGATCAAATATAAACAAGACAATGCCATCAAACCTCATTTTTGTTTAACTATTTTTCATAATGATTAAACATTTTAACATTTTAAAAACAAAAAAAGCCCGCAATTGCGGGCTTTTCAATTCAATATCAATTGATTAGGATGCTATTTGTGCAATAAAGTCCTGAACTTCCTTAAAGGTCTTTAAAAACCGTATATCTCCACCCGGAGCTTTATGTTCGTAGGTACTCACAACACCACCTGAAATGTAAACAGGCGTTCCAGCTGCTTTCAACTTGAGGTTATTGAGAAAACGTTCAAAATTGAACTCTTTTACAACTGTGGTAAGATGAGTATATATAAAGTCTGGTTTCTTGATGTTTAACGTATACTCCAAATCACTTACAGGAACATTTGCGCCTAAATAGATTACAGATATGCCTCTGCTTTTTAATAGAAAATGCAGAAACAACAAACCCAGCTCATGATGTTCATTTTCGGGCAAAAACAATAAAATTGATTTTCCAGAACTGAATACGGATTTAATTTGTTCGATGCCAACAATTACTTTCTGCCGAATCAAATTTGTAATCAAATGCTCTTGTGCCGGATTGATGTGGCCCGTGAGCCATAAAATTCCAATGCGCTCTAAAAAAGGAAAAATATATTGTAAAATCGTTTTTTCAACTCCCCTCAACTGAATACAATGGTCAAGTTCGCGTTCAAATGCAACAAGATCCAAATCAACCATATATTGAATCAGATCGTGAATGATTCGTTCCTGCTGTGCTTCAGGTCCGCCCAATGAAAGAATTTTGGAACGGAGATCGGCATCATCCATTCGACTGATATGCGAAATTTTAAAGCCATACTTATTCAACAAAGAAACATTCAGGATCTTTTTTAACTCCTCGTTCGTATAATAACGAATATTTGTTGCTGTACGCTGAGGTTTCAAAAAAGCATACCGTTGCTCCCATATGCGAATTGTGTGGGCTTTAATCCCGCTTAAATTCTCCAGATCTTTTATGGTAAACTTGTTCATGATCTGCTATAATTACAAGACACATCTAAAATTGTTGCAAAATCAAATAAAAAACAGAAAAGGAAGCCAAATTAATGTTGATCCCGCCGCAAATCCAGCAAAGAATGGTACAATCGATCCAACTCATTTGCCTGACGATTGATTGAAAACGCCTGGTTTGCAAAGTTTGAAGCAGCATGACCCATACGAAATCTTTGATCAGGCTGAAGAATAAGTTCTTTTACGTACGCCGCAAGCTCGTGCTTGTTGTTGCAAACAAAACCATTGACTTGTTGTTGTATCATTTCAGCAATTCCACCTACATTGGTAGCCACCACGGGCCGACCGGCAGACATCGCTTCCATAATTGAAACCGGTGTTCCTTCATTGAGTGATGTTAACATAACGATATCCAGTCCGTTCAAAACACAATTCATATCGGTACGCCAGGAAGTAAAAACGACCGTTGCTTCCAGTTTATCAACAGTATCAGAAGTACAAAAGGTAATTTGATGCTTGGAAAGTAGATCACAAATTGCACTTTTTTCAGCTCCGTCGCCGATAATAAAAAACCGAAGCTTCCTGTCATTATGCATTTGTTGCAACAACAATGTTACTGCTTCAACGAACAGAGAGTGATTTTTTACCGGAACCAAACGTCCTACAATACCAATTGCGAGATCACTTTCGGTCAACCCAAATTCTGTTCTGAATTGCCTTCTGAGTCCGCCATCCCGATCCTGCATTTTTTCCCAGTCAACACCTAACCGATTCAAATGAATTTTAAGACCCGGAGCAATGCGATAAACAGAAGCCAAATCATGCAATAATTTTTCATTGATGGCAACAAGAGCGGAAGATTTCAATGCCAACCACCGTTCCAACAATACGATACCTGCAGATACCCATTTGGAGAAATAAGAATGAAACACATGGCCATGATATGTATGTACAATCACAGGAACATGAAGCTGCTTTGCTGCAATTCGTCCTAAAACGCCCGGCTTCGATCCATGTGTATGAACGATATCGGGCTTAAAACTCCGGATGATCTTTCGTAACCGAAAAAAAGCTTTCACATCGTGCCAGGGAAGAACAGATCGCCTGAAATTAGATTCATTTACAACTGAAAATCCTTTGTAATCGTCCAGCAAATAATCGGCTGATTGCTCATCGGGAAGCGGGGCTCCTGCAACAAGCAGAATTTCATATTGATTGCTTAAAGCAGCAGCAACAGCCAATGTATTGGTCGCCGGACCGCCAATTGCGAGTCTGTTCAAAACAATCAACAGTCTGGGCTTCTTCAAGAGTGTTACAGTGTAGGATTGAGAATGCTTCCCGATTTCATGATGCGATTGACTTCGGCCCATAATGAAGGGTGCGCCATTGCTTCCAAATGACGGTCATGATGAAGATCGCTTCCAATTAAATCAACCAATTGTTCTTTTACAAGATAACGTGCAATCTCTTGTACATTTTTACCGTAGTATCCCAGTAAAGAGAGCAAATTAACCTGCAACAAACAACCCTGATCCTTTAATTGATGGTATTTTTCCTTCTGATGATGATAATAGCTATAGCGCTCCGGATGCGCAAGCACCGGCTGATAACCCTCCGTGAAAAGCTTAAATAAGACTTGACTGAACTCCTGAGGAGGTGCTAAAAAACTAATTTCAACCAATATCCAATTTTGATGAATGGGCAGCAATTGATCTTTTTGATCAATCAAATCAACGAACTGTTCATCTATGAAGTACTCTGCTGCAGGCACAATTTCAACATCGAGCTGCGCCTCTTTCAGGTGTTCACTCAATAAAGCATGCGCCTTTAAAATCGTTTCTTTCGTATTGGGATATAAATCCGGATACACATGCGGAGTGGTAATAAACTTCCGATATCCGTTTTGCATCATACCCCTGATCAAACGAATCGATGTTTCAACATCAGGTGATCCATCATCAATTCCGGGTAGTAAATGAGAATGCATATCAACCCCCAGACAACTGAGATTCTCAGCACTGGTAATAGGTTGCTTACTCTTTCTAAAAAAACCAAACATAGTTAAAATGAAAGACCTTTTATTTCCTCGTAAACGCGCTGTATTCCTTCTTTTAATTCAATACGAGCTTTCCATCCCAGTTGATGAATAAGGGAACAATCCAGCAGTTTACGAGGTGTTCCATCCGGTTTATCGGTATCAAAAAACAAGCTGCCTTCAAAACCAACGATCTCCTTGATGAGCTCTGCCAATTCTTTGATCGATACATCCGTTCCCACACCCACATTGACCCATCCGGAATCACTGTAATGCTGCATCAGATAGTAACTGGCATCAGCCAAATCATCAACATGAAGAAATTCTCTTCGTGGTGTGCCGGTACCCCAAATTTCAACCTGTGTTTGTTGAGTCCGTTTTGCTACAATCATTTTGCGGAGCAAGGCAGGTAATACGTGTGAGTTCTTCAAATCATAATTATCATTCGGACCATATAGATTTGTTGGCATTGCAGAAATAAAATCTGCCCCATATTGTTGTCGGTAGGCCTCACACATCTTTAAGCCTGCAATTTTGGCAATAGCATAAGGTTCATTGGTGGGTTCCAATGCACCTGTTAAAAGATACTCCTCCCGAATGGGCTGTTCGGCAAATTTGGGATAAATGCAAGATGATCCCAAAAAAAGCAATTTCTTTACATTGTTCTTGTAGGCAGCATGAATGACATTGCTTTGAATCATCAGGTTATCGTACAAAAATGCACCACGGTACGTGTTATTCGCTACAATACCACCAACTTTTGCTGCCGCTAAAAAAACATAATCCAGTTTCTGTTCTTTAAAAAAAGTATCTACAGCTGCTTGATTTCGCAAGTCGAGTTCGGAGGACGTTCGCATTAACAAGTTCTCGTAACCCTCCTGCTGTAGTTTCCGCACAATTGCAGAACCTACCATGCCTCTGTGACCGGCAATAAATATTTTCGATTGCTTCTCCATGCTTTATTCAAACTGATTTTTTACTTTAAATCCACTATCCTTGAGTAGCTTTTCCTTCGCAAACAATTCTTTATCACATTGCACCATTTCACGAACCAAACTATTTAAATCGTACTTAGGTTCCCAGCCCAATTGTTTTTTTGCTTTTGAAGGATCGCCGATCAGTAATTCAACTTCGGTTGGACGATAATAACGGGGATCGATGGCCACAACCTCTGTTCCGGCAGGTATTTGATGAATCGTCGGGTCACAGGAAACAACAACGCCCACCTCGGCTTCATCCTTACCTCTGAACTCGAGCTCTATTCCTGCTTCACGAAAAGCCATCCGTACAAATTCACGCACCTCAGTTGTGATTCCCGTGGCAATCACATAATCTTCTGCTTTTTCCTGTTGTAAAATCAACCACATTGCTTCAACATAATCCTTTGCATGTCCCCAATCTCTTTTCGCATTCAAATTCCCCAACCACAATTTATCCTGCAAACCCATTGAAATTTTTGCAGCGGCACGGGTAATTTTTCTTGTAACGAATGTTTCTCCACGTAAGGGAGATTCGTGATTGAATAAGATACCATTACAGGTAAACATATTATAGGCCTCACGGTAATTCACCGTAATCCAATAGGCATACAACTTTGCAACGCCATAAGGTGATCTGGGATAAAACGGTGTTTTCTCGGACTGAGGTACTTCCTGAACGAGTCCGTACAATTCTGAAGTTGATGCCTGATAAATTTTTGTTTTATCTGTCAGTCCCAGCAAACGAACCGCCTCCAGTATACGAAGTGTTCCAATCCCATCGGCATTCGCTGTGTATTCCGGAGTATCGAAACTCACTTTTACGTGACTCATGGCACCCAGATTGTAAATTTCATCGGGTTGAACCTCCTGAATGATACGAATCAAATTGGTGCTGTCGGTCAAATCGCCATAATGCAAAACAAAATGACGGTTGTTCACATGAGGATCCTCATAGATGTGATCGATACGATCAGTATTGAACAAGGAGCTTCTCCGTTTGATGCCATGCACCTCGTACCCTTTTTTTAATAGTAATTCAGACAAATAAGCTCCGTCTTGTCCGGTTACTCCGGTAATTAATGCTTTCTTCATATTTTAATTGTTTGCTTTTTTTCCCTTCCAATATTCCTGAATTTTCAGAAAATACCTCGCATACAAACGAAGATAACCGGAAGGTAATTTATGTTCCTTTAAAATTTGTTTCAATTCTTTATTGATCTTAAAGGTGCTTGACAGGCCTTTTGTGCTTTTTCCGCCCAAATTCATTTTTACCATCATTTTGGGCATGTAAACGCTTCGCAAGTTATGTTTTTTCAGGAAACGAAGCAGCAAGTCAAAATCAGCGGCAATGTCCAGATCGGTCCGGTAAACTCCATATTGATCAAAGTATTTCTTGTAACAGAAAAACGTAGGATGAGCAGGTATAAATCCATAAGGAAGCAACCCTGTATGAAATCGAGACGAAGAGTAATAACGAACGATTGCGTCTGGATGTCCCATTTTTATAAATCCAACATCGCCGTACAAACAATCTGCAGCCGGATGATTTTGGAAACATTCAACAATATCTTCCACAATCGAGTTGCTGCTGAACTGATCATCGGCATGTAGGATACCAACCACATCACCCGTTGCCAATTTGATTCCCTTGTTTAATGCATCATACATTCCGGAATCTTTTTCTGAGATCATAATCTGAATACGATCACTGAACTGCCGTACAACATTCATTGTTTGATCTGTTGATGCCCCATCTATAACAATATATTCAATATTGGAATAAGTCTGAGTCAACACCGACTGAATAGCAGATGCAATCGTTTGTTCCCGATTGTAAACGACTGTAATGATAGAAACTTTCATAGCTGATTCAAACTCCTTTTCCGCAAAGCAACCGCAGGATTACCACTGTATACAAAATATGGTTCTAAATTTTTAGTAGCCACAGAGCCCACACTTAGTACCGAATGAGAACAACAGGTAACTCCCGGACAAACGATACTTTTTGCTCCGATCCATACTCCATCTTCCAATTCTATGGGACGAGTGACCAAATCAAAACTTGACTTTTTATAATTATGATTCCCTGTGAGGAGAAATGCGCCTTGCGATATACATACATGATTGCCGATAGTTACAACATCTAAATTATCAATCCAAACGCCTTCGCCAAGCCAACAATAATGGCCAATCGTAAGCTTCCAAGGGTATTTAATATTGATGCCGGGTTTCAAAACCACACCATGCCCCACTTTTGCACCAAAAGCCAACAAAATCCACTTTTTAACCAACGAGATGGGCAGTAAATCGGTTTTGAAAAACAGAAAATTTACAACATACCACAGGCCCCTGATCAAACTATTTCTACCCGGATCAAATTCGGGATTTCTAAATGTATCAAGACGTGTTTTTTCCATCACTCTGAAATAAAAAGAAAGTTTACTTTAAAAAAGAATAATTTGATTTCTTTAAACCAGAATCAATCCTACTGAAACAAGCGGCTATACTGATCTTCCAGTTCCTTTACTGAAATCAGTTCATCATACAACTGCATTGCGGCTTGTGATGTACGTTGAAAAGATTCCTGATCCAAATCGGCCATCTGATCAATAGTATGAGTCAAGGTTTCCGATAGTTTCTTTTCCGACAACGTAAAGCCGGCATTATGCTCCTGCAAACCTTTCAAAGGTGTGGTATCCGTTGTTATAACAGGTTTGCCCGCACTTAACGCCTCCATCAGCGCATGACCAAAGTTTTCACTTTTGCTGGGCATGATAAACACCTGAAAACGATCAAACACTTTTTGCAGATGTTGCGGATCCAAACCTCCATGATAAATCACTTTCACGTTGTTGGGCAATTTGCCAATTTCAATCTCGCATTTGCTCCAATAATCAATGTCTTTAACCGGACCGTACACATGCCATAAAACTTGAGATGTACAAGTCATCAAAGCCTGTATGACCGCTAAATGATTTTTCATTGGACTAATGAGCGCAATTGTCCCCAAAATTAATTCACCCTTGTGTTTGATGGGTGAATTTGATGGATTCAATTTTTTTGGAAAATTACCTGCTACAGTAATCGCTGTTTGAGAACCAAACTTCTCTTCTATAAAAACTTGTTCCTCCTTATCCGTAGCATGCCAATGTACCTTCTGATGCCACTTTAAACCCTTAAAAAGCTGAAAATATGCTTTCTTTTTAAAACTCTTTTGCGATAAAGCGCCGGCATGCAGCATACCACGCGGAGCGACTACAATTTTGAGTTCTTTATGCACACGTTTAAATTGCAATGCCGCTTTTAAAGGCTCAATATTATAGGACAAAGAATACAAACCATTGATGTATACAATTGAAGGTTTAACCTCATCCAATAAACGAGCAGTCCTGATTTGTTTGCGACCCGGTGAACGATAAAACACTTTTGCTTTATCTTCCCAATTATTCCAGGCATTGACATGAATTCCGGGCAAAGATTGTTTCTCTCCCACCTCACTGGATTTACAAACGATGTAAAACCGATAGGTTCCCGAAAGGGACCGAATCATATTAGCCAACGACTGGATTGGTCCGCCTGATTTATAGGCAGGATAAAAGTGATCATAAAAGATGAGTACCGATTTCAAGAATTAAACAGGAATGTAGTTGATGACATTGATAAAGGATACGCTATCTACAATGGAATTCTTTTATTACTCAGCGTCCTTGATTTGATTTTGAAAAATAAAATGGATTGTACAGACAACAGCAGTAATCGTTTACAGTTTAATTTTCAAATAACGTTTGAAACTCCAATACAACAATCCAACAAATAAAATATTCTTGATCGTAGAATTGATAGTCATCAATGTATCGGTTTCAGCCTGAACAGCGTTTACAAATATAAACGGCACCCATAATATGAGTGTTGGATTTTTTTTTAATAACCCAATTAAGAAGTAAAAAATCAGATTGAAAAACACTCCATATACAAACATAAAAACGACACCTCCGTTTTTACCAAAATTTCCATAAGCCTCTCCTATGACTCCAACATTCATACTATAGCCCTCAACTTCCATCCCGGTAAACCTTTGCATGTTGTATTTACCTCCCGCAATAGGCTTATCGGGCCAAAATATTCGCGGAACAAATGTTGAAAACGTAGAATTGAGAATCGTTTCGCCATCCGCAAAAGGTTTTTTCTCCGGAATGTAGCCCATCACTCTGGATACAATCATTCCCTGATTCATACGTACAACAACCGGCATAAAACCTTCCATGGTAAAAATCTGTTCGGGAGCAGTCATTTTGTCAAAAAGAAGTGTCGTAAATATTTCAGTTTGATTTCGATCGCCCCCCCCTCCATACCAGGTCAACCGCCGGTATTCCGTTTTAATGGACTGAATAGATAAAATAAAGAACGTTAATAATAGAATGAAACTGATTTTTTTAAAATGACTGAATTGTTTGTTTAAGAGTATCAGTAAGCCCCCTAGAATCAAGATATAGACCAAATCTCCAAACATTCCCTGAAAGATTGACTGCAGCAACAACAAAAAAACGGCCCCTAACATGAAATGTGTTCTGTACGGATCCTTTGAAAAATAAATGTAAAAAGCCCCAATTACGATCAGTTTTTCCAACAGATAAAATACATACTCCAGCTCATAAGGACTAAATATTTTGAGTATTAGTGCAGAGGCTCCAATAATGATTAAAAAACGCCCAATGTTGCTCTTTTCCTCTAAATACTGTTTCGTCCTGGAAATTGCATCTTTAATCGATTGTGTTTGTGCATTTTTACTCCGAAAAGGAAGTACCAATCCGATGATCATTGCAATCGTTGCGGGAACAACATAGGCAAAATAAGTTTCGGCATCAATAAACATATAATACTGAAACGCAATTATAAAAGGATGGTCATTATAATAACGGTAAACAAGTACGGACCCAATCAGACACTCCGCTACTAACAATAAAATTGGAATTGCAATTAAATTATAAGAGACGCCAACTGATTTATAGAACAACACAAAGAAATAAACAAACAAAAAAATACTGATACCTTCATAGAAGGTTGCTCCTATCTGAGAAAAAACGAATGTCACGAATGCTGAAACGATGAAAGCAAGCAGATTATTCGACATATCAATTAAAAAAATAACGAAATACGATTACAAAACACTAATAGTACCAATGGTGGCGGCTTTGTCTACAATTACAGTACTTGAAGAAAGCTTATAAACCAAATTCTAAATGGTCTTAGATTCATAAATGCAATAAAGAAACAACTTATTGTCAATTGCAGCTATTAAAATGGGTAGCATAAATTTAAAATCATATTATACTCGAACCGATTGCAGATGTTCATTACGTCCCCTGAATAAAAAAAGGCAACTTATATGCAACTTCCCTTCAAATGGAGGAAATCAATGAAATAATGTGTTTTTAATTTTCGGCTATTCATTTATGATTATCGAGTAAATGATTTTAGTTTGATCCCAACTTTCAATTCACATGCACGATACAAATGGCGTAATATCTGACTTAAAACTTACGGATTTAACTGTTTCTCCAACGCACTCGCAAAAACTTCTAATGTGAACTTATTTACATGCATAGTTGCATTTCGAGCCATTTTGGATATGATTTCCTTGTTCGAAAAGGACTGCAAACAATGCTTGAGTTCAGCAGCGCCGGTGAATGAATAGCCGGTTACGCCTTCAATCACTAATTCGGGCTGACAACCACAGCTCGTGCTAACAACAACAGGCAATCCGCAAGCCATTGCTTCATTTACACTAAGCCCCCATGTTTCACTTTTACTGGGTAAAACAAACACATCCCCAACCCGATAAACCCAAGGCATTTCAGATTGATTTTTAAACGGCTGAAAAACTATACGCATATCTGCTTCCGCCAGTTCTTTCAAATGAGCCAGGTCTTGACCGTCTCCAATAATCAGCAATCTGAAATTCTGATTTTCTATTTGCTTGAATGTTGAAATTAACAGGTCAATGTTTTTCAAGCTGTAAAGTTTTCCAACATACAAGAAAACAATATGTTCCGGATCAAATCCTAATTGTTTTCTTACCTGAAGCGCTTTTGCTTCCCATTCCTCGGCATTTGACTGAAAACGCTTGTTGTCAATACTGTGCGGAGCAAAAGCCAATCTGTTCCACTCAAAACCCAGATTTTCGTAATACTTACGATTTCGAGTGCCTACATAAAAAGCTGTGTTAACACGACGAAAAACAAACTGCTTAATCCTTTTTGTTAAATTGGATTTCAGCGAAGGCGGCGCGTCATTGGGTAAAGAGTCGCCACGAAAAAACAAACGACAATGTTTTATATTAAAATAAGCCAAAAGAAAGAAATGACTCCAAACACTCCAGCGATAAACCAATACAGCATCCGGCTTCCATTGCCTTAACTTTTGTTGTAAATCCAGATTTAAGATGCCGAAAAAACGATTGGAATCGGGCACCAACGCATAATTATGCAGCATTTCAAAACTATATCCTTCAGTTAAAGGAATATCCCATTCACGAAGAATTCCAAATTTCTTGTCGAACATCTTTGAAGGCGCATTACCCCATGTATAAAAAACCTTCAGCTCAATAACATTACGCTCTGTCAGCAATTTGAACAAAGGAGCATTGTACTGTATAGGGTGTGTTGTTACAATTGCTAAACGTTTCTTCATTGGATTTTTTTCAATTCAATCAAAAAAAGCATTTCAATTATAATTTTTTACACATCTGAACAAACGCAGCCACTCTATGCTCATAGGTATGCTTTTGTAGTGCTTTTGTACGTGCCCTTGATCGAATGGCCTGCCGCTCCTCAAAAGTTAAAGAAAGCACATGCTTTATTTTATGATACGCTTCATTTTCATCAGAAAACAAAAAGACCTCATCATTTTCTTCAAAAAATGATTGATGATCTTGAGTTCGGGGCGCCAACATGATAGAACTAGCGCCCGGAATATCAAAAGTTCTCATGTTATGAGACAAATAATTATGAATACGAAGCAAGTTTAATTGCAATGCATACCTGTGCAACGTACGCCAAAATTCCGCCCCATATTTGGGGCCATAACTAGATACAGACTGATGTAATTTATATTGTCCCCAATTTTCGCCATACACATCAATTTGAACACCTTTACCTGCCAAAGTATTAATAAATCGGACTCTGTATTTATCGGCATTACCCAAAAAACAAACCTTTAACACCTCAGATTCCTTTTCCAAATCACTCACAAGAAAAGCATTATGATCAAACCCGAATGGCAACTCATTTGAAGGCACGCCCATTCTTTTTAATTCAAAAACGGTTTGTTTATCATAAGAGAAATAGCAATCAAAAAGCTTAACTGAATTCAACACGTTCTTATTTCCACTACCCCTGCCGGAAAAAACAAAAGGATGATCCGGATTATAATTTAATAATTGAATACCCTTTGATCGAATCCATTGCAACGTATCAGGAGTTACCTCCATGCCCTTAAATACAAGTACTTTATCAGGATGCTCTCTTAAAACCAAATCTTTAATCGAGTTTTGTATTTTAGAAATTATCGATCGAAAACCCAGTCTGTACAAGAGTTTATTAAATACCGACTTATAGTAATATTCAAAAAATATATTTTGAGCCGGATAAAGCAAAACAGAAAAACCAAGCTTTTCCAATTCTCTAACAAAAATCAACTCAAGCGCCGCCTCATGATTAGAGCCGATGATGATTATTTTTTCTTTAGCCATGCATAAATCCTTTCTTTGAAAATAAAAAAGATATGAGATGGAGTCATAAAAGCAACCAGTGAAACTACATAATATGCAATAATAAATTTGAACCTTTTGAAGACTGAGAGGAGATGAAACTCCTCAAAGGTCCAGGGCTTTAATCCCAGGAAAAGCCCAATGGCTGCAGGCGTTGCCTTATTAAATTTGTAATCGAGAATCCAATAGGGGTAGGTGTTCAACAAGATCTTATTAAATATATAATTCAATCGGGTTGGAGTAAGTGCTTTGTTTTCTTTTAATACCCGTACAAGAACATTTACTACCGACTTTAAACCTCCATCTACAGGGCGAATGTTTCGCCATGAGCGATTGATTACATCCCGATAAGAATTACTTTTTATTCCATTATCAACTGTAATATCTTTCTTAACCCAAACTTCGCTAATGCTGAATAATACTGCTCCGTTTGAGATCATATGCAACGCAAGTGCTATTTGTGCAAATATTGACTTGTCATAAACAGCAGTATTGTACTTGTCAAAAGTTGATTTCTTTATAATAATACCGCCCACAAAACTAAATGAGCTGTAATAAAGAATGGCCGTATCAACACCAGAACCAACAATGCCTGTACGAAAGGCTCTGGACGTTACAGCTTGAGAATCCAGAAAATCACAATAATTGCAAAATCCAATATCCGGCAGTTGATTCGTCGTCAGGAATTTTTCCAGATTACTTAACACATGATCATGCGCAAGCGTGTCATCGTTTCCAAGAACGAAACAATAATCGCCGGTTGCCAACTCTAAAGACTTACGGAGATTTCGATCATATCCCTGATTTTGATCGAACCTAAAATAATTTATATTAAGACTTGAGCGCGACCTATACTCAGAAATGCGTTCTGTAGTATCATCGGTTGAACAGTCATCAGATATAACTACTTCAAAATTCAAATGATTTTGCTTTTCAATTATATCCAGATTTTTTATTAGGTATTCAACACGATTATATTGTGGTATGCAAATTGATATTTTCATTACGCCTTTTTAATTATCATCGTAGCAATAAGCCACTTTGATGCATTTTAATTTATTGCTTCATGACATCCAGAATAGATCTCAAGCTTGCCTCTGCTGATAGTTTAATTAAATCCTCTTTTGTGTAATTTCGATTTGATTTTAAATCAACCATCCTGGTAAGATCTTCGTGAAAATCGACAGGCTCTAGTTGTGCCCAGGTATGCTTTTCTTTAAAATCTGATACACTCTTCATTTGTCTTGGATACCATACTTGTAATCCGCACATAAGGTATTCGACAATTTTATTCGGCACATTGAATATAAAATTTGGAATGTGTCCTTTATATAATACTACTCCGACCTGATATGAGGACAATACTTGAGGCAAATTGTAATACCCAACAACCGGTTTCAAGTGGATGAAATCCGAATTAAGGCGTTTAAAAAAGGACTTAACTTCCGGTGAATAATAATCAGAATATAAATCCCAAATGACCTTGCCCTTCATTGACACTACCCATTCGGCAAATTCCTGCATATACATTGTATCCAAACCAACAGCCCCCACATATACAATCCGCAAGGATTCAGACGAAATCGAAACGTTCACACTGCCATAGTCAATCCATGATTGTGGTGGATAATTAGGTAGTTGACGCAGTTGCTCTTTCTTTAAAAAAGGAAAATCAGCATAAAACAATTCACAACGATCTTCATTGGTCTGAGAAATCCATTCAGCATCTATCAATATCGACTGCTCTTTATTTTGCAAAAAACGAGCATATCCACTCATGGATTCCTTCTCCGCCGGACTCACGTACTCGTGATAATGAATAAACAGTCGAAAATGTCTGCGTACCTTAGAATACAACCAAACCGGCAATGACGATAAGGTTTCATAGTAAAAGATTATTTCAGGCTTCATCATTATAAGTCTGAAAACTGAAATAAGTTGAAATAAGAAATAAGTTAAAACCCGCTCGATACGCTTATCGAGACCAAAGCCTATACGATAAATTTTACATTTTGAATTTGAAAACCAATCACCATTTTTTGATGAGGTCGTAAATACAGTAACTTGAAAACCTTCTTGCCCTGACGCCGTGTTGATAAAGTTCATAACCGGTGGATACTTTTCTACAGGCAGAAAATGAAGGACGACCAGTTTTTTTTTCCGAATTAACATGCGTAACAAAAAGCTTCAAAGAAAAACATCCAAAAAATTAAGCTTGAACAAGACCACCCTGAAGAATAGCCTCTATACGATCAATTTGTTTATCGTACAAGTTATCATATGCATACGCCCTCCTCTTCGTCTGTAATGCATCCGAATTCAGCCGATTCAAATTCGTGATAACATAACGAAATAGCTCAGGGAGGCTTTTGTTGGAGTCGCGCTCAGGACTCATATATACCAAATCCTGTGTTTCATGAAATGCCGTAATGTTATTAGACACTATGGGTTTCCCTGCAGAAAGAAATTCCATTACCTTATGATAGTTGGTTCCTTTACTCTGATCTTTTTGAATATCATAACAAATCAGGAAAAGATCCATTTCGCTATACCCTCCAACAAGGATTTCAGTAGAAACAGCACCATGCAGTGTTACATTTTTCATATCATGTAATTGCTGTATGAAAGCGCTCGTATCGGCATCCTCGCCGCCGCTTATATTTGATTTCCGGGAATCATAGACCCCCCAAAAATGAAAAGCAATCTCAGGATAGTCCTTAATAAGTCGTAAAAGTGTATTTCTGTCAATATCCTGACGGGTTAAATTTCCGGAAAACCCCACTTGTAACTGCTTATGAACCGTATTACTTATTGGCAGCTTGAAAAAATGATCAGACACACCATGACTGATTAAATACCGGGGTACACTTAAGTGCGTGTACTTGTTCAAAATTTCTTTTGTAACCGAAATTATGATATCCGAATGATCTGCAGCAGCAATTGCATTTGTAGTTAATGGCTCATCAACCGGATGAAAAATACGCATTTTCGATCTCGAAAAGAACCGAAGTGGATAAAGATTTCCAATATCAAAAGACCATACAATATCAACGGGTTCTTGAATGACCTGTAAAATTTTTTTAACATGCCGCTGCATCAAAAAACGATACAGAAAGGGGCTATGAAAATAAAACAGATTTGAAAATCCCGGGCTATGATGTATCACTTTTAAATACTCAAACCCGTCTATTTCTTCTGTTTTTATTTGAGTTTTCAGTAAGTTCTTGTTGTATTCAGGTGGATTCAAAAAATAAATTCGATTCCCTCTTTTAGCGAGTGAACAAGCATAATGATGCTTGGATAAAAACATGGTTCCCCACATCTGTGGTGATAAAATCAAAATGGTTTTGTTGCGGAGTTCCACCGGTTCAATTAATGCGCCTTAAAAAACTTTTTCAAATTTTCCGCTACATATGCGATCATAGGTTCGGTCAACTCAGGATAAATCGGAAGTGAAAGAATTTTCGACTGATATGCAGTTGCAATCGGAAAATGATCAGGCTTGTATTCCAAATACTGATAACATTTGAGGTTTGGAAGTGCGGTTGGATAATGAACCGCCGTTTCAATTCCATTTTCTTTCAGATACGACATTAATTCGTCCCGTTGATTGGTACGAATAACGTACAAATGAAAGGAATGAACCGAATCTTCTCTAACCATGGGCAATGTAATTTGTGGGATATCACTTAAATACTGGTCATACAGTTTTGCATTCCGTATTCGCCCGTCTGTCCATTGTTCTATGAAGGGCAACTTCGCTGATAAAATTGCCGCTTGCAAGCCATCCATCCTGCTGTTGATTCCTTCAATTTCATGCTGATGCTTTTTCAATGCCCCATGATTCGCATACATCCTTAACCGTTGTGCCAGCGCATCGTCATTTGTAATTATGCAACCTGCATCTCCGTATGCCCCCAAATTTTTACCCGGATAAAAACTAAAAGAAGCTGCAATACCTGTCAAACCTGCTCTTATACCTTTATATGAAGAAAAATGTGATTGAGCACAATCCTCAATCAAATAGATATTTCTCCGATTACATATTTCTTTAATGGTTTGAAGATCGCACATCTGACCCTGTAAGTGCACAACAATTACAGCTTTTGTATGAGGTGTAATCGCCTCTTCCAATTTCGATTCATCCATCGAATAATAATCGGGATGTATATCCACAAATACAGGTCGTGCACCGGTTTGACTGATCGTTTCACTGCTTGAGATCCAACTGTTTGCAACTGTAATTACTTCATCACCGGATCCAATTCCCAACTGTTTCATGATAATGTACAATGAGTCTGTTCCATTGGCACAGGAAATAACATTTTTGACTCCATAAAGTGCAGCAAAATCAGTCTCGAATTGCTTAACATATTTCCCCCCAATAAATGCAGTTTCAGTTATAACATTGGTAATCGCACGATCAATTTCAGTTTTAATGGATTCGTATTGCGACTTCAAATCAACGAATGGGATCTTCATAAATTTTTCTTTTTTAATAAACGTGCGGGATTGCCGGCATATACCCCGGGTACCGTAATATCTTTTGTAACAACAGATCCGGCACCAATAACCACTTCATCACAAATAGTAACCGGAAGGATCGTGGCATTGCTGCCAATAGAAACATGATTACCGATTCTTGTATACTTCCATTTCGTTTTATCACCCATTGCCGGGCCCCCTTCGCTAAAAAGATCGTTGATGAACATCACACCATGTCCTATAAAACAATCGTTTCCAATTGTAACCAACTCACACACAAAGGCATGACTTTGAATTTTTGTACGATCACCAATGACAACATCTTTTTGAACTTCAACAAAGGGTCCAATAAAAGAATCTTTCCCTATTGAACATCCATATAAATTGACCGGCAGCACAATCTTAACACCTTCTCCGAACACAACATCCGCTTTTATTGAACTTTGAAAAATTACCGGTTGGTGACTCATATGCTTCTAATTGAAATGTAGAAAAATGATATTAACGAATTGGATGCAGCATGTACATGAGGATCCAACAAACTTCACAAAGTTTATCTGGGTGTCGTTACAACAAAAGCGGAAGTATAAATTTTATCGATAATCTCAACTGTTTTCAATCCTTCATATCCATTTGTTGCGATTACTCCATTTCCGGTAAGCACCTCGATTACATTTTGATATACCTTATCGTGATTACTCATAGAACCTAAGTACTTACCATAATTATTAGGAGGATTTCCCGGAGGCAAATCGGTTATTTGATAGCCTTCAATTTTCTGATACTCCAATTCATTCAAATACTGACCTCCGATTTTAACCGTTCCTTTTTCACCAAACAATGTTAGCGAACCTTCCATGTTTTGCTCAAAACTATTTACAGTGTAATTGATTGTACCGATTGCTCCATTGTAAAACTTAAATGCAACAGATCCGGCATCTTCAAACTCAATGATTCCCTGATGATTAAAATTGCCAATATACGAATGCACTTCTTTGATATCTCCAACAAGCCAGTAGAGCAAATCTATAAAATGACTGAATTGTGTAAATAAGGTTCCGCCATCCAAATCTTTCGTTCCCTTCCAGGAGTTTTGATAATACTCATTATTCCTGTTCCAGAAACAGTTTAACTGTACACTGTGAATTTTACCCAACTTCCCGTCATCAATCAATTTTTTTACGGCTGCAACGGGAGGATTGAATCTGTTTTGTTTGACAATAAACAATCTACGATTTGCATTCTCTGCTTCCTTAATCATTTCGCCACAGTCCTGCACAGTCAAAGCCATAGGCTTTTCACACAAAACATGAAATCCCTTACGTAGAGCTGCAATAGAATGTTCAGCATGTAATCCATTGGGAGAACAAACAGCAACTACATCAATCGATGGTTCCTTCGTAAGCATTTCATTGAGGTCAGAGTAAGATCTGGCATCATATTTTAAAGCAAGTGCATCTGCTTTGTCTTTTTGAATATCACATACTGCAACCAGCTTCCCATTGTTAGCGATATGTTCAGCATGTCGTTGTGCAATTCGGCCACAACCGATGATAGCAAATTTTTTCATAATTCCTATGTTACTTTTTGAATAGTTTTCTTAGCTTTTCTGTACGGACAAGAAAATTCATATACCCTTCTTTCAAACTTTTGTCGGTTTTAAATTCTTCATGTCTTCGTACCGGCAATTTCATAATTGCGTCAAAATCAGACTCAGATAAATTCAATTTTTTCAATACATATTCTTTGTCAAGGCGAAGATCATTAGCAGAATAAAGAGGATTTTGAAGTTCGGCGAGGGCCTCATCCCTTGTTATCTGACCGGAACAAATTAACGTTGATAAATGTGCTTTACGCTTATCGATTTTAAACTTCTCAGGCAAAATATAAGCCTGGTAAAATTTAGTAAAAATAGATTCATAATGCTTACCGCCATAATCACGCCATCCTAATTCACGTTTGATGACTTCTTTCACTTCCTGTTTATTGTAGGGTATGTAATTCAAAATAGAAACCGGAACCAATTTCAAAAAAGCCGAATAATACACATGCTTAAAAAAATTAAATGTTGGATAGGTTTTAATTTTTACTTTTCCAAAGCGCTTGTGTATATCATATAGATTTCGAAAATCCATTTTCTTATACAACCATGAAGGAGGCATGATATGTTCTGTTACTACATTCGTGCCACTAAGAATGTATCCTATTTTATTTTCTTTAGCAAGCTTATACATTGTTGCAAATATTGCATGGTCTGAGACCACTTCAATATCAACAACAGATGCCTTTAAGTAAGAGAGCTGTATGTCTTTAAACTCCTGCCAATTAACAACAAGAGTATATAAATCAAATCCTAATTTACTGATGACATTTTGAACATTTTGTACGGCAAGCTCCGAATTCCATCCATTATCCAAATGAACAGCTAATGGCCTTAAGCCCAATTGATGAACAAGATAGGCAACATAAGTACTATCAACACCTCCGCTTAGTCCAATTAAACAATCATAGCGTTTTCCTTTGCCATCCTGTTTGATCTTTTTAACCAGCTCTTCAAGTTTATGCTGGCCCAAAGCACCTTTAAAAACCGATTCGCTCTCCGCTTGTACATATTCATAGTAATAATTACAAATTCCTTTTTCATCAAAAGTAATATCGGGATCAGCGATATTATCCATAACAGTTCGTGTACAAATACGATAAGCAGGATCACTTTTAGATAAGACCATTTTTATTCAGGTAAATATTTAAATAAATTAGTTTTTAACTCCTCCTGTGAAGGGTAACTTATCAAAACAGCCTGATGGGGTCGCTGAAAAACAAACATACTTCCTGCAGCAACAGCAGAAGCTCCATGAACGGCTGCCTTTTTTAAATCCTCAATACTAGCGGCCCCACCACAAGCAACTACGGGTATTCTAACAGATTGACTGATTTCCTTTATTAACTCAAGATCATACCCCTTGTAGGTGCCGTCTTTATCGACTGCATTAATAAATAATTCACCGGCACCATGTTCTTCCATTTTCTTAGCAAAAGAAACCGGATCCAATTTTGTAATTCTTTTTGAATTATGAGTCGCAACACGGTACTTCCCCCAGATATTTTTTTTCACATCTATTGAGACAACTACACTTTGACTTCCTACATATTGAGATGCTTCCTGAATCAAATTCGGGTTATCAACAGCAGTTGCATTAATGACCACTTTTTCAACTCCGGAAGCAATCAATGTTTTTACTTCTTCAATAGTACGAATGCCCCCACCATAAGCCAATGGCATAAAAGCTTCTCCGGCGATCTCTTTTATCATTTCAATGTTTGGCTTACGTCGCTCGACTGTAGCACTAATATCCAATACAATTATTTCATCGACTTCCTTTTCATTGAAGATCTTCACTGCATTAATGGGATCTCCAACATAACGGTACTTTTTGAATTGTACGGATTTGACCAATCCGCCATCATGAATTAACAAAACCGGTATAACTCGAATTCTTTTCATTTAAAATGAAATGCAAAATTTTCCAATAATTTCATTCCGTATTTGTGACTCTTCTCCGGATGAAATTGCACTCCCGCAATATGATTTTTTTGAACGGCTGCCGTAAAGGTGTAACCATAATCTGCCTCGAGTAGAATATCTTCTGAATTCGCAGGTTGAGCATGAAATGAATGAACAAAATAAAATCTTGGATCAGGATACATTTCCTTCAAAAGCTGGGAATTCTTTTTTGGCAAAACGTCTGCCCATCCCATATGAGGTACTTTTAGCCCCATCTCAAAAACAAGATCATTGAATTTTACAACCCGCCCCTCAATCCACCCCAATCCTTGAAGGCTCCCTTCATCACTACCCTGAAAAAGCAACTGCATGCCGACACATACGCCTAAAACCGGAGTACCATCATCGATTACTTTTTTTTGCAACATATCCATTAACCCGCTTTGTTTCAATTTCGTAACACAAGTATCAAAAGCACCAACGCCGGGTAACAATAATTTTGTTGCCTTTTCAATTGTTTTCTTATCGTTCGATACCTCTGCTTCAGCACCAATTCGCTTAAACATGTTCAATACAGACGTAAGATTACCAACACCGTAATCGATGATTGTGACCATGATCTAGAAGTACCTATTTATTCTTTTAAAATGAACAAACATTTTACGTTTCAAATTTCACATATCATCAATTTGTATTGATGATTTCCTAACACATCTAACTTAACTAATCGCTCCTCGTTAAGAATGAAATTGCCGTCCTGGGGGAAAAGTAAAGCTACACACTTAAGACCAATTACCTTAAGTTCAAACTTATGCTGCATTATCAATCAATGGAATTGGTGATGAGCCGTTATGCTAATGATAGTTTTCGATTCATATCCATTACAACAATTCATATCAATGTTCAGAAGGATTATATCGGTTTTATTATTGAGTGCTTAAACAGAACCATTTATCATCAATCTATTTACAAATCCTTATAGAATATTCATTTTTGTTCGTAAACATAAAAGTCTGCCATGGATTCCTGTTCACCATTTCCGGAATAAAGATTGGGCTTGTGTATAATCAATTTCCAGGAAGGAAACATTGTTGC
This sequence comes from Lacibacter sp., assembly GCA_049240625.1. Lineage (GTDB taxonomy): Bacteria > Bacteroidota > Bacteroidia > Chitinophagales > Chitinophagaceae > Lacibacter. The sequence goes on along the minus strand of JBMLSG010000047.1, from coordinate 82,152 downwards.
AACATCATCTGTAAACTTTCGATGCAAGACATGAGAAGTTTCCTCCAGATAGAAATTGGTTGAATAAATCATTACAAACCGCTTACTTGCATGAAACAAGTCTTTCAGATACTTGGAATAATTCTTCTGCTCCACTATATGATATAACACGTCCAAAGACAAAGACAAATCGACTTTTTGTTCATCAGAGGGAATAAAGCTTGCAGGATCATAAACTAAAAAATGCTTTGTTGAATCGCCCTGAAACTTTTTTTTGCAGGCGTCGATAATCGTTGAGGAAACATCCATCCCCGTATATGATGGATAATGGATTATTGACAACTGATGACCGTCTCCGCATCCCATCTCCAGAACAGTATCAATTCCATTTTCTTTTAGAAACTGATTGATGAAGTCAGCTTTAAAATGTGCCAGTCTGCCATAAGATCCATCACCTGAATTATCTCCACTAGCATAACGATTTTCCCAGTATGCAATAGAGTTAAACTTTTGTTTTCCAAGTATCCGTTCAAACAATTTCTTTATCATGCTTTTTATTTTTCAATGATCGCTAATTCCTGAGACACAATCGCATCCAGACTGCATTTCTCTCTTATAAAGGTAGCAGCCCGTGAAGATATTGCCATAAATAATTCCGGCTGAAAGTATAACGTCTCAATAGCATCCGCTACCTCTTGTATGTTTTTTGTCAATATACCCGTTCTTCGATCCTGAACAAATTCAGGAATTGCCGTATTGTTCGATGTTACAGGCACAAGTCCACTGCTCATAGCCTCACACATTGAAACCCCTTGTGCATCTTGTCTTGTTGGACATAAAAAAATACCATTAAGCGCATGAATTTCAGGAATTAAAATTTGACGAATAGCACGTTCCTGAATATCAACATTCTTAAATTTTTGTAACGGCGCTGTAAGTTTTTTAAATAAATACCCTGTTCCAATTATCGTAAAATGGAGGTCGTTAAAAAAAGATTTTTGTGAAAGCAACAAAATTGCTTTTATTGAAATGTCGTTCGCATACTTATTGGAATTAAATGAGCGAAGTACCAAAATATGTTTTCTTTGCTCTTCCTTTTTTTTACTATACGCAAACAAATTGGTATCAATTGGATTTGCTATGATATACTTTTCCTTGATTTTAGACAAACTGTCAAATTCAGTTATCTTTCTCATCCAGTTTGAAACAAAAACAAAATCAACTTTTCCCGTTTTATTGGCAAATTGAATCAATTTTCGAAAGTGATACTGTTGATATATATTTCGTCTGATATAATTAAACAATACCGGAGAGTATAAGGTGTAATTAAACAATCTTCTATACCATCCAAGCGCTTCATATCCATGCACCCAAACTATAACAGGTCTCTCACATATCTTAATGATTCGCTCAAGCATCCACGATTGATAAAAATGTATTAGGATCTTATCCGGATTAAACTTCTTTATCGCATGTGCTAATTGCGGGATATCATCAAAAAACTCAATAGCTATTCCTTCATACTCCAGCATACCGGGTTTATGAAAAAAAGAAAACACTTTTAATTCATGATCCCGAGCGTATTCCTTTGCCCTAACGTGCACAAAAACATCTCCCATTAAATTATTTAAATGAGGATAATTTTCATCAAGTATTAACAATCTCATTTAACTAAAGTATAAAAGTGTTTCCTGAATGATTTTTGCTGCCGCATTTCCATCTCCAAATGGATTTCCTGCATTTGACATTTTATGAAACAGTTCCTGGTCATTAATCAATGACGAAGCGTTTTGAACAATATCCCTAGTTTCAGTGCCTACTAAAATTGCAGCACCCGCATTCACCGCTTCCATACGTTCAGTCGTATCACGCATTACCAGAACAGGTTTGTGTAAGCTAGGAGCTTCTTCCTGCACACCACCTGAATCAGTGAGAATAAAATAACTCTCATTCATTAAAGAAACAAATTGAACATAGTCCATTGGCGGAATAAGAAAAACGTTCGACAAGCCACTTAACAAACGTTTTACAGGTTCCTGTACATTAGGATTCAGATGTACAGGATAAACGAAATTTATATCCTGATACGTTAAAGCCAATTCTTTGATTGCGCTACAAATATTCTCAAATCCCGCACCAAAATTCTCTCTTCTGTGTCCGGTTATAAGAACCAGTTTTCTTTCCTTGTTGTACCACTCTTCATTTGCAAAAATCTGATTCCCGGAATTTTGAATTTTGCCATTGGTTAACAACAACGCATCAATAACGGTATTTCCCGTTACAATCACATGTTCAATTTTTACACCTTCGGCTATCAGGTTGTCCTGGGCCGCTTTTGTAGGTGCAAAATGGAGATCTGCTATTCTGGAAATAACTTGCCGGTTAAACTCCTCAGGATAGGGAGAAAATATTTGATGGGTCCTCAGTCCTGCTTCAACATGCGCGATCTTTATTCGCCTGTAAAATGCAGCGATTGCTGCGCACATTGCAGTAGTCGTATCACCTTGAACAAATACGATATCGGGCTGAACCTCTTCAAGATACCTGTCAATAGCTGCAACAGCATTTGATGTAAGCGCAGCAAGTGTTTGATTGGGCTGCATAATATCCAAAGAATGGTTTGTATGTATCCCAAAAAAATCCAATAAGGGCAAAACCATTTCCTTATGTTGTCCAGTAAAGCATACATCCAACCGAACCTTTTTTTCTGCAGCAAATGCTTTGATTACACTCACCAACTTGATCATTTCAGGCCTCGTGCCAAAAATTACAGCTACTTTTATCATCGAATTAGATTAGACAATTTATTCTTAAATTTCAATTTCCGTAAAGAGAGCAAGATGGACTTTTTCTCTTCCTCGCTTAACGGGCACGTCTCATAAGACAGCGCGTCTTTGATAACTTGTTCTTTTAATTGATTATACCTTCTCGCATAAGAACTTCCGGACTCCTGTTCTTCATGTTGTCGTGACCAATACAAATCAACCGGAAACTTGACCATTGGAAAACTACGTGCTATTTTAAACCAAAACTCAAAATCTCCGATCATGCGTTTTCCACTAAACCCTTTTACCTGTGTAAAAGCTTCATTACGAATTATAGAAGAACCCGGTGATCGATTAAAATGGCCATAAATTGCAAAATGTTCCTGATAGGTCTCCGCTGGTGAAATACATACAGGATAGGGCCTTTTTGCATCGCCCATTGATGATAAGCCAAAACCGGCTTCGGGATATTTTTCCATTGCCGAGACCATCACTTCCAAACAATGGGCATACATAATATCGTCACTATCCAAATACTTTATATACTTGCCACGTGCAAAAGAAGCAGCTTGGTTTCTGTTAGGATAATCACCGAGATTTTTTTCATTAACATATACATTTACTCGATTGTCCTTCTTCGCATAAGACCTTGCAATGGATACTGTAGAGTCGGTTGAACCGTCATCCACTACAATCAATTCAAAGTCTTCATAGGAAGACGCTAATACACTTTCAATCGCTTCCGATATATATTTCTCTCTGTTATAAGCAGTCATCAAGACACTTACCATTGGAGAATCCTTAGTGTGCATTCGTCGATGAAGTAGTTAGTGATTGAATAAACTGAGAAAGTTGTTCCCCTACAATATCCCAATCATAATGCTGCACAACCAATTTACGGGCATTCGAACCTAAATCAGTTGCGAATTGATGCTGGTTTAACAATTGACAACATGCGTCTGAAAAATCACACCCATTATCTGCAATCATTAGATGTTCATTCTTTATATAGTCTATGCCTTCAGCTCCTTTTGATGTTGAAACAACGGGCTTTGAAAAACTCATCGCCTCCAATACTTTCAATCGTGTTCCACTGCCATGTAGCAGAGGAACAATTACGACATCCGAATTGGAATACCATGGTGCTACTAAAGGTACACGACCATGCAGGATCACTCCTTCAAATTTCGAAACCAAATCCTTCAGTTCACCCGGATCACCACTTCCTATTATATCCAAATGTGCTTCCGGTTCCTGCTCTTTGATTTTGCTCCAACAATGATGCAAAAACCATTGAACACCTTCCCGATTGGGATGGTAATCCAGCGATCCGCAAAACAAAAATCGTTTTTCTCTTTTAGCTTTCAAATCTCTAAGCGGTTTGATTTCTACCCCATTGGGTATAATTGCAGAAGGGATGACTTTCTTATTGATGTGCAGTAAGCGCTTTTGATCTAATGCACTGCAAGCAAAAAAAGCATCGATTGTTTTCCACAGATTTGATTCCATGAATAGCATTCGCTGCCAATCCTTTTTCCGAATTAAACCTTTTTTGAAGTCTTCCTTTGCCAAATCAGAATCCACATTATGTGCATTTAGGACAATTTTAGAACTTGGACTAAATCTTCTTATAACCGGAACGGCATTCAAACAACTTGTATTCTCTAAAACGATTACATCGGGCGATTGCTCAACTAACACCGATCGTAATGCGTTATAGTATTGAAGAAAATGTCCGTCAGCCGGACCTTTAACCGTACGTTTCCATATTCTGTATTGTAATGCAGCACGCAAGAAAGAAGGACATTTTTTCCAAACACCACTAAAAACTGGATTCAATACTGAAACAACATTACAACGTTCAAATGAAGGATAGTCTTGAATACATTTTAAAAAAGATTCCCTCTCCTGAAACATAATTGCCGTTGTTTCAAAACGCTTTACCAATTGATGCAAAACATGAAAGCAACGTAACATTCCCCCATTTGCAGGTGGATAGATGGAAGAATACGGTAAAATGACCAATACTTTCAAGATACTATACAGCTAAAAAAAACTGAATTAAAGATTAGCGGAGGAGCGCCTTTTTACATCTTCCCAGTGATCCCTAATTTGTTGTTGCAGGAAGTTGCGATGATTCAATAAGTTCTTCAGAAAATCAAATAAGACATTTGTATTCAATGCAGAACTCGGTTGCAGTAAAAACTGATCCGAAAGTTTAAAGTGTCGAAACAGTCCTTCAAATTTCCCTTGGTAAACCAGACAGCCTAATGGCTTTTGAGAACCTAATGTTGCAATGGCAATGTGCATACGACCGGTCATAACCACATCCAATTCCTGAACGATTGCTTTAATTCCGGCAGCACTTGGTTTATTTCTAAGAAAATAGAAAGAGCCGGCCTCTAATCCCTCCAATTTTCTGAATAATGACTCCAGCAAAATCACATCACTATTATACGACCTGAAATCATGTGGCAATAACAAAAAAGACAATGGCTCATTGTATGTTTTTTGCAATTGTTTCATGGCATCCGACAAATGTGTTACCATGGAATCCAGAAAAGTTTCCGAACCATCTGACAACTGAGGATTGATATTGATCCCTACAACAATGCGCTGATTTTGATGTTGAACGTGAATCCACTCTAATGCATTTGATACAACCGCATCGTTGGAATCCGGCTCCAATAAAAATGCCATATCTGCAGTTAACATGGCTGATGCTCTTCCCGTAAGGTTTTTGATTCGTTCCAGTGAAACCTCATCGCGAACACAAAAACGGACCGAAGATGGCATGCTCTTTAACGCGGCTATACAGTTGGAATTTTGCCAGGTATTGATACTAAAACCAACTAAGGTTGTCCGCATACCGGTCATTGCCGCCTGGTGTGTTATACGCAACATACCCAAGGTAAGCCAATCGGCGTAACAGCCATCCAGCATATCTGTACCCATTAAATAAAAACCATTGTAGCGTGGCAACAAAAAAATCAACCGTAATTGATCTTTCCATCCACCTGTCTGAAAAAAATGGGTCATTGATATTTTTGATGACACGTACTTCAGACAATTCCACTCACTGGAGTCTCCCCAGTGAATCAATGTAACTTCTTTACCCTCTTTGGCAAGCCGGGCTGTAATAGCTGTAAGAACGGCTTCATCTCCCAGGCTGCCCTCCCAGGAAGGTGTTACAACAAGTACCCGATTTGAATCTCTTTTTCCAATTATCCGATAAATAAACGCTGTCGAGTAATTGATAAATGCAATAACCAGTATTTTGATTCTGTTTTTCATGTTTTCTTGCTTCTAACCCTATTAAATTTCAACCCACTCCATTTTTGAAATTGAAGCGAAGCGCTTTTGCATACTCCATTTTGCGCGCTCATGGAAAAAACAATCCTTAACTTCTACTTCTTTAAGCAATTCACTTTTTTCAACATCTCTACGAACAAAGAACGCATTAAAACAAAGCGAATTACACCCAACTAATTTATAGCCCTTTTTATTTGCAAGTTTTGTGAGAGCTGCCAATGATGCTCCTGCATAATTCGGCAACCAGCCCTCCGTTGGATGATCCCAGGCTGAAAAATCTTCTTTATAAGGAACTGTCCAGGATCGATCCGGCCCCAAGTGTTGCTGATATTCGGCTACAACTACACGAGGTGAGATGCAATCAATTGCCTCCCATAACCAATAGTCTACACCATCAACATCGATCGACAATAAATCAACTTCGCCTTTAAATCCTTTTTCTTCAATTAACTGATTGATATTATCACGTGTGATCCATTTACAAATATATTCCGGTGGATAGACGTAGGTCTTTGGATAGATGTCCAGCCAATTCTTTCCTTCTTTTACATTATTGGGATTCCCGTCAATTAACAACCCGTACCAAAAATGATTTGCAATTAAATTGATCGTATTACACTCCTTCGCATTTCCGGCACAAATTTCTACCGACTTTTTATTCGTAGTACCAAGAACTGAAAAGAGATAATGTAAAATACCATCTTCGTCTGTTTGAGAATAATGTTTCCACCCTACTTCCTTTAAATCGGGAAGAGGGGCGCCTGTTTCTGCTTTTGTCCTGTACAACTGGGTTAATATTTTTTCCTGTACAGGATCGGTGTATTGAATAGGATCCTGTGTTTGCTTAACAGTATCGGCAAACTTATTGGTTATCTTTTTTATTAAAGCTTGAATCATTCTTGTTACTATTTAATGACCGACCAATTATGATCATGTAAAGAAATATCTTCCATTACAGTTACATCCTTACCGCTCTGGAAAAAATTACCGGATAAAACATTAAAATTAATAGCCCCAATCAGATAATCTATAACGACACCATCATTTACAAGAACAACATTAATGGTATAAAATCCCGATGACAATGGGAATTTATTAAATGCACATCGGATGATGCCGCTACTTGGAAGCGGAGATAATGGTGTGACTGTTAAATTAGAGTCGAAATGAGATAGGGGCTGACCGGTACGATTGTAAATTGTAAATTTCAACTGAGGTCGATCAAGTGTCGTGTTTCCCTGATAAAAAAAGTTAATACTCGTTTCCGTTCCGGAAATGACTTGTTGAACCGGATTTCCCAAATGATCAAAAAACAGAATGTCTGAAAATTTATGGGATTGTGTACCGCTGCGATCTAGTCGACTTATTAAATCTCCCTCATTCCCTACCTGATGTGCTTTTAGATAAGTCGAAATTACTTCAGCAGATGAACCGGATTTTTCAATCCGTCCCTTTGAAAGTAAAATTCCCTTTTCGCACAAGGAAGCGATCGATCCCATATTATGACTTACGAAAAGAACCGTGCGTCCGTTGTTTTTACTAACATCTTCCATCTTGCCCAGACAACTTTTTTGAAACTCGGCATCACCCACAGCCAAAACCTCATCTACAATTAAGATTTCACAATCCAAGTGTGCTGCAACGGCAAAAGCCAGTCGAACATACATCCCACTGCTGTATCGTTTTACCGGCGTATCAATGTAACGTTCTACTCCTGCAAAACTTACGATCTCATCAAATTTTCTAGTAATTTCCATTTTGCGCATACCTAATATTGCGCCATTCAAATAAATATTTTCTCTCCCGGTTAATTCGGGATGGAATCCGGTACCTACTTCCAACAAACTGGCTATACGTCCTTTTACTTTTATCTTTCCCGTTGTTGGTGTTGTTACTCTACTTAATATCTTTAACAGGGTACTTTTACCTGCCCCGTTTCGTCCAATGATTCCTACAGCATCACCCTGATTGATGCTAAAATCAATGTCCTTTAAACTCCAAACTATATTACTGGATCCCTTAACCGTACGATCATTGGCCTCACCAATTTTCAGAAAAGGATCTTCCTTGCCTCTAACACGTGCAAACCAGCGCTCCAAATCCCACGCAAGTGTTCCTGTGCCAATTTCACCCAATTGGTAGGCTTTCGATAAATTCTCAATTTTTATTGCGACAGACATTCTATTTTTTTTATGAAATTATGTTCCGACAAACTCTATACTGTATCAACAAATCCTCGCTCTACTTTATTAAAAATGATGATGCCAAATGCTGCCACAAGCAGTGTAAAAACAAAACTTACGCTCAACGACAGTAATGAAAACGATCCTTGACCAATAAAACCATATCTGAAAGTTTCAATGATCGGTGTCATTGGATTGTAGGCGATTACAGCATAAAACCGTTCAGGTGCAGCAGAAAGCGGATAAGCAACGGTTGTAGCATACATTAATAGCTGAACCCCAAATGTTATAAGAAAGGCAAGATCTCTGTATTTTGTTGTTAAAGCAGAAATAATCATTCCTGCGCCAAGACCCAACAAAGCCATTTCCAGGACTAATACGGGGAACAAAAAAGCATATGCATTTACATGAACATTCGCTCCTGAATAACTATAGTATATCAACAGGATGAAAAACAAAATCATTTGTACACCAAATTTGACCAGATTAGAAACAACAATACTGAAAGGCATGATCAGGCGTGGGAAATAGACTTTTCCAAAAATGCTTGCATTGTCTTTAAAGACAGTAGAAGTTTTGGTTAAACAATCCGCAAAATAATTCCAGGCCGTTATACCTGCCATGTAGAATAAGGGTTGAGGTAAACCATCTGTACTGATTCCGGCAAGATTGCTGAAAATAAATGTAAAGATGATTGTAGTAAACAATGGTTGTAAAAAAAACCACAGTGGACCGAGAACAGTCTGTTTATAAAAACTTACAAAATCTCTTTTTACCAATAACCATAAAAGATCACGGTAGCGCCATACATCCTTAAGATTCAATTTGAATAATGAACTATGAGGCTCAATTTCTATGTCCCACAATTCCTCTTGTACGGTAGATGAATTCATTTTTTTGTGTATGAAGTTTAATTCTTTGCTTGGTTCAATTCTATACGCCCTGAGTGGAAGTTTCAAATGCTATCCATAAATAAAGAAGCTGTACGTCTTTGAAATGCTTCAAATGAAAAATACTGCAGCATCTGTGATTGTATTTGTTGTGCATCCTTTGGGGCGCGCAGGAGTTCTTTTATTCTTAATTGGATTTCATCTTTATTATCCGGATCAACCAGTGTTCCCAGTTGACCGAATTGTAAAGCCTCGGTGCTTCCGTCTTTATTTCCTGCCAAAACAGGCAAGCCACAAGCCATTGCTTCAATGAAAACAATTCCAAAGCCCTCTCCTTTACTGGGCATAACAAACAAATCAGCCAGTAAAAAATGATCTGTTAATTCATTATCCGGTAAAAATCCGGTTAATAACACAGACTCCTCAAGATTCCATTTTGCAATAAGCTGTTTGACACGTTGCTCTTCTTGTAGATCTGATTTTCCGGCTATGATATATTTCAGCAAAACACCTTCTTGTTTGAGCGCTCCCAAGACTTCAATAACGGTGTCATAACCCTTGTAACCTTCCTTGCTATTAAGTCGAGTAAGTGTGTACAACACTTTTTGACCGGGTTGAATTCCGTAACGTTTCTTTAGATAAGAAGGCTGCTCAAACTTTTCAGGGAATTGAAAAAATGGATCAATGGTATTAGGGAAAACATGAATCCTTGATGATGGAAGACTTTGCTTCTTGATCAGTTGATTTTTTGTATGCGTACTGACTGCAAGAATACGATCAGCCATCTGAAGGATTTTTCGCTTGATTCCGCTAACGGGCTCAAACACTTCAATACCATGACAAATTACCCAAACCCGGGTTTTGGGCGATAGTAATTTGATTGCATAGCCTATTAAAGCCAAGTTAAGATGCCCGAGAACAACATAATCAGAACGCAATCCTTGCAGGATATTTTTTAATACAAATACAATTTTTTTTGAATTGCCGGGTTGAAACAAATCGTTGCGGATGTATCGTTGATCAACCTCTTGAGCATGATCATACATAGCAGACGCAATAAAACGATACGCTTCTTGTTGCGACACCGCGGCACCGGCGTGAATAAAGGCACGATTAAATTTTTCAATTCCACCTTGCTGTGAAAATATCGTCAACGCAATAAACCGGATCTTTTTATTCGCTCTCATCGACCAGTAAAACGATTCATTAATAAGCCGCACCAATAATGACTCCATGAATGCTTACCCGACTTAAAAGAATCATATAATTTTTGTTCATCGGAAGTAGACGGTCTGGTGAATGCATTTTCATTCAACCAACCTTCAAATGGGAATGTAAACCCTTGCTTTTTCCTGTTCCATATTTCTTCCGGAAGTAAATCCTCATAGGATTTTACCAAAAGATATTTGGGGCGTGTCTTTTGAAATTTCAAGTGCTCATCAATCAATCCTGCCATCAGCATCACTTCTTTATCCAAAAACGGTACTCTGATCTCCAATCCATGCCACATACTCATTGAATCCGAATCTTTCAACAATTGATTTTGCATGTAAAAATTTGTTTCAATCCAGCTGACCCTGTTTCCATTTTGCAAGTCCCCGATTGGATAGTGTGCGCTGATTTCACTTAAATTGTCTTGGACATTTTTTTCGGTTACACCCAGCAGTTCTGCAATGGCCACTGCCGAAAAAATGCCCCTGTACATAAGGTATTCTGATGCCGCATTGGCAGTACCCGCATAAGATAACTTTCTCAACCGATGACTCGGCAAATACTGTAACGGCTTTAATACGGAGGAAGGTAGCTTTTTGAAAAATCTGGCCTTTTTGTGGTGAAAAAAGGAAGGGTATCCTCCAAATAATTCATCGGCACCCAAGCCCGATAACACTGCTTTCAATCCGTATTGACGGGCAAACTTAGAAATAAAATAGGTATTGATGCCATCGATAGATGGTTGATCCATTGCCAGTAATGCATCATCAATTCCTGCATTAAAAACATCTTTTGTGACTAAAAAAGATTGATGCTTTGCATGCGTTTTTTGAATGATTAAATTTTGATAATACTCTTCCGAATATTTCTTCTCATTAAACACGATGGACAGTGTATGAAGGTTATCCGGCCGATCCTTCGCAGCAATCAAAGTCAATAAGCTGGAGTCGATTCCGCCACTTAAAAACAAACCGATAGGCGCATCCGAAATCATGTGTCTTTTTACACTTTCATTCAATGTGTCCCGTATTAATGACAGCGCATCAGCCTCTGTTTTAAGTTGATCGGAGAATTTCCATTCAAAATATCGATGTACCTTATACTTCAGAGAGGGAATCTCTATGAGTAAAGCCGTTCCCTTCTCCAAGGGTATTACATTTTTTAAGGTTGTTACCGGCTCGGGAAGATGACCGAAAGCCAAAAAAGCAGATTTCCATTGTTCATTTTCGGTAAAGGATTTACCTGAATGATGAAAAGCTCTTATCTCAGATGCGAAGTAAAGACAGTCCTGATCAAGATAATAATACAACGGTTTAATACCGGCATGATCACGAGCCAAAATCAACTGCTGCTCTTTTGCAGACCAAAGTGCAAATGCAAACATGCCATTTAAAAATTCAAGTGCCTCCATTCCCCAATGTGCATAGGCCTTAAGAATGACTTCAGTATCGCTTTCAGATTGAAAGGAATAGCCATAATGTCGAAGTGTTGAACGCAGTTCCTTATAATTGTAAATTTCTCCATTAAAAATGAGGATATTCCCGGTTTGAGGATCCTCCATGGGTTGATGGCCCGTAGAAGTCAAATCAATCAATGAAAGTCTGCGGTGGCCCAATGCGAACGAAAGTTCCGGATGAATATAAATCCCTGCATCATCCGGACCGCCATGCTTCATGGCATCGCGCATTGCGGAAACACAACGTTCCGGATTTTTTTCACCCGGATTGTATAGACCGGCTATTCGGCACATAGTTTACTTAAGTCCGATCAGTTTAAGAATTTGCACATACCATTTTTTCTTACCGGCATCAACATCATAATAACCATAGCCATATCCATACCCATAGCCGTACCCATAGCCATAGCCTCCGTAACCATAATAACTATGATACCCCTCTACGTTGATGTCATTAACAACAATTGAAGGTGAAGGGAACTTTTTATTTTGATACAACTCATCGAGCATCACCAACTGCTTTTTATACGTGTACCGTTGACGAACAAGGAATAATGACGCATCGGCAAAATTTGCAAGTGTCAGTGAATCGCTGACTAAGCCCACCGGAGCCGTATCTAAAATGACGACATCAAAATTATCTCTGAGAAATTCAAACAAGTCTTTCATTTTCGGATCAAGCAGCATTTCAGAAGGATTGGGTGGAGTAGGTCCGCACCCTATAACATAAAGATTATCGGTTTCAGGAACTTTAACCGGTAAATTCTCAAGTTCCACCTTGCCATAAATAAAGTGCGTAATCCCTGTTGTACGAGGCAAACCAAGACCCGTAAGAACTTTTGGCTTTCGAAGATCAAATTCCAGCAACACCGTTTTTTTCCCGGTTAATGCAATGGATGCAGCCAAATTCGTCGCAACAAACGATTTTCCTTCGCCACTGAACGATGAGGTAATTAAAAGTACAGGTGTCCGTTCACGCTTTAGTAAAAATTGCAAATTCGAACGGATAATCCGAAATTGTTCTGCCAGAATGGTTCTGCTGTTTTTGACCACTACCAGTGTAACATCTTTATCATTGTGACCCAATTCTCCAACAACAGGCAGACGGGTAATTTTAGTAATATCCGTTTTTGTAGTGACCTTATCGTTCATGATATCCCGAACGAGGATGATGATAACCGGTACAAGAATTCCAAAAAACAAAGCCAACAGGTAAGCGCTTTTTTGCTTGGGCTCAACGGGACTGAAACTTCCTTCTGCCTGCGAAAATATTTTTGAATTTGAAATGGTAGATGCAAGCTGGATACCGGTTTCTTCGCGTTTCTGCAATAGAAAAGTAAAGAGTTCATTTTTAATGATTTGCTGACGTTTCATCTCGCGGATCTGACTTTCCTTTTCGGGCAATCCAAATATTTCTGAACGAACAGCCATATTTCTTTTGTCCAATTCATTTCTTGTCACTTCATATGATCTTCTGATGGTTTTCAGATTTTCCAGCATTGCGCTGCGGGCATTTTCCAGATTCAATTCCAATTCCTTGATAACCGGACTACTCGGCTTGTTGAATTGCAATTCATTTTCACGTTTCACAATTAACCGATTGTATTCGGAAACCAGGAATGTAAGTGTTGGGTCTTCAATACCCAGATTGGTAGGCGTTAAATTGAATGCATTCTTTTTGTCTTTGATGTAATCATTCAACAAGTCAAGAATTTTGATCTGTACTTCCTGCCTCCTTAGCTCATCCTCGGTTACATTCATTTTTTCGAAATAGTTTTCCGATTGCTGCGCCATATCCAGATACTGGTTCTTCTTCTTAAAATCCTGCAAATCGCCCTCAATGAAACCAAGTTCTTTTTCAAGTTTATCCAAGCGCTCGTTGATAAACTTTAAGGAATTACTTGAAATACGCCCTTTGTCTGTCACATTGTAAGTACCATACTCCTTCATCAGGCGATTTAAGATATCAACGCCTTTCGCAGGATGCATGGTTTTTAATGTAAATAACAACACATTGGAAAGACGACTTTTTTGCGTAATGGTTAAGCCGGAAGAAATGTCGGCAGCAGCACTTCGAACAGGAATCCATTTAAATGTGAATCTTCTGCCGGCATCATTTATACTATTGATTCCCGAAGGAAAAATCCTGAAAACAGAACCATCCGTTTCGATGTTACTAAAGAACGAACGCGGCTTGGTTTCTTTATTCAATAAAAACGTTTTATCGGATAAGATCTGGATATTAAAAGCATAAGAACCTGCACTATCGGCAATCTTTACAACTTCAATCTTAAACGGCGCATAGTCATAAATTTCACTGCTTCTGATTTTTCCATGTTCAATATAGATGTTATTGGTTTTCAAAGAATCCACGACTCGCGACACAAATTCCTTTGATCTCATGAGTTCGATTTCATCTTCCATATTGACCTTTTCAATTGGACTGAAAAGCGAACTGAATTTTTCATTGGATTTGGAATTTTGCACCCCTTCCGGTTTGATAATCATACTTGACGTTACGCTATACACCGGAGTTGCCCATCTTAAATAGGCCCAGGCTATAATTAATGCCACACCCAATGAAAAGAAGAATAAAGGAAGATTGGAGATGTATTTAAAGAGAACTTCTTTAAACGTCATCATCTTTTCATTCGATTCGACCGGGGTTTGCTGCTCTGTATTGATTTGACTCATTATTAAAGGGCTCTAGTTAGTATAACAATTAAATTTAGCATCGCAACGCCAATACTTGCAAACTGCAAGGTTCTTGCATTAGCAGGATCTGAATTCTTTATTTGACGCTTGGTAGGACTTACATAAACCACATCGTTTTGCCGTAAATAATAGAAAGGTGAATTAAAAATTGACCCATTGGTTAGATCAATTTCATGTACTTCTCTTTTCCCATTTTGCTCACGAAACAATAGAATCTTTTTTAAATCTCCGCCGGGTTCAATTCCGCCTACTTCTCCCAAGGCATCCAAAAAGGATACACGCTCAGAATTGTAAATTTTTGACCCGGGTAATTTTACTCGACCTAAAAATGTAATCCTGAAGTTTAAGAAGCGGATATTGACAATGGGGTCCTCTTTTAAATATTCAGTAGCCCTATGAATAATTTCTGCTTCCAATTGTTTTTTTGTTATTCCGGATGCTTGAATAATTCCAAGCAATGGCAACTTGATTTCACCGGTATTGATATCTACCATAAACCCTTTTGCACCAATAGGGTCACCAATTGATGCAGGAGCAGGATTTACAGTACTGGAATAGGAGTAATTAAATATTTGATTCGATGCTGAACTTTTTGAAATAATTGAGATCTCGAGCAAGTCTCCCTTTTGAATAACGGGTTCAACCAAGGCATAAGATCCAAGTTTTGATGTATCAAGTCCCTCATTGAAATACACTTGTTCTTTTCGAAGCTTTTCGGGAGAAACACAAGCTGTGAATAAAAAAACTATTCCCGTAACCAAATAAAAGATTGTACGCATGCGTTCTGTTTTATTTTTATCGTTCATCAATCGCCTAAACCGTTTCCAGATTAATTGTTTCAAATTGAGCGGTAAGAGCATAACCCAATGTCTTCAATAGTACGTAAGCTCGTTTGTTCTGTACTTTGACAATTAATCCTTCATTATCAATCAATAAGCCATTTTTAATTCGAACCCGTTGTCCCGCTTCAAATGTCACAGGACAAGCCTCCACCTCTTTGTATTCTTTCAGAAATTTCTGAATTACTTCAATTTCTTCTTGCTTGATTACGGCTGGTCTTCCCATCCAGTATACAAAATTAACGACACCATCTGTTAGCCGAATTCTGGTTTGTTCTTCTTTGGCAACTGCAACAAAAACATAGGAACGAAACAGAGGCTCTTCAATGATTTTATACCGATCGGTCCATTTTTTTCGAACTTTCGTTAAAGGACAATACGCTTCAAAACCCTTGTTAACCAACAAGCTGTGAACCTTTTTCTCCCATCTTGGTTTTGTATAAACAGCGTGCCAACACTTTTCCATTCTTACAAATTGTTACAATTTTCGGCAAAGCTTCGCCACATCAGTCCCATTGATAAAAAAACTGATTGTTCAATTGCCGGAAATAACAAAAAAGCAAACAAGTCTCCTGCAAGATTTGCTTACACTTTGGATTTTTTTAAGCCAGAAATTATCAAAAGTACTTGTAGCCTTTTTCAAAAAATCCGGCGTATTTCCGGTCCTGTAATTTGCGCTGCAAAGATATGGAAATAAAGTCCTTGTCAGGCTTTCCTGACTCGATTTCACAAGGAGAAAGTAAGATTATTTACGTAAAAAGCTGCTCGGCACGAACAACACTTTCGGGCTTACCAACATCCACCAGTTTATCCCCGCTATGATCGTAACCAAGAATGTGATGATCCCTGGCAAGATCTAAGTACGTATCGGTCAAAGAAAATTTGCCACTCTGACGAATCACATTGAAGAAATCAGGCTCTATAACGGCTACGCAACTGTATGCCTTGGGTATGTAATGCTCTCTGCTCAATGAAATCCGCTTTTCACCGGTAGCCGTATTAACCCATCCGCAAAGCTGTCCGCTTTCATCAAACAGGAAATTACGGGCCGTTTCCCGGTTGGTTACCGCAAATGAGATGAGCGAATGGTGTTTCTCGTGAAAATTCAGCAAACCGGATAAATCCAGATCGGTTAATACATCCACATTCAAAATGACAAAAGGACCACTGTGCTCCAGAAAGGGTTTCGCATGTAACAAACCACCGCCCGTTTCAAGTAATTGTGCCCGCTCGTCGCTGATCGAGATATTGCTACCCCAACCATGATTCGTTTTCAACGCAGCCTCGATTTGATCGGCAAAATGATGAACATTTACAACAACATCCACAATACCATAATGTTGCAAGTACTCAATATTGCGCTGCAGTAAACTTTTCCCGTTTACGATTGCAAGAGCCTTGGGGTGCTTATCGGTCCAAGGCTTGAAACGCGTACCCAACCCGGCAGAAAAGATCATTGCTTTCATTGTGCTAAATTATTGTTCATTGGCCGTTCGCATTGTTTCGTACCATTTGCCGTAGGGTGCACTTGAACGGGAAAGGCACTCCAAATCTAGCTATAAATTGAAAATCAGTGATTTACAGGCGTATTGATCCAGTTTTTGGCATCCTGCACCTTGTGACTGAGTTCAATTTTAACGCCAAACTTATTTCTGAGATGACGGGCTAATGCATCTGCAGCGTAAACACTCCGATGCTGACCTCCTGTACAACCAAAACTAATTTGCAAATTCTCAAATCCACGCTTAATGTAATCTTCAACGGCGATATCCACCAAATTAAAAACACTATTCAGAAAAAGCGGCATCTGGCTTTGCTGCTCCAAAAAGTCACGCACTTCTTTGTCTCGTCCGGTCAATGTTTTATAGGGCTCATAGCGTCCCGGGTTGTGAATGCCCCTGCAATCAAATACAAAACCACCTCCATTACCCGAATCATCGGGAGGTATCCCGTTAATCTTGTAAGAAAAACTGGCAATTGAAACCAGTAGCGGAGTTTCTTCTGTAGCACGGATCGGTTCAAATCGTTGAATCACTTCATCAGAAACCACCATCGAAAGCAAACGCTCCAATTCAGGCAATACAATACCAACCTGTTTATGAGCCAAGAAAGATTTCAGATTCCGTAATGCCAATGGAATACTGACCAAAAAATGAGCCTTGCGTTCAAACAAACCCCGAAATCCGTAAGCACCCAGAACCTGCAATAGCCGTATCAATACATAGCCGTTATACTGTCCAATGAATCGGTTCCTGTCTACCTGAAGACCGAGTTCCGTTTCAACACATGATATGTAATAGGACAACAACTCATCCTTCCAATGTTCAGGCAATTCGGCTTTTGCCTGCCATAACAGTGAAGCGGCATCGTATTGAAGCGCCCCCCTCATTCCACCCTGATAATCGATAAAGTAAACTTTGTTGTTCTTTACCATTATGTTCCTGCTCTGAAAATCACGGAACATAAAATATTTATGATCCACATGAGTTAAATACGTACTGAGTGCTTCAAAATCATCAATAAGTTGCTCCTTATCGTATGGAATTTTTAAAGTATCTAAGAAATAATATTTGAAATAGAGCAAATCTGCATTAATTGCCTGTTTCCCAAATTCTTTCGATGTTAAACACCACTCATAGTCCAATTGGTGATGGCCTTGTACTTGCAAATGCGCCAGTTCTTTGAGACTTTGCTGATAGAGTTCGAAAACCGTTTCTGTATGCCCCTTACTTTCTAAAACATCCAGCAATGATTGATTTCCCAAATCTTCTTGTAAATAAAGCGTTGCATCATCATTTACAATGTAAACCTCCGGGACAGGACAGCCCGATGCTTTAAAATGTTTTGTAAAGGCCAAAAACGTTGCTGTTTCCTGAACATTTTGGCTCCGGGTTGCAATACATGGAATGGCTCCTGTGATCCTATAATAGGATCGGTCACCTCCGCTTTGCGGTAATTTTTCAATCGATCCGGGATCGGTACCAAATTGCTTTTTATAGAGAAGCCCTAATTCCTCAAACAGTTTTTGCATAGATGTCAAAGGAACGAAAAATACGCATGTGAGCAAGAATGTCCTAAAAAGTTATTCCCGACTTCAAAAGGCGATGCGTCGCAACAAACACGGCAATTCTCATTTTTTCAACCATACGTTGTTACTGTAATTGACATCGGGTAAACGCTTGTCCGGATCAACAATCACTTCAGCAACCTCTAATTTTTCCTGAACCGGGAATGTCCAGGTGTCGCCTCTTTGCCATATTTCAACCGGCAAACGAAGCGTTTGCTCGGAACGATCGGAAAAAATAATTTTGACTGTAACCGGTAAAGGCATCTTCTCCAACAATTGCAAAGAAACAGTTGTACCATTCTTGGATTTGCCGCGGATCGGCAATACTTCTTTTACAGCTACATCAAACTTCCATGTATTGAACACCCAACTGCGCCAAAACCAAGACAAATCTTCTCCGGCTACATTTTCAATTGTATGGAAAAAATCCCAGGGAGTGGGATGTTTAAAGGCCCATCTGCGAACATATTCTCTGAAGGCCCGGTCAAAGCGTTCTTTGCCCACAACTTCGTTTCGAAGTACATACAACATGGCAGCAGGTTTGTAATACGCCGCAACCCCTAAATTGTATTGTTGTATCACATCCGGCGTATTGAACAATCCATCCATCGCACTACTGAAAAAATAATTCGACATCCCACTCACATCCTGTGGTTCGTTGTATTCTCCATTATTGAATTGCTCACCGGAAAGAATATTAATAAACGTATTAAGACCTTCGTCCATCCAGGCATATTTTCGTTCATTACTGCCAACGATCATCGGAAACCAGGTATGACCAAATTCATGATCGGTAACACCCCATAAGTCCGCACCGGTTGACTTTCTACTGCAAAACACAATGCCGGGGTATTCCATTCCGCCTACAACTCCTGCAATATTAGATGCGGCCGGATAAGGATATTCAAAAAGATAACGACTGTAAAATTCTATACAGGCCTTTGTGTACTCGGTAGAACGCCTCCAGTCATTGCCATCCTCTTCCCGGGCACTTTCCTGTGTGTAAAAACTCATGGCCATTGATTTTTTACCGCTTGGTAAATTGATGCGGGCAGCATCCCAGATGAATGCGGAACTGGCCGCCCACGCAACATCGCGTGTAGAATTGCATTTAAACTTCCAGGTAAGAACGGGCTTTTCGGGCCTTGAAGCCGGGTTCGTTACTTCTGCTGCCGATCGGATGACGAGCGTTTGATCGCTGTTTTTTGCTTCATTCCAGCGGCGGAGTTGCAATGGAGTTAAGCACTCTTCCGGGTTCAGCAATTCTCCGCTTCCGGCAACCAGCAGCTGAGATGGGGCTGTAATACTGAAATCAATATCGCCATATTCAAGATAAAACTCACCCGCGCCCAAATAAGGATTGGTATTCCAGCCTACCTGATCATCATACACACATACCCGGGGAAACCATTGTGCAATTTCATACACCCATCCATGTTCCTGCTTGACACGCCCCATACGATCGGTGCCGTACTCAGGAATTTTGAATTCATATTCCATCGTTAACTGTAAAACTCCGCCCTTGGCTTTTAATGTATCGGGTAAAAACACCTGCATCCGGGTATCGCTGATGATGGTTTCAGGAATCGTCGTTCCCCCATCCATATTCAGTTTAACCGACTTCAGCACATACCCCTCCGTAAACTGTTCATTGGCCCAGCGACCGCCTTGAGTCGTAGTGGTGGCCGTACCACGTGAGTCTTTTCTGTAAATCTGTTGATCCAACTGCAACCAAAGAAACTGCAAATCATCCGGACTGTTGTTCGTATAACGAAGGGTAACCGTACCGCTAATGCTGTGGTTAACGGTATGAAGTGTGCATTCAATCGAATAATCGGCGCGGTTTTGCCAATAGCGACTGCCCGGCTGACCTCCGGAAGTGCGCAACTCATTGCCCGGATTTGGATAAAAAACAGGATGAAAGGCCTCCCGATGATCGTATTTGGTTTGAGCCCAAAGTCCAACGGCCCAGCAATAACACAAACAATACAAGAATATTTTTTTCATGTGGTCTTAATTATTGATTTCAATGGTCATATGATAAGGATTGAAGCGCACTCCCGATCGTTACCGGCGTAATCTCACGACTGTTTCACAAGGACAGCGGATGAAACCTAAAGAAACGAAGGTTTCCAGAAAAATGGTGCATTATTTTATAAGCGTCGCTTGAATACGGATAAACGGTGAAAGGGAAAAAGTCAATAAATGCTAAATAATTTAGTATTTATTGACTAATATTTTTAGTTTTACAAAAACGAACGAACGATGGAAGAAGAACTCTTTTTTGGTGCCTCCTATAAAGGAAGCAAGCAATTTTCGCAACACGAAATCAAAACAGCCAATGCAACCGGCTTTGGTGCGGCAGCCGACGACTATGCAGAACGTGGCATTGATCTTAATGAGCAATTGATACGCAACAAACCGGCAACGTTTTTCTTTCGCATGAAAGGAGATGCCATGCAGGATGCCGGCATTTTCGAAGGCGATGTTTTGATTGTAGACCGTTCGATTAAACTAACGAGCGGCAAAGTGATTGTTGCCATTTTAAACGGCGAACTGCTGGTTCGGAGGTTTCACAAGAATTTTACCTCTGCCTTCCTGATACCGGAAAATCCACGGTATAAACCCATCAACTTATCGGAGTTCAGTGATTTCAGCATCTGGGGTGTTGTAGTGTATTCGATTCACGCACTGGGATAAAAGCGTTATAAAAACAGCATTTCCATTGTACTTAAACATTCAAAATTCAAAGCGCCCATGAAACAGGAAGGAATGACGGCCATTGTAGACTGCAACAGTTTTTATTGTGCCTGTGAGCGCCTGTTTACTCCATCGCTGCTCAACAAACCGATTGTAGTACTCAGCAACAACGATGGCTGCATTGTATCACGTACGGATGAAGCCAAAGCGTTAGGCATTGGCATGGCCGGACCTTATTACCAAAATAAAGAAGTCATAGAGAAACACAATGTAGCAGTATTTTCAAGTAACTACAGTCTGTATGGCGACCTGAGTATGCGGGTGATGGACAGCCTCCGTGCAATAGCCGGAAGGCAGAACGTTGAGGTCTACTCTGTAGACGAAGCCTTTGTTAATCTACACGAAGTCCCCGATCAACAATTGAATAGCATCATACAACAACTCAAGGAACAAACCGAGCAGTGGACAGGCATTCAGGTATCAGTAGGTGTGGCCCCTACAAAAGTCCTGAGTAAAATCGCTAATAGGCTGGCGAAAAAAAACAAAGAGGCTACAAAGTGCATTGTTGTATTGGATACAGAACTTAAAATCAGAGAGGCCTTACAACGTACCCCCGTTTCTGATATATGGGGAATCGGCAGACGCTATGCCTTCACACTAAAAGAAGTATACAACATCCAAACAGCATGGGAATTAAGCAAGCTAAGCGAGGAATGGGGTCGCAAACACTTAGGCGGTGTAGGAGGTGTGCGACTCCTGAAAGAACTCAAAGGATTCCGCTGCATGGAATTGAAAGATCCGCTGGAAACAAAAAAGATGATTGCTACCACCCGGATGTTTGGAAAACCCGTTTACGCACTCAGCGACATCAAAGAGGCTGTGGCTACTTACACCTCCCGAGCTGCAGAAAAACTGCGTCGTCAAATAGGAGCAGCCCGCATGATCCAGGTTTTTCTGGTAAGCAAAGACATCCCAACAACTCCCAATGCGTATAACCCTGAAACACGACACAGCTACACGACACTTCCAATTGCCACATCCAATACACAAGAACTCCTGCAATATGCTTTGCCGCTTGCGGAACAACTTTATCGAAAAGGCAGACACTACATTAAAGCCGGTGTAATTCTCTCTCAAATTGTACCGGATACCTCCATACAAGGGAACCTTTTTGCGCCCTTAACGGAAAATCGACAACGGCTGTTGATGCAAACGCTGGACAACATCAATTGCAGTATGCGGGACGATGCCATCAAATACGCCGCTACCGGATTAAAACGAAACTGGAAAATGAGGCAGGAATTAAGAAGCAAACGCTATACAACACGATGGGACGAATTATTTGAAATCCATTAAACGCAACTACCGCCTATCCAAAAACCGAACCTGCAATGTACCGTTGATTCTACTTTCTGATAAAATGCCGGGTCCGTCCTTACGCAATAAAATTTATGCCTATGTATTCAATCAACTGAAATGAAAAAACAAGCGGTATCCCGGAAAATTGCATATCCAACTCAAAGACCGATACGGCAAATTGTTTTTTGTTCTGACTTGGAAAGGCAATCGTACCGAAGTACTTTTATTGAAAATACGTGAGCCATGTGCTACGACATGAGTTTTTTTTCATCGATCAAAAAAATTACCGATATCATTCCCCCGGATGAAGAACCGGGCTTTGATGTTGTTCCCACCTGGCATCAGGTAGCGCAATCCTGGCATCCATTTCCTGTAGCGTTTCGAGAATCAAATAAAATCAAGTTGAAGTTATTTGAGTGGGGGCTCATAGCCGACTATATGAATACGCCTCAAAAAGTAACACAATACAGAAGCAGTATGGCCAATGCCCGGAGTGAAAAAATTATTCATGATCCGAAATCTATCTGGCATCGTATACGACATCAGCGTTGTGTTGTGTTCACCACCGGCTTCTTTGAACACCGGAATATTCAGACCAAAAAGAAAGTTCCCTATTTCGTAAAAGTAAAAGAACAAGAAGTATTTTGTTTGGCCGGATTGTACAACTACAGTCCTTTGCCGGATCCGGAAACAGGTGAAGTGATTGGAACATTTACGGTAATTACCCGAAAGGCAAACAGTTTGATGCGCTTGATACACAACGATGGTGCATCTGCAGAACGAATGCCATTAATACTGCCAAACAATTGGGCCGAAACATGGCTGCGTGCAGATCTGACAGATCAGGAACTGCAAACCATTCTGGATTATGAACTTCCATCCGCATTACTGGAAACCTGGCCGGTACATACCATTCGAACCCGAAAAACAGATGACCCATCTGTAATTGAACCCAACCGCGATCCAGGAATTCCTCGCTTGGAACAGGCTTAGAAAAGTTCCTGTAATAAATTCGCTACCAGAGCCGTCCAACCTGTTTGATGATTGGCTCCGAGCCCTTTGCCGGTATCGCCATGAAAATATTCGTAGAATAAAATCAAATGTTCGTTTCCGGGTTGCGAATAAAACCAGTTGTACTGTTCGTAACATCGTCTACTGCCTTTGGGATCGGCCGCAAACAAACCGATGATCCGTTCTGATAATTTATCGGCCACTTCACGGAGATTGTAATATTGACCCGAACCATTTGGATACTCCACCTTGAGCGAATCATCATAAAAAGTACCAAACCGTTTTACTGACTGGATAATCAAAAAATTCAAAGGCATCCACACGGGGCCCCTCCAGTTACTATTACCACCAAACATATCACTGGTTGAGTCGCCGGGATCATATTGAATGGAATAGGTCTGCCCTTCTATTTCTACGGAATAGGGATGCTCCTGATGATGTTTTGAAAGTGCCCGTATACCGCCGTCTGACAGGAATTCACGCTCATCAAGCAATCGTTTTAAAATGCCGGTCAGCTTTTCACGTGGCACCAATGATAATAAGATTTCATCCTGATCGTCTTTTTCTTCATTAGGCCAGAAACGTTTGTTTTCTTTTCGATAATGTTCAAACCAGAAGATCCGCTTTTTGAAATCTTTCAATTTATCAAGCACCTCCCTCCGGATGGTTGATACCGCAAACAAACTGGTTAACCCCACAGCCGATTGTATGCGTAAAGGCTTTACCGTTCCGTCATGCAAACAAAGAACATCGTAATAAAACTGATCTTCTTCGTTCCATGTATGTTGTTCATTCAAAGCTTCGGCAATCAAAACAAAGTGTTCAAAAAATCGTGTGGCCGTATCTTCAAAGGCATCATCGTGCATGGCAATTTCCAATGCAATATCCATCATGTTTAAAGCATACATGCCCATCCAGGACGTGCCATCGGCTTGTTCCAGTTGATGATTACCGGGGATGTGATGACTGCGATTGAACACACCAATATTATCCAGACCCAGGAAGCCTCCCTGAAACAGGTTGTTACCGTTTTCATCTTTTCGGTTGATCCACCAGGTAAAATTGATAATCAGTTTCTGGAAAATGCGTTTTAAAAACTGGATATCACCCTGACCTGTATTTTTCTTTTCAATGGAATAGACGCACCAGGCCGCCATCGCATGTACGGGAGGATTAACGTCACCAAAATTCCATTCATAGGCGGGCAATTGTCCATCAGGCTTCATATACCATTCACGCATGATGAGAACCAATTGATGTTTTGCAAACACCGGATCAATGGATGCCATAGCAATACATTGAAATGCCAAATCCCATGCCGCATACCAAGGGTACTCCCATTTATCGGGCATTAGAATTACATCTGCGTTTTTCAGATGTTTCCAATCACTGTTACGTCCATATTTCTTTCCGTCATTTACCGGCGTAATACCATCACTGGTTGTGAGCCATTTCTCGACATCGAACGTGTAGAACTGTTTACTCCATAACAACCCTGCATAAGCTTGCCTGCTGATCTGTTGCTGATCGTGGTTTAAATGCTGAGGAATTACGGAGGCATAAAACGCATCTGCTTCCTGTTTCCGAAGATCAAATAGTTGTTCAAAATCTTGCTCAAACGGATGCTCTGTCAATACATCAGTCAAACGGAAATAAAGCAATTTCGTTTCACCGCCCGTAAGGTGTAATTGATATACCGGAGCACATTTGGTTCCATAACCTCGTTCTCTCAGTTCTTTTACATGTTTGCCTGCAATAACGGCATCGTGAAATGCATCTTTTACAAATAGAGCGCTATTGGGTGTTCCATTGAGCTTTTCGGTATTCGTTTCATTTTCGGTAAACAACAAATCATCCGCGCCGTTAAAATAAAAATAGTAATCGCCCATGCGTTGATGCCATGCATGCACTGCCGATGAACCCAACTGTTTCACATAGGGCTTTTGAACCTTTTTACGTTTATCTTCAAGTCCCCACTTATTTGCAAACCAGAGCGTAGGCAAAACTGTTAAATCGGCCGGTTGATCACCTCTGTTTTTAATTTCAACTTTTATGTAGAGATCATTGGAATTTTGCTTGGCATACGTTACAAGTATATCAAAATATCGGTTGTCACGAAATACAGATGTATCCAAAATTTCGTATTCAGGCTCATCCCGGTTCCGTTTACGGTTTTCCTCTTCTAACTGTTTATAGGGAAATGCTGCCTGCGGATATTTATACAGGTATTCCATGTAATAGTGTGTGGGCAGATTGTCGAGATAGTAGTATAACTCTTTTACATCCTCCCCATGATTACCGGTATAATTTCCCAAGCCGTATAAACGCTCTTTCAAGATTGAATCCTGTCCGTTCCAAAAGGCGAAAGAAAAACACAAATTTTGAAAGTAGTCTGATATTCCCGCAAGACCATCCTCGCCCCATAAATAAGTTCGAAAATGCGATTGTTCGAATGGAAAATAACCCCAGGCATCTCCATAGGGACCATAATCTTCCCGAACCGTACCCCATTGCCGTTCACTTAAATAGGGCCCCCACCGTTCCAACGGTATGGGCCTTGATGCATTTTCTTTTAACCTTTTATGCTCTGCCGACAATAAATTCATGCTTTCCTCTGTTTTGAATTGATGCACTAGACGACACCTGTTTACCGTTCCCTATCGGATCTTCTGAGTTTTTTACAGTTCTGCAACCGGCCAATCGAAAAGATACAACAACCTGTTCTTTGCTTGACAAGCATGTGCAATACAAAAATGAAAATAAAATCTTCCTCGGAAGAAGGAAGATCAATATCATCAATTCAGAACTATGAAAGAACATCGATTCATTCGGAAAAATCGAATGCGAAAACCACTCCGATTGAAGGGGCGTAAATCTACAACTATTTTAACTGACAGTTGATCGTAAACGACCAACAGATTTGTCCAAAAAAATGCAAAACGTCCATTCGCAAAAGGTCATAAATCATTTCTTCTTAAACAGAAGAAAATCTACTTAGTAAAAAAGGGAAAAATTAGAAGATCAAAAAGAAGACAATTGAAATTGTCAGATAAAATCTAAGGCTGCCTTACGACAACCTTAGATTAGATAAAAAACTTCTGCTATTTGTAAATTATACTACATGTTTCTGCGGTATTGTCCGCCTACCTGGTACAATGCGTTTGTGATTTGTCCCAACGAACAATACTTAACGGTTTCCATCAGACAAGCGAACAGGTTTCCATTGTTCACCGCAACTTCTTTTAGTTTTTGAAGTTCACTTTTAGATCTGGATTCATTGCGTTTCCAAAATGCCTTTAAGTTACTGATTTGTTGTTCTTTCTCTTCTGTCGTACTCCGAATCACCTCTTGAGGAAGAATGGTGGGACTACCGTTCTTGCTTAGAAAAGTATTTACACCTATCAATGGCAGCTCTCCGGTATGCTTTTGATGTTCATAGTAAAGACTCTCTTCCTGAATTTTATTTCGTTGATACATACGTTCCATTGACCCCAAAACACCACCACGTTCGGTAATGCGGTTGAATTCGTTCATTACCGCCTCTTCAACCAGATCGGTCAACTCCTCAATTAAAAACGAACCCTGATTGGGATTTTCATTTTTTGCAGTACCCAATTCGCGGTTGATGATTAACTGAATAGCCATAGCCCTGCGTACACTCTCCTCCGTTGGAGTTGTAATTGCCTCATCGTAAGCATTTGTGTGCAAGCTGTTACAGTTGTCGTAAATGGCATAGAGCGCCTGTAACGTTGTACGGATATCATTAAAATCAATTTCCTGAGCATGCAGGGATCTTCCGGAAGTTTGAATATGATACTTCAACATCTGGCTCCGCTTATTCGCCTTGTATTTGTACTTCATGGATTTTGCCCATATACGACGTGCCACCCTGCCGATAACACTGTACTCCGGATCCATTCCGTTACTAAAAAAGAAGGACAGATTGGGAGCGAAATCATCAATTCGCATCCCCCTGCTTAAATAATATTCTACATAAGTAAATCCATTCGCTAACGTAAAGGCCAATTGAGTAATTGGATTTGCACCTGCCTCCGCAATATGGTAACCACTGATGCTGACACTGTAGAAATTTCTGACGTTTTGTTCAATAAAATAAGCCTGAACATCACCCATAAGCTTCAGTGCAAACTCTGTAGAAAAAATACAGGTATTTTGAGCCTGATCTTCTTTTAATATATCCGCCTGAACCGTACCACGAACCTGCTGCAAGGCGGTTAATTTACACTGCTCGTAAACTTCGGGCGACAATACCTCATCACCACTTAAACCGAGTAATCGCAATCCCAACCCATCGTTTCCTTCGGGCAAGGTGGCCGGGAAGGACGTGTTATTATAAATTGGTTGAGGCTGGTCCTTGTATTTCGCTGCCGCAACTTTTTTAACATCGTCCCATTTCTTATTGGCCTCAATCCATTTTTCACACTGCTGATCAATAGCCGCATTCATAAAAAATGCAAGCAGAATGGGAGCAGGTCCGTTAATGGTCATACTCACAGATGTCTTGGGATCACAAAGATCGAATCCGCTGTATAATTTCTTTGCATCATCAACCGTAGCAATGCTCACACCGCTGTTCCCAACTTTTCCATAGATATCGGGGCGATGTGCCGGATCTTCACCATACAGTGTAACACTGTCGAATGCAGTAGAAAGTCTTTTGGCAGGCTGTCCTGCAGAAACATAGTGAAACCGCTTGTTGGTACGTTCCGGTCCGCCCTCACCGGCAAACATGCGGGTGGGATCTTCGCCTTCACGCTTCAGGGGAAACACTCCTGCCGTAAAGGGAAAACTTCCGGGAACATTTTCCTGGGCTTGCCATTTAAGCAAATCACCCCAGTCCTTATACTTAGGCAACACAACTTTGGGAATACGTGTGCCGCTTAAACTGGTGCTTACCATAGATTGACGAATCACTTTATCACGAACCTTGTATTCATAATAATCCTGCTGATAAGCTTTCAATTTTTCAGGCCAATGACGAACCAGTTTTTTAGCCACCGGTGTTTGCTGATCCGTATAAAAATCAATTTGCTTTTGAATCGTTGCAATCAAATCTTCATTTCCCTTTTCCTTAAGAAGTTCCAAAGCTCCCTGTAATCGGTATATTTTAGAAGCAATTGCCGACTGGTCTTCTACCAATTGGTTGTAATCTTTGATTGTATCTGCAATTTCACTGAGATAACGAACTCTTGCAGGAGGAATAATCATTGACTTGCTTACTGTATCTCCGTGCACAGAATGTTCGACTGATCCAAAAACAATCTGTGTTTTTGCTTTTATAGTTTGAATGATTTTTTCAAACAATTCATTTACACCGGCGTCATTGAACTGAGATGCGATGGTTCCCACAACCGGCAATTCCTCGTCTTTAGCTGCAAACAGTTTGTGATTGCGCTTGTATTGTTTTCTCACATCGGCTATCGCATCCAGCGCCCCGGCTTTATCAAACTTGTTAATGGCAATGAGGTCGGCATAATCAAGCATATTGATTTTTTCCAACTGCGAAGCGGCACCGTATTCCGGTGTCATGACGTAGAGACTCAGATTGCAATACTCGAGAATAGACGCATCGCTCTGGCCCACACCTGCACTTTCTAAAATGATGAAATCAAAGCCGGCTTCCTTACAAATATCAATGGCTTCCTGTACATAGGCACTTAATGCACGGTCACTCTCTCTTGTTGCCAAGCTGCGCATATAAGCCCTTGGGTTGGAGATCGAATTCATTCTGATACGATCCCCCAGCAAAGCTCCTCCCGTTTTTTTCTTGGAAGGATCCACTGATATAACAGCAATGGTTTTGTCCTGGAACGTGTTCAGGAAACGACGAACGATTTCATCAGTAACAGATGATTTACCGGCCCCACCCGTGCCGGTGATGCCCAAAACCGGAATGGATCGTCCATTCTCTATTTGAATTGCTGCAGATTGCCCGTTTTCGGCATTGGTAATCTTGCGGGCGATGGTACGTACATCTTTTACTTCGCCCAGCGTCATGGGAGCATTATACGTTCCGTTACCATTTAAGCAAACATCACACTGACGAATCACATCCTCGATCATACCTTCCAATCCAAGTTTTCGGCCGTCATCAGGCGAATAGATACGAGTGATTCCATATTGATGCAATTCTTCGATTTCGGAAGGCAGGATTGTGCCTCCACCTCCTCCAAATATTTTGATGTGCCCACAACCATTCTCTTCCAGAAGATCTTTCATGTATTTGAAAAACTCTACGTGTCCGCCCTGATAACTGGTTATCGCTATACCCTGTGCATCTTCCTCAATGGCACATTCCACGATCTCAAGCACACTACGATTGTGACCTAAATGAATGATCTCCGCTCCCAAACTTTGCATAATGCGCCGCATGATATTGATAGCGGCATCATGGCCATCAAAGAGGGACGCGGCGGTTACTATACGGACTTTATTTTGTGGGGTATAACTCATAACAAGCAAATTTTCAAGACGGCAAAGGTACAATAAGGCAGATAAAAGTTAATACCTGTTAGTCAACAATAAAAAAGCCCCCTAACGGAGGCTTAATCTATTGTTTATCAATCATTAATCTCTTCGATTCAGATAAATCAAAATATATTGAACCAAGGTAACGACCGATGCAAGAGCGGCAACCACATAAGTAGCTGCGGCCCATTTCAACGCATCACGAGCACCGGGAAGCTCGTTGCTGTTGGTAATATTGGCATGATCGAGCCAAGCCAAGGCTCGGTTACTGGCATCAAATTCTACCGGAAGTGTTATTAATGAGAATGCTGTTGTAGCAGCAAAGAGCAGAATCCCAATCAACAAAATGGTAGGGTTACCTCCACCAAAACCAAGTATCCCTACACCAATTGCTAAGATCCATTGTGATAAGGTAGTACTCACCTGTACCAGTGGAACCATACGAGAACGCATCATAAGCCATTGATAACCAGTTGAATGTTGAACTGCGTGTCCACATTCATGAGCTGCAACTGCAGCAGCGGCAATGGAGTAGCCATTGAAAACTTCCGGACTGAGGTTCACCGTTTTTTTGAGTGGGTTGTAGTGATCGGATAGAAATCCGTCAACCGAAACCACCTGAACGTCGTAAATCCCGCTTTCCCTGAGCATTTTTTCGGCTACTTCCCTACCGGTGAGTCTGCTTTGGAGAGGCACTTTACCGTATTCCTGAAACTTACTTTTTAAACGCATTTGAACTAAAAATCCAATACCCATAAAAAGGAGCGAAACAATTAAAATTCCGGGTGTCATGACTTATTTTTTTCAATGTTAACATCAAAACTATGACCAAAAAAGCGAGACTGCCTATTTTTTTCTTGAACCCATAAAGAATTGACGAAATGGCAGAATCGAAGATTTATTGCAAGTAAAAAATGAACAAAAGAATCATTGATGCGATTCCAAATATAATTCATATAGCTATGATTTACAATGTTTTAAGTGTTAAATAACGAATGTTTTTTGGTGCTGTCAGTTAAGACTTTCTTAAAAAATAGTTATTCACACAGGGCAAAAATAATTTTGAAATCTAACTGCAATTTGTAATTTAGCAACAGAATTTAATGGGTTAGTAAGTACAAAGGGTTGAAAGTAATTTCAGCCCTTTTACTTTTTTTAAACCCATCGTATTCACTCGATCCCTCATTAATCTGTTGTTGTTTTCAAGATCCGATAAATTCAAGTTCCCGATATTTCATCTAAGTTCTTTTGATTATTTTTTTCAACGTGTTCGCTCCGTTTGATTGTTTTTCTTATCGATTATCTTTACCGCATGGCTAAATTGAAATCCGCTTTTTTTTGTCAGCATTGTGGTTATGAATCTGCGAAATGGCTGGGAAAATGTCCGGCGTGTAATGAATGGAATACATTTGTTGAAGAACTCATCACGAAAGATAAAAGCGAATACCAAAAACAATCATGGAAAGAAACACCTGCACATGGCTCTATGAAAACAATTTCCATTCTGGATGTCAAGAGCAGCGAAGAAAAAAGAATTTATTCATCTGACCAGGAATTGAATCGCGTACTTGGAGGAGGTATTGTTCCCGGAAGCATTGTACTGGTTGCCGGCGAACCGGGAATTGGAAAATCAACTTTGTTTTTACAACTGGGACTACAGTTAAAAGGTATACGTACCTTATATATCAGCGGCGAAGAAAGTGAACAACAAATAAAAATGCGCGCAGACCGGATCCAACTGGTCAATGATGATTTTTATCTGTTAACAGAAACAGCGACCAACATTATCTTTCAGGAGATCAAAAAATTAAAACCCGATTTAGTCATTATTGATTCCATTCAAACATTACAAACACCTCACGTAGAATCAGGACCCGGAAGCATTTCTCAAATAAGAGAAACAGCCGCCGAATTGCAGCGTTTTGCCAAAGAAACGCAAACACCTGTATTTTTAATTGGACATATAACAAAAGACGGAAGCATTGCCGGTCCAAAAATTTTGGAGCATATGGTTGATACCGTTCTGCAATTTGAAGGTGACCGACATTATGCCTATCGCATTTTAAGAACCATGAAAAACAGATTTGGCTCAACTTCCGAACTGGGTATTTATGAAATGCGGGAAAACGGAATGCGTCCTGTAACCAATCCGAGTGAAATATTAATTACTCAAAAAGAAGATCAACTCAGCGGTATTGCAATTGCCGCAACTATGGAAGGAATGCGCCCCATGCTTATAGAGGTACAGGCTCTGGTAACACAAAGTGTATATGGTACACCCCAACGAACCGTAACCGGATTTGACCTAAGGCGTTTGCAATTACTTCTCGCCGTTTTGGAAAAAAGAGGCGGCTTTCATTTTGGAATGAAGGATGTTTTTCTGAATATCGCAGGCGGACTTAAAGTTGAAGACCCCTCCATAGACTTAGCTGTTTTGTGCGCTTTGCTCTCGAGCTACGAAGACACACCACTCCATCCAAAAATCTGTTTCGCCGGAGAAGTTGGACTCAGTGGTGAAATCAGAGCTGTCAATCGCATTGAACAACGGATTTCAGAAGCCGAAAAACTTGGATTTGATAAAATGATTATCAGCAAATACAATCAATCAAATCCCAAAGAGGGAAAACAAAAAATTCCCAAATTTAATATTGAAGTCGTTCCTATGGGAAAAGTTGAAGAGCTATACCAATATTTGTTTTAACCATGATTCACACCTTACAAACCTGGGGAAAAGATCTGATGCATTTTTTCTTCCCTCACATCTGTGCCGGTTGCGGCAGCGATTTAATTTTACCGGATCAAACAGTTTGTATTCAATGCCATACCTCAATTCCTGAAACCGGCTTTTCCGTTATCACCGGAAATCCGATTGAAAAAATATTTTACGGCCGACTTCCCGTTGTAGCAGCCACAAGCTGTTACTTTTTTACCAAAGACACTGCCTTACAAAATCTGATTCATGCATTAAAATACAAAGGCAGACAGGAAGTGGGTATACAACTGGGCAGATGGATGGGTATACAATTAAAAGAAAGTGCGCGTTTTAATACAATAGACGTACTGGTACCCATGCCCTTGTTTAAGGATCGAGAACGGAAACGCGGATACAATCAAGCCGCATTATTATGCCATGGAATTGCAGAGATTACGGGCATTCCCGTTGAGACAAATTGGATTGGTCGCCTTAAAGCAACTGCTACTCAAACACGAAAAGGCAGAAATGAACGATGGGAAAATGTGCAGGATAGTTTCCGGGTACTGGATAGCGAAAAACTTCAAGGAAAACATATTTTATTAGTAGACGACGTCATAACAACCGGAGCTACCCTGGAAGCTTGCGGATCATGTATTATTTCCATTGCTCAAACAAGACTCAGCATTGCAACACTGGCGTGGGCTAGTGATGATTAAGAAAAAGAGTTTAACAACTTGTGATTTCAGATTCCAATCACCTTGCTTACTTTTACACCGCTTGAAACAACTTCTACCCATATTATGCCTCCTTTTTTCTGCGGGATTTTTTTCCTGCAAAAAAGATCTGATCAATACCAGTAGCGAAGCCCGGTTGGAGATTGGAACTGACAGTATTCAATTTGATACCGTTTTTGTATCGGCCGGCTCTGTTACACAATACTTCCTGATAAAAAACAACAACAAACAAAGTATACGCATTTCCAATCTTGAACTTATGGGTGGAATCAGTTCCAACTTTAAAATCAATGCAGACGGAACACCCGGCACACGTTTTCAGGATCTGGAGATTGAAGGAAATGACAGCATGTATGTATTTGTAAGCGTTACTGTTGACCCAAACAATGACAAACTTCCCTTCGTTTTAAGAGACAGTATACGGATCGACTGCAATGGTAACACCTATTTTAAGCAACTGGAAGCATGGGGACAAAATGCATATTACTACAGAAATCAATTACTTGAAGGAAACATTACCTGGTCAAACGATCTCCCACATGTCATTTTGGGAGGTTGCATCATTGATACAAATGCAATTTTAACGATTGAGGCAGGAAGCCGAATTTATCTGAATGCAGATGCCCCTTTTATTGTTGACGGCACCGTTCGGGTTGAAGGAACAAAAACTGACAGTGTTGTATTCAAAGGAAATCGTTTGGATGCTCCCTACAAAGATTATCCGGGTGCATGGCCAGGCATCTACTTCAGAGGAAGCAGTATCAACAACCAATTGACGTATGCTCATATATTAAACGCCTACCAGGGTATCATATCGGAACAACCGTCTTCCAATTCGAACCCCAAAGTTGTATTGAACAACTGCATACTCGACAACATCTATGATATTGGATTATTTGGCATCAACAGCAGTATAGAAGCATCCAACTGTTTAATCAGCAATTGCGGGAACAATGTTGCATTGATCTACGGAGGAATTTATCGCTTTACGCACTGTACGTTTGTATCGATTTCGAATACCTTTATCCAGCACAAAAATCCGGTAATGACGCTTACCAATTTCGTGAAAGCCAACAATCAACTGTTTACATCACCGCTTACCGCCACCCTAACCAATTGCATCATTTGGGGTGATTTTGGATTTGTCGACAATGAACTCATTGTGCAGAAAGAAGGAACGGATCCCGCAAACATCACGCTTGACCATGTTTTATACCGTGCGAAAACAGATCCGGGTCATACAACCTTTACAAATGTCATTCGAAACATGGATCCTGTATTTGACAGTATCGATGTTGGCAAACGCTATTACAACTTCCGGTTAAAAAACAATTCCCCCGCTATCAACAGCGGAAAGACCACTTCGTTACTGACCGACTTAGATGGCAACCCCAGAATTGGATTGCCGGATCTTGGTTGTTATGAATTCCCATAACAGAATTTCTACTTAGACAAATGAACTTTACCCTTTTCTTTTTGTCATACTTATACATTTAATTTTGCTAAAATGATACGTTTCCTGTACTTGTCAGTCCTCTTGTTATCGTGTGCATTTACACCTTCGCAACCAAAAATTGAAACAACCATGCAAGAAGCATCCATCTATGATTTTAAAGTACCCGGACTTGACGGAGATTCCATTGACTTTGCACAGTTTAAAGGAAAGAAAATTCTGATCGTAAATACAGCTTCCGAATGCGGCTACACACCCCAGTACGCCGAGTTGGAACAACTTTACAAACAGCAAAAAGAAAAACTGGTCATTGTAGGCTTTCCGGCTAATGACTTTCTGGGTCAGGAGCCGGGCTCTAATGAAGAAATTCGATCTTTTTGTTCTCGTAATTACGGCGTTTCCTTCCCTATGGCCGCTAAAATTCATGTAAAAGGATCCAAAATCCATCCCATTTACCAATGGCTTACCAACAAAGAGAAAAATGGGGTTATGGACGCTCATGTAAAATGGAATTTCAATAAATTTCTGATAGATGAAAAAGGATTACTAATCGCCTATTTCCCCAGCAGTGTGAAACCATTAAGTGAAGAGCTGCTTTCAAAACTGTAATAGTTCCATCAATTCCAATATCAATCTGCGGCACCTATCAACTTTTCTTTTCCGTGGATCAAAGCGTATCTTCGCTCTGTGGAATTTCAAGATATTATAGGTCAAAAAGAATGTATCCACCTGCTAAAAGAACTGGTGGATCAAAATCGCCTGAGCCATGCACTGCTTTTTATTGGCAAAGAAGGATCCGGCGCCCTTCCACTTGCCTTGGCTTTTAGCACGTACGTGGTTACACAAAGCGAAAAGAAAACCGAAGCAGCCCCCGCATTATTTGAAGAACATTCAGGAGCAGTTCAAAAATCCGGTCAGGAGGCTTCTTTAGCCCTTCAGTACATTCATCCGGACATTCATTACAGCTATCCGGTTATTTCAAAAAAAGGAAAGGACAAACCCATAAGTACAGATTATATCCAGGAATGGCGCGCGTTCATCCAACAAAACCCATACGGCAACGTCTATGATTGGCTCCAATTTATTGAAGCCGATAACAAGCAAGGCAATATATCTGCTGCAGAATGTACAGACATTATTCGCAAACTCAACCTCAAAAGTTTTGAAAGCGAATACAAAATACTCCTCATTTGGATGCCCGAATATTTGGGAAACGAAGGCAACAAATTGCTAAAACTAATAGAAGAACCGCCACCCAATACCTTGTTTCTTTTGGTTGCAGAAAATGAAAGTTTGCTGTTGCCCACAATTATAAGCAGGTGTCAAACCATCCATGTGCCGCCAATTGACCTGCATGAAGTATCCAAAACATTAAGAGAGCGTCATCATATCCAAGCAGAGCAGGCCAACCAAATTGCGGGAATCAGTGAAGGAAATTTCCGGGAAGCATTGCAACTGATACAACATTCTGAGGCCGACTGGCAGTCTCTTTTGAGGGAATGGCTCAATGCCATTTTAAAAACAGGCCCTGTAGCTCAGGTAAAATGGGTGGACCAGGTATCTGAACTGGGAAGGGAAAAACAAAAGCAATTTTTACGGTATTTTAATCACTTGCTGGAACAAAGTATCCGGCTCCGTACCATGGGCGAGGAAAATCTTCCCTTAACCGGAACAGAAAAAGACTTTTCGGTTCGACTCAACAAATTGTGTGATATCAGTCAAATGGAAGCTATTACCGGAGAACTGGATAAGGCCGCCTATTATATTGAACGAAATGCCAATGCCAAAATGCTTTTTATGGCATTAACCCTGAAGCTGTACCATATCATAGCAAATAAAGCTGTGATCGAAGTCCAATAGTACGATCTTCAAACCCCGAAACAACGCCATTTCGAATATAGCAACACAGAGCCCACGTATAGAACAAGGATTCAACCTTTCGCCAGAATTCATTATTTTTGATTAATTGACCCCGTAGTGAAGGATATAGGTGAAAGGAAGGTCAAAAGGAAAACCGCTCAACAATCGGGTTCCGAGATCAATAGCAGGCAACGTATAGTATATCTAAATACTGATTCATCTACCGGAAAACCATTCCGATTTATGGAAAAGAGCTACAACAGATTACAGCATTTTTGTTCCGGGTTTCATTAGTATCTATACCAAATGCCTCCTAAAGTTTCACGAATCGCTTGTTCAGCGCTTATTTTTTCATATTCGTCCGTTTGACTACGGATCAAAGTTTACAATAATGAGTTGTACAAGTTGCGGAACAGGGAAGCCTAATGGGTGCAAAAGTAATGGTGGGTGCAGTACGGGCGGTTGCAATCGCTTAAATGTGCATGATTGGCTGGCCAATTTACCCTTCAGCGATCCCGGTAGTGACTGCCGAATCGTTGAAATATCTTTCAATAACGGAAGCAGAAAAGAATTTTACAGAAACAATACCCTTCAAACATTCATGAAGGGCGATATGGTTACCCTTGAAGGAGTAAGCGGATTTGATGTAGGAATGGTGAATCTGAGCGGCGAACTGGTTCGTCTTCAGATGAAAAAGAAAGGAGTAAAAGAAGACAGTGCAGAGATTAAAAAAATCATGCGCCGTGCTAATGAGCAGGATCTGCAAAAATGGAAAGAAAGTAAAGAACGCGAAAAGTCTTCCCTTGTAAGAGCAAGAGCGATTATCATCCAATTGAAATTGGACATGAAGCTGATTGAAGTGGAATATCAGGCCGACGGACGCAAAGCAACTTTTTATTATACAGCCGAAGATCGTGTGGATTTTCGTGAATTGATAAAGATCTATGCCGGTGAGTTCAAGGTTAAAGTGGAAATGAAACAAATTGGCATACGTCAGGAGGCAGCAAAAATTGGCGGAATCGGAAGTTGTGGAAGAGAACTGTGTTGCAGCACCTGGTTAAGCGATTTCAAAAGCGTGACCACCACAATTGCTCGTTATCAAAACTTATCCATCAATCAAACAAAACTCAGCGGACAATGCGGTCGTCTTAAATGTTGTTTGAATTACGAACTGGACACCTATCTGGATGCGTTGCAAAATTTCCCGAACAATGCCGACACATTAGAACTCAGTCGGGGAACTGCGCAGCTCATTAAAAAAGACATCTTTAAAAACCTGATGTGGTATATTTTACCGGACAGCAACAAACAATATCCGGTTCCCATTGATCGGGTAAAAGAAATACGTGCTTTAAACGCAAAAGGCCAAAGACCCGATGAACTGGGAGCTATTGAACTCTCCCCTGCCAAAGCGGAAGAGAAAGAAATGGCCCATGTGGAGCTTGTAGGCCAAATCAGTTTGAAAACACTGGAGCGTAACAGTCGTCGCAGAAGAGATCGTGAACACGGTCAGCAACAGACACAACGACAACAACCAAAATCCGGCGGACCGCAACAAAAAAGCGCACAAGAAAAGAAACCTCGTCCGCAGGGTTCGCATCAGCAAAACAAAACCGGACAAGGCGCACAACAACGACCCGGTCAACCGAAACCGCAACAACAAAATCGACCAAAAATCGATGTAACAAAAAAACAACCACCGAAAAAGGATAACGGATAACGCTTCGTAAAACAAGCAAGTTTTCGGGAGCCAAGTCGTTGCAATCCCTAAAAACCGAATCAGAAACATGCAACAACTGAACTTTTCGAATGCGGGAGACAAGACGAATTACAAATTGTCGCAACCCGACGGATCAAACTTTGTTGCATTGATGCTAAACAAAACACTTCAAAAACATCCTGTTCCTATTCTTGTTTTTACCTGGACGGCAGCACAACTGATTTCATGGGTTATTTTTGGAATTGTAACGGAACTTGAAGGTCTTAAATACATCCACGCAGCCGACTATTTACTACAAAACGGAACATTTCCTGAAACAAGATACTGGTTTTACAGTGTCACAACCGGACTCATCGCATTATCCAAACTCTTGCATACCGGATACTGGCCCGTATTTTTTTTACAATTGATCTACAGTCTCACGGCTCATTTGGTTTTTTACAAAAGTTTAAAATCACTCAGCACAGAACAGGATCAGGCGCCATTGTTAACGACACTGCTTTTATGTTGCATCCTTCCCTATCAAAGATGGAACCTTACACTTTATACAGAATCTGTTTTTTACAGTTCTGTGTTACTGTTCTTCGCTTCGTGTATTTTGTT
The DNA here is from genome assembly GCA_049240625.1 of Lacibacter sp. Classification (GTDB taxonomy): domain Bacteria; phylum Bacteroidota; class Bacteroidia; order Chitinophagales; family Chitinophagaceae; genus Lacibacter. Next base: position 43,110 of record JBMLSG010000047.1, on the reverse strand, counting down.
TCAAAAAATCTCTTTTAAAAACAGTACGATCCAACTGCTGTTATTGCTACTTGTGATTTTATCAAGGCCACTTGGCATCTTACTATTGATACCCTGGATCGTTTATCTTTTCTTAAGATCGCCCGCCGGATACAGACTTTACTTTTTAATTTTAATAGCAGCAGGAGGTATAATTCTTCTAACCGTCTCGAATTTGATTTTGTCGAGTATTGGAGACTGGAATATTCTTGCACCTTTTCAAGAGGGCTATATTATCTGCGATCTCAGTTCTTCAGACACGATAAAACTCCATTCCAACCCGGAAGGAACACCTTTGCAACAACTTTTCCACTACCTGCAAGAGCATCCCGGACATTTTTTGCGTATGAGTTTTAAAAAAACAGCTGCGTTCTTTCTTCTTGTACGTCCTTATTACAGCACATTTCATAATCTCGCTTTGTACCTCCTGGCTGGTTTGCTTTATTTACCGGTCCTGATCGTACTCCTTAAAAAGAAATTCACCACGCTTTCCATAACCGCTTTATCAATCGTTCTTATAGTATGGTCAGCCGTCATTCTACAATGCGATGATTATCACAGCAGGTTTCATTTGATGCTGATTCCAATTTTCCTGTTTCTTGGAGTCTTCCGATTATTGCAGAGCAGAACTCATGAATAATTGATAAAATGCCTCTTGTAATTTACCCCGCACATTCAGGTTCATGATTTTTTTATTTTCACCTCCATCCGGATAGAGACGGTTACTTAAGAAAACGAAAACAAATTCGTTTGCAGGATCTACCCATACACTTGTTCCGGTAAAACCGGTATGTCCGAACGTAGAGGGAGATGCAGATAATGCAGGGTAAGGATCTTTTCTTACGGCATTGTCTTTTTCTGGTTTATCAAATCCCAGACCTCTTCTGCTGATTGAACTTTGATATGAAGTAAATAAAGCAACTGTTTCTTTTTTGAAAAAAGTATGCGATCCTATTGTTCCTCCATTAAGCAACATTTGCATGATGACCGCCAGTTCATAGGCAGAACTAAAAAGACCGGCATGTCCGCTTACGCCACCAAACATTGCAGCCGCAGGATCATGAACATCGCCCTGTAACAATTGACAACGAAACTTAGACTCCTGCTCGGTAGGCACCAGCAGATTAGCGGGCAAATGAAAACGGGGTTTGAAAAACGTAGACCGGAACTGCAAGGGTTGATAAAATGTTTGGTTCACATATGCATCCAGAGAAAGACCAGTCAGTTGCTCCACAAGTTTTCCCAAAAGGATAAAATCAAGATCACTGTAGATATATCTATTAGAAATTTCGGGCTCGCTGAAAAGTATTCGATTCCAAAGTGTGTCCATCCAACCGGCATGAAGAAATAAACCTTTCGCCACTTCTATACGAAACGAATCTGTTGAATTACCGGAATACAATCCGGGAAGAACGGTTCCGCTTGAATCCAAAGTTTCTTTGTAAAATGGGATCCATGCTTTCAGTCCTGCTTGATGCAACAGCAAATCTTTTAACACCAGATTGGCCTTAGGTGTTCCTTTCACAAAAGGAAGATAGTGTCCAATCGTTTGTTGCAAATCCAATTTTCCTTCCTCGTACAATTTCATGAGTGCAAGGGTGGTTGCACAAATCTTTGTGATGGAAGCTACATCAAAGACGGATTGCGGAGTAACAGGATTTGTTGGTTCATACGTATGATATCCATAAGCTTTTTCAAAAACGATTGTACCGTTTTTAACGGCCAAAACTGTACAACCAGGAAATGCTTTTTGACGAATCGCATCATTTACAATTGAATCAATGACTACTGTTTTAGACGAATCGAGTATTTGAACTTGGGGCAGCAACCGAGAACCGTAATAAGATTGGCCGGTTCCATAAAGAAGGTCCGTATGTACTGTAACCGGTAAAACGCCTTTTGGATCGCGCTTCCCGGTTATTATTTCAAATGCAACTGACTGCACCATTTCGTGGTCTTCATAACACGCCAGAATACTTCCGGCACCGGAGAAATATTTAGTGGCATAAGGATTCCCAAACAACAAAAGTGCCGACTTTGGAAATTGCAAAAGAGATTGCGCCAACTGTACTGCAGGTGCACTAATTCCAAAATTGTTCGCCGGTCTTCGACTGTACCCATGTACACCCACAAACACCTGTTGGTAATTGTTACGAATTTGTTCGGTTAATGAACGCACATTTCCTGCATCCTGCTTGTAATGAAAGAAAAAGACATCCGCATTCAGTTCTTCACGCATTTTACGAGTGATGAAATTGTCTGTCTTTATCCCAATGGCAACATATGCAATACGTATTTCCTGTTTTTTAGCCCGCTTCAAAAACGATACGGCAGCGGGCACAACCGGCAGCATTTGATTGTCGTTACGCACAAGCGTTATGGCATTTTGTGCAATCTCCTGAATGAACGCTGTTGTTTGTGCATTGAGATCTTCGGTGAGATTTTGTATCTGAACAGGTTGTTGATCCCACAATCCATATAAATACTTTGCAATGAGTACATTTCGTACGCGTTGATTCAAATCGGCTCTTTTGATTGTTCCTCTTCGTATGGCTCTCTTTATTTTTTTTATTGCCGATGGAATGTCATCGGGTAAACAAAGCAAATCGTTGCCGGCTCTCAAAGCCATAACGCTTGACATTCCATTGGGAAAATAGTTTTGTACCCCTTTCATTTCCAGCGCATCCGTTATCGCGAGTCCTTGAAAGTTCAATTCGTTGCGCAACAATTTCGTCACAACATTAGAAGAAAGTGAAGAAGCAACATTTTGTGTTGAATCCAGTGATGGAATAAATAAATGTGCAATCATGATGGACGCCACTCTTGCTTCAATCAATTGACGGAACGGATAGAGTTCTAGCGAATCAAGTCGCGAACGCGTATGATGAATGAGAGGTAAATTGAAGTGACTGTCTGTTTCGGTATCTCCATGCCCGGGAAAATGCTTGGCACATGCCATCACACCTGCATGTTGCAAACCATTCATATACTGTATGGCATAAAGCGCCACTTTAAAGGGATCTTCACCAAAAGAGCGATCGTTGATAACAGGGTTATTGGGATTGTTGTTGATATCCGCAACGGGGGCAAAATTTAAATGGATTCCCATTCGTTTGCATTGCCGCCCAACCAAATTTCCGTAACGATAGATCAGTTCCGCATCTTTAACGGCGCCCAGCATCAACTGACGTGGCAAGGGTGTTACACTGTCCAAACGCATACCCAAACCCCATTCTCCATCGATACTGATCAAGAGTGGTGTTTGTGCCAATTGCTGATAATAATTAGTTAGTTGTGCCTGACGAACCGGGCCTCCCTGAAAAAAACAAAGACCGCCAATGTTGTATGTTCGAATGAGTTTGGCAACCCGTTCCACATGTTCCGGTCCCAGATTGGAATGTGCCCTGATAATCATCAACTGGGCGATGCGCTGTTCTTTTGTTAAAGTTTGAAAAACACTATCGGCCCAGATGCGGGCTTTCTCCATTTTTGACTGCGCACTACCCGCGGTAGCAAAAAGCAATAAAATAAAGCCCAAAAGAATGCTTCTCATGTCTGTTGCGTTCCGTTCAATTCGGCTAAAGGTAACGAATAATCCTTCCGGAGTTGAGCGAAGAACTGTAATTTTGACGCTTCAAAAGGAGGAAGCGGACGTGCCGGATATCATACAATTATTGCCCGATCATATTGCCAATCAGATTGCAGCAGGCGAAGTTATACAACGGCCTGCGAGTGCCGTAAAAGAACTGCTCGAAAACGCGGTGGACGCAAAAGCAACATCCATACAATTGATCATTAACGATGCGGGCAAACAATTGATTCAAGTTATTGACAACGGTTCCGGAATGAGTGAGATGGATGTGCGTATGGCCTTTGAACGCCATGCAACTTCCAAAATCCGGGCAATTGATGACCTATTCCGCATTCAAACGATGGGCTTTCGGGGTGAAGCACTGGCCTCCATTGCTGCCGTAGCTCAGGTAGAAGTTAAAACAAAAAGAGCAGAAGATCCGGCAGGAACCTATCTTGAAATTGAAAACAGTGTGGTGCAAAAACAAGAGCCGGTAGCGACCTCCAACGGCACCAGTATCGCCATGAAAAACCTGTTTTTCAATGTGCCGGCCCGGAGAAATTTCCTGAAAAGTAATGCTTCCGAAATGCGGCACATCATGGATGAGTTCATCAGGGTAAGTATGGCACATCCGGAGGTTTTCTTTTCGCTTACTTCAAACGGCCAGCAACTCTATCACCTCGAGAAAGGGACGCTTAAACAACGCATTGTTCAGTTACTGGGCAGTCAATACAACTCCAAGTTGGTTAGTGCCGAAGAGCAAACCGACTATATGAATATTTACGGTTTTATAGGCAAGCCGGAGATTGCAAAAAAGACAAGAGGTGATCAATACTTTTTTGTCAACAAACGATTCATCAAAAGCCCATACCTGAATCATGCCGTGGCAAATGCGTTTCAGGAAATGATTGCTTCGGATAGTTACCCATCCTATGTGCTATTCATCGATCTTGATCCTTCACAGGTGGACATTAATGTACATCCCACTAAACAAGAGATCAAATTTGAAGACGAAAAAATCATTTATGCCTTTGTTCAGGCAGCCGTCAAACATGCGCTGGCACAGTTCAGCATCACACCAACGCTTGATTTCGATCTGGACCCGTCTATACAACAACTGGATGCAGTAAACAAGCCTTTTACGGAGGCTCAAAAGAATGCCATCTCCTCTTCATCGATCTATCAGGCATTTACGCAGAAACATGCAGCACATAAAATTGATCCGCAAAACAAAAGTGAGCTGAAGCACTGGAAAAGTTTTTATGAAGCCGGACAAACAAAACAGGAAGCTATTGAAACGAATGAAACAATAACTCAATCTGCTTTCCCAAAGGCAACAATACCGGATCAAACCTATGCTCAGTTGTTTTCGACTTATATTCTGGCGACAACAGAAAAAGGAATATTACTGGTGCATCAGCAAAATGCACACGAACGAATATTGTTTGAACAGTTTCAAAGTGCTTTTGCAGGAAAAGTCATGCCTGTGCAAAAAAGTTTATTTCCGGCAACCATTCAACTCTCACTGCAAGATGCGTTACTTCTGAACGAAATGCTTCCCGATTTACAACAACTGGGCTATCTTATCGAACCTTTTGGAAAAGAAACCTTTATCATACAAGGTACACCGGCAGATGTTGAAGAAGGCAATGAAAGTTTTGCCATTGAATTGTTACTCGAACAGATCAAGCATTTTAGCAACGACATTAAATACTCAAAAAGAGAAAAACTCATACGCTCGCTTGCACAACAAAGAGCCGTTAAAGCTGGAAAAACATTAGGGCAAACAGAAATGAAAGAATTGGTTGAGTCCTTGTTTCAATGCGAACAACCCAACAGTACCGCAGGCGGTTATCCCACTTACACAGAGTTAAAGAAAGAAGATCTGCAGCGATTGTTTGGGAGATAAAAAAAGTAAGGGTGTCATTAAAAATGACACCCTTACTTTGTATGCTACTATTTTAATTCAACTTCTGAAACCGGCCTTTACAAATCCGATTACCGGCCCTTATTTCCAGGTAATAATATCCCGTTGGCAATGCACTTATCGGCAAAGTAAACGTATTTATTCCCGCTGTAGCCGTCAGGTAGAACGTCGATTTACGAACGCCTGTAAGATCGATAATGGATGCCACAATTGTTTGTGCGACGGGAACCTCATAACGGAATGCGATATAAGTAGTTGCCGGATTGGGCGTAACAGGGAGGATGCAAACATCAGGCACGTATTGAACACGAACCATTTCACAATATTCTTTAACACAATAATTAGCAGTTACAGCCTGTAAACAAACCTTATACCATCCCGTATCCTGAAAGGTATAGGTTGGGTTGGAAGTATAAAGTACCTGCGGCATCGTTCCTGTGCTTTTCTGGATGATCCACTTCTGTGATACAATGGTTTGATTGCTAACGGCATTAAACTTCAAAGTATTCCCTGCTGTATTCAAGTAATTGTACTCGTAACGCAAATAGGTTTGTTCACAAGTGCTTGTCCCGGCACCCACATACACTTCTTTGCAAGTTGTGGAAGCACATTGATCGTTTTTATAGGCGGTAAGACAAACAGTATAACGTCCGGGTTGCTTGTATGTATGTGTTGCTTGTGGTCCCAATGCACCCGTTCCATCTCCAAAGGTCCAGGTATACTTAAAATCAGACTGAATTACTTCGGCAACAAATCCCATTGCATTGGCTATTTGCATCGTTTGATTCAGAATCTTAAACCCACTGGCATGAACACAATCAGCAGGCGGATTGATCACGATTGTTGTACATTTTTCACGGATACAGCCTGCAAAAAATTCAACAAGCAAACAAACCTTATAGGTGCCGGGTTTTATATACTGATGTACCGGATGAAATTCTGTACTGGTTGTGCCGTCACCAAAGTTCCAACTGATTCGTACAGGATTACTGAGCGCAGGCGTTGTTGTGTTTTTAAATTTTACAACTTGCTTTGCATCTACCGTATCAAAACTCCAACTGAAATCAGGTTGCTGATCACAAAAACGTACCACCACCTCTTTACAAATTTCTTTCATGCAGTCGTTGCTGAGAATAACTCGTAAGCAAACCTGATAAGTCCCCGATTTCGTATAAGTATGTGAAGGGCTCCATTCTGTACTGTATGTTCCGTCGCCAAAACTCCATCTCGCCTGTACACCTAAGCCGGAAGCCCAGGTAGTTAAATTGGTAAAGTTTATTTTGTTAATGGCAGTGGCTGAAACACCCCAATTGAAACCTGTATTAATCTCACAGGATTTTACCGTTACTTCTTTACACACCTCACGTGTACAGGAATTGTTTGTGGTTATGATTAAACAAACTTTATAGACCCCTTCCTGTGCATATGTATGTACTGCATTGAAATCGGAACTATACGTGCCGTCGCCAAACGACCATCTTACACCTACTCCGCTTGTGGGTAAAATAGTTTTATTACTAAATTTCAATGTACGCTGGCTAAACGAGTCGATAGCCCAAACAAAATCCGGTCTGATCTCACAACCCTGAATTGTTACCTCCCTGCAATACTCGCGAATGCAACCTCCTCCGGCGTCTACAACTAAACATACTTTATACAAACCCGATGTGGCATATACATGCAATGGATTTATCTCATTACTATACGTACCATCACCGAAACTCCATTTAAGTTTTACACCGGTGGTCGGGAGCTGTGTTTTATTGGTAAACCGAATTGCATACGGACTTGAACCCGGCTCAAGTGACCAAATAAAATATGGCTGAATAGCGCATGGTTTCGTTACGACTACCTCACTGCAATAAGTTTTTACACAATTGGTATTGGGAAATTGAATGGTAAGACAAACCTTATACGTACCCGCTTGTGTATATTGGTGCGAAGGATCAAATAAGGAGGAATATGTGCCATCTCCAAAGTCCCATCTGCTTTGAAATGTAGTGGATGTTCCTGCCGGCTGGGATACATTATAAAATTTAATCAGCGAAGGATTTGCCGAATCAGCCGACCATTCAAATCGAGGAATTAAACGATCACAAGAACTTGTATAAGGAAGCGTAATTTCTTTAACAGTTGAATCATAACAAGTTCGCTCTTTGTCTTTAATGTAGTGCACTACACGGTATACACCTCCGGCTTGATACGTATGAACCGGATTGGGTAATTCGGAAGCCGAACCATCACCAAATTTCCAAAGATGTGCAATGCTTGTATCCGCTGAATTAATTGGATAAAAACTGATGGTAGCACCGTTTATGACAAATTGGAAATTAGATTTCCCATAACAAGGATTGTCGTTCACCTGGGCAAACAGACCACTTGTACAGGAAAACAAAAGAACTGCTAAGAAAAATAGCTTTTTCATACAATTGTTTTAAGGATGGCAGCGGGTTCAAAACCCTGAAATAAATAGTTACTTAAAGTTAGTCCCCTTTTGAACAAAAAATGCTGCCTTGCCTTAAAACGATATTATTGTTGCTCTAATGCAGATAAGAAACGCTCAATGGCACGTCTAACGGGAATGGATGAACCAACATAGTGATTGACAAGAATGGAAAAAGAGAGTAAGCGGTTGCTTTTGGTATACAAATAGCCGCTCAAAGCTGTATGTCCCGATAAAGTCCCGGTTTTGGCAAACAACTTCAATTGATGATTCACAAGCGCATTACGCAGTGTTCCTTCCTTAGAACCCGGGAAAATATTCCGAAGCCGCTCCATACTGAATTCATCATTCATTTTGCATAACAACCAAACAAAATTTTCGGGTGTCATTAAATTATACCGACTTAAACCACTGCCATCAACCCAAACCGGTTTTTGCGGGAAGTCGACAAAGAGTGTGTTCAGGAGCGAATCTATCAATGTTTGTTCATTCATAACATTCAGCATTCGATCACTAAGCATTAGAAGTGTTTGCTCGGCCATCAAGTTATTGCTACGATGCATAAAATACCTGAACAGCGAATCCGATGGACAGGAATAAATGGTTTGAAACGAAGCGGTATCCGAAAAAGAGCGACAGCTGATTGATTGATGAAGCGTATCTTTTAGCAATTCAATGGCAGTTTCAACAATCCCCGTCACGAATGGAACCTGTTTAACTGCTATCATTTCAGGACCTGGTTTGATCTGGTATTTGTTTTCGGAAAGTGAACGTTCGACTGTAAACTGACCGGATGACTGAGCTGACAAACGAACATCCCATTGCACCTCCGGGTCAGAATAAATCATGAAAGAGGTATCGTTTACTGCATCACTGGAGTCAACCGTACGAAGCTGTGTCCATTGGATCGCATTTCCATAAACCGGTAAGGGACTTCGCTCCGGCATGTAAGACGATTGGTAATCATCCCACGACCAACCTTTGCCCCAGGGTTGTGTTTGCCAGTGTTGACCGGAAACAACCATCGCTTTTTGTTGTTGCTTTAAAAAATCAAAAACGGGCTGCTGCTGAAAATCGGGATGTAAAAATGTGGGATCTCCAGTTGGTATTAAAAAAAGTGTATCATTTTTTTCTTTGTAACGAATACCCGGCACGTGAGACGGCAACAATTTCATTCCGGCATAAAGCGTCAGGAGTTTCATATTACTGGCCGGCACAAAATAATGAGATGCATTGTGAGAAAGAATTGTACTTCCCTTGCCACAATCAACAACTGCAAATCCTACATGGGCATGAGTTAATGATGAATCATTCAAGAATACATCTTTCGCCTTTCGCATGAGATGATGCTGTGATGCACAAGAAACCAAAAACAACATTAAACATGCTGTTACAGATTCAATCTTAAACATTTGGCAATAAACCTTTTTCATAAAATAAATATACAAGATTCCTTTACGCTATTTTTTTATCCATCGTAACCTACGTAATTTTAGATATGTACTGGTTGAAACAGTTAAAATACTTCAAAGGTCTCCTGATTCCGCTGGGATTATTTTTCTCATTAATCTTCATTGGAACAATTGGATATATTTTGATCGAAGATTACAGTCTGCTTGAAGCATCGTACATGACTGTAATAACCATTGCAACCGTGGGATTTATGGAAGTACGTCCCTTGTCGGATGCCGGCAGAATATTTACCATTATCATTATCCTGATTAACGTAGGCGCATTTACTTTTTTTGTAACGTACTTAACCCGATATCTTTTGGATGGTGAATTTCTCAGAACATTTAAACAGATGAAAATGGATAATGCAATCAGTCAATTACAGAATCATGTTATTGTTTGCGGTTTTGGCCGTAACGGAACAGAGTGTGCTCACGTGTTGCATCGAAACGGAATCCCATTTGTAGTTGTAGAAGAAAAAAATGATCTGCCGGCCGATCTTAGTTTTGAAGTGAAATATTTTATGAAAGGCGATGCTACAAGAGATGAAGTGCTGAAAGAAGCCGGTATTTTAAAGGCAAAGGCAATTATTACAACCATGCCTATTGATGCCGATAATCTATTTACCGTTTTAACGGCACGACAATTACATCCCAATGTTACCATCATCAGTAGAGCTTCGCACGACAGCAGCGTCAATAAATTAAAAATTGCCGGAGCGAATAACGTGATCATGCCAGACAAAATTGGGGGAGCCCAAATGGCCACATTGGTTTTAAATCCGGATATCCAGGAAATGATCTCTCTATTGGCAACTCGGAGCAATTCCCGTTTCAGAATTGAAGAGTTGCTGGCCACAAAAAATATTTCATTAAACGATATGAATTTGTGGGCCCGTACAGGCTGTACGTTACTGGCCGTGAAAAACGGGAAAGACTACATCCTGAATCCCGGTCCTTCATTTGTCATTCATGGAGGAGAACGCCTGATCATTATGGGGAGCGACGAACAAATACAAGTCGCAAAAAATCTGATTTAATTATTCCCGTTCCTGAGCACGCAACCAACGTTCAGGAATTTCATTTAAACTGGCCGATCTGTAATCGGCAGCGCTGCATGGAATAAATTTCTGATTGGGCAACTGCATCCACCAACGACCCGTCTTCTTGCTTTGCAAAAACAAGGTATCGACATCTGCAAACAAAGTATGATATTCATTGAACGCATTCCGGTTCGACAGTTGTGCCTCCGTTTTTGACTTGCTTTTGCCATCAATATAATACCAGATCATTTGTGCAGCCTGCATGGCCGTGAGTTCATCAATATCAGTTCGCGTATTGTATCCGTAGATGCCGAGAGTTGTGACGCGGTCGCTCAAGCCGGCAAAGCGCGTGAGTGTACAAATTTCTTCTCCGTTAAACCCATTGGGGGAAAATCGGTTAGACGGAGCATAGGCACTTGCAATGGAAGCGATATCGATGGAAACCATATCAGAACTTCGCAACACCGGTTCCATTTCTTCGATTTTATCTTTTACAACACCCAAACGAAAACAATCGAAACGGAGCTTATCCATCGTTTGCAACATATTGGGATGGGCATAATAGATCTGAAATCCCAAATGATTGTACTGCCGGATGTAATTGGGATCGCCGGTTAACATTTCCATTAAAAAATTCTCACTCCGGATTGATGAGCCTGTGCCAAGATCAATAAGGGCATCGATACAAGATGCTTCAATGATTTGCTGGTGTTGAACATAGGCTCCATACTGAGCCAGCGTAAGATCGTGACTGCCACCAATGATTACAATCGATTTTTTGAGATGGAGGAGTTCGGCAATAACCGTTTTTGCAGCAGCATAGGTATCCTGAAGGGTTGCGCCGGATTGCACATCTCCGATATCGGCCACTAAAACTTCTTTATGCCAATTATACAGTTGGTATAATTTTTTGCGAATGGCAACCGGAGCTGCTCCCGCAGAAACGCCATTTCCCGTTCCGCGTTCTTCGCCAATACCCAGAAGTACAACATCTGCAAGTTCCAGATCCGGGAACTGATCGGTATAAGATTGTATGCAAGAACCCAGTTGAGCTTCATTTAACTCTTCATCGCCCATTAACTGTATCCGATCTATGGGTTGCAAAAAATCCTGAACTAAAAGTGCATCAATCATATGGTATGGTTTCGTTGGCAAACATAATAAAAGATAGCTGATGTTTGCAGAGAGTTTCCATAAGTTCTCAAACATCCATTACCACAGACTTAATGCCCTGTACGGCCAACGATGGCATCCCTTATCTTTGCGTTATGGAACAGGTAATGGAACAAATCCTGCAGCACAAACAGGAAATTGAAAATCTTCAAATTGCGGATGCTAAAGCATTGGAAGAGTACCGCATTAAATATCTGGGCACAAAAGGAATTGTAAAAGCCCTGATGGGTGAAATGAAACAGGTGCCCGTCGAAAAAAAGAAAGATTTTGGTCAACTGCTCAATGAATTCAAGCAGTTCACAGAAAATAAATATGATAGCTGGAAAGAAACCATTCAAGATCGTTCGAATCATCTTTCCGGACTGGACCTTACGCTTCCCGGAGATGCCGTTCCTGCCGGAAGCCGACATCCAATCAGCTTAATGCGCAACCGAATTGTTTCGATTTTTCAACGATTGGGATTTGCTGTTGCGGAAGGGCCGGAAATTGATAACGACTGGAACAACTTCACCGCACTGAATTTACCGGAAAATCATCCGGCAAGAGACATGCAGGACACCTTTTATATCAGTACAGATCCTGCATGGCTGCTACGTACACACACCAGTAACGTTCAGATTCACGAAATGTCGAAAGGGAAACTCCCGATCCGAATCATTACTCCCGGTCGTGTGTACCGTAATGAAACCATCAGTGCAAGAAGCCATTGTTTTTTTCATCAGGTAGAAGGACTCTACATTGCTGAAAATGTAAGTTTTGCCGACCTGAAGCAAACCCTTTACTTTTTTGTTCAGGAAATGTTTGGAAAAGATGTAAAAGTGCGCTTCCGTCCTTCGTATTTCCCTTTTACCGAACCCAGCGCCGAAATGGACATCAGTTGTCTGCTTTGTCATGGAGACGGTTGCAGTGTATGTAAAAAAACAGGCTGGCTTGAAATATTGGGCTGCGGTATGGTGCATCCCAAAGTTTTGGAAAATTGCGGCATTGACAGCAATAAATATTCGGGTTTTGCATTTGGAATGGGCATTGAGCGCCCCGCATTATTGAAATATGGTATTAAAGACATTCGTCTGTTTAGTGAAAATGATGTGCGATTCCTGAAGCAATTCACAGGTGCGATTTAATCACCGGTTTTTATTTTTGAAGTAATTCCTTTTTGATCCCAAACTTCAAATTAAACCGAAACCCATTCAAAAACATCTGCATGATACTTGTAACCGGAAGTTCGGGCCTGGTAGGATCTGCTTTACTGAAGCAATTAGTACTTCGTAAAGAACGACCTATCGTTGCGCTGTATCGAACAACAAAACCGGCCCTGCTTTCAAAAGAAGAGCAAGATCAGATTCAATGGATACAAGGGGATATACTGGATACATCACTTCTTTATGATCTGATGAATGGCTGCAAACAAGTTTACCATTGTGCGGCCGTCGTTTCGTTTCATCCAAGCAGGAGAAAACTGATGGATGCAATCAACATACAGGGTACCGCCAATGTAGTGAACGCTGCACTGGAAAATAAGGTTTCCAAACTTGTACATGTAAGTTCGGTTGCAGCCATTGGTCGTTCCCGAACCGGCGAACCTGCAAATGAAAAAAACAAATGGCAGGAAGTATCCGGTATTTCACATTATGCTTTAACCAAACATTATTCCGAATTAGAAGTATGGCGTGGAATTGGAGAGGGGCTTCAGGCCGTTATCATCAATCCGTCTATCATTTTGGGGGAAGACACCTGGGAAGATGGATCGGCAGCCCTGTTTAAAAAAGCATATCATGAATTTCCATGGTACACAGAAGGATCTACCGGTTTTGTGGATGCGAAAGATGTTGCACGTATCATGATCGAATTCATGCATCACGACCTTCACTCGGAACGATTCATTGTAAGCAACGAACACCTTAGCTATCGTGAACTGCTTACAAAAATCGCTGTCGCTTTCGGAAAAAAACCTCCGCGCTTCAAAGCACCAAACTGGATGATCGGCTTACTATGGCGCCTGGAACGAATTAAATCGATAATCAGTAATGAAGAGCCGGTCATTACCAAAGAGACCGCGCAAACGGCAAAATCAATTCGTCGTTTCGACACTTCGCACTTGCAATCTGCCCTTCCCGATTTCAGGTTTACACCCATTGACGAAACGATCCGGCGTACAACCGAATTCTTAACGAATTACTATGATTTAAACGAATAGCTTTATGCTTTCTGAAACAAACAGAAAACAACCGAAATACTGACACCTGATCATTCGTTATTAATTTTGAAAACAATCCAGGTGCCACACATTGCCCTGATATGTCGCAAGAAAATCCATAACGGATTCCGAATGACCTCTGCGGATGTATTTGAAGGGCACGATTTGTGGTAATCAAAAAAAGCAATACAAACATGAAATCAATATTCTTCTTCTTAGCGCTTTCATTATTTGCACATTCGATTTCAGCGCAAAATACATTAACCATAAAAGGAAGAGTACTGGACGACAGCACACGTACACCACTGGAAGGCGCATCAGTACTTTGTCAGAATTCAACCCGAGGCACGACTACAGACAAAGAAGGTTTTTTCCGTATCGATTTACAAGCAGGAGGACATCAATTGGTGTTTACATTCACAGGATATGAAAACGAAAGCATCCGAATCACTTCTTCACAAGATAATGGCACAGAGCTCACAATTTTAATGAAGAAAAAAGAAAAGAAACTGGAAGATGTCGTTGTGCAGGCCAGTAATGAAGTTAAAGACGGACTGCAAAAATACGGCAGCCATTTCAAAGACTTTTTTATAGGATCCACCCCTTTCGCTTCTCAATGTAAAATCGAAAATCCTGAAGCCCTGAAATTTTTCTATTCCAAAAAGAAAAACCGCTTAAAAGTGAAAGCAGAGCAACCGGTCGTTGTATTGAACTATGCACTTGGTTATAAAATCCAATACCAGCTCGACTCTTTTATTTATGAATACAACACCAAATACAGTGCCTATACAGGCGTTGCCTTTTATACCGAACTGGATTCAACCGCAGAGCAGAAACAACAATGGAAATACAATCGGGAAAAAACCTATTATGGTTCCCGCTTGCATTTCATGCGCTGCTATTACGACAGCACCCTTACAGAAAATGGTTATACACTGGAGCAGTTGACAACCGACACTGCAACCGGTCAATTCAAAGCAACGGAATTCAAAAATCCATATGACTCGGCGCTTTATACAATTACGGACAGTACTGACAAAGAGATCAATCTCTTTGGAAAATTCCGGCTAACATACAAATTAGCCCCAATGGAAAAAGAGTACCTGATAGCCAATAAATATCCACTTACGGCAAAAGAACAAGTTTCGACCATCGAATGCATCAATGGATTTGTGATCACCGAAAACGGATTTTTTTATGAGCAAACAGAAGTGATCAATAGTGGTTACTGGGCCTGGAAGATATTGGCCGATCAACTGCCTTATGATTATTGGCCCGAACAATAAAGATTACGATTGCTTTTTCAAACGATCCCACAACTCAGGAATGCGTTTAATCCAAACCAATTCCTTAATTTTTTCTTTTGCTTCGGAGACAGGGCTTCCAAAATAAACTTTACCGCCTTCAAGTGATGAAGGAACACCACTTTGAGCATAAACAACCGCGCCTTTACCAATCGTAAGCGTTTTGCTGACTCCTACCTGCCCCCACAAGACTACTTCATCTTCAATGGTTGTGGCACCTGCAACACCTACCTGCGCAGCAAAAAGACAATTCTTTCCTATTATACAATCGTGACCTATATGAACCTGATTGTCAAATTTGGTTCCTTTTCCAATAACGGTATCATGACTAACCCCTCGGTCAATGGTGCAACATGCGCCCAATTCAACATCATCTTCAATTACAACGCGACCACAACTTTCCATTTTTTTATACCATACCTCACGATTCTTCTTCGTGTTATAATAAAACGCATCACCGCCAATTACAGTGCCGGAATGAATGACAACCCGATCTCCAACGACTGTGTGATCGTATAAAACAACATTTGGATGGATAATGCAATCTTTTCCGATTACAACATGATTGCCGATAATAGCACCGGGCATGATCACTGTACCTTCACCCACGATTGCACTTGTGCTGATTGCCTGAGCTGATGGAGAAAAGGGACGAAAATGTTTTACGATTTTTAAATACGCCTCAAACGGTTCTTCGCACACCAGCAAGGCCTTTCCTTCCGGCACAGTCGTTTCCTGATTAATGATGATAAAACTTGCTGCTGATTGTACGCAACGATCATAATACTTGGGATGATCCACAAAAACTAAATCACCGGTTTCTACTTTATGAATTTCATTGATTCCTGTTGCCATACCCTCTTTATTGCCAATAACAGAAGCACCTATCAAATCAGCCACCCACATAACAGATACCGGAGCAGGAAATTTCATATTTATTTTTTTTCAAAGGTACAGTGCTTTATCATTTTCCTGATTAGAATTTCAGAAAGGAATACAACACTGTAAAGCAAGAACAACAATCAATAGATTCCATCTTTTCATTGATCTTTATTTCATCACACGTGAATAAACAATCAAGATTATACACACAAAAAAACAATTTGATCAGAACATATAAATGCAAACAACAACATCAATCGGGACAAAAAAGCAGAAAGATTTCGTTTTAAAATTATAGTGCTGATTGGCTATGACAGAAAATGAACGACACCCTTTTCCACAAACACAAAAAAAATGTGAATAAAATAAATTGAAAAATTTTTCTTTATAGAAATAATTTATTTTAATATTGTGCAAGGAAATTTATTTCCCGGTACTTACTAACCCATCCATTCTAAAAGCTCGGTTTCTTCCGGGCTTTTTTATTTCACGTTATTCAAATCAATTGTTGCATTGCAACACAAGACAAATGGCTTTGCCCCGAATAGTTGATCGAATGAAATCGAAATACATTACTTTGCTAAAAAAATAGTTATGCTCAAATCAATGACAGGCTTTGGAAGAATCGAAGCGACAGCCGGTGATAAAACTTTTTTAGTTGAAATCAAATCACTGAACGGAAAACAATTTGAGCTCAACTTACGACTCACTCCACTTTTGAAACCTTATGAATTTGAAATTCGATCCATGTTATCCGATCAACTTCTGCGTGGCTCCATTGAATGCACGATTTCTTTAAAACAAAACAGTGGCAGTGGTGCTATCACAATCAACAAAGAAATGGCAAAAGCCTATTTTCAACCCTTGAAAGAAGTTGCCGATGATTTACAAATTCAAGTGAGCGAATATGTACTAGGCGCTTTGCTTCGTTTGCCGGATGTGGTAGTGCCCAATACAGACGTCCTTAGTAATGAACAATGGAAACAGTTTCAAGTCATCCTCAACAATACGATTCAGGCAATCAACACCCATCGCAACATAGAAGGAGCCGCACTTGAAAAAGACCTGATTGAACGAATCCATAATATTCTTGCTTATCAGGAAAAGATCAGCGAACTGGAACCCTTACGTCAACACAAAATGAAAGAAGACCTCCGAAGAAAAATGGAGGAGCAACTGGGAAAAGAAAATTACGACACCAACCGCCTGGAGCAGGAAATGATTTACTACATCGAAAAAATCGACATCAGTGAAGAGCAGGTTCGTTTGCGCAACCATTGCGACTATTTTTTGAACATTTTGAAAGAAACGGATGAAGCAAAAGGAAAGAAGTTAGGTTTTGTAATACAGGAAATTGGACGGGAAATCAACACAACCGGCGCAAAAGCGTATGATTCCGGCATCCAAAAACTGGTGGTTCTAATGAAAGATGAATTGGAAAAAGCAAAAGAGCAGGTTCTAAATGTTTTGTAACAGCTTCCTCTAAATGAAACGGAACTTTTATTTTTACATCTAAACAGAGTACGCTTGAAACCATTGTCTACCGCCCTTACGGCATTGATCTTATTCGTCTTATTTCTTTACGTTGTGTCGTGCAATACCGTCGACACATTCGAAAAAAATAGTCAAATCCCCAAACATCAATGGTATCATAATTATGAACCCGAAATCAGTTTTACCATTACCGACACGGCCGCTGTTTACAATTTATTCATAACGCTGCGACACACACACGCTTACGCTTATCAAAACCTCTGGCTCTTTGTATCTACGATGCAACCGGGCGATACCACTTTTCGTAAAGAGCGCATTGAGTTGACCCTGCAACAACCGGACGGAACCTGGATTGGATCCGGTCTGAACGATATTTGGGAACTACGTTATCCTCTGTTTACCGATGTGCGGTTTCGGAAACAAGGAAATTATATTGTCAAACTCAAACAAACCATGCGCGACAATCCCCTGTTGCATATCATGAATGCAGGCATTCGAATTGAAAAAGTAAAATCATGAGCAGTGCCGCCAAGAAAAGAACTCGACCGGGAAACTTTACCATATGGTTCTGGATACTGCTCATTTATATCGTAGCCGCACTGGTTTGGTGGTTCATCTCACTTGAAATTCAGAATGCAGAAATGGCGACCCTTAAACTCCGCCAACTCGACAAGCAGGATCCGCATTATATCATCAAGGCTAAAGCAGTTCTAAATGAGAAAAGAAGAGGTACCGCCAAATATATGGGTGAAGGCATCACTTTTCTCGCCCTCATATTAGCAGGAGCATTCATTGTTTATCGTTCCATCCGAAAACAAATGGCGCTTTCATCCTTGCAGCGCAATTTCATGATGGCGATCACTCATGAATTAAAAACGCCCATTGCAACGACCCGATTAACACTGGAAACCCTTCAAAAAAGAAAACTGGATGAAATCCAGCAGCAAAAGTTACTCACAAATGCACTTTCTGAAACCAACCGACTCAATATTCTCACCAATAACATTTTATTGGCCGCACAAATGGAAGAAAAAAAGTTCCGAAGGGAGAACGAACCGCTTTTACTTACGAACCTGGCCAATTCCATTGTAAATGATTACAGAAACAGATATCCTAAACGTACAATCGAGTGCCGTATTGAAGAAGGGATTTATCTGAATGGCGATGAACTCTTGATTCAGATTGCCTTGAGTAATCTAATCGACAATGCAATCAAATATTCGCCCACCCAAACACCGGTTGTGATTGATTTGATTCAAAGCAATCAATACATCGAATTAAAAGTAACTGATTCAGGACCCGGGATCAAGGATGCAGAGAAAAAACTCATTTTTCAAAAATTTTACCGTTCGGGCGACGAAACAACCCGAAAAACTAAAGGAACCGGTCTGGGCCTTTACCTTACAAGAAAAATCATTGAGCATCATAATGGTGACATTTTTGTGATCGACCATAAACCACATGGAAGTATTTTTGTAATCCGGCTAACAGAAGGAACAAAGAACTAAACACTTCTGACGGCAATCCAAAAACAAAGCAAGTATGTCCGAATCCAAAGCATCGATTCTTTTAGTGGAAGATGAAGAGCATTTACTGGAAGCCTTAAAACTGAATCTGGAACTGGAAGGGTATGCCGTTACAACGGCAATGGATGGAGCTACTGCCTTAAAAGCAATCGAACAAGAATATTTTGATCTGATCATCATGGATGTCATGCTTCCCGAGATGGATGGCATCAGTGTTATAGAAAGTATTCGTCTTCGAAAAAACGAAGTGCCGGTTTTAATACTAAGTGCAAAAAACGCTTCTGCCGATCGCGTTCTCGGACTGAAAAAAGGAGCAGACGACTATCTCACGAAGCCATTTGACCTGGAAGAACTGCTGCTGCGCATCGAAAAACTCATCGATAAAAATAAAAAAATACAGGAAAAAGATACCATCGGGGATACCTATGAATTTGGTAACAACCGTATTGATTTCAAAGCACAAACTGCCGTAAATTTTAAAGGGGAACAGATTGAGTTAAGTAAAAAAGAAAGCATGCTGCTGCAATTACTTATAGAAAATAAGAATGAAGTAGTAACGCGTGAGAAAATATTGCAGGCAGTATGGGGCTATAATGTATATCCTACTACACGTACAATCGATAATTTCATTTTAAACTTCAGGAAATATTTTGAGAAAGACAGCCGGAATCCGCATTATTTTCACTCGGCCCGCGGAGTTGGCTATCGCTTTCTTGAAAATTAATTACACAATCTGAATTCAACGATTAAAGATCCCCCAATTGAGGCCGCAAAACAATGTCTTCTACGCAAGCCTGTGGTGACAGTTGAGTGGCAGCATAGATCATTTGAGCCACATCTTCGGCTTCCATAATACGACCTGTTGAATTATCGAAATCACCCCAGGAATCCGTTAATACGGCACCTGGAAAAACAGAAGTCACCTTAATGCCTTCCGGTTTCAACTCTTCCCGCAAATTGGTACTGAAGCCATACAAAGCATACTTGCTGATTCCATAAGCGCCACCCTGAGGATAAGCCTTCAAAGAAGCAATAGAACAAATATTAAATATATGTCCGTTCTTTTGGGATTTCATGACCGGCACAAGTTTCCGAGTTAAATGATAGGCACTGTAAAGATTGATCTGCAGCATGGATTCCAAAACACCATCTTGTTCCAGACAGATGGAGCCCGGCAAAAAACTTCCGGCATTGTTGATCAAAACATCAACAGAACAACGATTGTCTAGCATCCAATCAGCAAAACTTTCTACGCCCTCTTTGGTTGACAGGTCCCTTGCCTTTGCCTTGATTTTGACTCCGGGATAGCGTACTTGCAATGCATCTACAGTTTGGTTCAAATGCGTTTCGTTTTTGGAACACAAAAAGAGATGATGCCCGTTCGAGGCAAACAAATCGGCAATTGCTTTGCCAATTCCTCTGGAGGCGCCGGTAATGACTACATTCATTGTGTATTGGTTTGTCATGCGAAGTACGAACATTTTTTGATTACACGACACATCACTAAAGACCCGACCAAAACACCTACATACAACCAATAGTCCTTCCTTGAAGTACCTGCATTCATTCACAAGTTGCCTTTTAATTTGCGTAATTTGCGTCATGCCTTACCGTCATTTATTTTTTGACCTTGATCATACATTATGGGATTTCGACACCAATGCACTGGAAACGCTCGCCGATCTTTATCGTGACCTGAAATTAGCAGATGCCGGAATCGATGATTTTGATCGCTTTTGCAAACAGTACTTGCATCACAATGCCATTTTATGGGACCGGTACCACAATGGCTATTTAACCGGAGAGGAGTTGAAATGGAAACGAATGTGGCGCACCTTACTGGATTTCAAAATTGGAAGTGAAGAGCTGGCACGATCTATGAGCAGTTACTTTTTAGAGCACTTGCCTTCCAAACAAAATTTATTCCCTTACACACATGAGATCCTAAAACACCTCAAGGAAAAAGGGTATGTCATGCATCTCATCACCAATGGATTCGAAAAAACACAATGGAAAAAACTGAATAACAGTAAACTTGGGCAATACTTTGAAGAGGTCATAACAAGTGAAGGAAGCAACAGCGTCAAACCCAATAAAGAAATTTTTGAATACGCATTAAAAATTACAGGCGCCCAATTACAAGAAAGCATTATGATTGGCGATAACCCAAAAGCAGATATTTTAGGTGCCATTAATATTGGAATGGACTCTGTTTTTGTCAACCATCTGAAGATCGAACCTGCATTTCATGCAACATATACCATTTATCACTTACAAGAACTGGAAACAATATTTTAACGAATACAAAAAAGAAGGTGTTGTTCAATACCTTTGCATTGAATATTCACTCAACCCTTCAACGGTTTCATATGCGTAATTTAACATTCATTTTGTTTGTTTTGATTTTGACCTTTCTTTCCTGTAAGGAAACGAAACCCAACTCCGAAACAACTACTCAACCGGAAACAACAGTTACAGAGGAAGACAAGTACAAGAATGTAAAATTTGATTCCGATAAAGACTTCATCTGCGGCATGCCCGTTTCTGCAGGAGTAAGTGACACTGCACATTACAAAGGAAAAGTATATGGATTCTGTGCTGCTGAGTGTAAAGCTGAATTCCTGAAAAACCCGGAAAGTTACCTGACACAGAACAAGCCATAAAAAAAGGGTTGTATCGAATGCGACACAACCCTTCATGTATTGTTCCATTATGATTAATACTCCGCCAAAACGGTAACGCCGGCTTGTACTTTTTGGTTTAACTGCACTTTAATTTTGGCATCCGGAGGCAATAACAAATCCACGCGCGATCCAAATTTGATAAATCCCAATTCTGAACCCTGTTCCACTTTTTGTCCGGGCTGTAGATAATTGACAATTCGCTTTGCCAATGCACCTGCGATTTGTTTAACAAGAATGGTTACACGTTCGTTTTTCAGTACAACGCTGTGTCGTTCATTTTCTGTAGAAGATTTCGGATGCCAGGCAACCAGATACTTTCCCTTGTGGTACTGTGAATACAGAACTTCTCCGGTTATTGGACTCGTGTTTACATGAACATTGGCCGGACTCATAAACACACTCAACTGTATTCTTTTATCTTTAAAGTACTCCACATCGGTTACTTCTTCTATCACAACCACCTTTCCATCACAGGGACTCGTTATGGCAGATGCACTTTTCGTTAAAGTACGTGCCGGGATTCTGAAAAATGAAATTATAAACAACAGAAGAAACAGTGTCGCTGCTAAAACGACCCATGCGATTACAGGATAATCGGATGATAACAATTTAAACGTAAGCAAATTGATCAATATAAACAGAATGGCCGCAATAGATATACTCTTAAATCCTTCTCTGTGAATAGTCATGAATTGTAATTGAAAAACGAAAGTACAAATTATCAGCCGAAACTGTTCTCCTCGAACAGATTCGATCACTGGCGATTATCGGTTTGTGTAATCGTTCCAAACCGGCTCCAATATTTTCTTGCAAAATCCAGAAAGGGTGCGGGACTCTTCTCAAATCCTGAATCATCAAGAATCAAACCACCGATTGTATCCTCCTGCACAACCACCTCTTCCTCTCCCGTCAATGTATAATTCAGTTTCCCTTCATAAAGCAAGAGCTTCTTTTCAAGAGGCATACCGTTTGCCTTACAACCCATCACATAGACAAAAGTAATTTCCGCAAGTGCATCTTGATCCAGATCCGTAATGGATAAATGATTGGGATAAAATATGCACAAGGGCTCCTGCTTACAATTTACAAGCTCATCTGTCATGCTCCATTGTTGTACAAACCCACTATCGGTTTTCAGGAATAAAACTGCTGAAATTTTTGCAGTTGAAAAGGCATTACCTTTTTCAATATAGGGACCGGTTTCATATAAAACCAACCAGTTTTCTCCCGCCGCATCATGCCATTTTTTAGCCTGTTTCAATTGAAATGCATTGGGAGACGGCAACAACTCGCTAACCGCAACCGTGACATCTTCCACAGTTGAAACCGTATCTACATTACCTGTTGTAACTACGTTTTTTCGTTCAGCCCGTTCTTTACAGGAAAAGAAGATCAAAAGCAAACAAACAATAAAAAGACGCTGCATTCTTAATCAATAATTTTTAAAAACAACCATACAAAAGGTGTGGCCAGTAACAGAGAATCAAACCGATCGAGAAACCCGCCGTGACCCGGCAAAATAGATCCACTGTCCTTAATTCCGGCCAACCGTTTCAACTTGCTTTCCAGCAGGTCACCAAACGTACCACTAACGGATGCAATGAACGCAATGAAAGACCAAATATAAACAGCGGATGACTGACTCCAAAAGCCAATCAAACTCATGATAGCAACCGAACACACAATGCCGCCAATCGTTCCTTCCCAGGTTTTTTTGGGCGAAACAGGACTCAAGGGCCGCCTTCCAATTAAAGAACCTATGATGTAGGCCATTGTATCGTTGATCCAGATAGATGCAATGATGATCAAGGGAATGGTATAGGCACTAATTGAAGCCAGAATCGTAGAAACACCTCCCAAAATCGTATTCCCATTTTTGGGTATCCACATGGCACCGCTACGGATGTGTAACAGAAGCGCCCAACTCAGGGAAATATAAACGAGGCCCAATAAGGAATAACCAATATTCTTGAATTGTAAGGAACGGGAAAACAACACTTCTGTAACCGGTAACAAGAAAAGTCCGGTCAATCCTAAAATCCATCCAATCGAGTAAAGAGAAACCTCTGTTCCGGGAATAAACCAGTCTTTTGTACAAAACAACATCAAGCCATAACCTGCCAACATGGTTCCGTATCGGTGAAATGGATTGATGGACGCATAATCCGCATCGATCAATGCAATGATTTTCTGGTACTCCAACCAGCATCCAAAGTGTATGAAGGTGAACAAAACAAGAAACGTCCATTCGTTGTACAACAAACCGAGAAACATAATACCAACGAACAGCAATGCCGAGAGAGCCCTTGTTTTAAATGTTTTCCAATTCAAGGCCATCAGGAAATAGAATTTGAGTGATCAGAATTATCGGCAATACTATCCGTTGCAACTTTTGTGGACGAGAATCCTTTCAGCAAAGCAATCAATCCCGCTACAATGAAGGCACTTATTAATCCTCCCCACCAGGGTGCTTTATCTCCAAACTCTGTGTCAATTTTATGATACTTCAAGTGCTGCCAGTAAAAAACGGAAACAGTAAGCGCATTGTTTACAAAATGAGCAAGGATGCTATACCATAAATTTCCGGAAACATAAAAAATAACGCCAATTACAAAGCCAAGCAACACGCGTGCTAAAAATCCATACCATGAAAAATGAATCGCACTGAATATGAAGGCTGTGACCAAAATAGCCAACCACGGATTTTTAAACCAGCGAATGAAAATCTGTTGCATACTTCCCCTAAAAAAAACCTCTTCAACAAGTGCCGGAATAAAAGCAATGACAACAAGTGAAACAAAATAATCAATCGGTGAATTGAAAGAAGCAATCAGCTTAACCTGTTCGTTATACTTCGACTCCAATGCATCAAACATCTTTCTTAAAGCAGATGAAACAGGAATTGCTTTGTTTAAGTCGGCCAAAAAACCAACCAATGGAATTGCAGTTATCATAATCAACGCCACAGTAAGCGCCCGATTGAAATGCAGTCTGCGGTGAAAGCCCAATTCTGAGAACGGTTTTTTAGCATAAACTCTTGCTGTAATATAGGCCGGCAACAAAAAACTTATAGTCGCAGAAACGATCGATATCGCTTTTAAAGCATGGATGTATGCCGGATTCAGCATATCGGTTTCAATCGTAAGTAGAGATCGACCCGTAATGAGTGACCAAACTGCAATACCCGACAGATTCCCGGCCACAAAACAGGCGACCCATAAGCCCATTAAGGTCAAAAATTGTGCGGAAGGATTCGGCTTGCTGTCAAATACAAAATCGCTCATAGTTAGAAAGTGGCTATTTTTGCCTTTTAAAACGATTTGGTAAAGATAGGCAACATATCGCTTCCTGAATTTCCGCTCATCCTTGCACCTATGGAGGATGTAAGCGACCCGCCCTTTCGTGTCGTATGTAAAGACAACGGCGCCGATCTGATGTTCAGTGAATTCATCAGTAGTGAAGGATTGATACGGGATGCAATTAAAAGCAGACAAAAACTGGATTTTGATGAAGAAGAACGTCCTTTTGGAATCCAGATTTTTGGAGGAGATGAAGAAGCGCTGGGATTGAGTGCAAAAATTTGCGAAACCGTAAATCCCGATCTGGTAGATATCAACTTTGGCTGCCCTGTTAAAAAAGTCGCACTCAAAGGAGCCGGGGCCGGTGTACTGAAAGATATTGATTTGATGATCCGTCTTACTGAATCGGTCGTGAAATCAACATCGCTGCCGGTAACCGTTAAAACAAGATTAGGTTGGGACGAAAGCACAAAAAACATAGAAGAAGTTGCGGAGCGTTTGCAGGATGTGGGCATCCGGGCTTTAAGTATTCACGGAAGAACCCGTATGCAAATGTACAAGGGTGAGGCCGACTGGACCTTGATTGGAAAAGTGAAAAACAATCCCCGTATCAATATCCCCATTTTCGGAAATGGTGATATTGATTCACCGCAAAAAGCCTTGGAATATAAAAACCGGTATGGCGTAGATGGTATCATGATAGGTCGCGCTGCCATCGGTTATCCCTGGATCTTTAATGAGATCAAGCATTACATCAAAACAGGAGAATTGCTTCCGCCACCAACAGTTGAACAACGTGTGGAGGTATGCCGGAAACACTTGCACAAATCCTTCCAATGGAAAGGACCCAAAATCGGCATCTTTGAAATGCGTCGCCATTATGCCAATTACCTGAAAGGATTACCCAACATCAAAGAGTATCGCAGTAAGCTGGTCATTTTACCTACAGTGGAAGAAATCGATGCAGTTCTCGACGAAATCCTCGTACAGTTCAAAGGCTTTGAATTTGAACGTTCCAAAATTGAGTTGATCAACTACCACGAAAAGTGTCCGATCAATTAAACGATCCAATCTGCGACTGCTGTCATATCAATCAAAAAGAAGCTACCTGTGCAGTTATAAAAGAATTGCATCTCTCATCTTTGAATCCATTGGATCGATTCCGGGATCCATATAATGTGTCAGTTGTCCGGACGCATTGATTACGTATTTTGTAAAATTCCATTTCGGATCCCGGTTGTTCCATCCGTTTTGTTCAGAATCACTCAACCACCGAAATACAGGATTTTGCAAAGAGCCTTTCACGACAGAAGATTTTTTCATCAAAGGAAACCTGACCCCGTAATTAAACGAACAGAATGCGGCAATTTCTTCATCAGTTCCTTTTTCCTGTTCTTTAAAATCATTGGAAGGAAATGCAATAACCACCAGTTTTTCTTTTTGTGCATCTGCCAACATCTGGAGTCGTTCATACTGGGACGTATATCCGCAATCACTTGCTGTGTTTACAATCAAAACACTCTTGCCTTTCAAACTTGAAAAATCGAGAAAGGAACCGTCTGTAAGCTCTGCTGTAAGTGTATAAAACGATACTGCGGGTACAGTTGTTTGATTTTGATATACTCGCGCATTCTTTTGAACCAGCTTCATCAACAACGGATAAAGAAGTTTTAATATTTTTTGTCTGACTGTCATACACGTTGTTCGATCGCTGATTGATGTGTTATTTTCTACCTAACAAGAAACGCCACAATTTTGTTTTCATGGGATGGAAGGGTGCATGCCGGAAAAAAGGTTCAAACCAGGTGGCCCGCTTTACAATTCCTTTGTAATGCGTGAACGTATCAAAGGAGAATTTGCCCAGGTAACCACCGTTGCCGCTATACCCCACTCCACCATAGGGAAGCGCACTGTTTGCAAGTTGCAGGATGGTTTCATTCACGGCACCGCCTCCAAAACGAATCCGTTCCATGAAATATCTTTCCGTTGTTGTACTGGAAGTAAAAAGATAAAATGCCAGCGGATAGGGGTTCTTGTCAATGAAATTGACTGCCTCTTGTTTGTCATTATAGGTGAACACCGGCAGCAAAGGGCCAAACAACTCATCCTTCATGATGCCGGCATCCGGATGTATATTCTCCAGAATCGTAGGTGCAATGTATAAATCCGAAGCATCATACTGTCCTCCATACAGAATTGTTCCCTCCTGTAAGTAAGTCAGCAGTTGATTAAATCGCTTTTGATTGATGATGCGCGCATAACTGTTGCTCTTTTGAGGATCTGTTCCAAACCCTCGTTCGATTTCTTTGATCAGGCTTTCGATGAAAACAGTTTTTATGGATTCATGAACCAGTATGTAGTCAGGCGCAACACAACTCTGACCTGCATTGATCAGTTTCCCCCATACAATTCTTTTGACGGCAATTTTAAGATTTGCGTCGGGCTCCACAACACAAGGACTTTTACCACCCAACTCCAGCGTAACAGGACTTAACTGTTTTGCAGCCATTGCCATAATCTTCTTTCCAACACTTGTACTTCCAGTGTACATCACATGGTCAAAATGAAAATGTTCAAGCAAACCGGGTAATACGGTTGCACCCTCACCCAAGAGAACATGCAGATACTCTTTAGGAAAAGCCTTGTTAAGCATTTGTGCCATGAATTCGGAGGTATGCGGACTCAACTCAGAGGGCTTTATGATGAGGGTATTCCCTGCTGCAATGGCGCCTGCAACTACACGTAAGGTCAAAAGAATCGGGTAATTCCAGGGGGAAATAACCAACACCGTTCCCAATGGATCCGGAACGATGTAGGAATGTGCCGGAAAAAGAAAAATCGAAGAGGCGACTGTTTTAGGACGCATCCACGCTTTTAAATTGCTTAACTGTACTTTAATCTCTTCCAGCACCGCACCGGTTTCGGTCATGTACGCTTCCTGCGGATGCTTTCGTAAATCTTTATACAATGCCGCTGCAATCTGCGATTCGTTCTCGCGAATGATGGATTCCAGTTTTTTTAATTGCGTTCTGCGAAATTCATACGTTCTTGTGACTCCGGTTTTAAAATACGCCGACTGTGCATCGTACAAGGGACGGAAGGTTTCAGCCGTTATTTCCGGTTGGCTTTCCAAATGTGCAATAGACATATTCAATATTTAGAACTTAAAGGTACCTATCATGCTAAACAATACCGAGAAATAATTGGGTACAAAACAGCAGGAAACGAACTATACGTCATTGGAACTCGTAACCTCATCCAGTAAATTTGTAAAAAACAGTGAGGTATGTGTGCTTATCAACGTAAAACATGGGTCGAAAAACGTGACCTCAATAAAAAAGCAGTTGTAAAAAAAATCGAAAAGGATTTTGCCGACATACAAGCAGGAGAAAGCATGTTAATTGCAACTCCACAAATTGTAGATACGTACATTCGACAGATACCCAAAGGTACTGAGACATCCCTTGCGCAAATGCGTAAAGACTTGGCTGCCGAATACGGAGCAGATAAAACATGCCCTGTTACATCCGGAATATTTTTACGAATTGTTGCTGAGGCCGCCTATGAAGAATATCAAAACGGAACAGCCCTTCATAAAATCACTCCTTTTTGGCGTATGATTAACGAAAAAGCCCCTGCTGCAAAAAAGCTTAGTTTTGGTACTGCATTTTTGAAAGAACAACGACAAAAAGAACATCTGGGCGTTTCAAAAACCATCAGACAAAAATCTTGATTTTATATGCAAACTGAAGAACTGCTTTCCTCTGCTAAAACAGATGAATACTTCATGGAACAAGCGCTGAAAGAAGCTCGGATCGCCTACGAAGAAGGGGAAGTTCCCGTTGGAGCTGTTGTGGTCATCAACAACAAAATCATTGCCCGTGGTTACAATCAAGTTGAAAAACTAAACGACCCTACGGCTCATGCTGAAATGATTGCACTAACCTCGGCTTTCAGTTTTTTGGGCAGCAAATACGTTCCGGATGCCACTTTGTATGTTACGGTTGAACCGTGCTTAATGTGTGCCGGCGCATTGTATTGGAGCAAGATCGGCAGAATTGTATGGGGTGCATCAGATGAAAAAAACGGCCATCAACATATAACCGGCACCACAAATCCATTTCACCCTAAAGCATCTGTTACAACCGGTATCTTAAAAGAACCCTGTGCACAATTGATGAAAGAGTTCTTCAAAGCCCGTCGTTCCTGAATTTGCAAAACCTGTCTTTTTCTTGCTTTGGATCAAGCAAGCTTGCTTATTTTTGTGCTTCACTTTAAATATCAAAACAATGTCTTTTACATTAGCCCCTCTTCCTTATGCACATGATGCACTGGAACCGCATATTGACACATTGACCATGCAAATTCATCATGGCAAACACCATCAGGCCTATGTCGACAACCTGAACAAAGCAATTGCCGGAACTGAACATGAGCAAAAATCATTGGAACAATTAGTTGCCGCAGCCGGCAGCATCTCTCCTGCAGTTCGCAACAACGGCGGAGGTCACTGGAATCATACTTTTTTTTGGGAATCTCTCGCACCCAATGCCGGTGGAGCTCCTGCCGGAGTTTTAGCAGAAGCTATTAACACTGCATTTGGCTCCTTTGATGCATTCAAAGAAAAATTTGCCAATGCCGGGATGACACGCTTTGGAAGTGGCTGGGCATGGCTGCTTGTGAAAGATGGCAAACTGGAAATCTCTTCAACACCCAATCAGGATAATCCACTCATGGATGTGGCCGAAGTGAAGGGAACACCGATACTGGGAGTAGATGTTTGGGAACACGCATATTACCTGAAATACCAAAACCGTCGTGCCGATTACCTGGGCGCTTTCTGGAATGTAGTGAACTGGAGCAAGGTTGCCGAACGCTACATTGCTGCTAAATAATTTTCTGAATGGAATCATTTAAAGGCCCGCATCAAAGCGGGTCTTTTTTTATGGCAACGGATCATATCCACTGCCGCCCCAGGGATGACATTTACTTATTCGTTTCAATGTTAAAAGCAAGCCTTTGAGAGGCCCATATTTTTTAAAGGCCTGTAAGCCGTAACTGCTACAGGTTGGCGTAAACCTGCACTTGGGGCCAATTGCAGGACTGATGACAAGCTGATAAAAACGGATCAGTACAATGAACGGAAGACTCATTAAATAATAAAAAACAGTTCTTGCTTTTGATTGTTTATTCATATGATTGATCAATGCGTTGTTCCAGCTTTTGCAGTACTGCTTGCATATGCTGGAACAAGAATGAATAATCCGGCATCTCTTTCCCTGTAAAAATGAAAAAAAGATCCATCCGACCTCCGCGTTCAGTCAATTTATGTACCAGCAATTGCTTTTGCAAACGATAGGCTTCCCGAATCAATCGCTTGATCCTGTTCCGGTCAACGGCTTTCTTAAAATTGCGCGTACCAACGCCCACACCAAAAACAAGAGGTGGTGTGTGTGCTTCCGTTTTTGGTTCACTTGCAAGAACATAATAGACCCTGAAAGGAAAATGAGTGAATGACTTTCCTTCTTTGAATAACGCTTCAAGTCGTTTGCGACTTTTAAGTCGTTCGGTTTTGCCAAGTGTATATAATTTCACCAACTCTAAAGTAAACTGTTTCCTCAATAACAAAAAGACATGAAAATAAAAAAGTCCCGTTCAGATGAACATCGGGACTTTAGCTATAATGTTTTAATTGCGCTTATTTTTTTGCACCACGCTCATCGCTGATCGTAAGTTTATGGCGTCCTTTTTTACGACGACTTGCCAATACTTTACGACCGTTTGCGTCTTGCATACGCTTACGGAAACCGTGTGTAGTTTTGCGACGACGTTTTGATGGTTGGTATGTTCTTTTCTGTGCCATTTTGAAATTTTTAATCCTTTTTAAATATTCCGGGAGAAGCCGGATTTCATTCATTCAGCGAGAACACCACTTCCCACTGTTTGTGAAAGGACGGCAAAGGTAAGGAAATTGAAGTATTCAATCGGTTTTTAGGCGAAAAATAACAACCTTTCTGATTAAAACATCTTTGAGATAATAATACCTATGGAAGAAGTTCTATATGCCGGGCCTGAACCGGTTTGCCATAAAATAAACCCGCATGCAGATTGAACTCTTCGGCCGAATCAGTCGTAAAAAACATCTGTTTCCCCTTTTTAAGCAAACGTTGATCCATATCGGGATGTCGTTTCAAATAGTCTTTAAGGCTGGAGGCAACAATGGCTCCCTGTGAAAGCAGTTGGATACCCTCGGGTAACAATTGTTCAATTTTCTTTGCGAGCAACGGGTAATGGGTGCATGCCAGTAAAATGGCGTCAATTCCTTGATCCTGCTGCAGCAAATCATCAATACATTCTTTAATGAAATAGTCAGCTCCGGCTGTTTCGTGTCGGTTGTTCTCAATCAAGGGAACCCACATGGGGCATGCCTGTTGAAAGACTTGTACCTGCGGATAAAAATGCTCGATTTCAATTAAATAGGACCCCGATTGAACGGTTCCGGTTGTTGCCAGAATTCCTATTTTTTTCGAGTGAGTGTATTGTCCAATCACCTCAGCCGTTGGTCTGATAACACCCAACACACGATTGGAGGCTTGTAAAAGAGGTAAATCTTTTTGTTGAATCGTTCGCAGAGCTTTTGCGGAAGCCGTATTACAGGCAAGTATGACCAAGGGGCATCCTTGTTCAAAAAACCACTTTACGCATTCAAGTGTGTAACGGTAAACAGACTCATAACTTCGGGTTCCATAAGGAGCCCGTGCATTATCGCCCAGATACATGTAGTCGTATTCCGGAAGCTGCGCTACAATTTCTTTCAGGACAGTCAAGCCGCCATAACCGGAATCGAATATGCCAATTGCGCCGTGTTGCATTGCACAAAATAAGAAAAAAAATCCCGCCTGAGTCGGGGCGGGATGAATTTAAAGCATTCTTTATTTTTTGGGAGCCACCGCAGGTGTTTCCGGAATCTTCAGGTATTTCTTAACAAGTGGCAAAAGATCATCCGAAGCAGGTGCAACGATCAGTGCTTCACGTGTAAACACATAGGCATAGCCGTTGGTTTTTGCAACAGCCTGTATGGCTTCCAGTGCAATTTTTTGAACCGGCGCGTACACCTCCTGTTCTTTTTGTTGCAGGTATTGCTGCGCTTCGTTTTGGTAACCTTGTACTTTTGTATACAAATCACTCAACTCGCCTTTTTTAACTTCTCTTTTGGTTGGAGTCCACTTTGCGGAATCAGCAGTAAATACACTGTCTTTTTCACGCAACTCAGTAATCAACTCAGAATACACTTCATTCAACGAATCCTGTACACGTTGTAATTTCTCCTGAGCCTTTTTGGTTTCAGGCATGACGGATAATAATTCCGAAGTATTGATATGGGCAATTTTAGTTTGCGCTGTTGAAACGAGGTTGCTGAAAACTGCAACGAAAAGAATAAAAATAACTTTGTTCATGTTTATTGTGTTTTAAAATTCAAGACTGTTCCCTGTTTTGATTCGTTATAAGACGAATGATTTTTGATTAAAGTTTAACGCCCAGGATTTTCAGAACATCATCACTTTTATCCAGTTTCGGGTCGGCAAATATAACAGTAATTCCCTCACTTTTGTCCAAAATAAAATCATACATACGCTCCGTAGCCAGTTTCTGTACAGCGTTGTAAACCTTATCCTGTATGGGTTTCACCAATTCCTGTTTTTTCCGGAAATAATCGCCTTCATAACCAAATCGTTTACGCTGCAAATCGCGTACCTGTTTTTCCTTGTTGTAAATTTCATCTTCTCGCTTTTTCAGCAATTCGGGTGTTAACATGGCTTTTTCAGCATCCAACTGACGGTACATTTTATCCAATTCACTTTGGATGAGGTCAATTTCTTTTTGCCAGACTTCAGCCGTTTCTTCCAATTGGGTATTGGCGTTTTTATACTCCGGTATTTTTTCCAAAATGTATTTGGTATCTATGATGGCATAACGTTGTGCCCACCCTGCGAAGGAGCAGGAAAACAAGAAAACAACAACGAAAAGAATTTTTTTGAAAGACATATTCTACGATTTTATTCGGGTTCAAATCCTAACATGAATGTAAAGCTGCTGATGTCACGCATTTTGGCTCCGGGGAAGGAACGGTCAAACCCGATACCATAATCAAATCCAAGCAAACCAAACATGGGCAAGAAAAAGCGCATCCCTAAACCGGCACTTCTGCGCAGTTTAAATGGATTGTAATCTTTAAAATCATACCACCCGTTGGCTGCCTCAAAAAACGCCAGACCAAAAATGGTACTGCTGGGATTGGTGCTCAAAGGGTAGCGCAGTTCTAAACTGTATTTATTGAACATCGTGAAGAACTGGTTTGCAGATGTTTGTCCGGAATTGTTGATCCGTGGATTGCTTTTATCATAAACCGGATAACCTCTGTGCGCAATGATGTCAAACCCAATGATCCCAAAGTTGTTTTGCATACCCGCATTTCCCACCTGAAATCGTTCAAATGGTGATATGGGAAGGAAATTACTGTATCGTCCCAAAAAGCCGAATTTAGCAGCTGCCCTTAAGACAAACTGACGATTTTTTTCAGCGCCCATCGGCTTTCCAATTGGCACAAACCATTCGTAGTTCAAACGCCATTTGTGATACTCCACCAACTTGTATTTCTCTGCGGGATTATCATATTTGGACCTATCCCTGAAGAACGACCAAGGGGGCGTAAAGGTTGCAGTAAGCGAAAAATTAGAACCGGAACGCGGGAACATAGGTTGATCCACACTCGAGCGGATCAACTGCAAACGAATATTAAGATTGTTCGACAATCCACTGTCCAACTCCGGAAAGATGGGGTAGTTGTTTAATTTATACTGTGTATAATTGACAGAAGTAATCAAATTGAAATAATCATCAGGCCATTTCAATTGTTTTCCCAATGAAATGCTGGCGCCCATTGTTCGCAAAAACTGTGTATTGGAACGTTTTCTTTCCGGCAAACCGGTGAGTGGATTAAAGGCGTTTGCCAGTTTAGTGCGGAATAAAGAAACCGTAAACGCATTACGTTTTTTGCCTCCCAGCCAGGGTTCTGTAAAAGAGAAATTCTGTGAACTAAATGAGGGCCCATTAGATTGCACACGCAACGATAACCGTTGACCGTCACCGGATGGCAATGGTTGCCAGGCCGATTTCTTGAAGATATTTTTCGTTGAAAAATTATTGAATGTAACCCCCAGCGTTCCGGTTAAACCGATCAATCCCCCCCAACCGGCACTTAACTCCAGTTGATCGCTTGATTTTTCCTCTAAAGAGTAATTGATATCTACAGTTCCGTCATCGGGATTAGGTACCGGATTGATTCCAATTTTTTCAGGATTGAAATAATTCAAGGCAGCCAACTCTCTATTGGAACGTATCAAATCGGACCGACTGAATTTCTCTCCCGGAACAGTACGCAATTCACGACGAATAACATATTCCTTTGTTTTGTCATTGCCGCTGATATTAACCGACCGAATCGTTGCCTGTGGCCCTTCCGAAATCCGTACCTCATAATCGATGGTATCGTTATAGACCCTTGTTTCAATGGGCTCAATCCGGAAAAACAAATATCCGTCATCCATATACAAGCCACTGATATCACCCCCATCCGGAGAAAGTTGTTTACCCAGTTTTTTATTAAGATGATCCAGATTATAGATCTCTCCCTTTTTAATTCCAAGTATCGAGGTTAGTACAGAATCGCTGTATTTGGTATTTCCCTTCCAGGTGATGTTTCCGAAATAATATCGACGACCTTCATTCATCTGCAACTCAATCATCAGGTTGCCGTCTTTGTTGTAATACATCGTATCACGATCAATGGTGGCATCACGAAAACCAAGTGCATTGTAATATGCGAGGATTTTCTCTTTGTCCTCATTATACTTCGAGATGTTGAATTTTGAAGCAGCGAAAAACTTAAACCGAAACCATGGATCTAAAAAGGCCAATGTTTTAGATGGGTGTAAAAACCCAAACTCCTTGAAGTATTGTTTCCTTGAAATAGAATCTTTAGTTCCATATTGCGGAACAAATGAACTGGCATGTAAAGAAATACGACCTTTTTCTTTAGTACCCTTCATTTGTTTTTTGAGCTTGAGATCCGGAACCTGTGTATTCCCTCCAAAAAACAATTCTTCAATTTTTACCTTTTTCCCCTTGGAAACAACAAAAGTCAAATCTTTGTAAAGTGCATTTGTTTGATTATTGGACTCAGTGATGGTAACCTGAACAGCTTTGTATCCCTTCTCTATGAAATATTTTTGAATACGTTCAATACTGTTGATCCGTAAGTTTTCTGTAATAACCTTATTGGGAACCAACCCGATTTTTTCTTTGAGGTCGTCTTGTTCACTTTTACGGATACCGGAAAAATAAAAATTGCCCAAACGAACGCGCTCCTTCACCTGAATTTCGATGTAGAGGTTTTCGTCTTCTACTTTGGTAAGATATATTGTTACATCATCAAAATATTGCTGACGCCAGATGGAATGAATGGCTTTGCTGAACAAATCACCTCCGGGCAGGTATACCTTATCGTTAAGACTGATTCCCGAAATAGATAACAAAAGAGAGGAGTCGAATGATTGTGAACCTGTAACCCGAACACCTGCAATCCGGTATTCCTTCGGTGTTTTTGCTGTAAAGATCGCTTCCAGTTGCGGATCTACCGATACAGGTACGATGGTATCGTTGAACTGAGCATATGCATGGGCCTGAATAGCAATCAGAAAAAAAACAAAGAAGGAACGATAAATACGCATTAC
The DNA here is from genome assembly GCA_049240625.1 of Lacibacter sp. Lineage (GTDB taxonomy): Bacteria > Bacteroidota > Bacteroidia > Chitinophagales > Chitinophagaceae > Lacibacter. Next base: position 7,305 of record JBMLSG010000047.1, on the reverse strand, counting down.
AAGTGGACTTGTTTAAAAAATGTGTTTGTGAATGATGCTATTCAAAGCGGAGCAAAATAATGGCTTTTGATGAAACTCTTTGTTAAAATGATTGAATTCTCTAAGTGTCAGGAAGGCCGTACTGTTTTTTCTTTTTGAATTTGATCTCCTGTCTTTCCAAATCGGCGTTCCCGTTGCTGGAAATCTAAAATGGCTTCGTATAAATTTTCCTTTCGGAATTCGGGCCAGCGCACATTTGTAAAATACAGTTCGGCATAAGCCAGTTGATACAACAAGAAATTACTAATCCGGTATTCTCCGCTGGTGCGAATCATCAGTTCGGGATCGGGAAATTCACGGGTTGTTAAATAATCTTTGATGGTATCCTGATCAATTTCAAAGGGTTCCAGCTTTCCTGTTTTTACATCGGCCGCGATGTTTTTAATGGCATTAACAATTTCCCAGCGGCTACTGTAACTGAGTGCCATGATAAGATTGAGGCCGGTATTCTGACTTAAAAAATCAAGGCTTTCCTGCAATTCTTTTTGTGCATATTCCGGCAACATATGAATGTCCCCAATCACGTGTAAGCGGATGTTGTTTTTATGCAAGGTGGCGGTTTCCTTTTTGATGGTATCTACAAGCAATTCCATCAAGCCTGTTACTTCTTCGATGGGACGATCCCAGTTTTCGGTACTGAATGCATACAGCGTCAGGTATTTGATCCCTAACTCTGCAGAGCCTTCTACGATATTACGTACACTCTCCACGCCCTGAAAATGGCCAAACAAACGATCCTGACCATGTTCCTTCGCCCAGCGTCCGTTCCCATCCATAATGATGGCAATGTGTTGGGGTAAACGATTCAGATCCAGCTTTTCACGCAAAGAAGCCATAGCATTGAATTAGAGGGCACAAAAGTACTGAATATGCATGGAAAGGGTATAAAAAAAGGCCGACACTTTGAAGTGTCGGCCTGAAAATCATTGTATTAAATTAGGGTTGTTTTACCAACTTGTAAGATTCTTTAGTGAAGTCGACAGTGATTTTGTAGGTGCCGGTTTCATCCGGAGCGGGGATATCACCACCGCCATAGATCAATCGTCCTCCTAACTTATCATTACCGCCTACTTTTTGTTGCCACCAGCAGCAACCGATGTTGTTTTCAAAAAGCAGGTAAGCACCACCCGTTGTAAGGTTAATGGTAATTTCAAAAACTCCATCCGCTATTTTGGTAAATTTCTGAGCATCCGTTACAGGTGCTGACCATAATTCAGGAGTTGCACTTCCAATTATATAGAGTTGTGGAGGCACTGCAATGATAGAAGGATCTCCTTCAAAATAGGATACCGTTACATTAATTGGATTGGTTTTCCCATCCCATTTACCTGCAAGTGTTTCGAAGCCCCATGAATTCACACCCTTTTTGTCTTCTTTAACAATGTTGTACTCAGAAGTTTGATCTTTAGGTACAAGGCCAACTACTTTTGTTGTATTCGCCACACGAATCATTGGAATACTTTTATCGGTTACAGGATTTCCCTTTTTAACCAGATAATATTTGATTCCATCGTCTGTACTTTTTACATCTGCCACAATGGACAACTTGCCTGTAGCAATACCTGCATCAGGAAGAGAAGTAGGAGGAAGTACAATACGATCAGCCCAGTTTTTGATAGTCACAAATTGTGAAGCACTTGAGTTCCATTTGATATTGTCTGCTTCTGAACCATCGGGGTTTTTCATCACTTTACTCCAGCTACCACGTGTAATTTTAAACTCAGACGAACCAGTTAAATTTAAAGCTATGTAATAGCAGGTATTAGAGCCGTCTACTTTTGTCAATTTTAAACAAGCATTTCCACCACCAGACCAATCGCCGGTACCACAAGACAGAGAACCTTCAAAATTTCCGCTCACATATAAATCTTCACCATCGGTGTTTGCGGGTGCAGTCACGTACAACCAAACATTTTTCCCAGAAGGCAAAGGCAACGAGGGGTATGAACCAGTACAATTAGGATCTGCTGCAGACTGATTGTTCAGAATGTTTACTTTATAAGACTTAGTATACGTTTTGCCCTTTTTATCGGTGATAGTATAAGAAATTATATAAAGCCCTGAAGGAGCCCCTGCAGCAGGAACAGGGAAAGCTACTTGTACAGTTGTCTTTCCGGTTGAAGAATGAACAAAGTTTTTAATGGTTGTACCTGCGATGCGCTTATCGGGAGCCGACTCCAATGCAATTTTGATGTAAATACTGTCAATCTCTTGGTCGTCGCCGTAAGTAAGAACAACCGGAACATTCGGTTTTGAATTTGTAAGTTGAATGATATCATAATCTTCAATTCCAAATGTACCCAACGTTGGGATTTCTGAATCCTTCTTACATCCCCACAGTACTACTGCCATGAGCAAAGCAGTAACCGAGAATAATGATGCTATTTTTTTCATTTTCGATTCTTTTTAAATGGTTTAATATCCTGTATTTTGAACCAATTTGCGATTGGTATTCAACGCTGAGGTCGGAATCGGGAACAATCCTACGTGTGCAGGAGATACCGGTTTGAAATCACGAGCCGCGAGAAATTTGCCGAAACGGATCAAATCCTGACGACGTAATCCTTCCCAGCACAATTCACGTCCTCTTTCATCCAATACATCATCCAATGTGGGATTTGAAGGCCATGCACTTAAACCTGCTCTTGTACGTAACTCATCCATCAAAGTTTTTGCTGCTGCTGCCTGTCCTTTTCGTACCAAACACTCGGCTTTCATCAACAGCACATCAGCATAGCGATAGATGACAAAATCGTTTGAAGCTGCACCACCGTTGTAGGGAGCAACTGGCTTGTATTTGATGTTGCGGGCACCTTCATAGGGACCGGCGCTAGTCAATGAAGAAATTTCCTTAACGTAAGTAATGCCTCCCGGTTGAGCACCTAACACCCACTGATTTCTGCGTAAATCACCGGATTCGTATTTATTGTAGAAATCCTGATGACAGGTTGAACCTCCCCAGGTACTGAAACCAAATTCAGCATTACCTTGTTCTGCACGAAGTGAGCGAATACCAATAATATTGCGAGGCGCTGTGTTTGCATCAATATATATGGACAAAATAGATTCATCCAAGGGATTGGTTGCTCCAAAAATTGCAAGGTAGTTGGGATGTAAAGAAAAACCTCCTTTGAGAATAATCGAATCGCTGTATTGAATCGTGCGATCCCATATAGTTTTTGTATTATCTAAAGGATCCGTTTCATTTCCTCCATATACTTTACCATTCAAATATACTTTAGACAAAAGTGCATAACCTGCCCAACGATTAAAACGTCCATAATAAGCTCCTCCTTTTTCAGTTGTGAGCAAAGGAACATTGGCGGTCAACTCTTCAAGCACCCACTTGTAGATGAAACTTCTTTCTTTTTGAGGAATTTGATCAACAGTGAGGTTGTTTTCAGTATAAAAAGGAACATTACCCCAACCGTCCACCAATAAGGCATATAAAAATGCTCTGTAAACTTTAGCTTCGGCAATTTTGGAAGGATCTGCTTTTGCATTGGTTAAGAGATCTACAGCAAGATTGGCTTTGAATACACCACGATAGAGCCAATTCCAGGTACCCTCAATAAAAGGATGTCCCGCTGTCCATTGATGTAAATAAAACTGACGCCACAATCCACCGTCATCCCAGTCGCCTGTGCTACGGGTTGGTATCATCATTTCGTCGGTTGAAACTTCATTGATATCAAACCAGCCTCTGTCTGCTCCGGCATATCCTTTACTACCCCAATCGCCGCGAATTTCATTGTACAAATCGGCAAGTGCACCATTGATTCCTTCCGGTGTAGCATAAAAATCACTGCCTACTTGTCTGTCGTAAACACCTTCATCCAATTTGGTACACCCTGTACCAAACAGGGCACCAAGGGTGATTATAAAAAATATTTTTTTCATACGTGAAATATTAATTTGATTATTTAAAGCTTACGTTTAAACCAACTGCAAAACTTCTTACACGGGGGTAGATACCGAAATCAATTCCACCGCCAGAGCCACCACCGGCATTCAACTCAGGATCAATACCGGTATAGCCGGTAAATACTGCCAGATTATTACCAGTAACATAAACACGCAAACCGCTGATAAGTTTAACATTCGCAACATTAATCTTATATCCAAGGGTAATATTTTCAATACGAACAAAATCTCCCTTCTCCAACCACAAGTCACTTGGACCGGATACGGTTTTGATGCCTAATGCAGGTGCATCTTTCAACACATTGGATGTACCTAAACGATCCATCATGCTCAACTGTGCTCTGCGATTATTGTAGATTTTATGACCGTGGGCACCTCTTGTAACAATATTAAGATCAAAGTTTTTATATGAAACCGAAGGTGTGAATGCCCAGGTAAATTTGGGAAGCGCTTGACCGGCAATAGCACGGTCACCACCTCTGTCTGCGTAATCAATGGTTCCGTTTTTATCCAGATCCTCAATCAATTGTGTTCCGTTTGCATCAACACCGGCATGACGTGGAAGGAAGAAGGTTCCAATAGGCTGACCGGTCATCAAATAGGAACTATTAAAGTTTCCGCCAACGCCGATAGCCTCAGCAGAACCCCATGCAACTGTATCGGTCAACAAGGGTACTCCATTAAGAGAACCACTCAAGCTTTTCACTTTTGTACGAATGGTAGTGAAGTTACCTGAGAGCATGACGTTCCAATCGCGGGTATTCAACAAATTATAGTTTAGTGTTACTTCCAATCCACGATTTAAAATAGTACCCACATTGGCAGTGATGCTTCCAAAAGGATAAGGGGGCTGAGGTACTGCATATCCAAACAACAGATCACGGGTTTCACCGGTGAACACATCAACGGTACCGGTTAATTTGTTATTTTTCAACAAAGAGAAATCCAATCCGGCATTCAACATGCGACGTGTTTCCCAGCGCAGATCTTTGTTTTCGTTTTGTGTAACTGCAAAATTCGGAATACTTGAACCACCAAAGAAAGTTGTTCCACTGGGGCTCACAATACGAACTGAATTCAAAGGTCCTAAACCTTGCTGGTTACCTGTTACACCGTAGCCCAAACGCAATTTAAGATCGTTGATATAACGAGAGTTTCTCAAAAAATCTTCCTGACTGATTCTCCAGGCCACGTTGACTGAAGGGAAGTTCGCCCACTTGTTATTCGCACCGAATTTGGAAGATCCGTCACGACGGAAACTTGCAGTCAACAAATATTTGCCTTTGTAAGCATAGTTCAAACGACCTAAGAACGAAACCAGTGTTTGATCGTTTTTGTATGAAGACATATCGCCTTGCTGAAAACTGCTTACAGTTCCTGTTTGCAATGCATTAAACGAAGTAAAGTCATTAATGAATCCACGACCAGTCACATTGAAACCTTCATAGATCGCCTTTTGCCATTCATAAACACCGATTACATCAAAAGAATGATCGCCTGTATTCTTCTTATAATTTAAAATAATATTCGTCAAACGCTCATTGCTCAAGTCTGTACTACGATTGGCAATTCCATTTTGATTTCTTGCAGCTTCAATCGTTGTTTTAGGAGCCTGGTATCCTCCATACACACCATTCACTTTTCTCCAGGAACCAAACCAACTGGCTGTAAATCCTTTGAAAAGTTCAAGATCAGCACGGAAGCTTCCGAACAAACTGTTCTGTTGACGACCATCGATGATTTCTTTGGCACGAGCATAAGGATTCAGGTAACCAAATGAAGTGGGATCGATGAAATAATCACCGCCTCTATCGCCGGGAGTAGGATTTGTTTTATAAATAGGATCCGTAGGACGACGGAAATAGGCTGCACCTACTACACCTGGGCCGTTGTACTTCCAATCAGCCAAACCGGAGTTCAGGTTCATGGAAAGTGTCAATTTATTATCCAAAGCCTTTTGAGTTGCTTGAAAACGTCCTATATAATTTTGGAAGCCGGAATTGATTACAATACCATCTTGTAAGATCGCTGTCAAAGAGGCGCGGTAATTGAAATTGGCAGAACCACCACTAAATGCCAGATTGTGGTTGTGCTGAAATCCATTGCGGGTAATTTTATCAAACCAGTCGGTATTGGCACCAAAATCAGTTGGGTTGGTCAAACGCTTAGCTGCTTCCGCTCTCCATTCCGCAGCGCTTAACAATTCATATTTTTTGGCGACTTGTTCTACAGAAGCTACTGCAGAATATTCCAAAGTCGTTTTACCGGATCTGCCTTTTTTAGTAGTAACAAGCAAAACACCTGCCGCACCACGAGAACCGTAAATTGCGGTGGCAGATGCGTCTTTTAAGATGTCGACTGATTCGATCTCACTTGGAGGTATTTGATTCAAGAGATCAAGATTCCCCTGAATTCCGTCAACCACCACTAAAGGGTCGTTGCCTCCAATTAAAGATGTAATTCCACGAATCCGGATGCTGGGTGCAATTCCGGGCTCACTACCGGTTTGTGTAACGTTTACACCGGCAGCTCGACCGTTGATCTGTTGAAGCGGATTGGTAATAGGACCTTGGTTAAAGTCTTTTTCACCTACTTTGGTTACAGCACCAGTAAGATCTTTCTTACGTTGTGTTCCATAACCTACTACCACTACTTCATTCAACGCAGCACTGGAAGATACCAGATTTACGGTTAATTGTGATTGTTCTCCAACTTTCACCTCTACACGAGAAAACCCCACTGAAGAGATTACTAAAACGGTATTTTCATTTTCTACCGTAATTCTAAAATTACCGGAAGCATCTGTTGTAGTACCACGAGAAGTTCCTTTGATCGATACGGATGCATTTTGTACAGCACTTCCGTCTTTGCTATCGGTAACCTTACCGGTTACAGTTTTTCCCTGTGCAAAACTGAATTGTGCTAAAGCCAACAGCATGAGCAGAAGTGCCCCTGTTTTGGCAAGCAGTCGTTTGAAGGTCATAATCTGAAGTTTTAGTTTTAAGAGTTATGCAATATAGTGTTAACTTATTATATATTAACGTATTGTTAAGATATTTTTTTAACGAGAACGAGGTACCTGTTACAATCCCCAAAATACCTGACGAAAATCATTTCAATTAGACAACTTGATCAGGGTTTTTGCTGCAACATAATTTTTTCATAACGCACCAAATTATCCACACGAACCTGAAGAATGTACTGTCCGGAAGGTAATGCCGATCCTGCCAATTGAGACGGGTTCAATTGATAAGTTTGAATGCCCTTCACCTGAAAGCCCATATTACGGGAAGCCACAACCTGACCTTGTACATTAATCAATTGCAACTCTACTTTACCACT